>JBGAFL010000005.1:0-123997 GCA_044227265.1 Methylobacterium sp.
GCCGCCGTCGGCTACAACTTCAGACGCCTCCTCGCCTGGCTCAAGTTCTTGTGTGCCCTCATCTGGGCCGCCCTTGCCTCCGCCAGCCAGTCAAACCAGCGCCGTCAGGCCGCTTGAGCCGCGTTCTTCACGGACGACCGGCTATCATCAAATCGAAAGAACCGCCCGGGGATGATCCCGGGGCAATTTCAGGCTCCCAAGCGTTGAGCTAAAATCTTTATTTCACAATGCGATCGAGCTTGTTGTTCACAAAAAAGTAGAGCTCCTTCGCGCCCGGCTCGTTGTAGAGCACCTGCACTTCGCGCCCGGAGCGGCCTTCGCCGACGAGTACGTCGGTCGGCGGTTTGCCCTTGAGCCGGACGAGGTCGCATTCGCCGATGCCCGGCTCGATCGCGGCCGCGGTATTCGGCGCAGGCCCCGTGCAAGTGCCGTTCGTATCGAGCACTGGCCCGGCAAAGCTCGGCGCCGAAGGCGCAGGAATCAGCAGGGCCTGCGGGGAAGGCGGCGCCGAGACGCGTTCCGTCCCGGTGCAGCCGGCCACGCACCCGAGCAGGCTGACGAGAATTGCCCGATCAATCGGTCGGCGGCGAAAGCTCACGGCGTCGGCTGCTCCTGCGAGGGCGCGGGGCGCGTTCCGGGCTCCCGCACCGTGCCATCCGAGCGCGCCCGCAAGGCCCGTTCATAGAGGTCGGCGACGTCGCGGTGGAAGGCGACACGCGAATCCGCGCGCGAATAGAACATGTGGCCGCCGGGGTAGACCGAGAGCTTGAGCCGTTCGCCCGTACCGTAGGTCGGCATCTGGTCGATCAGCAGCTTCGAGGCGAAATACGGTGTCACCAGGTCGGTATAGCCGTGCACGACCAGGACCCGCAGGCTGTCATCGAGGGCGAGCACGCCTTTGAGCGCGCCCATCACTTCCGGCGCGCTGCGGCCCGATCCCCAGGACCAGCCGCGGCTGACTGCACTGTTGAGCAATTCGTAGCGCATGTTGGTCACACGCCAATTCAACTTTCGCGTGTAAAAATCGATCATCGCGCTCGTCAGCGGCGCCTGCAACCCGGTCAGGACCGGATCCTCGAAGCCGGATTGCGCTGAGGTCGGATCGGGATCCCAACTCGTCACGGAAGCATCGTAGGCGGAGGAGACGCGGCCGGCCTCACGGCCGATGTCGCGCTGGAAGCTGCTCGCTGTCGGCCGGCCTGCCTGGCGCCGAACCGTCTCGGCATCCAGCCCCGTGAGGCGCGAGACGCGGGCGGTCAGACGCGAGACAGCATCCACATCGGAGGGGCCTTTCAACAGGTCGATGAGATAATCGCCCGCGGCGTAGCGCTCGGCTTCGGACATCAGGGCGCGGCTCGGCGCGGTGCCATCGCGTTCGAGTTTGGCGGCGGCGAGCGAGGGCAATCGCGTCACGAAGCCCCAGGGCGTGGTGCGGGGCGATTGCAGCCAGGCGAAATCCAGCACCGGCGAGACCAACACCAGTCCGGACAGGCCGACCCCGACATCCTCCTGAAGCTTGCTTGCGACGAGCGGCCCGCGGAAACCGCCATAGCTTTCACCGACGAAGAATTTCGGCGAGGCGATCCGGTCGTTCTGGCGAAGGTAACGGGCAATCGCCGAGGCGAGAAGCGACGCATCCGCGTCGACGCTCCAGTATTTGCGGCCGTCATCACCTGCCGAGCGGCTGTAGCCGGTGCCGACGGGATCGAGGAAGACGAGGTCCGTGAAATCGAGCCAGGTCTCGGCATTGGGCGTGAGGGCGATCGCCTGCGATGGGCTGATCGTCGCGCCGTCGGTCGGCAGCCGCCACGGGCCGATCGCGCCGATATTGAGATAGGCCGAGGATGCGCCCGGGCCGCCATTGACGGCGAAAGTGATCGGGCGCCTCGCCAGATCGTCCGCGTTGCCGGGCTTCACATAAGCGACATAGGCGATCTCGGCTTGGAGGCCGCCCGACTCGTCGACGAGCGCGAGACTGCCGGCCGTAGCATTGAAGGCGAGCGAGCGCCCATCGGGGAGCGCGAGTTCGTGCTCCGTGACCGAATCCGGCGGCAGCTTGCGCCCCTCCGGCGCGCGGCTTTCGGCGGGTCGCTCAGGCGCCTTGCGCGCCCCTTCGGTTGCCGGTCTGGCCGGGGCCTCGGCAAGGACCGGAAGCGGCGCAACGCCGAGCGCGAAAATGGCAAGCAATGCGACGAACACTCGCCGGCACCGATTGGCGGCTGAGACCGATCCTGTTGTGATATCCGACATCTAGAAGTCTATCCCGCTCTCGATTTCCGCCACGCCGTCGAGGTCACGCCTTCCTCGCCCAGCGACCGTTTTCGTCCTGCTGCCAATAGGCGATCGCATGACCGAGGGCCTTCGCGCTCTTCCATTGCTCGCGGGCATGAAGGAGCGCCTCCGAATCGTTGCCATCGAAGAGAACGCAGATGCGCGCGTACGTGGCAGCATCCTCGGGCAAAGCCGCGCCTTCGACAAGAAATCGGATCGAGGCTCCGTTGGGATTGGCCTCGCGCACGGTCAATATGACCGGCTGGTTCGCGGGATCGGGTTCGCGGTCGGTGCCATGCGGCAGAAAACTCTCTTCCGTATAGGTCCAGAGCCCGTCATCGAGCGCCTGCAGGCGCTCTTCACTCACCGCCTGGACGGCCACCTGCCAGCCGCGATCGAGCGACTTTTCGAGCAGGTTCGGCAGCACCTTCTCGAGTGGCTGCCTCTGCAGGTGGTAGAAGAGGATCTCGGTCACGATACCGGGAAGATAGGCGTTCGTCGGGCCCAGCGCATCCCATAGGCTCGGGCGCAGCCTCGCCCGCTCATGCTGCGGGCTCGATCAGATGTGGCACGAACAGCGCGTCGTTGCCCGTAATCGGCCCCCTGCCCTGCCTCACGCAGAGGCCCGAAGGCTGGTCCCCCACCAGCCAGGAACCGATCAGGGGCCGGGCCCCATCCTCGAATGCGGGCAATTCGGCGAGAGCCTGCCTCACATGGCGGCAGCCGCCATAGGGCCCATCAGCCCTGGCCAACTCGGTCCCGTCGCGCATCAGCAGGATGTTGGCGCCCTCGCGCGAGAAAACCGGCTTCACCACGTAGGATGCGCCGAGGCTCGCCGCTTCCGGTTCATCCTCGAAATAGGCCGGCAGCAGGTTCGGATGCCCCGGCGCGAGGCGCCAGAGATGGGCGAGCAGGCCCTTGTTCGAGAGAATGGCCTTCCAGGGCGGCTCGAGAAAGCGCGTCGGCGTGCTCGCGAGCGCACCGGCAAAGGCATCCTCGAACGCCCATTCCCAGGGATAGAGTTTGAACAGGGTGCCGATCGACCGCTCGTCCAGCGTGCAGAAGCGGCCATCGGGCCGAAGCCCGATCTCCGGCAGGTCGAGGAACGTGACCGTTCGGCCGGCCTGCAAGGCGCAGTCCTCGAGATAGGCCACCGTTCCGCGATCCTCGGGCGAGTCCGCGTAGGCGGCAAACGCCGTGAGCCCGTTATCAGGCAGCTTTCGAAACCGCGCGATCAGGCGCTCGTGCACGGCATTGTACTGATCGCTCCCCGCCGGCAGCCTTCCGCTCGCTAGGCCCTCCTCCAGCCAGAGCCATTGGAACACGGCGGTCTCGTAGAGCGCGGTCGGCGTATCGGCGTTGTATTCGAGGAGCTTGGCCGGTCCCCGTCCCGCTCCGGCATAGGAGAAATCCATTCGGCCGTAGAGGCTGGGATCGCTGCGCCGCCAGCTCCGGCGAACAGCGTCCCAGGCCTTTTCAGGGATGCCGAGCCCGGCGAGGATGCGTTCGTCCTCGACCGCACGCGCCACGAAATCGAGGCAGAGCGCGTGCAGCTCCGCGCTCGGCGTCTCGATGTCCTCCTCGATCTCGGCGAGGGTGAAGGCGTAGGCGTTGGTCTCGTCCCAATAGGGCGCGCCATCGAGCGTGTGGAAGGTGAAGCCGATTTTCCGCGCGGTTTCGCGCCAGGCCGGGCGCTCGCCGTACCGGACGCGCCGCATCAGCCACCGGAGAAGAAGCCGCGCGTGGCGGACGAGAAGGAATGTCCGGTGCTCCCGAAGCCCCCGAACGAACTCGACCGGATGGAGGCCGAGGAGACCCGCGCGAGAGAGGAGCGGCCACCGTTCCCGGTGACGATGCGCGCGCCCGAGCCCGTGCAATAGCCGCCATGGCCGGAACCGTGGGAGGCCTCGCGCTGCTGATGCTCGAAAACCGGCTGCGGCTGCAGACTCTGGCCGGCCCGGCGGCCGATCATGTAACCAGCCATGCGGGGAACGTATTTGCCGGCGGCGGCGGCCGTCACGCTCTCTCCGGCCAGGCAATGCCCAGCCCCATGATGGGCCTCGCATTGGCTGCTATCGGCATAGCGGGGCGCTACGTCGGGATAGAGCTGGCGCGCCGTCTCGTATTCGCTCTGGCACGAGGCGGCATCGCGTACGCGGTCGTTGATGCATTCGGAAGGCCCCGCATAGACCAGGACATCTTCCTCGCGCTGGCTTTCGTCGAACTTGCCAATTGCGAGCGCCGCCATTCCCGCACCGGCGACGAGGACGAGCGAAACGGTCTGCGAGCGCTTCCTGCCCGACCCGCCGCCCTCCCAAGAACCCTGCCCTGCCATGCGTCCTGTGCCCCCTGCTTAACCTAACCGGGCGCTCAGTAGGTCATGCAGGCGGCGTTCACGATGCCGCCTGCGAGCGAGGCGGATGCGAGCAGGATGGCCGCCGCCTGCTCACCGGCTTCGATCCGCGTCGACAGATCCGGCAGGATGAGGCGCACGAGCCAATAGATCAGGATCTGCACGACAAGGGCGACGAGGCCCCAGATCAGAAAATCGAGAATCGACTGGGCATTGTAGATCGCCATGGCGAGCGGCAGCGTATAGCCGACGAGGCTCGCGCCGAGCGCCAGAGCCGCGGCGACGTTGCCAGTGCGCACCAGTGCGATCTCGCGATGGGCAGTCGCGGTCAGGTAGACGACGAGATAGAGCGCGACGAGAGCGAGCGCGGCGCCGAAATAGCCGAGGAAAGCGGGCAGGCCCGAGATCGACACCATCGCCAGGCTCCTCAGACCAGCCGGCCCTGCTCGATCGCGGCGGCGATGAAGCTCTTGAACAGCGGATGCGGTGCGAAGGGCCGCGATTTCAGCTCCGGGTGGAACTGCACGCCGATGAACCAGGGATGTCCCTGATGTTCGATGGTCTCCGGCAGCAGCCCATCCGGCGAGGTGCCCGAGAAGCGCAGGCCCACGGCTTCGAGCCGCGCGCGATAGGCCATGTTGACCTCGTAGCGGTGCCGGTGGCGCTCCGAAATCCTGGTGGATTCATAGATCGCCGCGATCTTGGTGTCGGGCCCCAGCACCGCATCGTAGGCGCCAAGCCGCATCGTACCGCCCTTCTCGCCCTCGGCGACGCGCAAGTGACGCTCGTTGCCCTTCTGCCATTCGGTCATCAGGCCGACGACGGGCTCGGTCGTTGTGCCGAATTCCGAGGAATTCGCCGCCTCTATCCCGGCTAGCGAACGCGCCGCCTCGATCACCGCCATCTGCATGCCGAAGCAGATGCCGAAATAGGGGATGCGCCGCTCCCGCGCGAAGCGGGCCGCGCGGATTTTTCCCTCGGCACCGCGCTGACCGAAGCCGCCCGGCACCAGGATGCCGTTGATCCCTTCAAGGAACGGCGCGGGATCCTCCCGCTCGAACACCTCGGCTTCGATCCACTCGAGATGGACGCGCACGTTGTTGGCGATACCGCCATGGGTCAGCGCCTCGGTGAGCGACTTATAGGCGTCCTTGAGCCCGGTATATTTGCCGACGATGGCGATCGAGACATCGCCTTCCGGGTTGCGTACGCGGTGCGAGATCGTGTGCCAGCGTTCGAGTTCGGGTTCATCGCCCGGCTGCATGCGGAAATGGGCGAGGACCTCGCGGTCGAGGCCGGCCTCGCGATAGGAGATCGGCACGTCGTAGATGGAGGCGACGTCGCGTGCCTCGATCACGGCGGTTTCGCGCACGTTGCAGAACAGTCCGAGCTTGCGCCGCTCGTCGGCCGGGATCGGCCGATCGCAGCGGCAGAGCAGGATGTCGGGCTGGATGCCGATCGAGCGCAGTTCCTTGACGGAATGCTGCGTCGGCTTGGTCTTCAACTCCCCGGCAGACGGGATGAAGGGCAGCAGCGTCAGATGCACGAAGGCGGTCGAGCCGCGCGGCTGCTCCTGGCCGATCTGTCGGATTGCCTCGAAGAAGGGCAGACCCTCGATATCGCCGACTGTGCCACCGATTTCGACCAGCACGAAATCGAAGCCCTCGTTGCCGGAGAGAACGAATTCCTTGATGGCGTTGGTGACGTGCGGGATCACCTGGATCGTTGCGCCGAGATAATCTCCGCGCCGCTCCTTGGCGATGATGTCGCGGTAGATCCGGCCCGTGGTGATGTTGTCCTCGCGCGTTGCCGGCACGCCGGTGAAGCGCTCGTAATGGCCGAGATCGAGGTCGGTCTCGGCGCCGTCGTCGGTGACGAAGACCTCGCCATGCTGCGTCGGGCTCATCGTGCCCGGATCGACGTTCAGATATGGGTCGAGCTTGCGCAGGCGGACCGTGAATCCGCGCGCCTGCAGCAGCGAAGCGAGCGCCGCGGACGCGAGACCTTTGCCGAGCGAGGAAACCACGCCGCCGGTGATGAAGACATACCGCGTCATGGGCTTCGGTCCATAAACGGCGCCGCGCGATTCGCCAAACGGCAAAGGTTGAACTTTGTCGAGAGCGCGAATCCGCCCTCGGCACGGGATGTGACGATGCTCGTGGCCGACCGGAAAGACGGCTTTATCCGAGCCTGCCGACTCGATGATCGATCGCGACGCGGCTGAGGGATGGCAATCGCTTCGCGAACGAGAGAGCGAAGGACCGATCTGTCGGGACGATCGAGAAACTCGAGCGTCCGGGCTCCGCCATTTGAGCGTGCTGCGTTCAGACGACGGCGGCAGCACGCCCTAAATTATTGTCTTTGCACGATGTTTTTAGAGGACTGGATTCTCATCCACCCGATCATGCCCTAGCGCGATTGCGGAGCTTCCGGGACGCTCGGCTGCGGTGCGGGCGCAGGGGCAGGGGCAGGCTGACCCTGGGCCGGCGCCTGCTGCCCGCCACTCTGCTTGCGCAACAATTCGAGCTGGCTTTCGGCGTTCTGCGGCTGCTGCGTCGGTTGCGCAGTGCCGCCCTCGTCGAGGATCGAGCGCGGTGCCGCGCTGTGATGGGCCATGATGGCGAGCGTCAGGCTCGTCGTGAAGAACATCGCCGCGAGAATTGCGGTGGCGCGCGTCAGCGCATTGGCCTGTCCGCGACCAGTCATGAAGCCGGAAACGCCGCCGCTGCCTCCGCCTCCGAGGCCGAGGCCGCCCTCGGAGCGCTGCAGCAGCACGACGGCGATCAAGGCCAGAACGATCAGGAGATGGACGACTATCAGGACGGTTTGCATCGAAACTTCTGCTCTCCGCCGCAGCGGACGCGTTCAGGGGGCGAAGCCGGGCATGACACGGCACGGCGCGCTCCTACACCAGTTGGGGATCATCGCCAACCGGCGCAATCAGGTGGTCGACCTGCCCGCGATCAAGCGCTTGCGGACGCGAGGTGCCGCGTCAGCTCGCCCGCCCGAAGCCGAGCCCGCGCAGGATGTCGCCGATCGGATCGATCGGCCTCTGCGCCGTCGTTGCGGCGGCACCTGCATTCGCAGCGGACGGCGCCATCGCCACCGCGGGAGCGACCTGGCGGGATGCGACCTGGCGAACCCGCTGGGCATTGTGGACGATCTTGCGGCGCGGGGTCCGGTCGGCCTGCTTCCGGGCCGGTGCACCCGTCGGCTCGGCGATCGCCGGCGGCGCAGCTTCAGGTGCCACCGCCTGAACGGCCTCCGCCGGCTTTGCTTCCGCTACGATCGCAGGCTTGCTCGTCTCCGCGATCCTGCGGGCAGGCGGGTCGCTCCAAAGAGCCGATGTCTCGGACGGCGACGCAGCCTCGCCCAGCACGGCCTGCGGTGCGCTATGCGGTGCAGCCTCGGTGCTCGGGTAGGGATAGGGCGAGGCCGCGAGAAGCCCTCCCGCGATGATCGCCAAAGTTGCGATGGTGGACTTGAAGTGCGTCATGGCACGAGAACGTATGGTCAAGCTCGGAGTTCCACCCGAGCGGGCCAATGTTCCGATCAAATCACCGCCAGTCGCATTCGTCGCGGAGCCAGCGGGGGCTCACGCATAGGCCGCGCAGATTTCCAGAAAATCCTCGGCGACCAGGCTGGCGCCGCCAACGAGGGCGCCGTCGACGTTCTCGACCGCCATGAGTTCGCGCGCATTTCCCGGCTTGACCGACCCGCCATAGAGGATGCGGATGCGCTGCGCTTCCTTACGCCCGACGAGATAGCCGAGCATGTCGCGCAAGGAGGCATGCACCTCGGCGATGTCGTGCGGCGTCGGTGTTCTGCCGGTACCGATTGCCCAGACAGGCTCATAGGCGATCACGGTGTCCTTCGCCGTCGCATGTTTGGGCACGCCGAGCGCGAGCTGTGCACGGACGATATCGAGGGTGCGGCCCTGTTCGCGCTCGTCCTGCGTCTCGCCGCAGCAGATGATGCCGCAGAGGCCCGCGCGATGGGCACCGAGCGCCTTGGCATAGACGCCGTTATCGGTCTCGTTGTGATAGGCGCGCCGCTCCGAATGACCGAGGATCACATAGCGGGCGCCGAGATCTGCAAGCATTTCCGGGGAAATCGAGCCGGTGAAGGCGCCGTTCGTCCTGGCATGGACGTTCTGTCCGCCGATCGAGATCGGCGAGCCTTCGAGCACCTCGACGGCGGTGGCGATCAGGGTCGCCGGGGGACAGATCAGCACATCGATTTTGGCGAGGAGTGCCGGGGAGAGTTCGTCACGCACCCGCTCAATCGTCTCGATCGCGGAGCGCAGGCCATTCATCTTCCAGTTTCCGGCAACCAGCGGACGCCGCACCTCACTCGCCATCGTGTCTTTACCCCCATTCTCATTGTCGCCGAACTGTGCGGCTTTGCCCATCGGGGCGTATCAGAGCGGCCTGTGGCGCGCAAACCATGCCGGTCCTCGTCCGCGTCAGCGGCTGCCCTTTGCGCGAGCGGGCGGATCGTCTATCGCGGGCGGCGAGAAAACGAGGCGCCGCGATCCGGTCTGGAGCGGCGCGAGGTGATTGACGGGTCCCATGCTCACGAGCATTCGCAGCGCCAGCCAGCATTGGCTCGGCAAGATCGTCCTGATGGTGATCTTCACCTTCCTGATCGCCGGCGTCGCGATCTTCGGCGTGGAAGAGTTCTTCCGTGGCGGGTCGAGCACGACGGTCGCGACGGTCGGCAAGACGCCGATCTCGGCCGAGGCGGTGCGCACGGCCTACCAGAACCAATTGCAGCGCTATCAGCAGCAATTGAAGCGGACGCTGAATGCCGAGCAGGCCCGTGCGCTCGGGCTCGATCGCCAGGTGCTGCAGCAACTCATCACCGAGGCGGCGCTCGACCAGAAGACGAACGATCTCGGTTTGGCGATCTCCGACGAGGCGGTTCTGCGCGCGATCCGGGACGAGAAGGCGTTCCAGGGCCCGGATGGAGCGTTCGACCGGAGCCTGTTCTTCCAGACCTTGCAGCGTGCCGGGATCAACGAGGGCATGTTCGTGCGCGAACAGCGCGCTGTCTCCGCCCGCCTGCAACTGGCCGATGCCATCAGCGCGGATTTCCCGGTCACGAAGGCGATGCGCGAGGGCATCCATCGCTACACGACCGAGCGCCGCTCGATCGGCCTCATCATGCTCCCGGCCTCGGCCGCCGGCGACATTCCGGAGCCGAGCGAGGAGGAGCTAAAAGCCTATTACGACAACAACAAGGGCGATTTCCGCGCACCGGAAACGCGCAGCCTGGCTCTACTCGTGCTCGATCCGGAAGCGATGGCTAAGCCCGATGCCGTCTCCGAGGACGACGCACGCAAGGTCTACGATGCCGACCGGTCGCGATACGGGACGCCGGAGCGCCGCACGATCCAGCAAATCAGCTTCCCGGATCAGGCTTCGGCGGAGGAAGCCCACAAGAAGATCGAAGCTGGCGAGCAGCCCTTCGAGGCTGTCGCGGTGGCGCGCGGCGCCGATCCCAAGGATCTCACGCTCGGCAGCCTGACCAAGGCCGAATTGTTCGACCAGGCGGTGGCGGACGCCGCTTTCGCGCTGGAGAAGAATGCCGTGAGCCAGCCGGTCAAGGGGCGGTTCGGGACGGTGCTGCTTCGCATCACCGCGATTGAGCCCGAAACCATCAAGCCCTTCGACGAGGTGAAAGAGGGCATCCGCAAGCAGCTCGCATTGGACCGTGCGCGCGACGCCATCGAGCCGGCGCACGAGGCGATCGAGGATGCACGGGCCGGCGCCAAGCCGCTTGCCGATATCGCCAAGGAGCGCGGCCTCAGCCTCATCGAGATCCCGGCTGTCGATGCAACCGGCAAGGATCCCGCCGGCAAGCCGATCGAAGGAATTCCGGATTCCCACGACACCCTCCCTGCCGCGTTCAAGGCGGAAATGGGCGGCGACAACGAACCGCTCCGCACGAAGAATGGCGGCTATGTCTGGTACGACGTCACCAAAATCGACGCCGCGCACGACAAGCCGCTCACCGAAGTGCACGACGAGGCGGTGAAGGGCTGGAAGAAGGCCGAGATCGCCAAGAACCTCACGGCCAAGGCCAAGGAGCTGACGGAGAAGCTCGACAAGGGCGAGGAACTCGACGCGGTCGCGACGGGCGCGGGTCTCACTGCCAAGTCCGTCACCGAGATCGCCCGCAACCAGCCCAAGGACGACCTCTCCTCGGATATCATCGAGCGCATCTTCGCGACTCCGGTGGGCAAGGCCGGCTCGGCTCCCTCCGGCGATGGCCGCGCCGTCTTCAAGGTCACCGGTGCGACGATGCCGGCCTATGTCGCCGGGTCCGAGACGGACAAGAAGTTGGAAACCAGCTTCCGCACCGCGCTCGCCGATGACCTCCTCGGACAATACATCGCCGAGGTTCAGAAGGAATCCGGCGTCAACGTGAACCAGACTGCGTTCCGTCGGGCGCTGGGCGGCGAGTATTGATGGCGAGTACGCCCGATCCGATGACCGTTTTCGATCGTATTGCGGCGGCCTACGAGGCCGGGCGGCCGAGCCTGCTCGGCCTGACCCTGGTCGCCGATCTGGAAACGCCGGTCTCCGCTTTCCTGAAACTCAAGAGCGACCATGGCGCCCCCGGATTCCTGCTCGAATCCGTCGAAGGCGGAGCCGTTCGCGGCCGCTATTCGATGATCGGACTTGATCCGGACCTGATCTGGCGCTGCCGCGATGGCCGAGCCGAGACCGCGCGTGACCGGGCGCTATCCGAATTCGTCGCGGATGAGCGCCCGCCTCTGGAAGCGCTTCGGGCCGTGATCGCCGAGAGCGCGATCGCGGAGGATGATGACAACGCCGCCCTGCCGCCGATGGCGGCCGGCCTGTTCGGCTATCTCGGCTACGACATGGTCCGCGCCATGGAGCGTCTGCCCGAGCCGAATCCCGATCCGCTCGGCGTACCCGACGCGATCCTGATCCGCCCGCGCGTGATGGTCGTGTTCGATGCCGTCGCCGACACGCTCACCGTCGTCACGCCGATACGCCCGGCACAGGGCATTTCCGCCAAGGCGGCCTTCGAGGCTGCGCAGGCACGCCTCGATCGCGTCACCGAGGCGCTCGAAGGGCCGCTCCCGGTCGAGGCCCGGGCGGATCTGACGACGCTGCCGGTCCCAAAACCGGCATCAAACACCGAGCCGGGCGCCTATCTCGACATGGTGGCACGGGCGAAGGAGTACATCGTCGCGGGCGACATCTTCCAGGTCGTGCTCTCGCAGCGTTTCGAGGCGCCCTTCGCGCTGCCGGCCTTCGCGCTCTACCGCTCGCTGCGGCGCACCAACCCGGCACCGTTCCTGTGCTATCTCGATTTCGAGGATTTCCAGGTCGTCTGTTCCTCGCCCGAGATCCTGGTGAGGGTGCGCGAGGGGACGGTGACGATCCGCCCGATCGCCGGCACGCGCCGGCGCGGCGCGAACCTAGCCGAGGACAAGGCTCTCTCCGAGGAGTTGCTCGCCGATCCGAAGGAACGCTCCGAACACCTGATGCTACTCGATCTCGGCCGCAACGATGTCGGCCGGGTCTCGAAGATCGGCAGCGTGAGGGTAACGGACTCGTTCTTCCTCGAATATTACAGCCAGGTCATGCACATCGTCTCGAATGTCGAGGGAGCGCTCGACCCTGCGCATGATGCGCTCTCGGCCCTTGCTGCCGGCTTTCCGGCCGGCACGGTCTCAGGCGCGCCGAAAGTGCGCGCCATGGAGATCATCGACGAGTTGGAGCGCGAGAAACGCGGCCCCTATGGCGGCTGCATCGGCTATTTCGGCGCACGCGGCGAGATGGATACCTGCATCGTCCTGCGCACCGCGATCGTGAAGGACGGCCGCATGCATGTGCAGGCGGGAGCCGGCATCGTCTACGATTCCGATCCGCACTCCGAGCAGCAGGAATGCGTCAACAAGGCCAAGGCCCTGTTCCGTGCGGCTGAGGACGCCGTCCTCTTCGCGAGCCGATCGCGGCGAGGGCAGTAGCGATCTTCGAACAGACGGGCTGGACACGGCTTACGCAGCGCCGGCCCTGAGCAGGTCGTGGTAGTGCACGAGCCCGATCGGCCGGCTGGATTCGACTACGATCAGAACCGTGATCTTCATGCTCTCCTGAATCTGCAGCGCCGAAGCGAGCAGCGTCTCCGGGCCGACGGTGCGTGGGTTGCGCGTCATCACCGTCTCGACCGCCATCGTGTCGAAGCCGTTGCGGAGAATAGCGCGCCGGACGTCACCGTCCGTGACGATGCCGGCAAGGCGGCCCCGCTCGTCGACGACGAGGACCGAGCCGAAGCCCTTCGCATCGATCTCTGCCACCGCCGCACGCATCGTCGTGCCGAACGCCACGAGCGGCAGCCGCTCGCCGGAATGCATCACCTCGTGCACCTGGCGCAACGAGGCGCCGAGCCGGCCACCGGGATGGAAAACGGAGAAGTCGCGGGCCGAAAACCCACGCGCCTCGAGCAGGGCGACGGCGAGCGCATCGCCGAGCGCGAGCTGCATCGCGCTGGAGGTGGTGGGCGCGAGCCCGTTCGGGCAAGCTTCCTTCGCCTTCGGCAGAGTCAGGCAGATATCGGCCTCGCGTCCGAGCGTGGAGCCGGCATTGGCGGTGACGGCGACGAGACCGACGCGGTAGCGGCGGGAATAGCCGATGATGTCGGCAAGTTCAGTGGTCTCGCCCGACCAGGATAGAGCCATCACCACGTCGTCGGCCTGGATCATGCCGAGGTCGCCATGGCTGGCTTCGGCCGGATGCACGAACAAGGCTGGCGTGCCGGTCGAGGCCAAAGTCGCGGCGATCTTGCGGGCGACATGGCCGGATTTGCCCATGCCGGTACAGATCACCCGGCCACGTGCCGCGCCGATCCGCTCGACCGCCGCCGCGAAGGCTTCGCCGAGGCCGTTGCCGATCGCGTCCATCAGGCAGCCGAGGCCAGCGCGCTCGGTCTCGATCGTACGCAGAGCCGAGGCGATCGCCGGAGGCTGCGCCTTCTCCGCCAGGGGGGCGTGACGATCTTCGAGACGCTGTACGACTGCCATGGAAGGGTTTTGTCCCCGCTCGCCCGTTATGCCCGGCCCTGCGGCCGGAACCTGCGCGTTGATGACGCGCGAATGTGGTCGGATGGCGGCTGAACGGGCCGACGTTCCGGGGGCTCCGGCAGCGTTGACCCTCCATTAACCACGCTTGGTGTAGCTCCGTTAACCATGTTGCCCCTCGCAACCGCCGGCTGAGCCGGCCCTCGCGAAACGGGTGCCATCGGACAGGTCCTTGGGCCGACGGAGAGATTTCTGCCCGTGACAGGCGAGCGGCCGATCACCGGAGCGAGGAGGCGCCGCATCGCGGGGCGCCTGTGCTGCCTTGCGCTCGCGGCGACGGCTTTCACGGCAGTCGAGATGCCGGCCTCGGCGCAGGATGCTGACGGCACCCCGGCCTTCGAATCCGGAAATCCGCTCGTGCGCCGCAATCCCGGCCGCCGGTTCGGTCTCGATTCCAACCGCAACGGCATGCCCGTTCTTCGCGGAGCGAATCAGGGTGCGGATCTGGGTAGCGACACCGTGCTGGGGGGCGCCCCCGCCGCCGGCGATGCCGGGGGCGGACTATCTGGCGGCGAAGGCATATCGCGCCTGCCGCGTTTCCGCACAGGCGGTCCGGCGGTGTCGACGATCGCCGGCGGCACGAGCGACAATCGCCCGCCGAGCATCCTGCAGCAGCGGGCGGCCCCGCCGCGCCGATACGGGTTCCCGACACGCCAGATCGTCCGCCCGCGCACGCAAGCCTTCGTCACCGATTTGCGCCTGACGCCGGTGGTGCGCAATCCGGTCAGCGGCGTCCCGGCTCCGACGCCGACGCCGTCGCCGCTTCGCCTGCCAAGCGGCATCGGGTTGCTGGCGCTCAACAATCCCTCGAACGTGCTTCTGAACACCCTGGCGCTCAGAGGGCCCAACGATGCCGATCCGGCCTATGCGCCGTTGGGCTTGCGGCTCGGCACCTTCACGGTGCTGCCCGCCGTGTCGCAGGGCATCGGCTACGACAGCAATCCCGATCAGACGGTGAGCCGCGCGGCGAAAGGCTCGCTCGCCCTGCGGACCGATGCCGAGGTCGCCTTCCGCAGCGACTGGTCGGCGAGCGAGCTCTCGGGCGAATTGCGCGGCGGCTACAGCGAATTCCCGCAGAACGACGCGGCGAGCCGTCCCAACGCCAATGGCGTGACGCGCATGCGCATCGACGTGAACCGCGACACCAGGGTCGAACTGGAAACCCACTTCCTGCTCGACACGCAGCGCTACGGCACGCCCGACCTCGGCGCCGCCACCGCAACCAGCCGGCCGATCTTCGCCACCTATGGCGGTTCGGCGGGCGTGACCGAAAGCTTCAACCGGCTCCAGCTCGGAATCCGCGGCAGCATCGACCGCAACATCTACGACGATGCGCGTCTGACCGATGGTTCGGTGATCGTGCAGAGCGATCGCAACTCGAACCAATACGGCGTCCGTCTGCGCGCCGGTTACGAGATCTCGCCGGTCCTGACGCCCTTCGTCGAGGTGCTGGCCGATACCCGTGTCTATGACACGCCTGTCGATGTGAACGGCATCCGCCGTGATTCCAATGGGATCGGCTTCACTGCCGGCACCTCGATCCGGCTGACGAATTACCTGTCCGGCGAAATCTCTGCCGGGCTACAGCACCGCGACTATGTCGACCGGAGCCTGCGCTCGATCGATGCGCCGCTCGTCAACACTGCGCTGGTCTGGCAGCTCAGCCCGCTGACGACGGTGCGGTTCAGCCAAGCGACCGGCGTGATCGAGACCTCCGTCGTGGGTTCGAGCGGCGTGTTCACCGACGTCGCGGCGCTCGAAGTCCAGCACGACCTCCTGCGCAACCTCTCGATCACGATAGGCGGCGCCTATGTCGGCAGCGACTATGAGGGCGTTCACATCAAGGAGACCGGCTTTTCGGCGCTGGCTCGCCTCGATTACCGCTTCAACCGCTGGCTGACGCTGCGCGGCAGTTACATCTACACGCAGCTCGACAGCACCGCCGTCAATTCGAGCTATAGCGGAAACGTCTTCCTGCTCGGGCTGCGGCTGAACCCCTAGAGATTGACCATAAACAGCTTCAGGAAACACGCGTAATCGATTGATTTTACTGATTTTTCTATAATCCAAAAGAACGCGGGAAATGGGGCTGCCGAGAATCTCAGCGCCGTTCGATCGTCATCCACATGCCGGAGCGCGGCCTTAAACTGACGCCGCTCGCAGCCGTGACGGGGCGATCGGGCACCAGCCGGAAGCGGAAGCGGCGGGCCAGCGCCGCGATCATGATCATCATCTGCGTGGTGGCATAGCTCGACCCCGTGCAGGTTCCGGGGCCGACCGAGAACGGGATGAAGGCAAGGCGTGAACGCTCGGCACTGCGCTTGGGGCTGAACCGGTCCGGGTCGAACACGTCCGGATCGCTCCAGAGCCGCCGGTGTCGATGCACGATCCAGGGCGAGATCACGACGATCGTCCCGTAAGGCACCTTATGGCCGCAGACGGTATCCCGCCGCATGGCCTGGCGGACGATCATCGGAATCGGCGGGTAGAGGCGGATGACTTCGTCGAGGACCTGGCGCGTGTAGACGAGCTTCCTGATCTGATCGGGCTCCAGTGGCCGGCCGCCGGTGACCTCGTCGATCTCCTCATGAAGCCGGCTTTCGACCTCAGGATGAAGTGCCAGCAGATACCAGATCCAGGTCAAGGCGCGGATCGAGGCTTCCCCGGCCGCGAGTTGGCTCGACGCCTCGTCGCGAATTTCGAGGAGGGGCAGCGGCTGGCCGGTCTCGCGATCGACACCATGCGCGATGCGCCAGAGAAAATCTCGTGGCCCGGCATACCCTTCGGCGAGACGCTCCTCGATCAGGGTGAGGAGTTCACGGCGTAGCGACACCCGCTCGGCGGATTGCTTGACCGAGCTGACGCGGTCCCGAAGCCATGACGGCATCGGTGTGAAATCGAGCGCGCGCGGCCTGCGCGGAACTTTTCCGAGCCAAGCGAGGATCGGCAGGCCACGCGGGTCGCCGCCGGTGACCATCCTGTTGAGCAGCTGCATCCAGATTTCCTTGACGTGCAGCTCGATATTCGTCGGCCCCTCGGGGCGGCTCGCGCCGAGGGCATCGGCCAGGGACTCGGCCGCATCGATCAATTCCGGCACGACCGGAGCGATCGCGCGGCGCTCCAGCGTCGGCGCGGCGACGCGCCGATGCCGCCACCAGATCTCGCCGGCGCTCGCAAGCGTTCCGGTGCCGATCTCGGGCTGATAGAGGCGGCGCACCAGCGAGAAGCGCGGATAGTCGTTGAACTTGTCCGCGAGGATGTGGCGGATGCCGGCCGGGTCGCTGACGAAGGCGAGATGCACGAGGCCGTAGCGCCGCATGACGATCGGTTCGTCGAACAATTGTTCGTCGCAGACGCCGAGCGTGTTCGCCGCCAGAGTCTTCAGCAGCTTCAGCGTCGGCAAGGGCCGTTCGGGGCGCGAGGGGACGGCGAGAAGCGGACGGGCCGCCTGCGCACCTGAAACGATATCGTTCATGCGAACGGTTTCCGCGATGGTTGTGCCGAAAGCGCGGCCAACGGAAGCTGAGATTGCCCGAGCGCACGCGGTCGAGCGCTGTTTGGCGGCCCCTCCGGCGACGATGGCGCAAGCGGAATACACCGGACCCGTATGCGTTGTCCGCGCACCGCACCACGTCCCGAACTTTGCCGCACTGCAAGCAGGTGGTTAACGCCCCCTAAACCTGCCGCATTTAGCGTGCGCAACGGACTAGGCAGGCTGCAATTGCAGTCTCGAAGGTCGGGGCAGACGATACGGGCGCATGGCGATCAGACGCGGACGGGGGACGAGGCAGGAACCGAATTTCGACGTGCCCGGAGGGCGTGCCGAGGATCGTGGCGACCTCGATGTCCGTCTCACGCGCACCGATCGCGCTGGAGGCGGCGTGGCGAAGCGCGGAGCACCGACGGCGGAATCGAAGGGTTCGCGCCAATTGGCGAGGCGCGGCACGCCGCGCCCGCGCCGACGCCGCTCGATCCTGGGCAGCTTCGTCTACTCGAGCATCGTGCTCGGCCTGTGGGCAGTGATCGGGCTCGCCGGCCTGATCGCCTATCACGCCTCGCAATTGCCGCCGATCGACCAGATTTCCGTCCCTAAACGCCCGCCGAACATTGCGATTCTGGCAAGTGACGGCACATTGCTCGCCAATCGCGGCGAGACCGGCGGGCGCGTCGTTTCGATCAAGGAATTGCCGCCCTATCTGCCGCGCGCCTTCGTCGCGATCGAGGATCGGCGCTTCTACCAGCATTTCGGCATCGACCCGCTCGGCATCACCCGCGCCGTCGTCCAGAACCTGACGCGCGGCGGCGTCTCGCAAGGCGGCTCGACGCTGACGCAGCAGCTCGCCAAGAACCTGTTCCTGACCCCCGAACGCTCCGCATCGCGAAAGATCCAGGAGGCGATCCTCGCACTTTGGCTGGAGCACAAATACACCAAGGACGAGATCCTCGAACTCTACCTGAACCGCGTCTATTTCGGCGCCGGCGCCTATGGTGTCGAGGCAGCCGCCCAGCGTTATTTTGGCAAGCCCGCCAAGAACGTGAGCCTCGCTGAGGCCGCGATGCTCGGCGGCCTCGTCCAGGCTCCTTCCAGGCTCGCGCCGAACCGCAACCTCAAGGCCGCGCAGGCGCGCGCCGCCCAGGTGCTGGCGGCGATGCAGGAGCTCGATTTCGTCAAGGCCCCCGACGTGAAGGTCGCGCTCGCGCAGCCGGCGCGGCTCTACAGCTCGCGCGGCGGCGGCTCGCAGAACTACGTCGCCGACCTGGTCATGGATGTGCTCGACGATTTCCTGCCGAAATTCGATTCCGACATCGTCGTGACGACGACCGTCGATACGGGCCTACAGAACCTCGCCGAGCGCTCGCTCGTCGACGTCTTGAACGCGCAGGGCGCGCGCTACAACGTCGGCCAGGGTGCCCTCGTGTCGATGAAGCCGGATGGCGCTATTCGCGCGCTGATCGGCGGGCGCGACTATACGCAGAGCCAGTTCAACCGGGCGACCACCGCAAAGCGCCAGCCGGGCTCCTCGTTCAAGCCCTTCGTCTACCTTGCCGCGGTCGAGCGTGGCCTGACACCGGACACTGTGCGCGAGGACGCACCGATCCGCGTCGGCAACTGGTCGCCCGAGAACTACACCCACAACTTCCGCGGACCGGTGACGCTGCGCGACGCGCTGGCGCAATCGCTCAACACGGTCGCGGTGCGGCTCGGCCAGGAGGTCGGCCCGAAGGCGGTGGTGCAGACCGCCCAGCGGCTCGGTATCAATTCCGCCCTCCAGGCCAATGGCTCGATCGCGCTCGGCACCTCGGAGGTGACGCCGCTCGAGATGGTGGGCGCCTACAGCGCCTTCGCCAATGGCGGCACCGGCGTCATCCCCTACGTCATCGCCCGCATCAAGAGTGCCGATGGCAAGCAGCTCTACAAGCGCGGCGAAGGCGGGCTCGGCCGCGTGATCGATCCGAACGCGGTCGGCATGATGAACGCCATGCTGCATGAGGTGTTCGAGAGCGGAACGGCCCGCAAGGGCAACATCCCCGGCTGGGACCTCGCCGGAAAGACTGGGACCAGCCAGGATTACCGGGACGCTTGGTTCATCGGCTTCTCCGGCACGCTTGTCACCGGGATCTGGCTCGGCAACGATGACAGCGAGCCGACCAAGAAGCTCTCCGGCGGCACTTTGCCCGTCGAGATCTGGCGCAACTACATGAGCGTCGCGCTGAAGAGCGACAAGCCGGTGCCGCTGCCCGGCCTCAACCGCTGGCGCGCCCGGCCGGAAGCGCCCGTTGCCGCGCATGAGGGTGGCGGCAACGGCCCGGGCGGGCTGATCGGCGCCCTGCTCGGCGAGCCGCAGCAGACGGCCTCGGCGAATGTCCCGCAGCGTCGCGGCCGGCCAGATCGGCCAAGCCAGGACGATCGCAACTTCCTGGAAAAGCTGTTCGGCCTCGGCGAATAGCTGCGCTCGGCGCGCGCTGGTTTCATCAACCCTAAGCAATGCTTACTGGGCATAACCGGGGGCAAAGTCCCCCATTTATAGGCTCATCGGGTACGGTACGAATCGTGCCAACGCGTTGCGGGCAGCCGATGCTCACACGCCCCCCCGGATGAGACCCGATCGTGCCTTCGGCTTCGCAAGCCCAGCCGCGAACTTATGTTTTTTCCGCCATGCCCTGGTGGAAGCGGATGGATGGCGAGTTGTCCGATCCGCTGCGGATCGCTCTCGTCCTCGCCTGCCTGCTCGCGCTCTGGAACCATGCGCCCTGGATCGATCTGAGCGACCACGCGATCCTGGAAACGCAGACCGGCGGCACTTTCACGACACAGGCCTTGTTCATCGCCCTCGCGCTCGCGATGGGCGCCGCCCTGTGGCAGCTCGGCATTGCCCGCCTGCGGCCGCTTCTGTGCTGGCCCTTGATGCTCTGCGGCGGATGGCTCGGCTTGACGCTCCTCACCTCGGTCGAGCCGCTCGTGTCGCTGCGCCGGATCATCCTGTTCGCGATCGCGGTGATGATCACGGCCGGGATCCCCGTGGTGATGCGCAATGCCCGGCAATTCGCGCTGACGCTCGCCATCGCCGCGCTCCTGATCCTGATTTCCTCCTATCTGTCGGTCGCGCTCGTTCCCGATCTCGCGATCCATAACGATTACGACCTCATCAACGAGCCCGAACATACCGGATTGTGGCGCGGCATCTTCGGCCACAAGAACGAGGCCGGCGGCGCCATGGCGCTGCTCATCATCACCGGCCTGTTCGTCGGCTCCGCCGCCAGCTTGTTCTGGGGGCTCGTGATCGTCGTGGGCGCGAGTGTGTTCCTGTTCTTCACGAACTCGAAGTCGGTCCTCGCGCTGATGCCGTTCGTGGTGTTCGCGCCCTATCTCTGCCTGCTGTTCAAGAGCGCCATCATGCGGGCGGCGATTCTCGTCGGGCCGATCATCGGTCTATCGCTGTTCTCACTCGGCTCCGTGTTCATCCCCGCAATCCGGGACCACATCGCCGGCTTCCTGCCGGATACCTCCTTCACGGGACGAACCGAGATCTGGGAATTTGCCGCCGATCACGTCATGAAGCGGCCGATTTTTGGCTGGGGCTTCGGCGCCTTCTGGGGCACCGAGCGCACGCAATTCTCGAGTTCCGATGCGCTGAGCTGGGTCAACAAGGCCTCGCAGGCCCATAACACCTATCTCGATGCCGCCCTCATCATGGGGCTGCCCGGCCTCCTGATCACATTGCTCGCTTTCATCGTCCTCCCGTTGCGCGATCTGCAGACGATCGCACCCGGCCGGCGGATGGACCCAGCCACGATGTACTTCCTGAGGCTCTGGCTGATGGCCTTTGCGGGCGGTTCCTTCGAATCGGTGCTGTACAACGCCAACATCGCCATCGGCTGCATGTGCATGCTCGCGGTGTTCGGCTTGCGCATGCGTGCCGCCTATCCGGTCGCGTGAGGGATGATACCGGCGCGATGACCGGCGAATCTCTTCACCCAAGCCGCCGGACCTTGATGGCGGGCGCCATGGCGGCCGCTGCCTCATCGACCGGCGCCCTGCCCGCCCGCGCGGCGAAACCCGAACCCTTCGGACCGCTCGGGCGCCCCTCTTGGACGCCTGACGGGTTGAATGCGGCCGCCGCGGCGAAGGGGCTCGCCTACGGCACCTCGGTCCCCATCGGGCGGTTCCGGCAGGACCCGCGCTATCTCGGCATCGTTTCGCGCGAATGCGGCATGCTCGTCTGCGACAACGTGATGAAGATGGATCTCGTCGTGCCGCAGGAGGCGAGCCTCGACTTCGGCAATGCGGACGACACGCTGCGATTTGCCCGCAGCAATGGCCAGCGCATGCGCGGCCATTGCCTGATCTGGCACGAGGCCCTTCCGGATTGGGCGAAGCGCGAACTGGCGAGCGGAAATCCCGCCCGCGCCGAAGCCCTGATGCGGCGTTGGATCGGCGCGATGGTGCGGCGCTACGAGGGACAGATCGAGGCTTGGGACGTCGTCAACGAGATCGTCGCGCCCCAGCAAGGGCGCCCTGACGGCTTGCGCGTCACGCCCTGGCTGAAGGCGCTCGGCCCCTCCTATGTCGAGACCGCCTTCCACCTGGCTCAAGAAGCCGACCCCAAGGCGGCCGGCGTGTGGAACGAGGACGATCTGGAGCTCGGCGCGCCCTTCATCGATCAGCGGCGCAGCACGGTCCTGCGCCTGATGGAGGGGTTCCTGCGCCGCGGCGTACCTATCCGCCGCATGGGGATGCAGGCGCATCTCTACACGACGCACCCGATCGACGAGAAAGCCCTGCGCGGCTTCCTGCGCGAGCTTGCCGGCATGGGGCTCGCGATCGAGGTCACCGAGCTCGATATCGACGATCGCGCCCTGCCGGCCGATATCGCAGCCCGCGACAAGGGCGTCGCCGATTTCGGGCGGCGTTTCCTCGACATCGTGCTCGACGAGCCGGCCGTTCTCGATGTGGTGACCTGGGATCTCTACGATCCCGACACGTGGCTCAACGACTCGCCTGCGCGCCGCCGCCCCGACGGGCTGCCGCAACGCGCCCTGCCCTACGACGCGCAATACCGCCGCAAGCCGCTCTGGCACGCGATGCTCAAGGCGTTTCGCGATGCGCCGGACCATTCGGCCGTGCGGGCTCGGCTCCGAAAAGCTTGATCCGAGCGTTTAGCGCTGCGGGAAGCGGCCTGGCGGTTCGTTGTACATCGGCAGGTTCGTGTGACGGGGAAGGTAGGCGGGGATCAAATCCGGCTGCGGCTCGAAGCGCGGCGCGAGCGGCCCGGCATATCGGCGCGGCGCCGGGGCATAGCGCGGATCGCGGTAACGGACCTCCGGCGGCAGGGATCGCACGGGGGCATTGCCGTAATGGCGCGCATGTCCGCGCGGGCCGTAGCCCTGCGCCTGAGCCGAATTGCTGACCGAGAACGCCGCGAAACCGGCGAGGAGGACGATGCGAAGAGAGATGCGCGGCATGGCTCGGTCTCGTTTTGCGAAGGGCGTGGCGACGGTCAGAACTTGAGCGCCGCGCCACCGCGAACGGTGTTCACGTTGACCTTGTGCCCATCGAAATCGTTGAACAGCACGTACTGGTATTCGCCGCGCAGCAGGATGTTCGAGGTGACCGCGAATTCGAGACCCGCGCCTGCAGCGGCACCGGCGACGGTTTTCGTTTTGGCTACTCCGTCGCCAGTAGAGGTTGGGAGAATCGGCGGCATCGTCGTTGGATCAGATGCAAGGTATTGGGTGTCCACCGTAACCCGATCCTCGATTCGGGCCCGTCCAATTGCAACGCCCCCCGTCACGAACGGCAAGAAACTTCCAAGAGAATACCCCAAACGAGCACGCAATGTTCCGTAATCAATCAAGCGTGTCGAAGATTTCCCGGTTAGATAATAGCTACTGTAATAATTATCAGACAATAAAGCGGTGCGACCGCCTTCGTCAGTCGTAATTCCAGTTACATTGAAGCGAGTGTAATCAGCTTCGACGCCTACGATCACATCGTCAAACTGCATATTGTAGCCGACGAGCGCTCCGTAGCTTCCACCATCGACTCGCTGCGAATGTGGAACCAACAGCGTCGATGCCTGCATCTCCTTCTCGATGGTTGTGAAGCGCAACTGTCTCGCGACAAGCTGTTGGAATGCGTTACCGAATCCGTAGGCGCCGGACGAATAGCCGCCATGGCCGCCGATATAGACGCCGCTCCAGTCGATCACCGGCTCGGCGTAGCCTTCGTCGGCACCGCGCAGGTATCCGTAGTCGAGGTCGGCGGCATTGGCAGTGGAGATGGCGCCGATGGCGGTGGCTGCCAGAAATCCGATCGTGAGGCTACGCATCGCTTGAGTCCCCTGGGCAGCATCTTTGCTCGTCGTTGCCTTGCCCATGAGAACAGTCTTACTTCGGTAACCTTAATTTTCGGTTCCAGATCAACGCATTGTAGTGTCCTGTATCGACCACTTCCGCATTTCCCGCCAGAACGTGAAACGCCCGCCGCTTGTGGTGGCGGGCGTGAGGGGATCGTCGGGCTGGAATCCCGTCATAGTAAGAGCCGTCAACTTCGGCTCTTCATCCATTCGGCTCTTGGCAAGCGCGAATGCGCGCCGCCGCGCGTGCGGCGGACGGCTTTGACCGGTCAAGGTCAATGGCCACTGGTATCAGTTTCCGTAGGCGTTCGCAGGGACGCTGGCGAAAAGGTCGTTGCCGAACTGGTAGCGCAGGCCGATCCGGAACTCGTTCGAGGCGAGGTCCTTGAGGCGGGTTCCCTGGGCGTAATCGTCGAGCCCGCTTTTCGCCTTGCCGAGATCGACATAGCGATAAGCGGCGTCGACGCTCAGCCCGAGGCTGATCTTGTAGGAAACGCCGGCCGTCAGCGCCCAGGCGAAATTCGACACGGACCGATTCGGCCTGGAGACTGCGGTACGCGGCCCAGTTCCCGGCGTACCGTCGCACGCTTCGAGGAGGCAGGTCGTCTGCGTGTAGTTGCCGTGGAAGCCCTTGTCCGCGAAGCCGACGCCGCCGCCGATATAGGGCGTGAAACCCCACCAGGTGCCGAGATCGGCATAGACGTTGGCCAACCCGGTCAACACGTCGATCTTGCCGGCCTCGATGTTGTAGCCGGTGACGAAGTTCGAACGAGACGAATAGGCGGCGAACCGGGTGGGCGCGCGCTGGTCGATCGTGAGGTCGAAGCGCAGCCATTCGTTGAAGCGATAGCCGACACCGCCGCCGTAGCCCGGCTCCTTGCTGAGACGCAGCCCGACCAAGGGCGGCATGCCGGGATCGGACGGATCGGGCGGCGTGTCGTCGCGCGGCCTGTCGAAGAAGCTTTCGGTGAAATCGCCACGCAGGTACCAGCCGGAGGCGAGAGGCGGAACCTCGGCTGCGACGACCGGCACCGGCGGCGGGGCGAAGGATGGCAGGTCAGCGGACCTCGCGGCCTGCGGCACCATGAACGAAGCCAGCAAAACACTCGCCCCGGTCATCCGGATGTTTCTCGGGACGGACATCGCAGCGAGCTCCTCACGCAGACACACGACACGTCCGGGCGGGATCCACCGCGGCGCAGATTCGCATCCTGACTGCAACCGGTTATGATCCGATTAACCCTAAGGTTTCGCAAAGCGCTGATTCAAAAAAGAAAACGGCGCGGGAGCGACCCGCGCCGTCTCTGCAGGCCAAGTGGCTGCATTCAGTATTTGCGCACCAGCGGGCCAGGCTCGTAGGCCGGAGCGAGCGGCGGCAGCGGCATCGCAACCGGTCCGCCGAGGAGGTAACGCACGCCGATCTTCACGTCGTGCGAGGTCACGTCCTTGAACTTGTAGCTGTAGGGAGCCGTGCAACCGTCGTTGTAGCAGGATACGTTGCCGCTCGAGACATTGCCCATGTTCAGGTAGCGGTAGCCGACATCGACCTTGAAGTTCTGGGTCACGTCGTAAGAGACACCAGCCTGAAGCGCCCAGGCGAGGCCGGAGCTGTGCTTCTCCTTGGCGATGCCCATGCCGCCCATAGCAGTGCCGGCGCCGATATCGGTGAAGCCGGTGACACGGTGGAAGGCTGAGCCGACGCCGCCGCCGATATAGGGCGTGACGCCGTACCAGGTGCCGAGGTCGAAATAGCCGTTGGCCAGCACCACGACCGAAGACAGGTTGGCGGTGTTGTGGTCGAGACCGGTGCCGGGAGCGCAGGGGTTCGAGCCGGCGTAGCAGCCGCTATAGACGTCGACGAAACCGAGGCGGGCACCGCCGCGATACTCGCCCGTCACGTCGGCGCGGAAGAAGCTGCCGAACTGGTAACCGAGACCGGCGCCAGCAAAGAACTGGTCGCTCATCGAATGGCCTTCGGTATGGTAGTCCGAAGACACCGGAACCGAGGTGCGCAGGACGATATCTTCGTATTGCGCAGCGCCGACGCCGACATCACCGCGCAGGTACCAGCCACCGCCGACTTCGACCGGAGGAGGCAGCATCGGAGGCGGGGGCGGAGGCGGCAGCAGATCCGCGGCGATCGCGAAGGTGGGCGCTCCGACGCTCGCCAAGAGCGTAAGGGAGCGCACCCATGCTTGAAGCTTGGAGCGGCCCATGATCTTTCCTTCACTCTTCTTGCGCGCCGGAAATCCAAAAGTCCGGCCTGAGAGGACGAGGCAGATCATCGTCGGCGAAGGTTAAATCGTGCTTAACGTAAAAAATTAGCCTTTCGGAATGGTTGTAGAACCCAAACGCGGATGTCTCGATTTGGCCGCGAGGCCCGCCCTATTTGCTCACATTGGAAGAACCAGAGCGCAGCCCGGCAGAAGCCCAATCGACGCACTTCCGCCGCGAAAAGCCTCGCGGAAGACCTCCAGAGATTGCAGTGGGTTCCGGGAGACTTCCGAGGCCGTTTGGCAAGCCGAGCGGCAATCGGAACGAGCAGATTGGAGGCGCTCGACGAGCCGAGTGACTGTTGATTCTCCGCGATCAGAAACCGTTGCGGCAACCAGCTACGGTTTCGCTCAGGCGGCAGCGCGCGCCACCGCATCGACGACCTCGTCGACGACCTCATTGACGAGGTCGCGGTCGTCACCTTCGGCCATGACGCGAATCACCGGCTCCGTGCCCGACGGACGGATGACCAGCCGCCCCGAGCCGCCGAGCCGCTCCTTCGCATGGGCGATCGCTGTGACCACCTTGTCGTCGCGCAAGGGCTCGCCCGACTGGTAGCGGACGTTCTTGAGGATCTGCGGCAGCGGATCGAAACAATGGCAGACTTCGCTGACCGGGCGGCCGACGCGCTTGACCACGCTGAGAAGCTGCAAGGCCGCCACCAGGCCGTCGCCGGTCGTCGCGTAATCCGACATGATGATGTGGCCGGATTGCTCGCCGCCGAGATTGAAGCCGTGCTCCCGCATGTGCTCGAGCACGTAACGGTCGCCGACTGCGGTACGCGCGAGGCTCAAACCCAGGCCGCCGAGATAGCGCTCGAGGCCGAGATTGGACATGATCGTCGCGACGAGGCCGGGCTGTGTCAGCCGCTCGTCTTCCTTCCAGGAGCGCGCGACCACCGCCATGAGCTGGTCGCCATCGACCTTGTGGCCCTTCTCGTCGACAATCAGCACGCGATCGGCATCGCCATCGAGCGCGATGCCGATATCGGCGCGCAATTCCCGCACCTTGCGGATGAGCGCGGTCGGCGCGGTCGAGCCGACATCCTGGTTGATGTTGAACCCGTCCGGATCGACACCGATCGAGATGACCTCGGCGCCGAGTTCCCACAGGGTCTCCGGCGCGACGCGATAGGCGGCGCCGTTCGCGCAATCGACGACGACGCGCAGGCCCTCCAGCGTGACGCTGCGCGGCAGCGTGCGCTTGGCGAATTCGATGTAGCGGGCATGAACGCTCTCGATGCGCTTGGCCCGGCCGAGTTCGCGAGATCCGGCGAGGTGCTTGCGCATCTCGCCATCGATCAGGGTCTCGATTTCGAGCTCGACCTCGTCGGAGAGCTTGAAGCCGTCGGGCCCGAACAGCTTGATGCCGTTATCCTCGAACGGGTTGTGCGAGGCCGAGATCATCACGCCGAGATCGGCGCGCATCGAACGGGTGAGCATGGCGACGGCCGGCGTCGGCATCGGCCCGAGCAGAAGAACATCCATCCCGACCGAGGTGAAGCCGGCGACCAGCGCCGTCTCGATCATGTAGCCGGAAAGCCGCGTATCCTTGCCGATCACCACGCGGTGGCGATGGTCGCCGCGCTGGAAGGCGAGCCCTGCCGCCTGCCCGATCTTGAGCGCCAGCTCCGGCGTGATCACGCCGTTGGCACGTCCGCGCACCCCATCGGTCCCGAAGTATTTTCTCACGGCCGTTCGTCCCCGTTGGAGCTGCTCTTATACCCCATCGGCCTTGGGAACTGGTATCGAAGCATGTCAAATCGATGATGCCGCCTTGAGGTATCGTTAACCTCAGGCGGCATCTGTCGTGTTGTCCGACCGTCAGACTGGCGCGGCGAGCCCTTGGGAGGCGCCGGTATCTCAGCCTTGCGGCTGAGGAGTCGGCTCCAATCCGCCATCGCTTTCGCGGGGGCGCCCGCGGCCGGCGGACGGCACGGGCGAACCGCGTGCCGGGGTCGGCGGCACGTCGCTCGCGTCGCGGATCGGCGGCTCGCCCTTGAGCAGCTTGCGGATCTCGTCGCCCGACAGGGTCTCGTATTCGAGCAAGCCCTGCGACAGGGTCTCCAGATCGTCCCGGTGCTCGGAGAGGATGCGGCGCGCCTCTTCGAGGCCCGCCTCGACGAGCCGCCGCACTTCCGCGTCGATCTTCTGCGCGGTCGCCTCCGAGACCGTCTGCTGACGGCCCATCGACATGCCCAAAAAGACCTCGTCGTTATTGTCTCCGTAAGCGACGGTGCCGAGTTCCGGCGAGAAGCCCCAGCGCGTGACCATCATCTTGGCAAGGCGCGTCGCCTGCTCGATGTCGGATTGCGCGCCGGACGTCACCTTGTCCTTGCCGAAGATCATCTCCTCGGCGATGCGCCCGCCCATCATGATCGCGAGCCGCGAAGTCATCTGCTCGAACGACATCGACAGCTTGTCGCGCTCAGGCAGCTGCATGACCATGCCGAGCGCCCTGCCCCGCGGAATGATCGTCGCCTTGTGGACCGGATCGGTCGCCGGCACGTTCAACGCGACGATGGCGTGGCCACCCTCATGATAGGCGGTCAACCGCTTCTCGTCCTCGGTCATGACCAAGGTGCGCCTTTCGGCACCCATCATCACCTTGTCCTTGGCGTCCTCGAACTCGTGCATAGTCACGATGCGCTTGCCGCGACGCGCCGCGAGCAGTGCCGACTCGTTGACGAGGTTCATGAGGTCCGCGCCGGAGAAGCCCGGCGTGCCGCGCGCGATCGTCTTGAGATCGACATCCGGCGCCAACGGCACCTTGCGGACATGGACGCGCAGAATGCGCTCGCGACCGGTCACGTCCGGGTTCGGCACCATGATCTGGCGGTCGAAACGGCCGGGACGCAGCAGAGCCGGATCGAGCACGTCGGGACGGTTCGTCGCGGCGATGATGATGACGCCCTCGTTCGCCTCGAAGCCGTCCATCTCGACGAGGAGCTGGTTGAGCGTCTGCTCGCGCTCGTCGTTACCGCCGCCCAGGCCAGCGCCGCGATGACGGCCGACCGCGTCGATCTCGTCGATGAAGATGATGCAAGGCGCGTTCTTCTTGGCCTGCTCGAACATGTCGCGCACGCGGCTCGCACCGACGCCCACGAACATCTCGACGAAGTCGGAACCCGAGATCGTGAAGAACGGCACGTTCGCCTCGCCAGCGACGGCGCGTGCGATCAGGGTCTTGCCCGTACCGGGCGGACCGACGAGGAGCACGCCGCGCGGAATCCTGCCGCCGAGCCGCTGGAACTTCTGCGGGTCGCGCAGGAATTCGACGATCTCCTGCAGATCCTCCTTGGCCTCCTCGACGCCGGCGACGTCGTCGAAGGAGACGCGGCCATGCGCCTCGTTGAGCAGCTTTGCCTTGGACTTGCCGAAGCCCATCGCCCTGCCCGCCCCGGATTGCATCTGGCGCGACAGGAAGATCCAGGCGCCGATGAAGACGAGGATCGGCAGCCAGCTCACGAGAAGCTGGATGAACCAGGGCGTATTGTCGGACGGAGGACGCGCCGTGATCTGCACGCCCTTGCCCTGGAGTTTCGAGACGAGCGAGGGATCGTTCGGCGCAAAGGTCGAGAAATTGCCGCCCCCGACATAGGTGCCGCTCACATCCTGCCCGGCGATGACGACGGACTGGATCTTGCCGGCATCGGCATCGTTCAGGAGCTGGCTGTAGGAAATCTCGCTTCCGCCGCCGCGATGGCCAGGGTTCTGGAACAGGGTGACCAGGGCCAAGACGAGCAGAAAGATGACAACCCAAAGGGCAAAGTTTCGAAAATTCGGGTTCATCGACCTCGATCCAGGGACGCCGGTACCCGCGCGTCCGATGCTGCGGGACTCGATGCCACGCATTCCCGTCCAATGTAGGCAGCGCCCCGACCCTTGCCAAGTAAATCGGTCGTCTCAGCGGCAGGGCTCCCCATACTCCCCGCCTTAGCGTTACTCTGCCGCGCACGCCGTGGGGGCGCCGGCGTCAGAACGAGCAGCCGCTCCGGCGTGACCTCGACCAGGACACCACGCAATGTGCGCCGTAGCCTTTCGCCCCGCGCTAGAGCCGGGAGTAGGTCGCCGAGCACGAGGCGTTCGAGCCGCTCAAGTCGCGAGGCGACTTGATCTTCCAGGTGGTTGCCGATCTCGTCGAGCGCCACGTCGACGAGGCGCAGGATGACGGCCTCGGGCGCGTCGAGAAGCGTGGCTCCCGCGAAAACGCGTGCACCCTGCCCTGCGGGGCGGCGTGCAGCGGCGGCGAGCTTCTCGGCTGCGTGGACGAGCGCACGTTCGTCCCGCGCCAGTCGCTCCGCCAGTCGTGCGAGCCGTGCAGCGCTCAGACCTTCAGCCGCCAGAAGCGGCACCAAGGCTCGAATGCGCGAGCGCAGGTAACGATCGTCCGCATTGGACGGGTCGCGCAGGTAGCTCAGGCCATGCGCCTCGCAATAGGCAACGAGATCGGCCTTTGCGAGCGACAGGAAGGGCCTGACGAGGTCGATACCCTGCGCGAGCGGTCGCAGCTTCCACATGCCCACGAGGCCTGCCGGGCCGCTACCGGCAATCAGGCGTATCAGGATCGTCTCCGCCTGATCGTCGGCATGGTGGGCCGTGAGCACCGCCCGGGCACCGATAGCAAGCGCATGGCTTTCCAGCAGCCGATATCGCATGGCGCGCGCGCTGGCCTGGATGCCGCTCCCCGGCTTCGCGCCAGTCCAAGCGAGAATGCGGTGTTCGAGGCCGAGATCCTTCGCCAGGGCCGCGACCGCACAGGCTTCCGCATGCGATTCCGGGCGCAGGCCGTGATCCACGGTCGCAATCGCGACCGGCAATGATCCTCGACACGTCGCGGCGGCGTGCAGGAGAGCGATCGAATCCGGCCCTCCGGAGACGGCGAGCAGCACCCCTCCAGGGCCATAGCGCTCGGGATCAAGAAAAGGCGCGAGAGCCTGCGCGAGTCTTGAATCGCTTGAGCCGTCGTTCCCGGCGCTCAAACCGCGCAGCGCGCGCGCTTCTGCTCGCGCTCGACATTCTGGCGCATGTTCGGCCCGGCGCTCGGAAACTTGCGCTCGACCTCGGCGAAGGTTGCACAGGCCTGGGCCTTGGCGCCGAGCGCATTCAGGGAGGTGCCGAGCTTCAGCATCGCATCCGGCGCCACGGAGGAACGGGAATAGTCGGTCGAGACCTTCAGGAACTGCTCGGCCGCTTCGCGGCTGCGGTTGCGCTGAAGATAGGATTCACCGAGCCAATAGGTCGCCTTCGGCACGAGCTTGTCGCGCGGATGAGACTGGATGAACTGCCGCAGGCTCATCTCCGCCTGCTCGTATTGGCGGTTCTGGATCTGCGAATAGGCAGCCTCGTAATCGGCCTGCGCATCGCCGCTCCCGGTCGCCGCGATGCTCGAGGAGGGTGCCGGCGAGATCGCTCCGGTCGGTGGCGAAAGGTCCACAGGCGTGGGACCTGTCTCGCCTTCATCCCGCTCGTCCCGTTCCCGCATGGCTTCGTATTCGTCGACCGAGCCGACATCGACCATCTGCGTCGGATCGGGCGCCTCGGAACGCTGCCGCGCCTGATCGGCAAACGGCGTGGACGGAGCGGTTGTGCCGAGCTGGCGCGGGGCGCCCGGTGCATTCGGATTCTGGTTCGGGTCGAAGGCGTCGCCGCGCTTGCCCGGATTGGTGCCGTAGGGGGCGGCCGATGGCGCCCCGCTCGGGGCGGGCGCCGGGGCTGGAGCGGCGGCCGGCGCGCGGCGCCCGCTCCCCTTCCCTTCCTGGAACCGGAACTCGACATCCTCCTGGAACTTGCGAAGCTGTTCCTTGAGCTGGCGGTTCTCATATTGCAGCTGTTCGAGCTGCCCGGACATCTGCCGGGAGACGTTCTCGAGCCGGTTGAGGCGCACCACGAATTCAGAAGCATCCTGGGCCGCGCACGGCAGGACGGCAATCGTACCCAGGACGAGCGCGAGACCGAAACTCGGGATCAGGCGGGGGGACATGACGTTTTGCACCGATGCAATCTGTTGGTGCGATGCTGTGAGACTCAAAGCCGGGTTTCGCGGCATCACGCGCGGTCCCCTTGCCGTCAATTCCTGGTGCAAAGCGCCGTACGGCTCGCGGCACGCTTTGCTCTCACACCCCTAACAGAAGGCCCGTCCTGCGGCAAAAATCAGGCCCCGATCACGAGCCTGCACGTCCGCCATCGAGCACCGTGACGGCGCGGCGGTTCTGCGACCAGCACGAGATGTCGTTGCACACGGCCACCGGGCGCTCCTTGCCGTAGGACACGGTGCGGATGCGGGCAGCGGAAATCCCGCGCGCCACGAGATAATCGTTCACCGCTTGAGCGCGCCGGGCGCCGAGCGAATAATTGTACTCGCGCGTGCCGCGCTCGTCAGCGTGACCTTCGATCAGGAAGGTGTAGCGGGAATAGCGCTGGAGCCAGGAGGCCTGCTTGTCGAGCGTCGCGGTTGCGGTCGGCGTCAGATCCGTCGAGTCGGATTCGAAGAAGACGCGGTCACCGACATTGACGACGAAATCCTGGGCGCTGCCCGGTGCGGACGCCCCGCCGCCGCCGCCGCCGATTAGGTCGCGGTCATTGGTGCAGGCGCCGAGGCCGAGCGTTGCCGCAAGGACTGCCACGATCGGAACCGCGCGAAAACCGGCGGGGCTGAACATCGTCTCGTCTCCCGAGGCGCCGCGCTGCGCGGCGGCCTCACTTGCTGGCCTATGATCCGCTTGTCTTAAGGGTTGCACGGTTAAGCGAAGGTTCGATCAACCTTGACAGCCGCCTTCCGCAGAACACCCCTATGCCGCGCGGTGCGGGCGCGCACATCCTGGCTCCATGGCACAAGAGCCGGCGTGCAAACCCGCCTTCGGATGCTTGATCGCGCGCCGATTGAGGCAGCGCCGCGGCGTTCCGGAAAAGCCCCAGGATTCATGGAGGCATGTTGCAGCGCGGCAACAAAATGTAGGGCTTCTGCAACGGCCGGATTAGTTACGTCTCTAGCCGTGCGCCAAGTGATCGATATGGCCGAGCCAAGTGCAGCCCTCGGCAGCGCTGTGAGCTGAACCCGAACCGAGCACCCACAGACTGCCCCCCTTGTTCGCGAACAGGAACAGCTCGGCCGAGCATCCTCTGCCGTAGGTGGGAAGCGGCACATCTGTAAGCGCCACCTCTCCATTGGCGGCAGCCAGTTTGCACAACGCAATGCGATTGCCCTCAACGCGGGCCAACAGCGCGTCTCCGTTGGGCAGAACGGTCAAACTCGGCCTGCAAGTCGACCGCAGACGGCTGCCGTCGCTTCCAGTTTGGCCGGGGATAATCGGGTCATCGAGCAACCTGCGCCAAAGTACGGCTCCGTCCACACCGACCTTGGCCACCTCGATCGCTTTTCGAGTTGGAAAGCAGGTCCAACTTGACGCCACGTACACGGCACTCTCGACTGCAGCGGTGGCAAGCTGCTCCGAGTTTGCACCGGGCGCCGTGTTAAGGTCCTTCCGGATATTCGTCTCCGCCAGACGATGTCCCGTTCTGTCGAACACGCGCACGGTCACACCTTCGCTGTATGTGCGATCCTTCTGGCTTCCCACCGAGTCGAAGCTTGCAATTGCGATGCGATCATCAGGAAGCACCGCCACGCACGCTGTCTTGTAAATGCCGAAGCGCGTCTCCCAAGCGAGTGCACCGGCGGTGGTGATCTTGGCCAGCCAGGTTTTCCCGCCATCGCGCGCAACCGCCACGACCTCGCCCGAGCTTAGAACGGCAAGCGCCCGGACGGTCCGGTAGCACCCCCTGAACCAGCCCTTGCCGAACCTGTATTCGGCGAGCAAGCGCCCATCCCGATCTATATGGGCCAAGTAGATATCCGAGATGTCGCCGCCGGGCACGTAGGCCCGCTGGTTGGCCCTTCCCCCGACCCACAACGTTCCATCCGGGGCGGTCGCTGCCGTGTAGGCAAAGCCGCGAAGAGGAACGCGTACCGCCGGTCCCAAGCCGTTCTCGTCCGCGCCCAACGCGGCCACAGGCGCGCCACCCTCGCGTCCGAAAAGGATCAGGCGGCCATCACGCGCGAGAACTGCGTCGTGCACATGGAAGCCCAGGGTAGACCACCTCACGTCGAAGGATGGTTGGGGCACACAGTCCTCGAGCTGCGCGGGTGGCGCGAGAAACGTCCGTCGGGCGAAGGTGACACATGAAGCGTTTTGCACAAGGCCCAAGGCCTTCCTAGCAAAGCGAGGTCGTTTTGAGCAGCGTCGCTACGGCAGCCGTCGAGCACACTGAACCGTCAAGCCTACGCCCGATGTAGAAATCAAGCAGACTGCGCGGAAACTCTTGATCTAGTTGATTTAATAAAATTGAAATTCGATAGCCAATAAAATCGATCTAAGACGATTCTTCGCTGTTCTTCCTATAAATGATGAACATAATCGTGATTGCTATCAGCATAAATACGTGGAAATTTGAACTTAATATTTTATTATGAATCTCAGGCAGTATCAGCAGCGCTGCCGTCAAATCATATATGAATGTTGTGAGCGCCAAAACTACCATGATATAGAAGCTGTATTGACCAAGAGAATTGATAGGGCGTCGACGAGAAAAAGTACTTCGCTGATTAAGTGTCATAACGCCCTGTATCCTTTAATGATGGAATGAGAGTGTCAATTTCGGTGGAACCGCAGTCCCGATCTGCAGGCCTTACACCCCAAACGAGCTGCGCAGAAATCAGACGTTCAGGTGGTCGCCGCGCGCAGCCGGATGATCGCCTCGCGTGCCCGACGGGCGGCGGCGCGCGCAGCGGATCGCTCCGACCCGATGCCGTGGCCGTTGAGACAGGCCCGTTCGAGCGCAGCGCAGGCACGCGAGAGCGGCATGAAGCCCAGCATCCCGCTCGCAGAGGCGAGCGCATGCGCACCTTGGCCGATTACCCGGACGTCATCCGAAGAACCATCGAGCCGGTGCTCGATCTCCTTTTGAAGACTGGACAGCATGGCGGTGAGCCGAACCGGTCCGAACAGATCGGAAAGTTCCGCAAGCGTTGCCGCATCGTAGGTCAGCTCCTCGGCCGGAGCCTCGTGCGGTGGTGTATCGGTGTGCTCTGCCATGGTCACGGTTTCGGGCGGTCAAGTCGCTCGCGTCCGCCTTGTCGATTCAACCGAGCGACGTTTCGCCTCTTCGGCGAAGCAAATCCATGGCGGATAGTGCGGGGGATTGCCGCGAGGAGCCAGCGCGCGAGCTCCAATGCACGGGCTCCAAACTCAAGTTAACGCGTCTCGTTGGCGCAGCAGAAAATAAAGCGCCGTCATTCCGGGGCCGCGTAGCGGAACCCGGCGACTGTCTCAGTCGTCAAGGGATTTGGCTTGGCTGTAGGGTTTTTTTGTTTTCAAGACCGCGTTGGCGCTGACGACGAGGCGTCGGGCTATGGCGATGAGCGCGAGCTTGGCCGGTTTTCCCTGATCGCGCATCGTCTCGTAGATGGCCTTCAACCCGGCGTCGTGCCTGACTGCGACGAGCGCGCTCATGTAGAGCGCGTTGCGCACGCATGTCCGCCCGCCTGCGATCATGGCGCGCGGTGGGGCGTTTCCGGACTGGCTGACATGAGGTGCCAGTCCGGCCAGGCTGGCGATGCTCTTGCGATCGCGCTGGCCGAGTTCGGGCAGGTCGCAGATCAGAAGGCCGGCCACGCGCAGGCCGATACCGGGCACCGAGAGCAGCAGTTCCTGCGCCTGTGCCTTTTCGGGATCGGCGCCGATGCGGGCAGACAGTTCCGCCTCGATCGCGGCGCAGGCCGCGTCCAGGGCGGCGATGGCGGCTTTGAGGCTGGCGACGACACGGGGCTCGCTGGCCTGCTTGAGCCGTGTCTTTTCCATCGCCCGCATGGACACGATCTGCTGGCGTCGGGTCGAAAGCGCCTTGAGGGCGAGCGCATCGGCGTCGGGAAGGGGGCGGATGGCCTCGGGCATCGTCTGAGCAAAGCGGGCGATGAGCTGCGCGTCCAGCCGATCCGTCTTGGCGCGCCGGCCCTCGGCCTCCCGAAACGCCTTGATCCGACGCGGGTTGACCACGCTGACGTTCAGACCGGCCGCGGCCAGGGCCGTCACCAACGCCTGAGAGTAGCAGCCGACCGCCTCGAGAACCACGCGCGCCACGCCACTCTCGCGCAGCCGTGATACCAGACGGGCGATATCGCCCGGCTCGTTCTTGTAACGGGCGCTGCGGCCCGACGGGGCGAAACCGAGATCAAGATAGCGTTGGCCGGCATCGATGCCGGCGGCGAGCATATCTGCCATGGGACCGGTCCTGTATGCGGGCTCCCGGAACCCTGCCAGGGCCCAAGCGACTGTTCGATCAAGGGCAATCGAGCCGTTGCGCCCGCGCCGGGTTGCGCTCGCAAAAACGATCGGGGATCCAACGGGCTACAGCGGCTCAAGCCACTCTACAGCAGCAGCCCAAAGATACAGGAATCCATGACCGCCAACGCATCATGCCTGAAGCGCGGGGTGTTTCTGGGTCCCGGGTTCGCCTGCGGCGCCCCGGGATGACGCCGGTGGGACGCATTTCCAAAGAATGCGCAGCTTTGCGATGCGTTCATTAAATCGAGTTCACAGCCCTGCTTCCAATGCGCGGTTTCCTGGCGGCTCCGCGACGCGCCGCGCCTTCCTGCTGCCCAGGATCTCGCAGAAAGACCCTCTTCGTCGCGGGAGACCATGCGAATGTCCGCAGGCGATTGAGGATTGTCGTGGCAGCGAACCCCTATAGCGGCCTTCCTTCAGATCAGTTCTGGCGCAGGGCCATCGCGAACGTTCCGCCCTTCGCGGTCGATCCGCGGCCGCGGGCGCCCTTCACCATCGCCGATGGCGACAGGGTCGCGACCGGAGGTTCCTGTTTCGCGCAGCGTGTCGCCGAGGCACTGCGCGGCGCCGGCTTCAACTACTACGTCACCGAACAGGCACCGCCCGGCACGTCCGAGCGCGAGGGAGAGGCACGGCAGTTCGGCACCTTCTCCGCCCGCTACGGCAATCTCTACTATGCGCGCCAGCTACCCCAGCTCTTCGATCGTGCCTACGGCACTTTCACACCCGATTTGGCTGCCTGGCAGCGCGAGGACGGCCGCTTCGTCGATCCGTTCCGCCCGACGATCGAACCGGCTGGCTTTGCCGGCGAGGCCGATGTCGCCGCCGCTCGGGAAGCGCATTTTGCTTGCGTGCGGGAGCTGTTCGAGACGCTCGACGTCTTCGTGCTGACGCTCGGCCTGACCGAGGGCTGGCGCTGCCGCTCGGATGGTGCCGCCCTGCCTTTGGCACCCGGCGTCGCCGGCGGAACCTTCGATCCCGCCCTGTACGAATGCGTGAATGCCGGGGCGGCAGAGGTGACGGCCGACCTGCGTGGCTTTCTCGACCGGCTCTGGAGCGTGAACCCGCGAGCGCGCGTGGTCTTCACCGTCTCGCCGGTCCCGATGATCGCGACCTACATGGACCGCCACGTCCTCATTTCGAACAGCTATTCGAAATCGGTCCTGCGCGTCGCCGCGGGCGAACTCTGCGACTCGGGCGATCCGCGGACCGTCTATTTTCCGGCCTACGATGTCGTGACCAGCAACGTGAATTCCGGGCGCTATTATAACGAAGACCAGCGCACGATCACCGAGGCCGGCGTGCGCCACGTCATGCGTTCGTTCCTGGCGACCTTCGCGCCCGACCGTGTCGGGGGGGCGCGGATGCCGGCAGCCTATGCGAGCGAAGCGGAATTCGTCGGCGTCTCGGGCGTGATCTGCGACGAGGAGGAGATCGAGCGCAGCGTCGCGTGACGGAGCCCGATCGACCTCGCAAGCTGGCCCGTCCCGACTCGTATCAATCGACCATTTGGCCGAACGCGGTCAGGTGGACAGGTCGCACAAAAGCTCGGAGCCGGCCTTGTGGCGTTGCAGCTTGAGATAATCGGCATCCGAGCCGGACACCTCTGCCATCTCCCGCTGAAGCTTCGCATTGGCCTTCTTGACCATCGCTCCGAGCCGGCTTCGCGTGGTGGCGAGGTCTGCAGAGAACACGATGCTCTTGACATTGATGCCGTTGCTATGACCGAAAAAGAAATTCAACTCTCGCACCGGGATACCAAAATAAACGACGTTCGAGACCGGTACGGATACGTGCGTGTGATCGCCAGCTTTTCTTGCGTTCGGAGTCCCGAAATTTATTTCCAGGTCAGCGGGAATTACGACACGACCTGATCGAGAACCATCGAAATTGTATCGTTCGTTGAGGGATTTCGCGAAGGCCTGGTAGGCGGCCGATCCTTCGCACGGCCGATCTTTGGTGAGGAATCCGTCGAGCGGCGTTTGCGCGAAGGCCGTTTGAGAAGCGGCGAGCAACGCGAAACTTGCCGACAAAGCCCACCCAACCAAAACGGCGCGCATAATTTCGTCCTCACGGGCTCGACTTGAGATCAGCGAGCGCTCTGGAAAAAGGCATGTGCCGATATCGCCAAGCCTTGTCCATCGCATCTTCGCCGCCGCTGCGTGTACCGTGGCCTTTGCGATCGCGACCGCTTGAGGCGATGACGTTTTTGGCCCGTCAGGTCGAGGCACCGCTCGCCGCTATGAATGAAGCCTCGCACACGACCCGCGACTTCTTCGAAAAATACATCCGGAATCCATCACAACTCGTTATGCTAATTCACGTTTCATAATCTTGGCTAGGCTGCCTCGAAGGTCGCGCTCGAGCAGCCGTGCGGTCCCACGAGACGACCCTTCGAAACGGGATGCACGGGCCTGGAATCGCTCCGAAACTTGTCAATTCACTGCAATATGCCAGTGCAACCATCTGCTGAATTTTCAAAAACAAGATTTCTATAACCGATGGGCCGTGAATGTACCGCCTATTGCAGCCGGTCCCTGTAGACTTCCCCTGCCCCGCGCTTCAGCGCCGCCCCGGCCTCCGCACCGATCGCGATCGCATCGGCGATGGACCCCTCACGCGTCACGGCCCAATGCTGGCTGCCATCGGGCAGGAACAGCAATCCGTCGAGCGTGAGCCGATCCCCCTCGATCCGAGCCAGCGCCGCGATCGGGGTTCGGCAGGAGCCGTCGAGTTCGGCAAGCAGGGCACGCTCGGCCGCGACGGCGTTCGTCGTGGTCGCACAGGCGATGGGCGCGAGCAGGGTGCGGACGGCCTCGTCTTCAGCCCGGCATTCGATGCCGAGCGCGCCCTGCGCGACCGCCGGCAGCATCTCCTCGACTGAGAGCACGCTTCTGGCGACGCCCTCCATTCCGAGCCGCTGGAGACCGGCGAGCGCGAGCAACGTGGCGTCGCATTCGCCGGATTCGAGCTTGCGCATTCGGGTATTGGCATTGCCGCGCAACGGCACGATCCGCAAATCCGGTCGGCGCATGAGCACCTGCGCACTGCGCCGAAGCGAGGACGTGCCGACCCGCGCACCGGGTGGCAGGTCCACGATCCCCCTCGCCTCGCCTACGCACAGGAAGGCGTCGCGTGGGTCGTCACGCTCCAGGATGCAGGCGATGACGAGCCCGTCAGGCAGCCAGGTCTCGACATCCTTCATCGAATGGACGGCGATATCGATCGTGCCGGCGAACAGGGCCTGCTCGAGTTCCTTCGTGAACAGGCCCTTGCCGCCGATTTCGGACAACGGCCGGTCGAGCACCTTGTCGGCGACCGTCGTGATCGGGACGATCTCGGTTGCAAGTCCGGAATTGGCCGCGACGATCCGGTCGCGGACGAGCCCGGTCTGGGCCAGCGCCATCGGGCTGCCGCGGGTACCGATGCGCAAGGGGCGGGACAATGTCATGGCGCGGGCCATAGCCGAGCCGACAAGGCGCTGTCACCATGGCGAGCGATCAGAATGCTTTCAGCGTCAGGCGGGTATGCTCGACCTGCGGCGGGGACTCGAACGTATCCGAAACCAAAGCGCGGTAGTCCTTCCAGGCCTGGGAACCGGTGAAATCCCTGGTGTGGTCTTCGAGCGTTTCCCACTCGATCAGCAGGCGATAGCGCTGCGGCTTTTCGACCGAGCGCCGAACCTCAAAAGAGCGACAGCCTTTTGCTGGCTGGAAGTATGCTGCGGCCTTGGCAATGCCAGCTTCGAATTCGGCTTCTGAGCCGGGTTTCACGTCGATCTGTGCAACTTCGAGGATCATCTCGTCCGATTCCTGCAAGCCCACGGATCATCTCGACAGGGCCGCTGCACAAGATAGGGTACGTCCATGCGCCGTCATCATGGGTCCAGCTTCCGCCTCGCCATTGCGACGTGCGTCGCCCTCCTTCCGGCGCCTGTCGCCCTCAGTCAGCAGATGCCGACGAAGGTCGGCCAATGCACGAAGGCTACGATCAAGCAGATCGGAACGCGGTTCGGCGAGCGGTTGGTCAAGCCGAAAGGTTCCGACATGGATACCGGAACCAGCGTCGCGCTCAGCAACGGCGTCTACGGCGTGTCCTATTCCTTCGTGGAGGCGGTCGCGAAATCGCGCGTCGGAGACAAGGTCACGACGTGCCTGGTCTCGCTGCCGAAGAACTGCCCGGAGGGCGATGATCGCGGCAAGTTCTACACGACCACGAACCTTCGCACCCAGGGTTCCTGGACCCTTCCGGATTCCCAGCACATGTGCGGCGGAGCCTGATCGCTTCAAAGCATCGAAGAAAGGTGGGAACCGGCTTTCGGAAAAGCCGATGCAACACCAGAATCCAAAGCATCGGGCCGAATTCGAAATACGGTCCGATGCTCTTGTTCCGCCGCTTTGGATTCAACGCGTCAGGCGCGCTCGATAGAGGTCGCTGCGGTATCGATCGCCTGAGCGACGGCGTTGAGCTGCTCCTCGCTAAGCGGACCGCGCGACAGACGCAGGCGCAATGCGAGCTTCAGGTTCTCCATAGACCGCACGACCTGCGGCGCAGGGCCGCCGCCATGGCGCCGGCTCGCCTCGTCCATGCGGGCAAGGAGCGGCTCGATCGCGCCGCGATGGGCTTCGAGATAGGCCCGCCCCTCGTCGGTGATCGTGTTGAGTTTCTTGCCGCCCTCGCCGTCGCTGACGGTGATGTGGCCGAGTTCGTCGAGCAACGTCAGCGTCGGATAGACCACGCCGGGGCTCGGGCTGTAGGCGCCGCCGACCCGCTCCTCGATCTCCTTGATGATCTCATAACCGTGCCGCGGCTTCTCGGCGATGAGATGCAGGATGACGAGGCGCAGATCGCCATGGCCGAAGAACCGGCCCATTCCGGCCCGTCCACCGCGGCCGAAGCGTCCAAATCCGAAGGCAGGGCCGTCTGGGCGATGATCTCCGCGCGCGAAGAACGAGTGGGGGCCGTGGGAAAAACAATGATGTCGCATGATAGGTTTAGATCCTGTTTCGATATTACTAAATGACAGATATATCGAAACACCCGATCACGCAAGGCCGCGATCGGAATTCGTCGCCGCGATCTCGGCCGAAATGAAAAAGGCCTCCCGAAGGAGGCCTTGATCGTCCGAAATTGCGGAAACCGTGCTCAGGCTGCAAGCGAGCGCAGCACGAAGGGCAAAATCCCGCCGTTGCGGAAATACTCGAGTTCGTCGAGCGTATCGATCCGGCAGGTCAGCGGCACGTCCTGCTTGGTCCCGTCGGCCGAGGTGATCTCCGCGACCAGGGTCTGGCGTGGCTTCAGCTCGCCGGAAATGCCCCGGATCGTCACGGTCTCGTCGCCCTTGAGGCCGAGCGACTTCCAGGTCGTGTCGCCCTGGAAGACGAGCGGGACGATGCCCATGCCGACGAGATTCGAGCGGTGGATACGCTCGAAACTCTCGGCGATCACGGCGCGCACGCCGAGAAGGTTCGTGCCCTTGGCCGCCCAGTCGCGCGAGGAGCCGGTACCGTATTCCTTGCCGGCGAAGACGACGAGCGGCGTGCCTTCCGCCGCGTATTTCATCGCGGCGTCGAAGATGTACATCTTCTCGCCGTCGGGCTGATGCAGCGTCCAGCCACCCTCGACGGCGTTGCCGGATGCGTCCTTCACCATCTGGTTCTTGATGCGGATATTGGCGAAGGTGCCCCGCATCATCACCTCGTGGTTGCCGCGCCGCGTGCCGTATTGGTTGAAATCCTGCACGCGGACCTGATGCTCCTGCAGATAAACGCCTGCGGGCGAAGCGGCGCGGATGTTGCCGGCCGGCGAGATGTGGTCGGTCGTGATGGAATCGAGAAACAGGCCGAGGATGCGGGCATCGACGATGTCGGTGACCGGGGCCGGCTCCATGGTCATGCCTTCGAAGTAAGGCGGGTTCTGCACGTAGGTCGAGCCGGGATTCCAGGAGAAGGTCTCGGCCTCATTGACCTCGACAGCTTTCCAGTTGGCATCGCCACCGAACACGTCGGCGTAGCGCGACTTGAACAGGGCCGAAGAGATCGTCTTCTCGATGAAGGCCTGGACCTCGGCCGTCGAGGGCCAGATGTCCTTGAGATAGACCGGCTTGCCGTCCGCGCCTTGCCCCAGCGGCTCCGACGTCAGGTCGATTTGGAGCGAGCCGGCCAAGGCATAGGCGACGACGAGCGGGGGCGAGGCGAGATAGTTCGCCCGCACGTCCGGGTTCACGCGGCCCTCGAAGTTGCGGTTGCCCGAGAGCACCGCCGCCGCGACGACGTCATTGTCGTTGATCGCCTTCGAGATCGGCGCCGGCAACGGGCCGGAATTGCCGATGCAGGTTGTGCAGCCGAAGCCGACGAGGTTGAAGCCGAGCGCGTCGAGACTGTCCTGCAGGCCGGCCTTCTCGAGATACTCGGCGACGACCTGGCTTCCGGGGGCGAGCGAGGTCTTGACCCACGGCTTGGTGGTCAGTCCCTTGGCGACCGCGTTGCGGGCGAGCAGGCCCGCGCCGATCATCACGCTCGGATTCGAGGTGTTGGTGCAGGAGGTGATGGCCGCGATCACCACATCGCCATGGCCGATGTCGAAATTCGTTCCCTCGACCTTGTAGCGGCTGGCGATGTCCGCGGCCTTCTTGAATTCCTTCTCCATCGCATCGGCAAAGCCGGCCTTGGCGGAATCGAGTAGCACCCGGTCCTGCGGACGCTTCGGCCCTGCGAGCGAGGGGCGGACCTCGCCCATGTCGAGTTCGAGCGTGTCGGTGAAGACGGGATCGGGCGTCTTCGCATCGCGCCACATGCCTTGCGCCTTGGCATAGGCCTCGACCAAGGCGATGCGGTCGTCGGCGCGGCCAGTGACCTTCAGGTAGTCGATGGTGCGCTTGTCGATCGGGAAAAATCCGCAGGTCGCGCCATATTCGGGCGCCATGTTCGAGATGGTCGCGCGGTCGGCCACCGCCATGTCGTCGAGGCCGGGGCCGTAGAATTCCACGAACTTGCCGACCACGCCCTTCTTGCGCAGCATCTGCGTGACGGTGAGCACCAGATCGGTCGCGGTCGTGCCCTCGGGCAGCTTGCCGTAGAGTTTGAACCCGATCACCTCCGGAACCAGCATCGAAAGCGGCTGGCCAAGCATCGCCGCCTCGGCCTCGATGCCGCCGACGCCCCAGCCGAGCACGGCGAGGCCGTTGACCATGGTGGTGTGGGAATCGGTGCCGACGAGCGAATCCGGATAGGCGAGAACCGAACCGTCCTCTTCCTTCGTCCAGACGGTCTGGGCGAGGTATTCGAGGTTCACCTGATGGCAGATGCCGGTGCCGGGCGGCACCACGGAGAAGTTGTCGAAGGCGGTCTGGCCCCATTTGAGGAAGGTGTAGCGCTCGCCGTTGCGGGCATATTCGAGCGCGACGTTGTCGCTCAGCGCCTTGGGCGTGCCGAACTCGTCGACGATCACCGAATGGTCGATGACGAGGTCGACCGGCACCAGCGGGTTGATTTTTTGGGGGTCGCCGCCGAGCGCGACCATGGCATCGCGCATCGCCGCAAGATCGACCACGGCCGGAACGCCGGTGAAGTCCTGCATCAGAACGCGCGAGGGGCGGAAGGCGATCTCGGTCTCAGCCTTGCCGCGGTCGGCGAGCCAGGACACTGTCGCCTCGATATCGGCCTTCTTGACCGAGCGATCATCCTCGAATCGCAGGAGATTTTCGAGGATCACCTTCATCGAGAAGGGAAGCGCGGCCGAATCGGCAAGGCCGTGCTTTTCGGCCTCCGGGATCGAATAATACGTGTAGGTCTTGCCACCAGCTTCGAGGGTCTGGCGGGCTTTGAAGCTGTCGAGCGATGCCACGGCGAGTTGAATCCTTGCTTGGCGTTTGTCGAACACGCGCAGGCACAACCTGCGCCGCGAGAGGTGTTCGGCTGGAGGCGTTCCAAAGAACGCGCGCCGCCCGGGGGTGCCCGGACAGGATGGTGCGCGAGGAGCGAATTGGACGCCCAGACGGTCGCGCGGCGCAGCCTTGGCCCTTTATAGAACGTTTCGAATCTGGCCGCTACGGGGCCGATGACAACGGCTCCGGCTTTGTTTGCGCTGCGGCACGCCGTGGACGCCGGCAGAGCGCCGCCCTATCAGGGCGCCCCCTGCCCGATCGATGATGATTCGGCGGATCGCTTTCGAAAGCCCGAACCGACCTTGCGGCTGATCGTCGAGAATCTTGGCTGCCGTCGCTCCGGCCGACTGATCCTTTCCGGCCTTTCCTTCGTGGTCGGGCCTGGCGATGCCATCATGGTGACCGGCCGCAACGGCGCGGGAAAATCGAGCCTCTTGGCGATGCTCGCCGGCCGCCTGAAGCCGGATTCGGGCACGATCCGCGTCGAGGATGCCGGCACCTCCACCCTGCCTGAATGTCTTCACGCCGTCGGCCATCGCGACGGACTCAAATCGGCGCTGACGGCGGAGGAAAATCTGACCTTCGCGCGCAACCTTCTCGGTGCGCCATCGGCGAGTCCGCGGGACGCGCTCACCGAACTCGGCCTCGGGCATGCCCTACGCCTGCCGGTCGCCTACCTTTCGGCCGGGCAGCGCCGCCGTGTCGCTCTCGCGCGTCTCCTCGTATGCCGGCGCCCGCTCTGGCTGCTCGATGAACCGAGCGCGGCACTCGATACGGCCTCTCAACACCTGCTCGCCGGCCTGATGGCCCGCCACCTTGGCGCGGGCGGGCTCGTCATCGCCGCGACGCATCAATCGCTCGGGCTCGATGGCGCGCGGGAATTGCGGTTAGAGGCGCCCGCAACAGTAAGCGCGGCGGGTTCAACCCGGCCGTCCCAAGACCGGACGGCGGATAGCTGGGCCATGGACGATTGGGCATGATCCGCGTTTTCATAGCGCTGATCAGGCGTGACCTCGTCCTCGCCACTCGCGTCGGAGGCTCGGGCGCGCTCTCGCTCGTCTTCTTTCTGATGATCGTGACGATCGTGCCCTTCGCGCTCGGGCCCGATCTGAACCTGCTGTCACGGATCGGACCGGCGATCCTGTGGCTCGGTGCCGTGCTCGCGACCCTGATCGGCCTCGACCGCCTGTTCCAGGCCGACGAGGAGGACGGCTCGCTCGACCTGATGGCGGCCTCCCCCGCCCCGTTCGAACTCGTCGTGCTCGCCAAGGTCACCGCGCATTGGCTGACGACGGGTCTTCCACTGGCCGTGGCTTCTCCGCTCTTCGGGCTCCTCGTCGCGCTCTCGCCGACGGCGATGGGCGCAACCGCTTTGACGCTGCTCGTCGGCACGCCCGCGCTCAGCTTCATCGGTGCAGTGGGCGCGGCGCTCACCGCTTCGATCCGGCGCGGCGGCCTGATCCTGGCGATCGTGGTGCTGCCGCTGATGGTTCCGACGCTGATTTTCGGCGTGTCGGCGGCCGAATCCGCATTGGCGGGTACAGTGCCGTTCACGACGCCGCTAACGATCCTGGCATCGCTCAGCCTCATCGCGGCGGTGATCGGAACGCTGGCGGCGGCCGCGGCTCTGCGCTGGTCCGAGTAGAAGCGCGTCCAGCATCCTGCAGCGGCCATGGAAATAAACGGCTACCTGGCCGTTACCTCGCCGACCCAGCCTTTGCGGCAGGACTACCCAATCGCCAGGCCCACATCCGGTTGCGCCGAGCGGTGTGATGAACGACCCCAGATTGGGATCGTCGATCGAACCGCGCACGCCGATTGCGAGACCCGCGTACTACAATCAGAGTTCGAGAGCGATCGATGAAGCTGTTTCGCTGCCAATCCTGCGGCAACATCTTGTATTTCGAGAATCGCACCTGCCGGCGCTGCGGGCATCAGCTCGCCTATCTGCCGGAAGGTGCGGACATCTCGGCCGTCGAGGCGGCAGGAACCAACAATTCCTGGGCGCCGATTTCAGGCGGAGAGCCCCGATTCTTCTGCAGGAACGTCGAGCAGGATGCCTGCAATTGGCTGGTGCCGCCCGGCTCGACCGACGCCTTCTGCGTGGCCTGCCGTCATAACGGCACGGTGCCCGACGTCACAGATCCGGTGAACCTGACGCGCTGGCGCGAGATGGAATTCGCCAAGCACCGCCTGTTCTATTCGCTGCTGCGCTGGAACCTGCCGCTTGCGACCCGTGCGGAGGATCCGGTCCACGGCCTGATCTTCCACTTCCTGGCCGACCCGCCTTCGAAGGGTCCGAAAGTGATGACGGGCCACGATGACGGCGTCATCACGATCGCGCTCATCGAGGCGGACGATACCGAACGCGAAAAGCGCCGCAACGCGATGGGCGAACCCTACCGGACCCTGCTCGGCCATTTCCGTCACGAAGTCGGCCATCATTATTGGGATATCCTGGTCCGCGACGCCGGCAAGCTCGAGGCCTGTCGGGCGATCTTCGGCGACGATTCGCAGGATTACGAGGAAGCGCTCAAGCGCCACTACGCGGAAGGATCACCGCCCGACTGGCCTGAGCGCTTCGTCTCGTCCTATGCGACGACCCACCCTTGGGAGGATTTTGCGGAGACCTGGGCGCATTACCTCCACATCGTCGATACGCTCGACATGGCGAATGCCTTCGGCATGCAGGTACAGCCGCTTCTCGACAATTCTGGCGAACTCACAGCTAGGATCGACTTCGATCCTTATGCGGCCCAGTCAATCCAGCAGATCATCGATGTATGGCTGCCCTTTGTGTTCGCGATGAACAGCATGAACCGCGCCATGGGCATGAAAGACCTCTATCCGTTCGTCCTCGCGCCTCCGGTGGTGACAAAGCTCGGCTTCATCCACGATCTCGTGCATGGACGGGTGTGAGCGGCAAGTCGAACCACCTTGGCCAAACGGATTCTGATCATCGTCTTCGGCAGTCGGGGCGACATCCAGCCGCTCTGCCTGCTCGGCCAGGCGCTCCAGCGCGCCGGCCATGACGTGCGCGTGATCGCGAATTCGGATTACGAGCGCAGCATTGCCGGGTTCGGCCTGGACTTTGTCGATGTCGGGCTAGCCTTCGAGGCGTCGTTTCGCGAAGCCGGCTTCGACCAGGTCTTTCAGGAGCGTTACAGCAAGCCACACAAGGTGATCGGCGCGAGCCTCGCCTATGGGCGCGCCATGTCCGAGACCTTCGCGGCGGCCATCGCCCGAAGCGCGGAGGAGATCGATCGATCCGATGTGATCGTCTATGCGACGCTAGCCTATTTCGCGGGCGCGCTGGCACGGGAGCGCTCGATCCCGTCGGCCTATGTGCTGACCCAGCCCGTTTTCCCGACCTCACGGTACTCTTCGACGCTTCTGAGCGGGCGCGATTTCGGGCGGATTCCGAACCGGCTCTCGCACGAATTGATGCGCGGCCTGTCGCTGCTGGTCTGGCCGGCGATCCGCAAGTTCCGCAAGCGCACGGGGCGCGGGCGAGCCCTCAAGCCTTGGACCTCGCCGGAAGCCTCGAGCCTTGCCTCGTCGTCCAAAATTCTCGCCTATAGCGAAGCCCTCTCAGGCCCGACCGATCCGCGTCATACCGACGTGACGGCCTCAGGCTTCTGGTTTCGCGCGCCGGCCGCCGGGTCGGGCCTGCCCGAAGAGGTCTGCGCCTTCCTCGCTGCGGGACCGCCGCCCGTCTATATCGGCTTCGGTTCGATGCTGTTCGGGGTCGCGCGCAACACCGAATTGGTGATGCACGCGCTTGCCCGTTGGGGCGGCCGGGCGATCATCGCGACCGGCGGGGGAGGTCTGGCCCGTCCGCCAACGGCGCCGAGCGATGTCCTCTTCGTCAACACCATCGATCATGCACTGCTGTTCCCGCAGGTCGCGGCTGCGGTTCATCACGGCGGAGCCGGCACGACGGCGGAGGCACTGCGCAATGGCCTGCCCTGCGTGATCCTGCCCGTCGCCTCCGATCAGCTGTTCTGGGGCCGGCGCGTCGCCGAGCTCGGCGCCTGCGAAGACCCGATCCCGCTCGGCACGATCACGCCGGATGTCCTCGCCGAACGCATCGCCAGAGCCGTGACCGATCCGGCGATGAGAGCCGCCGCGCATATGATCGGCGAAAAGCTGCGGCAGGATCGCGGACCGATAGCGGCGGTCGAGCGAATCGAGCAGCTGCTCGCACCATCCGGCGGCTGAACGGACATCGGCTTGCCACGTTCGGCCGATTCAAGGCTGTGCGAGATCCGGAACCGTGGAACGCATTCGATGAGAATTCAGGCCGGCATCGTGATCGCCGCGGCGGTCGGCGTGGTGCTCGCTGCAGGACTTGCGCTTCGTTCCGGATTGCCCGGCATCGTCGAGGCGCTCGGTCGTCTCGGCTGGCAGGGCGTCGTGCTCGTCTGTGCGCTGCATGCCGGATCGATCGCCGCGCGAGCCGGAGCCTGGCAGGCTTTGGTGCAAAAGGTGAACTTTCGCGGCTGCTATGCGGCACAGCTCGTGCGCGACGGCTCGCTGAGCCTGCTCTGGATGGTTCCCGGCCTCGGAATTCTCGCGGGAATCCGGACCTTGCACCTGTTTGGCGCCTCGACGGTGGGCGCCGCGGCCTCGACCATGATCGACGTCTTCATCCAGACCGCGACTCTGATCCTGATTGCGATCCTCGGCGTGATCGTGGTGCTCACGTTCGATGGCGGCGATCACAGGGCGATGTGGCTCGGGGTGCTCGGCCTCTCGGTCCTGCAGGTCGGAGCCATCGCGCTGCTGCCGCGGCATGCCGGTGCCATGCGTTTCGCCGGAAAGCTCGTGCGGCGCGCAAGCCAGGCCTTCGGCCGCAACGCGGCGGCCGCGAGCCAGGAATTCGTCAATGCGCTCTCGGCCGTCCATGCCGACAACGCTCGCATTTCGCTTGCAGTCCTCGGCCAGACGGTCGCCTGGGGCTTGTGCGCCGCTCAGATTTGGGTCGCCGCGCATGCGATGGGCGCCGACTTGTCGCCACTTTCCGCGCTTGCTCTGATCGGACTCGTCTTCGCCCTCACGGGGATGCTTTTCGTGGTGCCCTGGGGCATGGGCGTACAGGAAGCAGGTTTCGTCTTCTTCGGCGCTCTGTTCGGAATCGACGAATCGACGGCGCTTGCGCTGTCTCTCAGCGTTCGCATGCGCGACCTGGTTCTCGGCATACCGGGGGTGCTGCTCTGGCTGGCCTTCGAGGGGCGCGCGACCTGGCAGCGTTCGCGCGCTCGGGCCGCCTGACGCCCCGCTCGAACCGTCGCCTGTTTCGGTAGGCGGCACAGGGCTCGGACTGCCCGATTGTACCTTCTGGCGCCCAAACTCCACGTTGCCGCTGCACCGCACACAGCGCTAAACGCTTGGTGCATGTGGACCGATTTCTGGAATCGTCTCGCCCATCCCGGGCATTTCATGCGCTGGTCGGGGCGGGCGCTGCCGTGGCTTGCGGCCCTGTCGGCCATGCTGCTGGCTCTTGGGCTCTACCTGGTCTGGTTCGTGGTCCCGCCCGATTACCAGCAGGGCGAGACCGTGCGGATCATGTACATCCACGTCCCCTCGGCCCTGCTCGGCATGGGCTTCTTCGCGATCATGGCGGCCTCCGCGATCGGCACGCTGGTCTGGCGGCATCCGCTCGCCGATGTCTCGCAGCGCGCGGCCGCTCCGATCGGCGCGGCCTTCACCCTGATCTGCCTCGTCACCGGTTCGCTCTGGGGCAAGCCGATGTGGGGAACCTACTGGGTCTGGGATGCCCGGCTAACCTCGATGCTGGTGCTGTTCCTGATGTATTGCGGCATCATCGCGCTGTGGCGCACGATCGAGGATCCGAACCGGGCTGCGCGCGCCATCGCGATCCTGACGCTTGTTGGCGCGGTGAATCTGCCGATCATCAAGTTCTCGGTGAACTGGTGGTCGACCCTGCACCAGCCCGCCTCGCTGATCCGGATAGGCGGCTCCTCGATCGACCCCTCGATGCTCTATCCGCTGCTGGAGATGCTGCTCGCCGTCGGGCTGCTTGGACTCTGCCTGCACCTTTATGGGATGCGCACGGAGATCCTTCGGCGGCGCGTGCGCGTTCTGACCATACGCGAAGCGGAGCGGCTCGATGCGGGCGCCTCCACGGCGCGTGCGCCCGCGCTCCCGCTCGGCCATGCGATTTAGGGGGAGCGTCGTGGATCTCGGACCTCATGGCGGATACATCCTCGCCGCCTATGCCTTCGCGGCGATCGTGATCGGCGGCCTCATCCTCAACGCTCTGCGCGACAATCATGCGCAACGCCGCGCGCTCGCCGATTTGCAGAACGAAGCCGGAAGGGACCGGCCTTGAGCGATGAACCCAAGGCCGCAGCACGCGCCCAGCCGGCGCGACGCTCGCTTCTCGTCATCCTGCCCGTCCTCACGTTCGCGGTGCTCGCCGGATTGTTCTTCGTGCGTCTGCGCTCGGGCGCCGATCCCGCCGCCATCCCCTCTGCCCTGATCGGACAGAAAGTCCCGACCTTTCAGCTCGGGCCGGTCGCGGGCTTGGCCATCGGCGACAAGCCACTGCCCGGAATGTCCAGCGCCGATCTGCAGGGCCGGGTCACCGTGCTCAATTTCTGGGCTTCGTGGTGCGCGCCGTGCGAGATCGAACACCCGATGCTGATGCGGCTCTCGCGCGAGCCCGATATCCGGCTGGTCGGCATCGACTACAAGGACGCCCCGGAACGCGGCCGTCGCTTCCTCGAACGCCACGGCGTGCCCTTCGCGGCGGTCGGTTCGGATCAAACGGGGCGGGTCGGCATCGATTTCGGGGTCTATGGCGTGCCCGAAACCTTCATCATCGGCCCGGACGGCGTGATCCGCGACAAGCTCGTCGGTATCCTCACGGCCGAGAACTATGCCGAAGTGCTGCGGAAAATCAGGACTATCGGGAAGGTCGCCGCCGCCGAGCACTGAGCCGGGTTCGGCGCCTCATACGAAATCCGATTGATTGCTTCGCAAGCGGATTTCACTTTGCTCAATCGCCGCACGGGCTTGGTGATACGGTTTCCAACTGAATCAGTCGGAAACCGTATCAGACCTTCGCTTCTTCCTTGACCTCGTGGCGCATCAGCAGCGGCGTCTGCGCGAGCGCGAAGGCGACGGTCAGCGGCATGATGCCGAAGACCTTGAAATTCACCCAGAAATCCTCCGTCTGAGTCCGCCAGACGACCTCGTTCAAGGCTGCGAGCGCGAAGAAGAACAGCCCCCAGCGAAAAGTCAGCTTGCGCCAGCCCTCCTCGGTCAATGCGAACATCGAATCGAGCACCACGGCCAGCAGCGGTTTGCCGAAAGCGAGACCGCCGAGCAGGACCGCCCCAAACAGCGTGTTCACGATGGTCGGCTTCATCATGATGAAGGTCTTGTCTTGGAGGGCGAGCGTCAGCCCGCCGAACACCACGACGACCACCCCGGAGACCAGCGGCATGATCGGCAGCCGCCGCAGCATCGCGTAATGCACCGCGAGCGCCACGACGGTTGCGACGATGAACACGCCGGTTGCGACGAACAGCTTCTTGTCGGCGGGGACGCCAAATCGTTCGGCATAGGCATTGCCGAGGAAGAAGATCACAAGCGGCCCCATCTCCAGCACGAGCTTGAGCAAAGGCGGCAGGTGGCGCTTGGGGGGGACGGGTTCGAGAATCATGGGCGATGTCTGGCTTTGCGGCGCCGTCGCACCAGTGTGGAAGGTCACGACGATCGAGGCCCGGATGTAGGGGAGAGTTGGCCGTATTCCTAGCGAGCCATTCCGAAAGGCGGAGTATCGCTGGAGCGATGCTCATCTGCCAGGAGCCTGTGCGCCGACACCAACCTGTATCGAGGTCGTCGCTAATCCTTCTCCAACCCGGCAATCGCCCGCGCGAAATCGCGTGCCTCGAACGGTTCCAGATCCTCCACGCCTTCGCCGACGCCGATGAAATGCACAGGCAGGCCGAACTTGGCCGCGAGCGCCACCAGGATGCCGCCGCGCGCCGTGCCGTCGAGCTTCGTCATCACCAGCCCTGAAATCGGCGCGGCCTGCCCGAACAGCTCGACCTGGCTGAGCGCGTTTTGGCCGACCGTCGCATCGAGGACCAGCAGCCCGGCATGCGGCGCGTCGGGATCGAGTTTGCGCAGCACGCGCACGATCTTTTCGAGCTCGGCCATGAGCCCGGCCTTGTTCTGGAGTCGCCCGGCCGTGTCGATCATCAGCACGTCGATGCCCTTGGCCTTCGCCTCCTTGAGCGCATCGAAGGCGAGGCCCGCAGCATCCGCGCCCTGCTCGCGGCTGATGACCGGAGTGCCGGTGCGGTCGCCCCAGACGCGCAATTGCTCGATCGCCGCCGCGCGAAACGTGTCGCCGGCCGCGAGCATCACGCTGCGCCCTTCCGCCTTGAGCTTGAGCGCGAGCTTGCCGATCGTGGTGGTCTTGCCGGCGCCGTTGACCCCGGTCATCAGGATCACGAACGGCTTCTTGGTCGTATCGATGACGAGCGGCTTGGCGACAGGCGCCAGTGCCTGCTCGACTTCCGTTGCCAGGATGGTGCGGACCTCGTCCGGCGAGATGCCCTTCTCGTAGCGCCCCTTGCCGACGGCCTCCGAGATCCGCATCGCCGTCTCCAGTCCGAAATCGGCCTGGATCAGCGCATCCTCGAGCTCCTCCAGCGTCGTCGCGTCGAGTTTGCGCTTGGTGAAGAGGCCGGTGACGCGATCCGAGAGCTGCGACGACGTCCGCCGCATCCCGGAGGTCAGGCGGCTCCACCAGTTGTGCTTGGCCTCGGGCGCCTCGTCCGACGTAACGGGGGCGACGGTGCCCGTGGCGCTCGGGTCGGTCGATTCTGCCGAATGCGGATGCGCTTCTGCGATCGTGCCGGGGGGAGGCTCGCTCGCAGGTGCTGGCTTGGCATCGGATTCCGGCCACTTCCACCAGCTCCGCTTGGCTTCCGGCGTTTGGGTCAACGCGGCAGTCCCGGAGGTGGCGGCCGGTGCGGCGGGCACGACGGCGCTCGCCTCGATCGGCTGCAGGTCTGCCCCTTCGATCGCGTCAGGAACGGTGTTCTTTTCAGCCTCGCTCGAAGAAGGCTCGCTCGGGGGCAGGGGGACGTGCCGCACCTCGTCCGCAGCAGTCGTAAAATCGGGCCGGCCTTCGGATTCTGAAGCCGGCGAGGCTACATCGGGTTGATCGGCAGGCCGTGTTTCCTCCTTGCGGCGTCCCCAGAGGCGGCCGAGCCAGCCGGGCTTCTCGTCGCTCGTCATCTACGCTTGCTCCTGCCGGCCGCTCGCACTTGAGCATTTCCGAGTGAAGTGGAACCCGGTTCGTGTGAAGAAAATGCGACACATCAAAGGGTTAGGCCAACATCCATCATTCCCGAATCATGGACGTTGGTCTAACCGGGCCAAATGGTCCTGACAGACATAGGCGCCCGGCTCCTCTACCGCGATGGGCTGATGCTCGTCATCGACAAGCCTGCGGGCCTTCCCGTCCATCCGGGTCCGAAAGGCGGGGAGACGCTGACCGACCACCTCGATGCCTTGCGCTTTGGCCTGCCGAAGCGACCCCAGGCCGCACACAGGCTCGATCGCGATACGTCGGGCTGCCTCGTGCTGGGGCGCCATCCCAAGGCGCTGGCGCGGTTGAACCGGCTTTTCGCCGAAGGTCTCGTCGCGAAGACCTACTGGGCCATCGTCGAGGGCGTTCCGAGCGATCAATCCGGGACGATCGATCTCGCCCTCGCGCGCCGCTCGTCCGATCCGCGCAGTTGGTGGATGAAGGTCGATCCGGCCGGGGATCCATCGGTCACGCGATGGCGCGTTCTCGGCCAGGTCGCCGATCGATCCTGGCTCGAACTCGAACCCGTTACGGGCCGCACTCACCAGTTGCGGGTCCATTGCGCGGCGATGGGCTGGCCGATCAGCGGCGACCCGATCTACGGGACCGCGCCGCGCACGGCCGATCCCGGCCTGCAGCTCCATGCCCGATCTGTGAGCATTCCACTCCATCCGAAACGCCCGCCGATCCGAATCGAGGCTCCGGCGCCGGCTCACATGGCCGAAGCGCTCGAAAACTGTGGATTCGCGCCTGGGTGATCGGAGCTCCGGCCGAGCGGCATGCCGGTCAGGTTTTGCTCGTCGTGCCCGTCGATTCGCATGTCGAGCATCGCGCCAGCCGGAAGCGTCGTCCGTGGCCGCACGAGCGTGAAGCTTTCGGTTCGCCCTTTTCCGCCGCGCTCCATCAGGACGCGGCGGGTGGAGCCGATCTCGCCATCGAGATGCCGCACCAGCGCCTGCTGGCCTGCCGCGCGCAGCCGCGCAGCACGCGCCTGCACCTCCGCACCGGGCACAGGCGGCATCCGCTCCGCCGGCGTGCCGGGTCGTGCCGAATAGGGGAAGACATGGAGATGCGTCAGGCCGCATTCCGCGACCAGATCGAGCGAACGGGCGAAATGCTCTTCGGTCTCTGTCGGAAAGCCGGCGATCAGATCGGCACCGAAGACGATCTCCGGACGCAGCCTGCGCAGGTTCTCGCAGAACCGGATCGCGTCGGCGCGGGTGTGGCGACGCTTCATCCGCTTGAGAATGAGGTCATCGCCCGCCTGCAGCGAGAGATGGAGATGCGGCATCAGGCGCGGTTCGGTGGCGAATGCGTCGACGAGAGCGAGATCGGCCTCGACCGAATCGATCGAGGACAGCCGAAGCCGCGCCAAATCCGGCACCTCAGCCAAGATCGCCTTCACCAGCTTGCCGAGCGAAAGTGAGGAATCGAGGTCGCGGCCATATGCGGTGAGGTCGACGCCGGTCAGGACGACCTCACGCCCGCCGGCCTCGACGATACGCCGCACCTGCGCAACGGCTGCATCGAGCGGCACCGAGCGCGAGGGACCGCGCCCGAACGGGATGATGCAGAAGGTGCAGCGATGGTCGCAGCCGTTCTGGACGGGCACGAAGGCGCGCGTCTGACCGGCAATGCCATCGATGTCCGGCTTGTCCGCTTCTCGCGCCGCCATGACCGCGCCGGGAACCGAGCCAGCCGGAGCGAGACTCCAGGCGTCCTGCTTCAGCTTGGCGGCATTGCCGACGAGGCGCGCGACCTCCGGCATCGCAGCGTAGGCCCCAGACTCGACCTCGGCACCGCAGCCGGTCACGACGATCCGGGCCTGCGGTCGCTCTCGCGCGACCCTGCGGATCGCCTTGCGCGCCTGGCGCCCCGCTTCGGCCGTGACGGCGCAGGTATTGACGATCACGAGATCGTCCTGCGCCCCGGCCTTCGCGGCGTGAGTCCGCATGATCTCGGATTCGACCGTGTTGAGCCGGCAGCCGAAGGTCAGCATCTCGACGCTCACGGTTCGAGCCCGTCGAACATCTCCGGCGGGAAAGTGCCCTCCCCCTCAAGAAAGACCGGGCCGGTCATCAGCACATGGTCGTCGGCCCGCCATTCGATGTTGAGAATTCCGCCAGGCAGGCTGACCGAAGCGTGGCGGCCGATCATGCGCAGCCGTGAGGCAGCGACCACGCTCGCGCAGGCGGCCGTTCCGCAGGCGAGCGTCAAGCCGGTGCCGCGCTCCCAGACGCGCAGCTTGATCATCTCCCGCCCAACCACCTGGGCGACCGAGATATTGGCACGCTCGGGGAAGATCGGATGATTCTCGAGCATCGGCCCGATCCGCGCGAGGTCGTAGCTATCCGGATCTCGGTCGACGAAGAAGACAGCATGCGGATTGCCCATGCTCACGGCACCCGGCGAATGCAGGATCGGATCGTCGATCGGCCCGATCTGCAATTCGATGCGGCGTGTATCGGGAAACGGATCGCGCAGCGGGATTTCGTCCCATTTCAGGCGGGGCTTGCCCATGTCGACGGTGAAGGACCGGTCCGCCACGCGCTTGACCGCGACGAGGCCGGCCTCGGTTTCGAGGTTCAGCTGGCCGCCCTCGACCGGCCGGGCCATCGCCGGGTCGTCGAACATCGCGTAGGCCACGCAGCGCGTACCATTGCCGCAGGCAGCGGATCGCGAGCCATCGGCATTGTAGATCAGAACGTAGGCGTCGGTGCCGGACGTGCGGGCATCGTGCACGACCATGAGCTGATCGAAATGCGAGCGCGGGTCCGCCGCGATGGCGCGTGCCTCGGCCGCTTCGACACGCTTTTGCGTACCGCGCAGGTCGAGCACGACGATCTCGTTGCCGGCACCGTGCATCTTCAGGAATCGATGGTTCGCAAGCATCGTCATGGCAAATGGTGTCATCGAATGCGGCGGAAGGTCCTCGTGGCGAGAAGGACCGCGTATATGGCAAACCAAGCGGCCTGACGCGAGGGGTGGCATCGCCAACCTGTGCCGCGCGCCAGGCTTTCGTGCCGCGAGCGCCTCTCGCAGGTCGGTCCAATCGCGATTACGGTGAGGCGAGCCGCGCAGCTACGTCATCGCGTGGCGGCCGGCAGATCGGAGCATCGTCGTGACCCGTCCAGGCAGAGTGACCGCGGCCGTTCTTTTGGCGGCGGGTGTGATGACACTGGCGGTCTCGACCTGGTCGAAGGCCCAGGATGCTCCGCCACCTTCGACCACGCCGTCTCCGGCCGAAACCAACCCGTTGCCGACCACAACGAATCCGGACCCTGCCGCGAAGCCGGGCAGTGGCACCGCGGCCCCGACGCCGCAGCAGGCTCCCGGACCATCTGCGGCGCCGATGGCAAAGCGAGCATCGCCCGCGCTTGCGACACTCGTCCCCGATCCATCCTCGCCAGACGAGGTCGATGAAGTGACCTTGCCGGCCAAGCCCGCCGCGATTCTCGCCGGAAGCACGAGTTGGAAATCCGCGGTCCCGTCCATAACGGCATCGTTCGAGCGGATCGAGGCGGAACTCGCCAAAGCCGGGATCGCGCCAGCGGGTCGGCCGCTCGTCGTGTTCGAGAAGACCGAGGAGGACAGCTTCCAGTACGAGGCGATGATCCCGATTGCCTCGGCCCCCGACCGGAAACCCGCAGAGGGCGAAGGCTTGCGCTTCGGTTCGACCCCGAGCGGAAAAGCCCTGCGCTATCGCCATAGCGGAACCTATGACGAGATCGACGGCACCTACGAGACCCTGACCGCGTATCTCGATGCCACGCAGGTGCCGGTGAAGGAGCAGTTCGTCGAGGAGTACGTGAGCGACCTCGACGAGGGCGCCGACGCGAAGCTCGAGATCAATATTTATGCTCTGAAGAAATAGCGATTCCAATTTTCAACTGGGTCTTGTGGATCTGCAACCTGTGGTCTTGTAACCTAAGAAGGATAGTGAACTGATTCGATTGTTCGTGCGATGTCGAGTTTCGCTAAGAATCTTGAGGATTTTCGCTCAAGGCTCTCGTCGCTTTTTTCGACGCGCGATCCGCTGCGAACAGCCATTGGGAATGCACAAGTTCGACTGCTTCGAGCCTCCGATAACGGCCGCGCTCTGACAAACGACATCATCGATCCGATCATTGCACTGACTCACAAGTCGAATAAAGAAACGATTACTGATCAAGAAGAACGCGACTTCTTCATTGCCTATGGAAAACTGAACAAGAAAATCTCCGACATACGCGATGCGGGAGACGGGTTCTCCACTCAGCCATTCGAGAATGCAGTGGATGATTCGGAGCAGTTGCTCGCGCACGCAGCTGCAGTCGGCGTCTCGGTATCGAACGACATCGTCAAAGGAATTCTCGATGCTCGAACGGCTTTGAATGATGACACGATTACCGGCGAAATTAGAACTGCTTTCTATGCAGCCTATACCAAACTTTCGAGCTTATTTGGAGACGTGTCGGCAGAAAGTGTTCGAAATAGTTCATCGAATAGAACGCATAATTATCTCAGAATATTGAGCGCCTGCGCACTTATAACAACATTTATTGTTGCGACAATGTCAATCTATACTTTTACAACTGATCAGACTTCAAAGAAAATTTCGGAACAGATCAAACTCGGGAACGAACAAGCAGCAAAATTGCGAGCCGGACTCTTCGTCAGCGATAGCAAGACTCCGAGCACTCCCAACATTGAGCAAAAATACATCAAGGACGATCCCTGCGGTCAGCTCTTAGATAATCCAGGAGAATCAGAAAAAACTGTTAGAAGCGCCGAAGACGTCGAAACACTTCAAGCATTCTCATCAAATATAAGAGACATTCGCAGCAATGGAATTAAACTAAATTCAGTCAATAGATATTTTCCAATTGATTACAACGAATGCGATCCTTTCGACAAATGCATAGGTCCTACCGGAACACGAGCAAAACCGAGCGATGACGACACGCGAAAAATGCTTGAGTTGCAACCGACGATCGTGAATTATACTGCCGAGGCGCTATGCAAAATTAGAACTTTTCAAGATATTAGATCATTTGCGACAAATGTTAATGCCAATTATACGGCGATAATAGGAGCACTTCTTTCATATGCTCTACCAATCTTGTACTCTCTATTGGGTGCATTGGCATTCCAACTCCGCTATTTCTCGGACGCTATCCATAAGAAGACCTATCAACCATCGTTCTCAGATTCCGCCAGGATCATTACGGCGGTCATTGCCGGGGCGATCGCAGGGCTATTCAACCCCGCCAAGAGTCTCGAGATTTCGCCACTCGCAACGGCCTTTCTGATCGGTTATGGCGTGGAAGTCTTCTTCAAATTTCTCGACAGCCTCATGAACGCGTTCGGTTCTGGCGCGGCCAGCACGCCTCGAGCGGGTAAATAGAGCAGGCGCACGGCAAATTGGCCTGTGCGAAGCGGCCGAGGCAACGCTGCCTCCTCGTCCGATCTTTTCCCGGCGCGGTCAAAAAGCGAGAAGCAGCACGCCCGCACTTCCGGCACCTGCCTTGACCGCTTGGGGAGCGCGGTCCAGAAGCGCGCGCCAGCGTTGCGCCGCGGCACGGGCCGGGGCCCGCCCCTCTCACGTCGATGCTCATCGAGGAAACGCGACATGGCCGCGTTCACGGAACTGGTGTTTTCCGGCGTCCAGCCGACCGGAAATCTGCATCTCGGTAACTACCTCGGCGCGATCAAGCGCTTCGTCGAGATGCAGGAGCGCGAGGCGCAGTGCCTCTATTGCGTCGTAGATCTGCACGCGATCACGCTCTGGCAGGACCCGGCCGCGCTCAAGGGTCAGATCCGCGAGATCGCCGCCGCATTCCTGGCCGCCGGCATCGACCCCGCCCGCTCGATCGTGTTCAATCAGTCCCAGGTCCCCCAGCACGCCGAGCTGACTTGGATCTTCAACTGCGTCGCCCGCCTCGGCTGGCTGAACCGCATGACGCAGTTCAAGGACAAGGCCGGCAAGGACCGCGAGAACGCCTCGATCGGTCTCTACGATTACCCGGTGCTGATGGCAGCCGACATCCTGGCCTACCGGGCGACACATGTCCCCGTCGGCGAGGACCAGAAGCAGCATCTCGAACTGACCCGCGACATCGCCCAGAAATTCAACAACGATTTTGCGGGCTCGATCGCCGCGCACGGCCATGGCGAAGAGTTTTTCCCGCTGACGGAGCCGCTGATCGGCGGGCCGGCCGCGCGGGTGATGTCGCTGCGCGACGGCACCAAGAAGATGTCGAAATCGGACCCGTCCGACAATTCGCGCATCAACCTGACGGACGATGCCGATACGATCGCCCAGAAGATCCGCCGGGCCAAAACCGATCCCGAGCCTCTCCCCTCGGAGATCGCCGGGCTCGCCGGTCGGCCTGAGGCCGATAATCTCGTCGGGATCTTCGCGGCCTTGCGCGGCATCACCAAGGAGGCGGTGCTGTCGGAATTCGGCGGTGCCCAGTTCTCGACCTTCAAGCCGGCGCTCGCCGATCTCGCGGTCGAGGTGCTGGCTCCGATCGCCGGGGAGATGAAGCGGCTCGTCGCCGATCCCAGCCATATCGATGCCGTCCTGGCCGATGGCGCCTCACGCGCCGAGGCCATCGCCGCGCCGACGCTCGATGCGGTGAAGGACATCGTCGGCTTCGTGCGGCGAGGGCCAGCGCTGAAAGCTTTATGACGATCCGGGCGCTCGTCTTCGACACGTTCGGAACGCTGGTCGACTGGCGTTCGGGCGTCGCGCGCGAGGCCGAGCGCCTGCTTCCCAGGATCGATGGCGGCGCCTTCGCCGATGCCTGGCGCGGCTGCTACCAGCCGGCGATGGAGGCCGTGCGGAGCGGCGCCCGTCCCTTCGTGGATCTCGACGTATTGCAGGCCGAGAGCCTGGAGACGCTGCTGCCGCTTTTCGGCCAGCGCGACGTGCCTACGCCTGTGAAGCAGGACCTGGTGCTGGCCTGGCATCGGCTCGATGCCTGGCCGGAGGTGCCTGCGGCAATGGCGCGCCTACGGAAGCACCATTGGCTGGCCCCGCTCTCAAACGGTCATGTCCGGTTGATCGTCGCGCTGGCGAGGCGCAACGGCCTCGTTTTCGATGCGGTGCTCGGCGCCGAATTCTCGCGCGACTACAAGCCAAAGCCGGCCGTCTATCGTGATGCCGTCTTGGCTTTCGGCTTCGCACCGGAAGAAATTCTGATGGTCGCTTGCCATTCCGAAGACCTGCGCGCGGCAGCGAGCCACGGGCTTGCGACAGCCCACATTGCACGGCCCCGCGAGCACGGCCCGGCTGGGGGCGAGACGGCGCCAGGGCTGCCCGTCACCTATGCTGCCTCGGACCTTGCCGACCTCGCGTCCGAGCTTGGTTGTTAGAGCATCGGCCCGAAAGGCGGACACCGCTTTCGGAAAAAGCCGACGCAGCACAATGGCCTCGCGTGTCGCGGCTCTTGAGGCGCAGCGGAAGGCTCACGGGCCAACCGATCCGTTATTGGAATCCTGGATACGCATCGCCGCCTCCGTGTTCGGATTCTCGACGAAAGGCGCGTAGCGGGGAACCGGGCGCCGCGCCCAATACCCTTGGCCCGGTTGCATCATATAGGCTTGCGGGATCGGATTCACGGTGGGCCGTTTCGGCCGGCGTTGGCGCGCTTCGGCATCGAAAGCGGCAAGAGCAGGACCGAAGACCCCAACCAGTGCCAGCACGACGATCGTGATCGCATGGCGCTTGAAGGCGTCCGACGGGGGGCGGTCAAAGCCAGAAAATCGCGCCATGCACTCTCCCATCCGCAGCGAATAGGCGATGGCGCCCTAATGGATCGGCGTGCATTTTCAACGCAACTCCGACACCACGTCGCAACCAACATGACTATTCTCTGCGGAAACGTAGGAGATTGGCTCTATGATCCCATAGAAATATTATAAACAATTTTTCAAAAACATTCTATATACTTACGATTCTCAAATAGAATTTGGATTATAACACGAAGCCCTGACCGTAGGGCAGCCGATTGCGTCAGCGATCTTGCCGGCGAGAATGAAGACGGGCTTGAGTAGAACGCCAATGCCGCCGGACGGCGGAGTATGCCGTCCAGCCGAGCGCAAAACTGAGCCGGAGACTGATGGTGAGGATCGCGCAGCGCTGTCCGACGGCGCTCACGCGTCTCCGCGCGCGACCATAGCCTCGTATTCCGAGACCTCGAGCCGCCCCTCCTTCGCGACGCGGGCCTTGTCCTCGTCGCTGATGACGTCGCCGGCGAGATCGAGGCGCTTCCAGGCGGCGAGCGGCGTCTCCTTGCCGTGTTGCGGCACGTAGCGGTTCTGCTCGAGCTTCTGGTATTTGTGGATGTAGCGCGGGCAATTGACCCAGATCTTGGTCACGTCGACACGGACCAGATACTTGGCCTCGGTGAACTCCGCCATGAGCGGGTCGTCGCGCAGCAAGGTGGCGAGGCCCTGGACGCGCACGCGGTGGGGCGTTTCGAAATCGATGAAGAGCAGCCCGACCTTGGCCTGCCCCTCGATGTTGCCCATCGAATAGAACATGCCGTTGCCATCGAAGCCGGGGAAGACGAGCGTCTTGTCGTCTGTGACCTTCACGAAGCCAGTGCCTCCGCCCTTGTAGGAGACGGTCGGCATGCCGTCGGGATCGACGGTCGAGAGGAAGAACATGTCGCGCGAGCCGATGAAGGCCGCTTCCTCCGGCTGGATCGTCTCGTGGACCCACTGGGTGTCGAGCCTCACCGCGAGCTTCGTGGTGCCGAATTCCTCCTGCAGCGCGCGGTGCTCGTCGAAATAGAGTGATCCCATCGTTTCCTCCTCGCGCCTCTTCTTTGGGAGGCCGGCCGGATGATCGCCGGAAACGGCGGGCTACCGCAATGGGGTCGTGTTCCCTGTGCTGGCTCGGGCGATTGCCGTCCCTCGACGTGACTATTTCGCGAAGGCACTCGACATCGAGAATGCCGCTGCCGGGGGCGAAAAAAAAGTAAACCCCGGCGCAATGCGCCGGGGCTCTCGATCGTTGAGGGAGCTTAGGGCTCAGTAGTTGTAGGCACGCTCGCCGTGATCGGCGATGTCGAGGCCCTCGCGCTCTTCCTCTTCCGTCACGCGCAGACCGATCGTGAGGTCGACGAGCTTGTAGAGGATGGCCGAGCCGATACCGGACCACAGGATCGTCACGCCAACCGCCTTGGCCTGCGTGATGACCTGCGCGACCATGTCGTAGCTGCCTGCGACGAGTTCGCCGGGCTTCGTGGTGTAGTCGGCAATGCCGGCGCCACCGAGGCTCGGATCGACCAGGATGCCGGTTGCGATGGCACCGAGAATACCACCGATGCAGTGCACGCCGAACACGTCGAGCGAGTCGTCGTAGCCGAGTGCGTTCTTCACCGTCGAGCACATCGTGAAGCAGACCGCGCCGGCCACCAGGCCGAGGACGATCGAGCCCATCGGACCGGCAAAGCCGGAAGCCGGCGTGACGGCGACGAGACCGGCAATCGCGCCGGAGAGCATGCCGAGGAGCGACGGCTTACCCTTGAGAGCCCATTCGACGAAGAGCCAGGACACGGCAGCCGCGCAGGTCGCCACGAAGGTGTTGATCATGGCCAGGCCCGTCACGCCGTTCGACTCGAGGTTCGAGCCGGCATTGAAGCCGAACCAACCCACCCAGAGGAGGGAGGCGCCGATCATGGTCATCGTGAGCGAATGCGGCGCGAGCAGATCGCGTCCGTAGCCGATGCGCTTGCCGAGCATCAGGCAGCCGACGAAGCCGGCGATACCAGCGTTGATGTGCACGACCGTGCCGCCGGCAAAGTCCAGAGCACCCCATTTGAACAGCATGCCGGCATCACCGAGGACCGCGTCATAATCGGCCTGAGCGGCAACCTTGTCGCTGGCACCCGCAAGCTTACGAGCCGCATCGGCGAAGACGTCGGGGCCGCCCCAGTACCAGACCATGTGCGCCATCGGGAAGTAGACGAACGTGACCCAGAGGATCATGAACACCACCATCGCCGAGAACTTGATGCGCTCCGCGAATGCACCGACGATGAGCGCCGGCGTAATCATGGCAAAGGTCATCTGGAAGCAGATATAGACGTATTCGGGAATGACGACTCCATTCGAGAACGTCCCCACCACCGTCGTCGCATCGACACCCTTGAGGAATGCCTTCGAGAAGCCGCCGACGAAGTCGTTGATACCGCCGCCATTGGTGAAGGCGAGGCTGTAACCGTAGAAGCACCAGATCAGACCCACGATGCATACGATCGCGAAGACCTGCGTCAACACGGACAGCATGTTCTTCGTCCGGACCAGGCCGCCATAGAACAGCGCGAGGCCGGGAACGCTCATCATCAGGACCAGGGCGCTCGAAATGAGCATCCAGGCAGTATCGCCCTTATCGGGGACGGGTGCTGCCGCAGCAGGCGCGGCGTCCTGTGCGAGGGACGGCTCGACGAGGAGAAGGCCGAGCGCGGCGCCTCCTAGTCCGAGCCCGAGAAGATTGCGAAGTTTCATGGACACGGATCTCCCGATCGCGAAGCGATTGCGTTGTGGGAACGATGGCCTGGCATCCGAACGGTGCCGGCGCGGATGTGGAGAGGAGGCGGGGACTAGAGCGCGTCCGCGTCGGTTTCGCCCGTCCGGATGCGGACGGCCTTCTCGAGCGGCAGCACGAAGATCTTGCCGTCGCCGATCTGGCCGGTGCGGGCAGCCCCCGCGACGGCGTCGATGACGCTGGTGACGAGGTCTGACGCGACCGCGACTTCGATCTTGAGCTTCGGCAGGAAGCTGACGGCGTATTCGGCGCCGCGATAGATTTCGGTATGGCCCTTCTGCCGGCCGTATCCCTTGACTTCGGTAACAGTCAGCCCGTGTACGCCGATGCCGGTCAGAGCATCACGGACCTCCTCCAGTTTGAAAGGCTTTATAATCGCCATCACGATTTTCATGGGCGGCGTCCCCTTGGGATTCACGCGATTGCCGCCGGCCTCCGTCGTCACGCGACGCCATCGATCCGGCAGTTCCGCAAACGTCCGGATGACGCTTGCGACCGCGCGGCCCCATTCAAGGACTATGCCAGCCGGAGCCAGCTTAACGGTTCGTTGACTGCCCAGAAACTAATCGAACGCGGCCAATAGATTGCGCAAACTTGGCCGCACGATCGCACAATTATTGATCAATCTGGCGCAATCGTAGCCAATCTTTTGCAATAGCCGCGCAGATCTAGAGCGCCGATCGCCAATCCGGTCGATTTCCGTCACCGCTTGGGGCGGATCAATCCCTCCTGTGTCACGGATGCCACAAGGGTGCCGTCGCGCCGGTACAGCGAGCCGCGCGCAAAGCCGCGCGACCCCGATGAGCTCGGGCTCTCCTGGGCGTAGAGCAGCCATTCATCGGCTCGAAACGGCCGGTGCAGCCACAAAGCGTGGTCGAGGCTCGCCGATTGAATGTCGGGATCGAACACGGTGCGGCCATGCGCGATCAGAGTGGCATCGAGCAGGGTCATGTCGGATGCGAAAGCGAGCACGGCGCGATGGACGAGCGGATCGTCCGGCAGGTCAGCCGCGGCCCGAAGCCAGACATGGAAGCAGGGTGCGCGCTCACGCCGGTCGAAGTAGCGCTCGATCTCGACGGGGCGCAGCATGATCGGCCAACGCTGCGTGAAATAGGCCAGCATGGACGATGGCACGATCGGATCCCTGCCCTGCTTCTGCGTGAGGAAGCTGCAAGCGTCGGGGCAAGCGTCGGGGCCCGGAACCTCGGGCATCGGCAGCGCATGATCGAAGCCGGATTCCTCTCTCTGGAAGGATGCGGACATCGCGAATATCGCGCGGCCATGCTGGATCGCCTTGACGCGGCGCGTCGCGAAGCTGCCGCCGTCGCGGATTCGCTCGACCTCGTAGACGATCGGCACCTTTGGATCGCCGCCGAGTAAGAAATAGGCATGAAGCGAATGCAGCGGCCGGTCCGCCGCCACAGTGCGCGAGACCGCGACGAGAGCCTGCGCGACGACCTGACCTCCGAACACGCGGCGCCAGCCATTTTCCATCGAGCGGCCGCGAAAGAGATCCGTCTCGAGGCGTTCGAGGTCGAGAATTTCGAGAAGTTCGTCGACGGAGTCGGCCATGGTCTCCTGCTCAAGAATGAACGACGTCCCCTCGCATGCGAGATTACGGCCCTTAGGCGAGGGATGTCAGCCCGCTCGTCGCCCGCTGATCTCGCCACTGAGCATGGATTGCCGGAACGGGCTGCCGATGGCACTTGAACCGGGATGCGAGGGGCACGAGGGGAAACAATGACGGTGTCGAAGGGACACGCTGGCAACCGCAGCCTCCTCATTGCCGGTGCCGGCATCCCAGGGCTGACCCTGGCGCTGGCGCTGAAGGCGGCGCATGGGGACATCCTCGACGTCATCGTTTGCGATCCTGGACTTGCTGCGGGCGCCGCGCGCCATCACGGCCGTGCCTTCGCCATCGCGGCCGGCCCACGCCGCATGTTCGAGCGCCTCGGGGTGTGGGATCGGATCGCGTCCGGTGCACAGCCGATCCGTGACATGGTGATCAGCGATGGCCGTCTCGCGGATCCGGTGCGCCCCACCTTCCTCACCTTTGCACAGGAGGCCGAGAGCGAGGCGGACGAGCCCTTCGCGCATATGGTCGAGGCCCTCCCCCTGGTCGAGACGCTGCGCGAATCCGCCGAGGCCGCGGGCGTGCGGCTGCTGCCGACTGGAGTCCTACGCGCTAGCCCCGATGGCGGCCGGATGCATCTCACCCTCGGCCAGGGGGACGCCCTGTCCGTCACGCTACTCGTCGCCGCGGATGGTGCGCGCTCGCGCCTGCGCGAGGCGGCGGGGATCGGCTGGATCGGTTGGGACTATCCGCAATCGGGCATCGTCGCGACGATCGGGCACGAGCGCGATCATGAGGGACGCGCCGTCGAGCACTTCCTGCCGAGCGGACCCTTCGCGATCCTGCCGTTGAAGGCGCGAGGTCCGAGTCGCCACCGCTCGTCGATCGTCTGGACAGAGCGAAAAGCCGATACCGCAGCGCTGATCGGCACGAGCCCGGAGGATGCCCTCGTCGAAATCGAGCGCCGGTTCGGGCTCGGCCTCGGCCGCCTCACGCTGGAGGACCCGCCGAGCGCCTATCCATTGAGTTTCGGCTTCGCACGCCGTTTCCACGCGGAGCGCATCGCGCTGCTCGGCGATGCCGCGCATGTGATCCACCCGATCGCCGGACAGGGCTTGAATCTGGGGTTGAGCGGCGCAGCGGCTTTGGCCGAAGCCATCACGGATGCGATGCGGCTCGGCATCGATCCCGGCAGTCGCGACGTCCTGCGGGAGTACGAGCGGGCACGCCGCTTCGACGCCTTGTCGATGGCGGCCGCGACTGACGGCCTCAACCGCCTGTTCTCGAACGATCTGCTGCCGGTGCGTCTCGCCCGCGATCTCGGTCTCGGGCTCGTCGACAGGATGCCGGCGCTTAAGCGTTATTTCATCGCCGAGGCTTCGGCGCGACGCGGCACGCAGCCTCGTCTGCTGCAAGGCGAGGCGCTTTGACCCGCTGATTCATGCGGAGCCGGCGCGGTCGCTTCACAATCGGATATTGCGTCGCTCGAGCACCGCAGGGCCTTGGAGATACGGCTTCCGAAGGAATCCCCGGAAGCCGCATCGAAAAACCTGATCCTACTTCAGTAGGATCGAGCCCTATTTGGCGGTCGCCTTTTCGCGTTCGATCCCCTCGAGGATCAGCCTCTGCGCCTCTTCGACGTCGCCCCAGCGCACGACCTTGACCCACTTGCCGGGCTCGAGATCCTTGTAGTGCTCGAAGAAGTGCTGGATTTGCTGGATCGTGATGTCGGGCAGATCGGTGTAGTTCTTCACGCGATCGTAGCGTTGCGTGAGGTGACGCGAGGGCACCGCGACGATCTTTTCGTCCTGGCCGGCATTGTCCTCCATCACCAGCACGCCGACGGGGCGGGCGCTGATGACCGCGCCCGGCGCGATCGCGCGAGTATTGGCGACGAGCACATCGCAAGGATCGCCATCACCCGAGAGCGTGTGCGGGATGAACCCGTAATTCCCGGGATAGAACATCGGCGTGTAGAGGAAACGGTCGACGACGAGCGCTCCGGAATCCTTGTCCATCTCATACTTGATCGGCTCGCCGCCGAGCGGAACTTCGACGATCACATTGACGTCTTCTGGCGGGTTCTTGCCGATCGAGATGGCTTTGATGAGCATGTCGCGCTTCCTCCAACATCGCGTGAAGCGATCCGCTTCCGCCTTTTCACGTGTTTAGATCGGACGAGCGGCGAAGGAAATCAGACGTTCGGTCAGGTCTGTACGTGCGACGAGGGTGGTTTGCCGCCTCAGCCGAACAGATACGCGATTTTCGGAAGGCGCAGGCCGGAGAGGCGCTCCTCGGCCTTCGGGCCGGGCACTCCGCCGAGATGCTCGTAGAAGGCACAGGCACGCACGTTCTCGGCGAGCGACCATACCGCGAGTCGTGGAAGGCCGTGATCCGCCAGATCGTTGCGCACGGCCCGGAACAGCCGGGAGCCGAGCCCCAATCCCTGATATTCGGGCGCGACATAGAGTTCGTCGATCTCGCCCTCGGCCTTGAGGCCGCGCTCGCGCACGCGTCCATAGGCGGCATAGGCGACAACCTTGTCGCCGAACTCCACCGCCGCGAGCCCGCGCCCACGTCCGATCATCGACTGCCAGACCTTCGGACCGCGCTTGGCGAGATAGCGCTGCAAGGGCACTCCGGGGATCACGCCCTGATAGGCCTCGCGCCATGCCGCATCGAACACGTTCGACAGCATGCCGGCGTCGCTCGAGCGCGCGCGGCGGATGCTGAAAGTCATGGCTCCCATGGATCGCGAAGGCTCCGAAGCGATGTCACGCATGATTCGTGCAAATCCAGTCACACGGCAATGGCGAAACCGCTGCGCACGCAACCCGTGCGTTGTCGGTTGCCGGACCTCCTGATAGAGCGTCGCCATCATCCCCGCCGGCACAGCTCGCGAACCCGTCCGCCTTGGTATTCAATCGCTTCCTCAGTCCCGAGACGCGCCGCGCACGACGCATGGCGCGCATCGCGAAATTCGAACAGCCCATTACCGGGCCGATGTCTCGGGCCAAGGCCTGGGCGAACATGCTGCTGCTCGACCATGGCGTCTTCCGGCTCGCCTATCTCAACCGCCATCTGATCGGGAACGGCATCGTCTGGCGCTCGGCCCAGCCGACCCCCCACCAACTCGCCTGGTTCAAGCGGCAGGGCGTGCGCAGCGTGATCTCGCTGCGGGGCGGGCGCGAGCACGGGTCGTGGCCGCTCCAGCGTGAGGCCTGCGAAAAGGAAGGGCTGAAGCTCGTCGAATTCGTGCTGCGCTCACGCGAGGCCCCTTCGCGCGAGACGATTCTCTCGGCCAAGGCGTTTTTCGAGAGCGTCGAATACCCGGCCGTGATGCATTGCAAGTCAGGCGCGGACCGGGCCGGGTTGGCAGCAGCTCTGTTCCTGATTCTTCACGAGAACAGGCCGGTACGCGAGGCGGTGGGCCAGCTCTCGGCGCGCTATGGGCATTTCCGCTTCGCCAAGACCGGCATTCTCGACGCCTTCTTCGCCGCCTATCTGCGCGAAGGCGAGCCGCGCGGTCAGGATTTCCTCGATTGGGTCGAGCACGATTACGATCCCGAGGCGCTGAAGCGGGAGTTCCACACCGGCTTCTGGTCCGATCTCGTGGTCGACCGGATCATCCGCCGCGAATAGGCTTTCCATGCTCTTCGCACGCGCGCGGCTTCCCTGGCTCCGGTCCGACGACGGGGGTTCGGCCGGCCGCGACGGGGCGCGGATCGCCGTGATCGGCAATTGCCAGGCCCGCGGCGTCGCGCGCTGCCTGAGCGTACTCGCCCCGAAAGCGCGCATCGATTACCGGCCGATGGGACGCCTCGGCAAGGATCAGCGCAGCCTCGAGGCCCTCGCACGGACTCTCGATCAGCACGATCTCGTGTTCACGCAGGTTTTTCCGACCGGGTTCTTCCCCGATGGCGGCTCGGACGCACTGCTGGCGCGACTGCCGAAGGCGCGGTATTTCCCGGCCATCGTGTTCTCGGCCTTCCATCCCGATCTCGTCTATGTCGGCGATCTGGAATCGATGGCAACGACACGATTGGTTCCCTCCCCGCTGCACACCTATCATTCCGCGATCGTGTTGTTCGCCCATCTGCGCGGCATCCCCGCGCAGCGGATTCCCAGGCTGTTTCGCGAGGAAGTGTTCGCGGAACTTGGCTATTTCGATGCATGGCCCCATGCCGCTTCGGAACTCGCGGCCTCGGCAGCGGTCGCCGGCTTCGATCTGGCGCAGGATCTGGTGCGCTGGTCGCGGAAAGGCGCCTTCATGCACACGATCAATCATCCGCGGCTATCGGTGCTCGCGGACCTCACGGCGCGGCTGATGCGGGAAGCCGGGATCGAGCCGGCCGGCATTCCGGTCGAGGATTACCTCGCCGATGACCTCCTCGACGATACGATCTGGCCGATCTATCCGCCGGTCGCCGCGCTCTACGGCCTGTCAGGCTCTTATCTGTTCAAGCGTCGAGGAAAGGCGCGTGGCCTCCCCGCCTTCCTCGATCTCGAATCCTTCATCGCGGAAAGTCTCGCCATCTACGCGAAGCATCCGAAGGCGCAGCTCGGCTGTCACCGCGTCACGCAATGGCAGGATCGCCCCGAAATCCGCGCGCTGTTCGATGCCGCCTGATACTGGCGCGTGAACTCAGCCTTCCGGCTCCGAACCGCCAGGGCCCGAACGTTCGGCGAGACGGGCAAGCGTCGTCATCTCGCGGAACCAGGTCCGCACAGGCTTGGCTGGCGTTCCGCCCCAGCGCGAGCCCGGCGGCACATCGCGGTTGACGTTCGAGGAGCCGGCGATCTGCGAGCCCATGCCGATGCGCAGATGGCCGACCACCCCGACCTGTCCGCCGAGCACCACGTAATCCTCGAGCGTCGTCGAGCCGGATATGCCGACGCCGGAGACGATGACGCAGTGGCGCCCGATCACGACATTGTGGGCGATCTGCACGAGGTTATCGATCTTAGTCCCCTCCCCGATCACGGTGTCGCGACTGGCGCCGCGGTCGATCGTGGTATTGGCGCCGATCTCGACATCGTCCTGGATGATGACACGGCCGATCTGCGGCACCTTGAGGTGACCGCCCGGCCCCATCGCGAAGCCGAAACCGTCCTGTCCGATCCGGGCGCCCGGATGGATGATGACGCGGTTGCCGACGAGGGAATGGGTCAGGGTCGCGCCGGCGCCGATCGAACAATCCCGCCCGATGCGCACCTGCGGTCCGATCACGCAGCCCGGCCCCAGCACAGTGCCCGAACCGATCTCGGCCCCAGGCCCGACGACGGCGCCCGGATCGACCCGGACCCCCTCTTCCAGCCGAGAATCGGGATGCAGATGCGCGCTCGGTGAGATGCCATTCGCCGCAAAGAGCGAGCCGGGCCGCATCGCGTCGGGATGCAGCCGGGCGAGCAGGGTGGCGTAGACGCGGTACGGATCGCGCACGACGAGCGCAATCGTGGAGTCCGGCACGCGGGCGGCAAACCGTTTCGAGACGAGGCAGACCCTTGCGCGCGTCTTTGCCAGCGCATCGCCGTAGCGGGCATTGTCCATATAGGCGAGGTCGTCAGGCCCCGCATTCTCGAGCGGCGCCGCGCCCGAAATCTCAGCCTGGGGATCGACGCCATCCGGGAGGGAGACACCGGCAGCTTCGGCGACATCGCCAAGGCTCACACGGGCCCGTGGCCGGAAGAAGCTGGGTTCGGACATTGCGCCAGAGCAATTTCGAGCGAAGGGGATTCGGTTCGCGTGGAGAAATTGCCGCTTAGCAAGACTTCACAGCGATTTCCATGAACGGGTCATCATGGAGAACGCGCTCAAGCGCGCAGCCCGGCTGCCGGGCTGCGCGTCACGAGATCAGAACCGGGTGCCGCCGGAGAAGCGGAAGGCCTGCAACTGGTCCTTGCCGACCCGGAAGTTGGTGCCCGGGACGACCACGCCGTCGTCCTTGGTCAGGGCGTAGGCATAGTCGAAGCGGATCGGGCCAAGCGGCGAGTTCCACAGGATCGAGGCACCGACCGAGGACCGGATCGTCGCCTTGTCGTGGACGTTCACGCATTCCGGCTCGACCTTGATCGCGTTCGGACCGTAGCTTGCGTAGTTGCAGAGGCCACCCGGCGCGATGCCGTTGATGAAGGCGTCACCGTTGACGTTGAACTCGCGCTTGCCGTCATAGCCGAACAAGGTACCGGCATCCGCGAACACGGCACCCTTGATGCCGAGATCCTGCGGGATACCCCAGATCGGGAACTGAATTTCGGCCGTCGCGCCGAAATAGGTGGTGCCGCCGATCGCGTTCGAACGCGCATCGGCGATGCCGACGTCACGCGGACCGAGGCCGTTCGGAGCAAAGCCGCGAACCAGCGATGGGCCGAGGAAGAACTGGTCGGTGATCCGGAGCGGATTGTTGTCGAGCGCCGAGATATGGCCGCCCTGGAAGCGAACGAAGCCGACGACGTCTTCCCAGATTTCCTTGTAGTAGCGGGCATCGCCCGTGACGCGGAAGAACTTCGAGTCGCCGCCGAGGCCGGCGATGTCGGGCTTGAGTTCCGCGTAGAGGCCGTTGCGCGGCGAGCGAATGTTGTCGAGGTTCGAATAGGCCAGGGTCGCGCCAGCCAGCGAGGTCAGCGTCGAGCCCTGCGAGCCCTTGATGGCGATCGAGGCCTCGCCGTCGAGCGCGCAGGTCGGATAGACCGGCAGGCCGCCGATGTTCCGACCGTTGTCCATCGTGTTGGCATCCCAAACCTTGGTGTAGCCTGGGATCGGGATCGAGCAGTCATTGAACGGCCGCTTGAGCGTGTTCGGGACCTGCAGATCGGTGTTGTAGAGCGAGTAGCGGAAGGTGACGCCGAATTCCTGCGTGATCGGCAGGCCGACGCGCAGCTGGCCGCCATAGACCGTCGTCTCGTAGCGCGAGTAACGGGTCAAGTCGCTGAAGCGGTAGAAGGCATCGAAGCCAGCCGCGAGCCGGTAGCCGAGGAAATACGGCTCGGTGAAGGAGAAGTCGAAGCCCTTCGAGTACTGACCGCCGGTCGCGGCGACGCGGACAAATTGGCCGCGACCGAGGAAGTTCGATTCCGAGACCGAGACTTCGCCGATGATGCCGTCCATGGTCGAGTAGCCGCCCGACACCGAGAACGAACCGGTGGGCTGATCCTCGACATCGATGTTCAGGATGACGCGATCGGGCGCGGTACCCGGCTCGTTCGAGAAGCGCACCTTCTTGAAGAAACCGAGCCCGTTCAGTCGCCGCTCGGCGCGGTCGACCAGGACACGGTTGTAGGCATCGCCTTCGCCGAGATCGAGCTCGCGGCGGATGACGTAGTCGCGGGTACGGGTGTTACCGCGAATGTTGATGCGCTCGATATAGACGCGCGGACCATCCTCGACCACGAAGCCGATCGAGACCTGACGCGTCGAGGGATCGCGCTGACCGGTCGGCCGCACCTGGGCGAAGGGATGACCCTGGCGATTGACCTCGGTGGTCACGCCGGTGAGCGTCTTCTCGACGTCTTCCGCATTGTAGACGTCGCCGACCTGAGGCCGGACCTCGCCCTCGAGCGCGGACTGATCGACGCCGGGGACGCGGGAATCAACGGCGACGGCGCCGACGGTGTATTGCGGGCCCTCATCGACCGTAACCGTGATGATCCAGCCGGATTCGTCACCTGCCTCGACGTAACGCGCATCGGCGTTCACGACGCGGAAATCCGCATAGCCGTTGCGCAGATAGTAGCGGCGGACGATCTCGAGATCAGACGCGATCCGGTCAGGATCGTAGACGTCCGAGGTCTTGACGAAGGAGAGGAAGTTCATCTCCGACGACGACATCAGGCCCTTCAGGGTCGATTCCGAAAAGACGCTGTTGCCGACGAAATTGATCGCGCGAATGCCGGTCTTGTCGCCTTCGGCAATCTGGAACACCACGTCCGAGCGGCCGTTGGGCAGGTCGACGAGACGGTAGCTGATGGTGGCAGTGCCGCGGCCGAAGCGCCGATAGACTTCCTTGATGCGCTCGACGTCGGCGGCGATGACGGCCGTGCTGAGTGGGCCGCGATCCTTCGACTCGACGACACCTTCGAGCGTCGCTTTCTCGACCTTCTTGTTGCCCTCGAAGAAGACGCGACCGATCACGGAATTCTCGCGAACCGTCACGACGGTCGTGCCGCCGCGGGCCGAAACCTTGACGTCCGAGAACAGGCCGGTCGACAGCAGGTTGCGACGCGCCTCCTCTGGAGACCCGGAAGCCGTGCCGGTGACGTAAGAGCGGATCGTGTCGGAATCGACGCGACGATTGCCCTCAACGATGATCTGCTGAGCGAAAGCCGCAACGCCGCTCAGTACAACGCCGGCCGTAGCACTGGCGATCTGGACGATGGTCCGTTCCGCCGACTTGCGCCGGCGTTTCCCCGTCATCGACATCATGTATTCGCCCGTTCGTTATTTCAGCACGGGTTCGCACCCGCAGACGACCACCATTCGGTGTGCCGCCCTCTGGTCCCAGCTACGCTTCTATCGGGATTCGGAAGCGACGCAACAACCCGGCAAGCTCAACCGTTGGGGATTTTGGGGTGTCGTGGCCTTCGCGCCACTTAACGGGACGCCATCGCGGAACAGCCAGCGCGCGACATGGTAAATGCGGCGTAAATGCGCCTGGAATCGGGGTTTTTCGGAACGGTTCGAGGACTTGTTAGCGGTTCCTCAACCGTCCCGAATCTCTCGAACCGACCGAAGCCGCAAGCGGAGCGTGCAGACTCAGCTGCCGCGAGATGCCCAGGATGCGCCGAGGTTAAGGATGTCGTTCCATGCGGCGAACAGCATCAGCATCAGCACGAAGGCGAGGCCGATACGGAAGCCGATTTCCTGCGCGCGTTCGCTCAAGGGACGCCCCCGTACGGCTTCATAAGCATAGAACATCAGGTGTCCGCCATCGAGCAGCGGAATCGGGAACAGGTTCAGAAGCCCGATCGACACCGACAGCAATGCGACGAGACCGACGAGCCCACCGACGCCACCGACTTTGGCGACTTCGCCCGAGATTCGGGCGATCCCGATCGGGCCGGAGAGCTGATCCGCAGATTCGCGCCCGGTGACGAGCTTGCCGAGATAGCTGAAGGTCCGCTCGACGACGAAAACGGTCTCGTCGACGCCGAGGCGCAGCGAGTCGTAGGCCCCGTACCGGACGAGCTTCACCGCATCGCCCTTCGGTCCCTGAATGCCGAGGCGGCCGATACGATGGCGGCCAAACGGGGTGCGCTCCTCATAGATGTCCGGCACCGCCGTCAGCGCGGTCGTCTCTCCGCCGCGATCCACCGTGACGGCGAGCGGCGTGCCCGCGCTTCCGGCCACGATACGCTGCATGTCGACGAAGTTGCCGATCGGGGCGCCGTCGATCGTCTTGATCACGTCGCCGTCATGGAATCCCGCGCGCTCGGCCGCCGTGCCCGCCATCACCTTTTCGACGCGCGGCGGCATCTCGTAGCGGCCGCTCACATAGATCGCGCCGGCAAACAGCGCGATCGCGAGGATGAAATTGGCGAAGGGACCGGCCGCGACGACGGCGGCGCGCTTGCCGACCGATTTCTCCTGGAAGCTGATGGCCCGCTCGCGTGGGTCCATGCGGGCCAAGGCCTCCGGATCGGGCACGCTCGCGCCGTTGGCATCCCCGACGAATTTGACGTAACCGCCGAGCGGAATGGCACAGAGCTTCCAGCGCGTGCCTCGACGGTCGGTGAAGCCGAACAGTTCCTTGCCGAAGCCGATGGAGAAGGCCTTCACGCCGACGCCGCACCAGCGCCCGACGAGGAAGTGACCCATCTCATGCACGAAGACGACGATCGTGAGGACGATCAGAAACGGAATGACCGCGCCGAAGAATCCGTAGGCGGTGCCGGCCATGTTGCTCAGAAAATCCATCGCGTCATCCTTCGGCACGTTCGTGAGCGATGGCTCGGCGTCGTTCGCCCCAGCATCGGAGATTGGCCGGTCGGTGGTTCTGCGCAAGGGGCGTCATGTCGCCCGAACGTCGCATGACAGCGGCATGGCGGCGAGATCCGAATTCGAAAGCTGCCCGCTTTCCACGTTCTTCGTGACTCAACGTTAACCGCGAGATCATCCGGCGGCCTTGGCTTGGGGCACGGATTGCGCGGACCAGCGGCGCACTTCGGCGTCGATGGCAAGCGCCTCGTCGATATCGGCGGGCGCTGCCCGATGGACCGCCGCGAAATGCTCGCAGGCCTGCTCGACGAGGTCGCTGATGCCGTAGAAGGGGATCGCACCGGCGATGAAGGCCGCCACGGCGATCTCGTTGGCGGCATTCATCACCGTCGGCGCAGCGCCGCCCTCCGCAAGAGCCGCCCGCGCGATCCGCAGACACGGAAACCGCGCCTCGTCCGCGGGCTCGAAGCTCAATGTTCCGGTCGCAGCGAGATCCAGGGGACGCCCGCGCTCGATGGTCAATCGATCGCCGAGGCCGAGGCAATGGGCGATCGGCACGCGCATATCGGGCATGGCGAGGCCGGCGGTGACTGCACCATCGCGCCAGGTGATCAAGCCGTGCACGATCGATTGCGGATGCACCACGACATCGAGACGCTCGGGTTCGATCGCGAAGAGATGGTGGGCCTCGATCAGTTCGAGTCCCTTGTTCATAAGAGAAGCCGAGTCGATGTTGATCTTCATCCCCATCGACCAGGTGGGGTGCGCGGCCGCCTCGGCCGGGCTCGCCGCCTGGATGCGCTCGCGGCTCCAGGTGCGGAACGGGCCGCCTGATGCGGTGATCGTCATCTTCGCGACATCGGCGACGGGGCCGCCACCGAGGGCCTGGGCGAGCGCATTGTGCTCGGAATCGACCGGCAGGATCACCGCATTGTAGCGCTTGGCATCGCGCATGAAGGCATCGCCCGCACAGACGAGGCTCTCCTTGTTGGCGAGCGCGATCGTGCGGCCAAGCCGCAGCGCAGCATGGGTCGGCTTGAGGCCGGCGGCTCCGCTCACCGCGGCGACGACGATATCCGTGTCGCGGCCGACAGCCTCCTGTACCGCCCCCTCCCCCGCCCCGTTGGCAATGCCGGAACCCGACAAGGCATCAGACAGCTCTGGGCCGGCCTTCTCGTCTGCCAGGGCGGCGAAGGACGCGCCGAGTTCCCGCGCGAGTTTGGCGAGACCGGCGGCATCGCGGCCTCCGACCAGCGCCCCGACGCGAAAACGCTGTCCATGCTGGACGAGAAGATCCGTGGTCGAGCGGCCGATCGAGCCGGTGGCGCCAAGGATGGTGACGGTCAGCACGACAAGTACCTCAGTGCATCAGGAGCGGTTGGATTAGGAGCAGGCCCCCGACCAGCAGGGCGACGGCGAAGAAACCGTCGAGACGATCCATGACACCGCCATGCCCCGGGATCGAATGCCCCGAATCCTTGACGCCATAGTGGCGCTTAAGGCCGGATTCGAAGAGATCGCCGGCTTGACTGACGATCGATGCCACGCCGCTCGCCAAAGCGATCGCCGGCACCGGAAGGGCGGTGAACAAGGACACGCCATGACTCTGCGCGAGGGCGGCGATCCCGGTCCCGGCCAACACGGCTGCCACGAACCCGCCAATGGCTCCCGACCAGGTCTTGTTAGGACTGACGATCGGCATCAGTTTCGGACCGCCGAAGGTGCGGCCCGTGAAATAAGCGGCGATGTCCGTCGCCCACACGACCGCGAACATCCAGGCCGGCCCGACGATTCCGATATTCGGGTCATCGCGCAGGATCGTCGGGACAAGCACGATGATCGCGGCCGCAAGAAGCCCGATCGACGCGTTGCGCCGGCTCACTCCATCGCGCGCCAGAAGCACGAGCACGACGAGACCGACGGCGAGAATCCCGGCGATCACCGTTGCGGGCGCCCCCGCTTGCAGAATGAAGACCAGCGCACTGAGCGTCGCCCCGCCTGCGAGCAGCAATTGTCTTGAAGGCTGTGCGCCGGTCATCGCCAGCCATTCCGAGAGACCGACGATGCCGGCCGCGAGCCAGACGAGCGCGAAAGGCAGCCCACCGAAGAGCAAAGCCGAGAGGACGACAGCGGCGAGCACGAGGGCGGAGGCGACGCGACGCCCGAGCTCCTTGCCCGATTTCGGCGGAGTGGTATCGCGCTCGGAGATCATGGCCCGGCCCCACCCGTCATCGCGCTGGCGCGAACGGGCTTCCCGCCGTGACGTGCGGCCGAAGGCACGACAATCCGCAAACCGGCTCTGCGAGATCCGCGCTGTCGGACTCGGAGACAGCAAACCATATTCCACACGCCGCGGCTCCGGCAGCCGTGCTCGTTCAGACCGATCACGCACGGTGTCTCAGACCTGCATGATCTCCTTTTCCTTGGTGGCGAGAATGTCGTCGATCTCGGTGATCGCGGCATCCGTCGCCTTCTGGACATCGCCGGCCTGACGCTTCTCGTCGTCCTCGCTGATCGCGCTGTCCTTCAAGTGCTTCTTGAGAACGTCCAGCCCGTCGCGGCGGACGTGGCGGACAGCGACGCGGGCCTCCTCGGCATATTTATGCGCGACCTTGACCATCTCCTTGCGGCGCTGCTCGTTCATCTCGGGGATGCGCAGCCGGATGGTCTGCCCCTCGGTCTGGGGGTTCAGGCCGAGATCGGATTCACGGATCGCCTTCTCGACGCTCGTCACCATCGAGCGGTCCCAGACCGAGATCGAGAGCAGCCGCGGCTCGGGCACGCTGACCGTCGCGACCTGGGCCATCGGCATCATCGCGCCATAGGCATCGACCTGGATCGGATCGAGCAGCGAAGGCGTCGCGCGTCCCGTGCGCAGCGAGCCGAGGTCCTTGCTCAGCGAGCTGACGGAGCCCTGCATGCGGCGCTTGAGGTCGTTCAGGTCGAAGGCAGGTAATTGGGCCATGATCGAAGCAGATCTCGACAGGTCTGGATTGGCATAGCGGCCAATTCGCGCAAGGCGAAGAGCCGGATCGCGGCCTCAATGAACGAAAACGCGACCGGCCGCAAATGACGCCGATCGGCCGTTTACGGTATGACGTGCGTCGAGGGCGCCTCGCCGGTCAGTATCGCCCTGATCGAGCTCGGCGGATGGACCGAACCGACCACGATCGAGAGCCTGCTCTCGCGGGCGAGCGCGAAGGCGGCCGTATCCATCACCTTGAGGTCTCTGTTGATCGCCTCGTCATGGGTGATGCGGTCGTATCGTACGGCGTCCGGGTTCGTCTTCGGGTCGGCAGAATAGACGCCATCGACCTGGGTCGCCTTGAGCACCGCATCGCAGCGGAGCTCGGCCGCACGCAGAACGGCCGCCGTGTCCGTCGTGAAGAAGGGATTGCCGGTGCCGCCTGCAAGCACCACGACTTGCCCCTTGTCGAGATAGTGCAAGGCCGGCTGGCGCGCATAGGTCTCGCAGATCGTCGGCATAGAGACCGCCGACATGGTCCGGGCCGAGACGCCGGCGGCGTTGAGAGCCGTCTCGATGGCAAGCGAATTCATCACGGTGGCCATCATGCCGAGCGAATCGCCGGTCGCCCGGTCGATCCAGCCCGCTTGCGAGATGCGTGCGCCACGGATCAGGTTGCCGCCGCCAACCACGACCGCGATCTCGATATCCTGCTCGATGACGTGGCCGATATCCGCGGCCAATTCAGCGAGCGTCTGCGGATGAAGCCAGTATCCGTCCGGCGCAGCGAGAGCCTCGCCGGAGAGTTTCACGAGGACGCGACGAAACGGTGTCGTCTCCGGCATCGAAGGCTCCTTGCAGGCAGCCTTGCGGCCGCGTTCCGAACGCAAACGGGGTTCGGCGGGCTTCTAGCAAGCGTGACGCTCAAACGTCGAGGGGCGGCAACGCCGCCGCCCCTCGTCATCGTTCACGTTTCGTGGAGGTCTCAGCACGACATGTTCGCGACTTCGGTCCCTCTTCCTTCTCGATGCCCTCGCCACAGGCAGAGCCGACGAAGGCCTGTATCGGTCGGGACATCGAATTCCGCTCGCTACGGTCACTATGGCAAGCAAATCGCTGGCGACACGGTCGGCTCAGTTGCCGCGGCGACATGCGATCGATGCATCCGCGTGGCAGAGACAGCGAATCTGCCCGGATTCCCCTTCACAACCCGATGAAACGCATCAGCCACATCTCCGACCTTCATTTCGGCAGCACGGATGGTGACGTCGTCGAAGCCCTCGTGCGGGATCTCAACGAGGATGCGCCCGATCTGATCGTCGCTTCGGGTGATCTCACGATGGTGGCGGGCCGTTCCGAGTTCCGGCAGGCTCGCGCCTTCCTGGAACGGTTGGCTGCCCCCTGGATCGCCGTGCCCGGCAACCACGACATCCCGCCCTATCAGCTGCTCGAGCGCGTGATCACTCCCTTCCGCCGCTACCGACGCCACATCGCGCAGGACACGGAACCGAGCTTCGAGGATGCCGAGATCGGCGTCGTCTGTCTCAATACGGTGCGTCGATGGGCACCCCGACGCGAATGGGGAGAAGGAAGGCTCGTCCGGCGGCAGATAGCCGAAGCGGAAGCGCGGCTCGCGGCGATGCCGTCCGGCCTCTTCAAGACCGTCGTCGTCCATCATCCGCTCACGCAACCACCCTGGAGCGTGGCGCATCCAGCCGAATGGGCCGACGAGGCGCTGGCGGCTTTCGCGCGCCAAGGCGTCGGCCTGGTCCTCGCCGGCCATCTGCATCTCCCGTTCACGCGCCTCGCGCACGCGATGGAGCCCGGACGCGCCGGCGCCGATGTCGGGAATGCCACCGGCGAACGGGGGCGCTTGCTCGCCGTTCAGGCGGGATCCGCCACATCGACGCGCCTGCGCGGCATCCCAAATTCCTATAGCCGAATCGTCATCGAAGACGGCTGCGCAACCGTTCGCGCCCGGATCTGGAATGGCCGCCGCTGGGCGGACGAAAGTGACCTCGTACGAGAAGAACGGATCAAGTATTGGGCGGCCATTCGCGAGTCTGCCTCACGAATGGCCGGTCGCGAAACTCAGCGCGACATGTTCGCGACTTCGGTCGCGAAATCCGGCCCCTCTTCCTTCTCGATGCCCTCGCCGAGCGCGTAGCGGACATAGGCCTTGAGCGCGATGGGAGCGCCGGCCTTGCCTGCGGCTTCCTTGAGGACCTGCGAGACGGATTTCGCGCCGTCGAGCACGAAGGGCTGCTCGAGGAGGGTGTTCTCCTTGTAGTAGCTCTTCAGGCCGCTCTCGACGATCTTCTGCAGGACGTGGTCGGGCTTGCCGGCATTCTTCTCGCGCAGGATGTTGCTCTCGCGCTCCAGCACGGCCGGATCGACGCCGGAGGCATCGAGCGCGATCGGATTGATCGCCGCGACATGCATCGCGATCTGGCGGCCGAGCGTCGAGAGAAACTCGACATCGCCTTCGGATTCGAGCGCGACCAGCACGCCGATCTTGCCGAGCCCGTCAGCGACCTGGTTGTGGACATAGGTCGCGACGATGCCCTTGCCGACGTCGAGCTTGGCGACGCGGCGCAGGGTCATGTTCTCGCCGATCGTGGCGATGAGGTTCGACAGCGTCTCCTGAACGGTCGTCGAGGAGCCGGGGAAGGTCGTCGCCTGCAGGCCCTCGAGCGTGCCGTCGGTGTTGAGCGCGAGCTTGGCCGCCTCGCGGGCGAAGGCCTGGAAGCTGTCGTTGCGCGCGACGAAATCCGTCTCGGAATTCACCTCGACGATCGCGGCATGGTGCCCAGCGGATTCGACCGCGACGAGGCCCTCGGAGGCGACGCGCCCAGCCTTCGTGGCGGCCTTCGACAAGCCCTTCTTGCGCAGCCAGTCCACGGCGGCTTCGATCTCGCCCCCGGTCTCCTGGAGCGCGCGCTTGCAATCCATCATGCCCGCGCCGGTCTTTTCGCGAAGGTCCTTCACGAGTGCGGCTGTGATCTCGGCCATGGCTGTCCTCTCGTCAGTTCGATTGTGATGATGCTCGTGAAGCGAGCGGGCCCGGCACTCGTGTCATGAGCACCGGGCCTGTGATGGGCGTCGTTTCGCGGCTGCCGGGCGCGGCCCGGCCCGGGCGGAATTAGGCGGCGGCGGCTTCGACGAAGGCGCGCGACTGCTCGATCCAGGTGTCGCGGGTGATGCGGCCGTTGAGCTTCAGCTCGGCATCGAGCTTCGTCACGTCCTCGGGCTGCATCGCGGCGATCTGCCAGTAATGCCAGATGCCGGCATCGTTGAGCTTCTGCACGATCTGCGGACCGGCACCGGTGAGCTTGGACAGATCGTCCGGCGCACCGCGCGGGGCGGCGAGCAGTTCGAAATGCTCGGTCGATTCCGCAAGCGCGGCGACATCGGCCGGGGTGATCGAATCCGCCTCGACGGCGGCCGAGCCCACGACGAGGTCGTCATTGGCCGGCAGTTCCTCGGCGGTCGGCTCCTCGGAGGCACCGACATCGATGCCGAGCGCACCCTGGCCGCGGCCGATGCCCTCGATCGCGGCCCGCGCGATCAGGTCGCAATAGAGCGAGATGGCGCGGCCGGCATCGTCATTGGCCGGAACGACGTAGGAGATGCCATCCGGGTCGCAATTGGTGTCGACGATCGCCGCGACCGGGATACCGAGGCGGGTCGCCTCCTTGATCGCGAGCTGCTCCTTGTTGGTGTCGATCACGAACAGGAGATCGGGCACGCCGCCCATGTCCTTGATGCCGCCGAGCGCCTTCTCGAGCTTCTCCTTCTCGCGGGTCAGCATGAGCCGCTCCTTCTTGGTGAGGCCGACGGCCCCGCCTTCGAGCGTCTCATCGACCTTGCGCAGGCGGGCGATCGAGCCGGAAATGGTCTTCCAGTTGGTCAGCATGCCGCCGAGCCAGCGGGAATTCACGTAATACTGGGCCGAGCGCTTGGCGGCCTCCGCGATCGAATCCGCAGCCTGGCGCTTGGTGCCGACGAACAGCACGCGCCCACCCTTGGCGACGGTGTCGCTCACCGCCTGCAGCGCCTGGTGCAGAGCCGGCACCGTCTGGGCGAGGTCGATGATGTGAATGTTGTTGCGCGTGCCGAAGATGTAGGTCTGCATCTTCGGGTTCCAGCGGTGCGACTGGTGACCGAAATGGGCGCCGGCTTCGAGGAGCTGACGCATGGTGAAATCGACGGCCATGATCCGTTTTCTCTCCGGTTTGTTCCGCCGCGGAGGGTGCGACCAGCTGAATGCCGGCCACCGGAAACGCCTCATTCAGGCATGAGGCCAGCTCCGCGTGTGGGATGGCGGGGCCGTTAGCAGAATGGGAACGAGAAGGCAACACGAGGTCGTCCTGCGAAGCCGTCCATAAGCGGCATTCTGCGCAACCGCTCCGCAATCCGCGACACCACCGACCTATGCAATATATTGGTGCTGAATGCCCGGATCGGCGGCCTTGAGATGATCCCCGGCCACTCCGTTGGCCGCTTGCGAGGGCCTCATCCCGAATTCGCGTTGGAACAGGCGCGCGAAATGGCTTGGGTTCGCGTAGCCCACATCCAGGGAAACCTCCATGATCGACCGATGCGGCTGCTCTCTCAGGAGCTTGCGCGCGGCCTCCATGCGAGCGCGCTGCAGGAAGGCATAGACCGGCAGCCCGTATTGGGCACGGAACCCGAGCTTCAGCCTGGTTTCGCTCAAGGCTGCCCGTGCGGCCAATTCCGGAAGTGCCCAGCTCCGGGAGAGATTACCCAACATCAGAGAGGCGATGTCGCGGATCGCAGCCGCATCCCGCAGCTTGTCGTCCGGTACAGGCTTGCGCTTGCGGCCCGGCAGTCTCGGCGTCTCGATCAGATTGACCGCACCGGCCAGCAAATCGAGAGCGCAAGCCTCGAGTCGAGGGTCCGTCTGGCCCTGATCTTCCAGGTCGATCATCGACTGGGCAGATCGCTGCATCGCTCGCGGTGCGATCGCCCTGCCGATCCAGACCGTATCATCGCAGATTCGGCAGAATGGATGCGCGCGGCCGATCCGTTCGAACACACCGAGCAGGCCGCAGCGCTCCATGAAGCCGAGATCGAGACGCAGTTCGACCGTCAAGAAACGGCTTCCAGCAGGAACCTCGTATTGCCCGACGGTGCGGATGCGCCCGAAATACAAGAACAAATATCCGGGGCCGTAGCCGATTGGCACCGACCTTCCGTCGTCACCGCCATGGCCCGTCAGCCAGCCTTCGCCCGCTCCGTCGAGCATCATCGTAATCGACAAGCCCGCTTCGGAGGATCCGGTGCCCAGAAAACGGCTCGGAGCGACGAGGTCGCCGATCGAAACTGAAAAGCCTGGCCGAATGCCCAAACGGCGATAGACCCCCGAAAATCCGTGCGAATCTGGACCGCGCGATGCGACCTCCTCATCAACGGAGGCGGGTTTCGCCGCAACTTCTGCATATCGAAGAGTCCGCTCCTCGATAGCCAGCAACTGCGGCTCGCATCGTGCGCTCTTCGAATTGCGAAGCGTAGAAATTGGCTCCAATAGATTAGAAATATTCAAATCTATGTCTTCGCTGCTCAAGATGACACCATGGTTGTTCTCTGGAAAACCCAATCACCGTATCATATCAACCCGATCCCGTTAGCAACCGCGTTTCGACGACGATAACTTGGCCATTCCGAGAGAGTTCGGCCGGACGATACGCCGCGCGACAAGCCGCGACGCCTGGCCGACGCGAAATCGACAGCGTGAACTTGCGTGGGCGGCGGCAATGCGTGTGGGACGAAACCGGGCAAGATCGGGGCTTGTCGTTGCGACATCGGTCCTCGGCATCACGGCCGCGCAAGCGCAAGCCACGCCGCCTTCCGGCGGTCCCGTGCAGGTGACGCTCGAAGAGATCGAGGTCACCACGACCGCGCGTAAGATCGAAGAAAAAACGATCAACGTTCCGCTCAGTACGAGCAAGCTCGCCAAATCCGAACTGACGAACCTGCCGATCGACGCACCGGGCTCGCTCGCGCGCTCCGTGCCGAACCTGACCTACATCAATATCGGCGATCCGACCCAGAGCGCCTATTCGATCCGCGGCATCGGCCCGCTCCTACGCCCGCTGAACTCGCTCGATAGCACGGTGAGCTTCAACTATGACGGCGCACCGACCACGCTGCTCGGAGCCGGCTTCATCCCGGTCGATTTGCGCGAGGTCGAGGTGCTGCGCGGGCCGCAGGGCACGCTCTACGGACGCGGCTCGCTCGCCGGCGCCGTCAACTTCACCTCGAACGTGCCGGACGGCAAGGAAACCGCCTTCACCCGGCTCGAAGTCGGTTCGCGCGGGACCTTCCTGAATGAGACGGTCGTCGGCGGCACGATCGTCCCCGACACGATGTTCTACCGGGCGGGCGTCCGCTTCTCGAACTACGGCGGCGACATCCCGAACGGCATCATCGGCGGCCATGACGGCGACCAGAAGGTCCAGGCGGCGCGACTATCCGTGCGTCTGCTCGGCCAGGAGGGCACCACCGCCACGCTCAGCGCTTATTACAACAACGAGCAGGGCAACGTTCCCCAATTCATTCTACGAAGCGGCGCGAATTACCATTTTCCGACGAGCGGCACAGACATCCGCCAGAAGGCCGACCGCGAGATTGCCGGCGGCAACCTCACGGTGACGCGCGAACTCGAGATCGGCCGGCTCACCGCCGTGACCGGATTCCAGCACATCAACGCGCTGAACTTCGTCGACATCACGGATTCCTACTTCTATTCCGCTTTTTTCGGTGGGGCATTGCCGCCTGCCGCCTTCGCCAACCCGTTCACCGACAAGGGCCGCATCTCGCAGCGCGAGACCGTGTTCAGCCAGGAGATGCGGATCAACTCGCATCCCGACAGCGCCATCAAATGGGTGGCCGGGATGAACTATTTCCGGTCGGACTACGACATCCACCAGTTCAAGACCTTCACCACCCTGCCATCGCCTCTGGCGAACGGCATGTTCGACACGCAGATCAGCTCGCGGACCTACGGCATCTTCGGAGAGGTCACGGTCCCGCTCACCGACAAGCTGTTCGTGACCGGCGGCTTGCGTCTCGCGCACGACAACCAGGACTACAACAACCGCTACACGTCGAACGGCTTCCCCGGCACGGTGCCGTTCTTCTCGCAGGTCGGCAATTTCGAGGACACCTACCTCGTCGGGCGTTCCGCGATCGACTACAAGTGGACGCCGAACTTCATGACCTATGTCAGCATCGCGCGCGGGCATTCGTCGGGCGGATTCGAGCAATTCGCATCCTCGTCCCCGCTCGGACTGCCCAGCTCGCCCTTCAAGGCGGCGACCGGCTGGACCTATGAAGGCGGCTTCAAGTCGTCCCTGTTCGACGGCAAGCTGAACCTCTCCGCAGCCGGATTCTACAACGACATCAAGGACGGACCGACCTTCAGCTACGACGTCAATACCTTCGGCTTCCGCTACGTGCCCTACGATTACGACACCAAGGGCTTCGAAGCCGAGGCGGTCTACGTCGTCAGCGACAAGATCTCGGTTCGCGGCGGCATCGGATTTATCGATGCCAAGCTGCGTAACGTGCCGCTCACCGACACGACCGGCGTCAGAAGCGGAAACGACGTGCCGAACATCCCCCGCTGGAATGCCAACGCCGCGATCGATCTGCGCCATCCCCTCGCCGTCGGCGAGTTCGTCGGCCACGCCTTCGGCCGGGTCGAGTATCAGTATGTCGGCGTGCGGGCCGGGGATCCGGCCAACAATTTCAACCTCAGGCCGTTCAACATCGTCAACCTGACGGCTGGAATCCAGAACGAGCGCTTCAGTTTTTACGGCTTCGCACGCAACCTCGCGGATGTCCGCTATGAAGCCTTCGGCTCCTACCTGACGCCGACCGCGATCGGCCTCATCGTCGGCCAGGGCAGAACCTATGGCGCCGGTCTGACGGTCAAACTGTACTGAACCTTCGGACGAGGTCGTTCTTGCCGAAGCGCAATACCCGCGCAAGCCGCGCTGGTTGTTCTCGCCGGGATGGCAGCCCGTCCCGGCGCACGCCGTTCAACGTGGTTCACTCGGAAGCCCAGGAGATCAATTCCGAGTTTGTCGCCGCGATACGCTACCGTCGGCGTTGCGAAGGCTGCCGACAGACGGCATGTCGGTGTGATAGGCGCGTCGCCCAACGGATCGCCGCCATTTCCGTCGGGCTGGCGCGGCCTTATCTCACGTCCTCATGCGCCTGCTCATCATCGAGGACGACCGCGAGGCCGTCGCCTATCTCGTCAAGGCCTTCGGCGAGGCCGGTCACGTCGCCGACCATGCGACGAACGGGCTCGACGGCTATGCGCTCGCCCATGAGGGCGATTACGACGTCCTGATCGTCGACCGCATGCTGCCCAAGCTCGACGGGCTTTCGCTGATCCGCTCGCTGCGAGAACAATCGGTCGGAACCCCCGTCCTGATCCTGTCGGCGCTCGGCCAGGTCGACGACCGCGTCAAGGGCCTGCGCGCCGGCGGCGACGACTACCTGCCCAAGCCCTATGCCTTCTCGGAATTGCTGGCGCGAGCCGAAGTGCTGGCGCGCCGCCGTGCCGGACCAGCGGGCCAGATTGAGGTCATGGCCTATCGTGTGGCCGACCTCGAACTCGACCGGCTGTCTCATCGGGTCACGCGGGGTGGCCGCGACATTCCGCTCCAGCCACGCGAATTCCGCCTGCTCGAATATCTGATGCGCCATGCTGGCCAGGTCGTCACCCGGACGATGCTGCTGGAAAATGTCTGGGACTATCATTTCGACCCGCAGACCAACGTCATCGACGTCCATGTCTCGCGACTGCGCGCCAAGATCGATCGTGGCTTCGATCACGCGCTGATCCACACGGTGCGCGGTGCCGGCTATGTCGTGCGGCCCGACGAGACCCTGAGCGCGTGACCGATCTTGGCTGACCAGAGGCCGAGGCCAGAGGCGGCCCTCCCCCAGCGTGAAGAGCGCGAGCGCTTCCCGGCGCGCATCGGCAAGCTCCTTCGCACGACGGCGTTCAAGCTCTCGCTCGCCTATCTCGTGGTGTTCGCGCTGCTCGCCTACCTCGCCTTGGGATACGTCGCCTGGAATGCGCGGCGCGTGCTCGACGACCAGATCTCGGCGACGATCGAGGCCGAGATCAATGGATTGTCCGAGCAATACACCGCAGGCGGGCTACGCCGGCTCATCTCGGTGGTGGAGCGACGTGCCGGCGAACCCGGCGCCTCGCTCTACCTCGTCACGACACCGGCCGGTGAACACATCGTCGGAAATGTCGGCGGCCTGCCGGCCGGGATCATCGGCAGACCGGGGCAGGTCGAGGCATCCTATGCGCGCGAGTCGGAACCGGACAATTACAAGCATCACGCGCTGATGCGCATCTACAACCTCGCCGGCGGCTTCCGCCTGCTGGTCGGGCGCGACACCAAAGAGCGCGATCAGTTGCGCGGCGCGATCGGCAGGACCTTCGGAACCGCCCTCGCCTTCCTCGTGCTGATCGGTGTGGTCGGCGGCTGGATCGTGGCGAGCCGCGTGCTCAAGCGCGTCGACGACATGACCCGGACCACCCGCTCGATCATGGCGGGCGGGCTCGACGAGCGGTTGCGGGTCTCCGGCACCGGAGACGAACTCGACCGACTCGCCGAGAACATCAACCGGATGCTCGAGCGCATCGGCGAACTCATGCGCGGCATGAAAGAGGTCTCGGACAACATCGCCCACGATCTCAAAACCCCCCTCACCCGTCTTCGCAACCGTGCGGACGAAGCCTTGCGCACGAACGCGCCGCCCGAGGCGCTTCGCCCCGCCATGGAGGCGGTGATCGAGGAAAGCGACGGGCTGATCCGGGTGTTCGAGGCGCTCCTGACGATCGCGCGGCTCGAGGCGGGCAGCGCCCGCGACTCCTTCGCCCGATTCGATGCGGGGCGCGTGCTGCGCGAGGTCGCCGATCTCTACGAGGCGCTTGCCGAAGAGCGCGGTTTTCGTCTGAGCACCGAGGTCGGGCCCGATCTCGAATTGGACGGCAACCGCGACCTCGTCGCTCAGGCCTTGGCCAATCTCGCGGACAACGCCATCAAATACGGAGAAGGTGGCGAGCCGACCATCACGATGCGGGCGAGGCGTATCGCAGGCGCGGTCGAACTCAGTGTTGCCGACCGCGGACCGGGCATCCCGGAATCCGAGCGCGGTCGCGTCCTCGATCGCTTCGTGCGGCTGGAGGAAGCCCGCACGCGCCCCGGTTTCGGACTCGGCCTCAGCCTCGTCGCAGCGGTGGCGCGGCTGCATGGCGGCACGCTCGCGCTCGAAGACAATGGGCCGGGCCATGGGCGAGGCTTGCGCGTCGTGCTAACGCTGCCGGCCCCGAACAGCTGAAAACGCGGCCAAATGATGAGCAGCGACACAGCGCTAAGCGCCCGCCTGAGCGCGGCCCCCGTCCTGTCCGATTCAGCTCAAGCCGAAGAGCGGTTCGCGGAAATCGCCGAGGCCCTGCCGGCTCGGCTGCGCAAGGGGCGGCCAAAAGACCTCCTGCTCGGGCTCGCCGACCATTCGCCCTTCTTATGGAGTCTTGCCGCGCGCGATCCCGAGAGACTTGCGGGGCTCTTCACCGAGGCGCCCGAGGATGCACAGGCGCGGATCATCGCCTGCCAGCGCCTCGCTGCCCGCACAGCTGTCGATCCGCAGGATCTCGACGCGATCGGGCGTGAATTGCGCGCCAATCGCGCTGAGCATGCCCTTCTCGTCGCGCTTGCCGACATTGGCGGCGTCTGGCCTCAGAGCGAGGTGACGGCCGCACTCTCGGATTTCGCGCAAGCATCCGTCGTGGCGGCGACCGACGCGCTCCTGCTTCAGGCAGCGGCGGGCGGCCGATTTCTGCCGAAGGACAAGGACGATCCTCAGAAGGCTTCGGGCCTCGTCATCCTCGGGCTCGGCAAGCTCGGCGGGCGCGAGCTCAACTATTCGAGCGACATCGACCTGATCGTGTTCTTCGACAGGGAGAAGGCACCCCTCAAGGATGGCCTCGAGCCGACGCCGTTCTTCAGCCGGCTGGCGCAGGGAATCGCTAAGCTCCTGCAGGAGCGGACCGCCGAGGGTTACGTCCACCGGGTCGATTATAGGCTGCGGCCCGACCCGGGCTCGACGCCCACCGCCATCGGTCTCGAATCGGCTTACGTCTATTACGAGACGACAGGCCAGAACTGGGAGCGCGCCGCCTTCATCAAGGCGCGGCCGATCGCCGGGGACATCTCCGCGGGAGAGGCCTTCCTGAAGGAGCTGACGCCCTTCGTCTGGCGCAAGTATTTCGACTTCGCCGCCATCGCCGACGTCCATGCCATGAAGCGGCAGATCCACGCGGTTCGCGGCCACGAGGCGCTGGCAGTTGCCGGGCACGACATCAAGCTCGGGCGCGGTGGCATCCGCGAGATCGAGTTCTTCGTCCAAACCCAGCAACTCGTCTTCGGCGGGCGGCGCCCGGAATTGCGTGGCCGCAGCACTCTGGCGATGCTCGCCGCTCTGCAATCGGACGGCTGGATCTCGGAGACCGCGCGCGACGAACTGACGGAGGCCTACGACTTCCTGCGTATGGTCGAGCACCGCATCCAGATGGTGCGCGACGAACAAACTCAGCGCCTGCCGAGCAGCGCGGCCGCACTCGAATCCTTCGCCCGCTTCGCCGGCTTTGCCGATACGAAAGCCTTCACCAAGGCCCTTCTGCATCACGCCGGCCGAGTTCAGACCCATTACGCATTGCTGTTCGAGGCCGGCCCGGATTTATCCTCCGAGATCGGCGACCTCGTCTTCAGCGGTGCCGATGACGATCCGGCAACGCTTGCGACGTTGAAACGCCTCGGCTTCCGCAATCCGGAGCAGGTCGCCGAGACGGTACGCGGCTGGCATTTCGGACGCCGGCCGGCCGTGCGCAGCCCGAGGGCGCGCGAGGTGCTCACCGAACTCGTGCCCGCCCTGATCCAGGCGCTCGCAGGAACGCCGGATCCGGACGCGGCGCTCGCCAACCTCGATGTGGCGTTCGGGCGAATGCCGGCCGCCGTCGAATTGCTGACGATCCTGCGGGAGCACGAACGTCTGCGCACGCTTTTCGCCGACCTTCTCGGCAGTGCTCCGAAACTTGCGGAAACGGTTGCCTTCAGCCCGCACGTGCTCGATGCGGTCATCGACCCGGCCTTCGTCGATCCGACGACCGATCCCGAGGAGATCGCCACCCAGTTTCGTGCGCTGGTCGGCCGTTCCGACAGCCACGAGGCGTTTCTCGATCGCAGCCGCGATGCCGCGCGGCAGCTGAACTTCGTCACCGGGGCCCGCCTGCTCTCCGGCATTCTGACGCCCGAAGAGGCCGGGCACGCCTACAGCGCCATCGCGGATGCGGCAGTCGCCAGCGCATTGGAGGCGGCCGAGAAGACCTTCTTCGCCGACCATGGGAAAGTGCCGAAAGGACGGATGGTCATCCTCGGCTTCGGCCGGCTCGGATCTCGCCAGCTCACTGCCGAATCCGATCTCGATCTCGTCGTGCTCTACGATTTCGACCCGGAGAGTCGCACCAGCGCAGGTCCGCGCAAGCTCGACGCGGCCGTCGCCTATAACCGGCTGACGCAGCGCCTCGTCGCGGCACTCACGGTGCCGACGCGGCGCGGGCACCTCTACGAGGTCGATCTGCGCCTGCGTCCGGGCGGCGGCCAAGGTTCGACCGCAACGCAGTTCGGTAGCTTTCGCGCGTACCAGAAGGAGGAAGCCGAACTCTGGGAGCATATGGCGCTGACCCGTGCCCGCGTAATCGCGGGCGATGCAAGCCTCGCGGCCGAAGTGGCCGAGGTAATCCGGGAAGCTTTGACAGAAAAACGCGATCCGAAAGCCGTCAACAAATCCGTGCGCGCGATGCGGGCGACGGTCGAGCGCGAGAAGGGTGACAAAGGGCCGCTCGATCTCAAGCTGGCGCCGGGCGGATTGCTCGATCTCGATTTCCTGGCCCAGGCGCTCGTGCTCGGCCATGCGCACGAGCATCCCGACCTGCTGGGAGGCGACGCAACCGCGGTTTTCCGGCAAGCATCGACGGCGGGTCTGCTAGGCAGCGACGAGGCCGACACGCTGATTGGCGCCTATCGCCTGCTCGACGATATCCATCAGTGGCAGCGCCTGATGGTCGAGGGCGATCCGACCCAAGCCTCGAAGGTTGCCCTCACCCGGCTCGCGCGAGCGGTCACGCTTCCCGACGCACGCGCGCTCGCCGCGCAGCTCGAAACCGAGCGCAAGTCGGTGCGCAAGCTGTTCGACCGGCGGCTCAAGGCGACACAGTGAACCGGGCAGGCGGAGGATTTTCGGAGCGCACAACGCGGATGTGAAACCCCGCTCTTTCGGATGCGCCCCCCGATATTTACCTCTATAAGCCCGCCCGACGCGCCAGATTGGCGGCCGTGAGGCCGTGCGCGCAAAAACTTTCGACCCGCAGGTTCACGATGCTCGGTGCCCTCGCCAAGAAGATTTTCGGCTCGTCCAACGACCGCCGCGTCAAGGGCTATCGCCCGCGCGTTTCGGCGATCAACGCCCTGGAACCGGAGATCGAGGCGCTCACCGACGATCAACTCCGCGAACGCATCCAGACGCTGAAGGCCGAGATCGCAAACGGCAAGAGCCTCGACGACGTGCTGGTCCCGACCTTCGCGATCGTGCGAGAGGCTGCCAAGCGCGTGCTCGGCCAGCGGCATTTCGACGTGCAGCTGATCGGCGGCATGGTGCTGCACGAGAGCGGCATCGCCGAGATGAAGACCGGCGAGGGCAAGACGCTCGTCGCCACCCTCCCCGTCACGCTGAACGCTTTGTCCGGCAAGGGCGTCCACGTCGTCACCGTAAACGACTATCTCGCCACGCGCGACGCCGAATGGATGGGCCGCATCTACCGGTTCCTCGGCCTCACCGTCGGCACCATCGTGCACGGGCTCGACGACGATCAGCGCCGCGAATCCTATGCCTGCGACATCACCTACGGGACGAACAACGAGTTCGGCTTCGACTACCTGCGCGACAACATGAAATACGAACTCGCGCAGATGGCGCAGCGTGGCCACAATTTCGCGATCGTCGACGAAGTCGATTCGATCCTGATCGACGAGGCGAGGACGCCGCTGATCATCTCGGGACCGGTCGACGACCGCTCCGAACTCTATGTCGCGGTCGACGCGATCATGCCGCGGCTGGTCCGCGAGCATTACGATCTCGACGAGAAGCAGCGCACCGTCTCGCTCACCGAATCCGGCAACGAGTTCATGGAGGAGGCGCTCCGCGAGGCGGGCGTGCTCAAGGACGGCGATCTCTACGACGCGCACAACGTCACGATCGTCCATCACGTCAACCAGGCTTTGCGCGCCAACACGCTGTTCACGCTCGACAAGGACTACATCGTCAAGAACGACGAGGTCGTCATCATCGACGAGTTCACCGGCCGCATGATGGTCGGGCGGCGCTATTCGGAAGGCCTGCACCAGGCGCTCGAGGCCAAGGAGCGCGTCACGATCCAGCCCGAGAACCAGACCCTCGCCTCGATCACCTTCCAGAACTACTTCCGGCTCTACAAGAATCTCGCCGGCATGACCGGCACGGCGGCGACCGAGGCGGACGAATTCGCCGAGATCTACAAGCTCGAAGTCGTCGAGATCCCGACCAACCGCGAAGTCGAGCGCATCGACGAGGACGATGAGGTCTACCGCACCGTCGAGGAGAAATACGACGCCATCATCCAGGAGATCGACAAGGCGCATGAGCGCCACCAGCCGGTGCTGGTCGGCACCGGCTCGATCGAGAAATCCGAGCTGATCGCCGAACTCCTGACAAAGCACGGCTACACGCCGCTCGACTATTCCGACACGAATGCGCTGACCGACGTCTACAAGGCCGCGCGCGAGAACCGCGTGACCAAGCGCTTCGCGGTGCTCAACGCCCGCTTCCACGAGCAGGAAGCCTATATCGTCGCCGAGGCTGGCGTTCCTGGTGCGATCACCATCGCCACCAACATGGCCGGGCGCGGCACCGACATCAAACTCGGCGGCAACCTCGACATGCGCATCGAGAAGGAACTCGCCCATCTCGACCCGGGACCGGAGCGCGAGGCCGCCATCGCAGCCTTGAAGACCGAGATCGAGGAGAATCGCGACAAGGTGCTCGCCTCCGGCGAGAAGGCCGATCCGGAAGCCGGCCGCAAGACCGACCTGCCCGGCGGCCTCTACATTGTCGGCACCGAACGCCATGAGAGCCGACGCATCGACAACCAGCTTCGCGGCCGTTCCGGACGCCAGGGCGATCCCGGCCGCTCGAAATTCTACCTGTCGCTCAAAGACGACCTGATGCGGATCTTCGGATCGGACCGCATGGACGGCATGCTGCAGAAGCTCGGGCTTCAGCAGGGCGAGGCGATCATCCACCCCTGGATCAACAAGGCCATCGAGAAGGCGCAGCAGAAGGTCGAGGCGCGCAACTTCGACATGCGCAAGAACGTGCTCAAATACGACAACGTCATGAACGACCAGCGCAAGGTCGTGTTCGAGGACCGGCGCGACTTCATGGGCCAGGATAGCGTTCGCGAGACCGTCGACGAGATGCGCAACGGCGTGATCGACGATCTCGTCGCCATCCACATCCCCGAGAATGCCTATGCCGAGCAATGGGATGTCGAGGGTCTGAAGGCCCGCACCCAGGACGTCCTCAACCTCGATCTGCCGGTGCAGGATTGGGCCAAGGAAGAAGGCATCGCCGACGAGGAGATGCGCGAGCGCCTGAAGAAGGCCGGCGACGAGGCCTATGCCGAACGCATCGAGAAGAACACGCCAGACGTGATGACCTATGTCGAGAAGCAGGTCCTGCTTCAGACCCTCGACCATCTCTGGCGCGAGCACCTCGTCACGCTCGATCATCTCCGCCAGGTGGTCGGCTGGCGCGGCTTTGCCCAGCGCGACCCGCTCAACGAGTATAAGTCGGAGGCCTTCCAGCTTTTCGGCGAGCTGAAGTCCAGCTTGCGCGAGCAGGTGACGGGTCAGCTTTCGCGCATCGAGATCCTGTACCAGGACCCGAACGAGGTTCAGGGGGCCGGCGGTCCCGACGGGCCGTCGGCTCCAACGGGTGGGTTCGAACAGGTCTTCGGCCAGCCGCAACTTCCGCCGATGTTCGCCGAACATCGCGATCCGGTGACCGGCGAGAACGAATTGAGCTTTGCCGGCGGCGAGCACGTTGCCGGACTCTCCGGCTTCGGCGCTGGGGGGCCCGGCGGCGACGCGTCCGTGCTGGAGCGCAAGCCAGAGGACACGGCGACCTGGGGCAAGGTTGGCCGCAATGAGCCCTGCCCCTGCGGCTCGGGCAAGAAGTACAAGCACTGCCATGGCCGCTTTGTCGCGGAGGCGTGACGGGCGGCGATGAGCACGATCGGCTTCGTCTACGGCGTCGAGCCGAATCTGAGTTCGGCCGAGTTCCGTCGCGTCCTGGCGGCGTCGGGCCTGGCGGAACGCCGCCCGGCCGACGACCTCGGGCGCCTCGATCGCATGCTGCGAGGCGCGAACCTCATCGTGACCGCGCGCGCCTACACGCCGGAGCGCGCGATCGTCGGTGTCGCGCGCGTGATCACGGATTTTTCCTATTGCGCCTACGTCTCCGATCTCGCCGTAGCGAAGTCACAGCAGGGTAATGGCATTGGCCGCGCACTGCTCGATCAGGTGCGTGAAAAGCTCGGGCCGGAGGTCAGCCTGATGCTCGCGGCAGCGCCGGGGGTCGAGGCCTTTTACGAGCGGATCGGCATGGGCCGACTAAACCGGGCGTTTCTCTACGAGCGGGAACGATAAGCGCCGCCCGAGATTTTCGGCATCATCCCGGCTGCCCGGCAGGCACCAGAATCGGTGCCGGGACGCGCGCGCGGACCCGTTGCACCTGGCGCACCGTCACCGGACGATAGGGCGGCATGTAGAGCGTCTCGGTCCAGCCCTCAGGTGAGAACAAGGTCTCGCGCATCAGCCGGGCGAGCTGCGAGCGGCTATAGGGCTGGCCGTGGCCGAAAGGCGTGGCGTCGCGCCGTGCCCAGACACCGGTCCGGTTCGGGACCACGAGGATCATGCGGCCGCCCGGCGTCAGCACGCGCCAGACATCGGCCAGCAATTCGCTCGGGCTCTCGACCCCTTCGAGTGCATGGACCAGGATCAGGCGATCGACCGCGGCTTCCGGCAGCGGCATCATGGTGGGATCGGCGAGCGCCGTGACCGAGCGACCGCTCGCCGGCCAGTTCACCACGCCCTGCGTCGCCGGCATGAAGGCGAGCGTGCGCTCGGCGATACAATGGACAGAACCGAGATACGGCGTCACATAGCCGATGCCGAGAACGCGCAGACCCGAGACCGAGCCGAGGAACCCCTCGATCGCGCGGGCCACGAAGCGCTGCGTCACGACGCCGAGCGGGCTGCCGTAGAAGGCCCGCAAGTCGTTGATGTCGAGACGCATCGGCACAGATTCCGGCACGGCCGGGTTTCCTCGACTGCTTGCATCCGGCGACATTCAAAGCCGGGTATCGGCCATGAATGGGGGCTCGGTCGCCTTGCGGCAAGCGTACCGGCAGTGGATTCCCGAGGATGATGGTTCATCGGTGTCGATCGCCGGCGTCGACCAGCGCAGTCACCGTTGAATGACGCCGACGAATTGGAACTGCGCAGTCGTCGATCCTGACCGTTACTTTCCAGCGCTACCCTGGTGACGTCGCGCACCATGCGCAATCCGGACTTCCTGTTCAGCGCCTGCCGCATCGGCTACGTCACTGCCTCGTCCCCGCATTCCGGAAGGTGACGTGGAAGCGCCTCAATCCCTGACGCCGCGCGAGCTGGCTCCGTTTCTGCTGAACGTCGCGACCGTGCTTCCGGTCTTCATCTGGGGGCCGCCCGGCATCGGCAAATCCGCACTCGTGCGCCAATTCGCGGCCTCCGTCGGCCTGCCCTGCGTGTCGCTGCTCGGATCGCAGCTCGCGCCGGAGGACATCATCGGCGTGCCGCAGATCGTCGAGGGCAAGTCGCGCTTCTGCCCGCCGACCCTGATTGCGCGCGACGAGCCCTATTGCCTGTTCCTCGACGAATTGAACGCCTGCTCGACCGAGGTGCAGAAGGCCTTCTACTCGCTCATTCTCGACCGGCGCATCGGCGAGTTCCTGCTGCCTGCGGGCACGATCGTGATCGGGGCCGGCAACCGCTCGCAAGATGCGGCGATCACGCGGCCTCTGTCCTCGGCTCTGGTCAACCGCCTGATCCATGTCCAATTGAGGGCCTCCGCGCGCGATTGGCTCGACTGGGCCGGACCTGCCGGCATCCACGAACTCGTCTTCAATTACGTGTCCAACCGCTCCGACCATCTCTGGTCGAAGGCGCCGAAACACGAAGAACCGTTTTCGACGCCGCGCAGCTGGGAGATGCTCTCGCGCGCCCTCCAGAATTACGGCCCTGCTATTACGCTCGACGAGATCAAGATTCTGGCGAGCGGATTGCTAACGCCGGCTCATGCCCAGCAATTCGTCGCCTTCGCCAAACTGCGCGAGCGCGAGCATGACCTGTCTGCGATCCTCAAGGGCGAGCGCGGCTGGCCCGAGCGGCCGGACGAGCGCGACATCCTGTATTTCCTGGTGCACCAACTGCGCGACAAGCTGATCCGGGAATTGCCGGAGGAGGACGGCAAGCTCGGGCGCGAGGCGCGCGAACTCGCGGGCCGTGCCAAGGATCTGATCGTCTCGTTGTCCCGCATCTCGGTGGAACTCGCCCAACTTATCGTCGCCGAGACGGAGAGCGGGGCGACCTTACCGAATTGGTACGTTGTCGAGCTCGCCCGCGCCCTGCCCCGCCTCGCGGCGAGCCGCGCAGCCTGAAGCGGCCATGGCGAAACGGCAGGGCGAGGCGCCCAAGGCGAACGTCGCAGCAATCCAGGCCGGCATTACGCTGCTCAAGGAGCATCCGCTCCTGTCCTACCTCGTCGGGCACCAGGCCGTGACGCATGCTGCACGGGACGCCTTTCCGCCGGGTGGTTTTGCGCGTGTGCTGGTATCCGTGAACCGTTGGGTGCAGACTCCAATCTGTACGGTCGAGGTCAATCCGTGGCGCCGGGCGGAGCCCGAGGAATGGGCGCATGTGATCGCCCAGGCTCAACTGCACATCTACCTCAACCATGTCGCCGAGCAGCACGCGGACGATGCCTTCCGGGCCTCGGCCGAAGCCTGGGCAGCCGACATGCTGCGCCAGATCTCGGTGGGACGGCGGCCCGTCGATCTGCCGGCTCTCCCGGAGCACCTGCCCGGACGGGCTCCCGCCGAGACAGCCGCGATCCTGCGAGAGCAATCCTTGCCCGAACTCGCCGATTTCCTGGCTGCAGGGATCGCCGGCAGAGGACAGCCAGCCTGGGTCTTCGCGCCTGGGACACCACCCATTCCGGAGAAAGAGCAGAAGGCCCGCACGGACCATTTCGCCTCCGCCATTCGCTCCAGCATCGCGAGCGCGATCGAAACGGCCGGCGCGGCAATTCACGGTTCCGCCACCGCGACCCGAAACCCGAATTCCATGGCCGAACGAGCGCGCCGCTCATTTGTAGCCACCTACCCGCTGCTCGCGAGCCTCGCGGCGGCGTTCGAGATCGTCGAGGATGCCGATCTCTGCGTCCGGCTCGACATCGCCATCGCTGCGGTGAATGCCGAGGACCGGCGCATCTTCGTCAATCCGAAATTTCCCTGGACCGAGGCCGGCATGAGATTCGTGATCGCGCACGAATTGCTGCATGTCGGCCTGCGCCACGAGCCGCGCCGGCAGGGGCGCGATCCCTATCTCTGGAACGTCGCCTGCGACTACGTCATCAACGGCTGGCTGATCGAGATGGGCGTCGGCGAGGTGCCGACCGACGGCCTGCTGCTCGATCCCGAACTCGGCTTCGAGAAGGAAGCTGCGGAGGCCATCTACGACCGCATCGCCTCCGATCTCCGTCTGCTGCGACGCCTCAACAAGGCACGCACCCTGCGCGGACAGGGCAAGGTCGACATGCTCGGCAACCGGCCGCCGGCCTGGTGGACGGGACCGGGCACCGATCTCGACGCCTTCTATCGGCGCGCGCTCGCCGAAGGGCTCGATCTCCACCTCGCGAGGCGCGGCACCCTGCCTTCGGATCTCGTCGAGGAGATCAAGGCGCTCCAACACCCGCCGATCCCCTGGGACGTCGAGTTGGCGCAATGGCTCGACGCCTATTTTCCCCCGCTCGAGCGCCGCCGCAGCTTCGCGCGTGCCAGCCGCCGCCAATCCGCGACGCCGGACATTCCGCGCCCGGTCTGGGACCGCCCGCCCGACCTGATGACGACCCGCACATTTGCCGTCGTGCTCGACACATCCGGCTCGATGTCCCCGCGCCTCCTAGCCCATGCGCTCGGCGCGATCGCAAGCTACGCCATGAGCCGCGAAGTTCCGATGGTGCGGCTCCTGCAATGCGATGCGGCCGTCCACGATTCCGGGTTCGTAGCACCGGAGAGCCTCCTCGGCCTGGTCGAGGTTCGTGGGCGTGGTGGCACGGTCCTGCAGCCGGCTTTCGAGCAACTGGACCGGGCGGCGGACTTGCCGAAGACGGCGCCGGTCCTGGTCATCACCGATGGCCAGTGCGACACGCTTCGGATCGCGCGCGAACACGCCTTCCTGATGCCGGTAGGAGCCCGCCTGCCCTACCGCACGGCCGCGCCGATCTTCGCCTTCGAGGAGACGTGACGATCGGCAGTTTCGGAACTGCGCCGCCCGAATTCCGTTCTCCGGGCATCACCTCGCAACGCAGAAATGGGCCATGCCGCAAGCCGCCGAGATTCGCACATTCCTCTGCCGCAGCGACAATATCGGCGTGCTGATGCGCGACCCCGCGACCGGCGCCTGCGCCGCCGTCGACGTTCCAGAGGCGAAGCCTGTGCTCGATGCTCTGGACGCCTCTGGCTGGCACCTGACCGACATCCTCATCACGCATCGCCATGGCGACCACATCGCCGGCATCGCCGAGGTCAAGGCACGAACCGGCGCGCGCGTGACCGCACCGGCAAAGGCCGAGGGCGCCGTGCCGGAGGTCGACCGCTACGTCTCCGAGGGCGACCGCATCGCGATCGGCGAATTGAAGGGGGAGGTCTGGGAGACGCCGGGGCATTGCACCGACCACGTCACTTACGTCTTCCGCGATGCGGGCATCGTCTTTGCCGGCGATACGTTGTTCACGCTCGGCTGCGGTCGCGTGCTCGAAGGCGAGCCCGAGGTGCTGTGGCACTCGCTCACCCGGTTCCTGGATCTGCCCGACGACACGCACGTCTATAGCGGCCACGATTACGTGCTCGCGAATGCCAAATTCGCGCTCGCCGCCGATCCCGGAAATCCGGCGCTCAGAGCCCGCGCGCGCGAAGCCGAGACCCTCAAGGCCATCGGCCGTTTCCTGATTCCATCGACGATCGGAGCGGAGAAGGCGACCAACCCGTTCTTGCGCGCCGGCGAGCCCCAACTCGCCTACGGCCTCGAGCGCGATCCGGGCGGCGATCCGGCCGAGATCTTCAAGGCATTGCGCGCCTGGAAGAACCGGTTCTGATGGGCGCTTGCGGGGCGCACGAGTCGGACCTCGAATCGGCCGGCGAACCGAGCCGCGACGCACCGTGAACGAGCGGGCAAGCCATGCAGGTGATCGAGCGCAATGCGATGGCTGGCGAGGAGCCCGAACGGAGCGACGGCACCTCGCCAGCCCGTACGCCGGGACGCGGCTCCCGCCTGACCGGTCCTGCCGTCCGTACCCGCCCCACGCCCGTTTCGACGGATGCGAGGCTGCTCGCGATCGCGACCGACCATCTTGCGCGGCTCGGTCCGAAGAGCGTCACGGTCGTCGCCATTGCGGCCGAAGCCGGCATGACCCACGCCAACGTCTACCGCTACTTTCCCTCGCGCGACGCGTTGCTCGATGCCGTGGCGGCCCGCTGGCTTCGCTCACTGGAAGCTGAATTGGCCGCCATCGCCGATGCCCCCGATCCGCCCGACGACAAGATCGAGCGGCTGCTCACCGCGCTCAGCCTCGCCCAGCGAGAGACGCGCTCGCAAGAACCCAACCTCTTCGCCGTGCATCTCGACGCGACCGTCGCCTCGCGTCCGGTCGCCCGCCGCCATCGCGTCAGGCTCCGCATGCTCGTCGAGCGCGTCCTCGAAGAGGGCATCGGCACCGGCACTTTCGCCGTCCGCGACCGCGAACCGGCCATCGCCTTCATCTTCGATGCGAGCTACCGCTTCACGCATCCCTTGGCGATTCAACATGACGCGGATCTGCCGCACGATCTGATCGAGTCCCGGTTCGCGGTGGTGATTCAGGCCATCCAGCGGATCCTGAGGACCGGCATGTTCTAGAGCAGTTACAAATCTCCGATCGTGTCACTTGCAATTTTCAATCGTGCCGAAAGTCCAAGCTTTCAGCTAAGTCTTTCAATGATAGAGCATTTCTCTCCGGCGTTTGCGGCACCTCGTCCGAATCTGGCTGGCCTGAAGCCCGCTTGCAAGACCTTCGTCGGGTTGATGGAGCATGGCTTTTCCGCCAAAGAGCGCCCGCGCAACATAAGTGCTGCTCAGGTTCGAATTCCGGCGTGCAGCCACCGCCGCAACGGACCGGGCGATATCACCACAGTCAGCGGAGGTTGCTTACTCATGGCACGCAGCAAGATCGCGCTCATCGGCGCCGGACAGATCGGCGGAACGCTCGCGCATCTCGCCGGCCTGAAGGAACTCGGGGACGTCGTCCTGTTCGACATCGTCGACGGCGTGCCCCAGGGCAAGGCGCTCGACATCGCGGAATCCGCTCCGGTCGACGGCTTCGACGCCAAATATGCCGGCGCCAGCGACTATTCCGCGATCAAGGATGCCGACGTGGTGATCGTCACTGCCGGCGTTCCGCGTAAGCCCGGCATGAGCCGCGACGACCTGATCGGCATCAACCTCAAGGTGATGGAAGCGGTCGGCAAGGGTATCGCGGAGAATGCGCCGAACGCCTTCGTGATCTGCATCACCAACCCGCTCGACGCCATGGTCTGGGCGCTGCAGAAGTTCTCTGGGCTTCCTGCCAACAAGGTCGTCGGCATGGCCGGCGTGCTCGATTCCGCGCGCTTCCGCCACTTCCTCGCCGAAGAGTTCGGCGTCTCGGTCGAGGACGTCACCGCCTTCGTGCTCGGCGGCCATGGCGACGACATGGTGCCGCTGACCCGCTACTCGACCGTTGCCGGCGTGCCGCTGACCGATCTGGTCAAGCTCGGCTGGACGACCCAGGAGAAGCTCGACGCGATGGTCGATCGTACCCGCAAGGGCGGCGGCGAGATCGTCAACCTCCTGAAGACCGGCTCGGCTTTCTACGCTCCGGCCTCCTCCGCCATCGCCATGGCCGAGAGCTACTTGCGCGACAAGAAGCGGGTGCTGCCCTGCGCCGCCTATCTCGAAGGCCAGTACGGCGTGGACGGCATGTATGTCGGCGTGCCGGTTGTGATCGGCGAGAATGGCGTCGAGCGCGTGCTCGAAGTGACCTTCGACGAGGCCGAGAAGGCGATGTTCGAGAAGTCGGTCGGCGCGGTGAAGACGCTGATCGCGGCCTGCAAGACCGTGAACCCTGCGCTCGCGGGCTGATCTGACAGCGATGTCTGCAACTCGTTCTGCGACTTTGCTTTGTGGAGGGTTGTCGTTGGTCTTGTGTGGACCGGCGGCAGGTGAACCTACGCGCAAACTAGTGGCGCTGGGCCACAACGGCGTTGATCCCAGGGCTACCGCAGAGCGTCTTGCCGATATCGCAACACGATGCTGGATACCGCAGGCATCTGAGTTCGTTGGCTTGAAGTTCGATCGTATCGAGCCTGGTGCCGAACCGAATGTCTACCGCGTCGTGTTTGCCGAGGCAAAGAAGACCAAGACGCAGCCGCGCCACCTTCGGATAATCGTTGGCGAGAAATCCTCCGCAACAATCGTCATGACTGAACAAGAAGGGATCGACGCGAGCGAAGTCATTGGCCGCGATGCTCGCGCGATCGTCAAAGGTCGTTCAACTTCTTGTTGATCAGCAGTTTGCCGTACGCAAGGACCATGTGATGAACATTCACGAATACCAGGCCAAGGCAGTTCTTCGGGAGTTTGGCCTGCCGGTCTCCCGCGGCGTGGCGATCTTCAAGCCCGAGGAAGCGGAGGCTGCCGCCAAGGAACTCGGCGGCCCGGTCTGGGTGGTGAAATCCCAGATCCATGCCGGCGGGCGCGGCAAGGGAACCTTCAAGGGTGCCCCCGCCGACGCAAAGGGTGGCGTCCGTGTCGTCAAGTCGGTCGAGGAGGTCTCGGCCAATGCCAAGGACATGCTCGGTCAGACGCTGGTGACCGTCCAGACCGGCCCCGCCGGCAAGCAGGTCAACCGCCTCTACATCGAGGAAGGCGCGGCCATCGCCAAGGAATTCTACCTGTCGATGCTGGTCGACCGGGAGACAGGACAGGTCGCCTTCGTGGTCTCGACCGAAGGCGGCATGGATATCGAGAAGGTGGCGCACGATACCCCTGAGAAGATCGTCACCTTCTCGGTCGATCCGGCAACCGGAATCATGCCCCATCACGGCCGCACCGTCGCGCAGGCCCTCGGCCTGACCGGCGCGCAGGCCAAGGAAGCGGGCGAACTCGTCAACAAGCTCTACGCGGCCTTCACGGCCAAGGACATGAGCATGCTGGAGATCAACCCGCTGGTGCTGACCGGCGACGGGCACCTCAAGTGTCTCGACGCCAAGATCTCCTTCGATTCCAACGCGCTCTACCGCCATCCGGACATCGTCGCCCTGCGCGACGAGACCGAGGAGGACGAGAAGGAGATCGAGGCCTCGAAATACGACCTTGCCTATATCGCGCTCGACGGCACGATCGGCTGCATGGTCAACGGCGCCGGGCTCGCCATGGCCACGCTCGACATCATCAAGCTCTACGGTGAGGAGCCGGCGAACTTCCTGGATGTCGGCGGCGGCGCTTCCGAAGAGAAGGTCACGGCCGCTTTCAAGATCATCACCGCCGACCCGCAGGTGAAGGGCATCCTCGTCAACATCTTCGGCGGCATCATGAAATGCGACGTGATCGCGCGCGGCGTGCTCGCGGCCGTCAAGGCGGTCGGGCTCGAGGTGCCGCTGGTGGTGCGGCTCGAGGGCACCAATGTCGAGGAAGGCAAGCGCATCATCGCCGAGAGCGGGCTCAACGTGCTCCCGGCCGACGACCTCGACGATGCCGCGCAGAAGATCGTCGCGGCGGTAAAGAAGGGCTGAGCCGATGCCGCAAGATGGGCCTGCTGTGCGTCTACGTCGTGCCGATCGCTGCTCTAAGCTCGGTTCCGATCGCGATCGCATGGGCTGTCCGAGCGCTTTTCGGCCTTCGCGCGGGTTTGATCGCGGCGCGCGTCATGCTCGCCCTCTTAGTCTTACTGCCGACGCTGTGGGTCTTCGAGTGTTCGAGGTCGATATCCGTGCCGCCCGTCATCATCGATGATCAGATTTACGACAATGACGGCTCGACACGAGCCTTGTTCTTTGGTGGGCTCGTCCTCGTCCCCGTATCGATCGTCAGTATTATCATCGTCTGGATTTCGACATGGTCGTTCAAACGCCAGCTGGCAGAAGGTCAAATGAACGCGCGCAAACCCGAACCCACGTTCTGGTTCGACGACGGGAGACCTTGATCGTGGCTGGGACTGACGCCAACGTCATCGACCGGATGAGTGCGGCTGCTGTGTCTGGAGGCTTCTGAGGGGATGCCGGCCATTCCAAAGATCCTGCCCGAGCACGAAAAGCTCGCTGCCTTCACCGGCGAATGGGTCGGCGAGGAGGTCGTCGGCCAGTCGCGCTGGTTCGAGGCTGGTCCCGCGCAGGGCTTCGTCTCGGCGCGGATCGGGCTCGGCGGGTTCTACCTGATCCAGGATTACCGGCAGGAGCGTGGCGGCAAGACCATCTTCTCGGGCCACGGCCTTGTGACCTTCGATCGTGAGGACGGCCGCTACAAGATGTTCTGGTACGATTCAGTCGGATTCGTTCCTGAAAGCCCGGCGGTCGGCCATTGGAAGGATAACGGCCTCGTGCTGCGGCAGGCGACGCTTCACGGCTCGGCGCGCCGCACCTTCCAGTTCGACGGTCCCGATACCTACGCGCTTCGCCTGCAATTCTCGCCCGACGACGAAGGCTGGTCCGACCTGCTCACCGCCACCTATCACCGCGTGAAGGCGGCGTGATGGGGAGCGGGCCGTCATGAGCGAGGATATGATCTCGGCGATCGTGACCTGGTTACCGGTCGTCGTATTCGTGGCCATGTTCCTGTGGCTCAGCCGCAAAGGCAGTAATTACTACAAGAAATACGATCAGCACATCGCCGATGTTCTGAAAGCAAATGCCGAGCTCGTCGCCGTGAACAAAGAAATGGCGCAGACGCTCATCGAGATACGCACGCTCCTGCAGACCGGAAAGTCCTGATGTCCATCCTCATCGACCAGAACACCAAGGTCATCTGCCAGGGTTTCACCGGCAAGAACGGCACCTTTCATTCCGAACAGGCGATCGCCTACGGCACCAAGATGGTCGGCGGCGTCAGCCCAGGCAAAGGCGGCGCCACGCATCTTGGCCTGCCGGTCTTCGACACTGTGGCGCAGGCGCGCGAGGCGACCGGGGCCGATGCCTCCGTCGTCTACGTGCCGCCGCCGGGCGCGGCCGACGCGATCTGCGAGGCGATCCAGGCCGAGATCCCGCTGATCGTGTGCATCACGGAAGGCGTGCCGGTGCTCGACATGGTCCGCGTCAAGCGCGCGCTCGAGGGCTCCAAGTCGCGCCTGATCGGGCCGAACTGCCCGGGCGTCGTCACGGCCGGCGAGTGCAAGATCGGCATCATGCCGGCCAATATCTTCAAGCCGGGCTCGGTCGGCATCGTCTCGCGTTCGGGCACGCTGACCTACGAGGCGGTGTTCCAGACCAGCCAGGAAGGGCTCGGCCAGACCACGGCCGTCGGCATTGGCGGCGATCCGGTCAAGGGCACCGAATTCATCGACATGCTGGACCTGTTCCTGGGCGATCCGAAGACCGAGTCCATCGTCATGATCGGCGAGATCGGCGGCTCGGCCGAAGAGGATGCGGCCCAATTCCTGCTGGACGAGGCGAAAAAGGGCCGGAAGAAGCCGATGGTCGGCTTCATCGCGGGCCGCACCGCGCCGCCCGGCCGGCGCATGGGCCATGCTGGCGCTATCATTTCCGGCGGCAAGGGCGGCGCCGAGGACAAGATCGCTGCGATGGAGCGCGCCGGAATCCGTGTCTCGCCCTCGCCGGCTCGGATCGGCCGGACGCTGGTCGAGGTGCTGAAGGGCTGAACCGGTCCTGCGCGTCTGATCTGCAGCGCGTGCGCGACCGACCGGCCCATATGGAGCGATGCGGAGCGCCTCAGGCCCTCCGCGACTGACAACGGGGCGTGGCTTCAGGCTTCCAAGGCGTGAGCCCGGAACGCCCCGATCGGATCGACACGGCGGGCTCGGCTTCGAGTCTGCCCGAAAGCTGGGATGCGACCATGGCACGCCAGGACGTGAACGAAGCCCTCCTCGGAACGTCGTTCCTCTACGGCGGGAATGCGGCCTATCTCGAAGAATTGCAGGCCGCGCATGCGCGCGATCCTGCCTCCGTCGATCCGGAATGGCAGCAATTCTTCAAGGATCTCGGTGAGGACGAGGCGCTCGTCGAGAAGAACGCGGCCGGTGCCTCCTGGACGAAGCCGAACTGGCCGGTGCCGCTGAACGGCGAGATCGTCTCCGCGCTCGACGGCAATTGGGGCGCGCTCGAAAAGGCGATCGGCGAGAAGATCAAGGCCCGCGAAGCCAAGCCCGCCAAGGACGAGGTCGCGGTCGCGGTCGAGATCGTGACCCGGACCGGGGTGTCCGTCGAGCAGGCGACCAAGGATTCGGTCCGCGCGATCATGCTGATCCGCGCCTACCGCATGCGCGGCCACCTCTATGCCAAACTCGACCCGCTCGGCTTGTCGAAGCGCGGCAATATCGAGGAGTTGCAGCCGCAGCATTACGGCTTCAAGGACGAAGATTGGGATCGCCCGATCTTCCTCGACAACGTGCTCGGTCTCGAATTCGCGACGATCCGCGAGATCGTCGAGATCCTCACCCGCACCTATTGCCAGACGCTCGGCGTCGAGTTCATGCACATCTCCGATCCCGAGGAGAAAGCCTGGATCCAGGAGCGCATCGAGGGCAAGGACAAGGAGATCTCGTTCACGCCGGAGGGCCGCCGCGCGATCCTCAACAAGCTGATCGAGGCGGAAGGCTTCGAGAAGTTCCTCGACACCAAATACACCGGCACCAAACGCTTCGGCCTCGATGGCGGCGAGTCCATCGTTCCGGCCCTCGAGCAGATCATCAAGCGCGGCGGCGCGCTCGGCGTCGAGGAGATCGTGCTCGGCATGGCCCATCGCGGCCGGCTGAACGTGCTCGCCAACGTGATGGCCAAGCCCTTTCGAGCGATCTTTAACGAGTTCAAGGGCGGTTCGTCCTCGCCGGCCGAGGTCGAGGGCTCGGGCGACGTCAAGTACCATCTCGGTGCATCGTCCGATCGCGCCTTCGACGAGAACAACGTCCACCTCTCGCTGACTGCCAATCCCTCGCACCTGGAGATCGTCGATCCCGTCGTGCTGGGTAAGGTGCGGGCCAAGCAGGACCAGCACGCCAAGCCGAATGTCGAGCGGCGCAAGGTGCTGCCGCTGCTGATCCATGGCGATGCGGCCTTCGCCGGACAGGGAGTCGTCGCCGAATGCCTCGGCCTGTCGGGGCTGAAGGGGCACCGGACCGGCGGCTCGATCCACTTCATCATCAACAATCAGATCGGCTTCACCACCGATCCGCGTTTCTCGCGCTCGTCGCCCTATCCGTCCGACGTCGCGAAGATGGTCGAGGCGCCGATCTTCCACTGCAACGGCGACGATCCGGAGGCCGTGACCTTCGCGGCCAAGATCGCCACCGAGTACCGGCAGAAATTCGGCAAGCCCGTTGTCATCGACATGCATTGCTATCGCCGCTTCGGCCATAACGAAGGCGATGAGCCGGCTTTCACCCAGCCGAAGATGTATCAGCTCATCCGCAAGCATCCGACCACCCTGGAGACCTACGGCAAGAAGCTCGTCGAGGGCGGAGACCTGACCCAGGAGCAGTTCGACACACGCAAGGCCGATTTCCGGGCGATGCTCGACACCGAACTCGACGCCGCCGGCGCCTACAAGGCCAACAAGGCCGATTGGCTCGACGGGCGCTGGTCCGGTTTCAAGGCGGTCAGTGAGGATGTCGACGATGCCCGCCGCGGCCGCACCGGCGTGCCTGCCGAAACCCTGCGCGAGATCGCTCAGAAGATCACGACGCCGCCGCCCGGCTTCCACCTGCACCGGACCATCCAGCGTTTCTTCGACAATCGCGCCAAGGCGGTCGACACCGGGGTCGGCATCGATTGGGCGACGGCAGAGGCCCTGGCCTTCGGCTCGCTGCTGATCGACGGTCACCGCGTGCGGCTCTCGGGCCAGGATGTCGAGCGCGGCACCTTTTCGCAGCGCCATGCTGTGGTGATCGACCAGGAGAACGAGCAGCGCTACACGCCGCTCAACTCGATCCGCCAGGGCCAGTCGATCCTCGAGGTCATCAACTCGATGCTCTCGGAGGAAGCGGTGCTCGGCTTCGAATACGGCTACTCGGCCGCCGAGCCGAACGCCCTGGTGCTGTGGGAGGCGCAATTCGGCGACTTCGCCAACGGCGCCCAGGTCGTGATCGACCAGTTCATCTCGGCGGGCGAGCGCAAATGGCTGCGCATGTGCGGGCTCGTGCTACTGCTCCCGCACGGCTACGAAGGCCAGGGGCCGGAGCATTCCTCGGCCCGGCTCGAGCGCTACCTGCAATCCTGCGCCGAAGACAACATGCAGGTCGCGAACTGCACGACGCCGGCGAACTACTTCCACATCCTGCGTCGCCAGCTCACCCGCGACTTCCGCAAGCCGCTCATCCTGATGACGCCGAAATCGCTGCTTCGTCACAAGCGCGCGGTCTCGAAGCTCGACGATCTCGCCGAAGGCTCGACTTTCCACCGCGTGCTCTGGGACGATGCCGAGCACGAAGAGGGCGGCATCAAGCTCGTCAAGGACGACAAGATCCGGCGCGTCGTGCTCTGCTCGGGCAAGGTCTATTACGACTTGTTCGAGGAGCGTGAGAAGCGCGGCATCAACGACGTCTACCTGATGCGCGTCGAGCAGCTCTACCCGTTCCCGCTCAAGGCGCTGGCCAACGAGATGAGCCGTTTTCGCAATGCCGAGGTGATCTGGTGCCAGGAGGAGCCCAAAAACATGGGCGCCTGGGCCTTTGTCGAGCCCTATCTCGAATGGGTGCTGGGCCACGCTGGATCGAGCGTAAAGCGGCCGCGCTATGTCGGCCGGCCTGCTTCGGCTTCAACGGCGGTCGGGCTGATGTCGAAACACGTCGCCCAGCTCCAGGCCTTCCTCAACGAGGCCTTGACGGTCTGAAGGACAGGCGATGGCCTATTTTGTGCTCAGGCTGAACCCGCCACGGCCCACTTTCCCGTTCGATGCGAGCGAGCGGGAACTGAGCCTAATGGGCGAGCATGCCGAATATTGGCAGGGCAAGACCGAGGTCGGCACGGCGATCGCCGTGGGGCCCGTCTTCGATCCATCCGGGAGCTGGGGCCTCGCATTGGTCGAAGTCGACGACGCCGAAGCGGCCGAGGCATTGACCTACCAGGACCCCATCATTCGCGCGGAGGCGGGCTTCACCTACGAAGTCCTGCCGGTCCCCTCGCTCCTCCTCCGCGGCGGCCAATGACCGCCGGTTTCTCGACAATCAGGGAGCTCCCGTAAGGGACGACCACCATGGCAACCGACATTCTCGTTCCCGCTCTCGGCGAATCCGTCTCGGAGGCCACGGTCGGCCGCTGGTTCAAGAAGCCCGGAGACGTCGTCAAAGCGGATGAGCCGCTGGTCGAACTCGAGACCGACAAGGTCACCCTCGAAGTGCCTGCGCCGGCTGCCGGCGAGCTCGGCGAAATCCTGGTCAAGGACGGCGAGACCGTGAATCCCGGTGCGCTGCTCGGCTCGATCGTCGAGTCCGGCAAGGGCGGGGGCGAGACCAAGGCGCCCGCAGCCAAGGCCGAGCAGAAGTCCGAGGCTCCCCCAGTGAAGGCGGAGAAAGCCGCCGAGGCCGGCCAGGGCCGCCCGGCTGCCGATAGCGGACCCGCCGTCGCCAAGCTCGCGCGCGAATCCGGGATCGATCCCTCGACGATCAACGGCAGCGGCAAGGATGGCCGCGCCACCAAGGGCGACATGCTCGCTGCGGCCAAGAGCGCGCCTGCCGCCGAGGCGAAGGCTCCCCCTCAGCAGACGCGGCCCACATTGCCCGCACGCGCGCCCTCCTCGCCGGATGATGCCGCGCGCGAGGAACGCGTGCGGATGACGAAGCTGCGCCAGACCATCGCCAATCGTCTGAAGGCCGCGCAGGACACAGCGGCGATGCTGACGACGTTCAACGACGTCGACATGAGCGCGGTGATGGCCCTGCGCAATCAATACAAGGACCTGTTCGAGAAGAAGCACGGGGTGAAGCTCGGCTTCATGGGCTTCTTCACCAAGGCGGTGATCGGCGCGCTCAAGGATGTGCCGGCGGTCAATGCCGAGATCGACGGACAGGACCTCGTCTACAAGAACTACTACAACATCGGCATCGCGGTCGGCACCGACAAAGGCCTCGTCGTGCCGGTGGTGCGCGATGCCGACGAACTCTCGATCGCCGGTATCGAGAAGGCGATCGCCGCCTTCGGTAAGAAGGCGCGCGATGGCAAGCTCTCGATCGAGGACATGCAGGGCGGCACCTTCACGATCACCAATGGCGGCATCTACGGCTCGCTGATGTCGACGCCGATCCTCAACGCGCCGCAATCGGGCATCCTCGGCATGCACCGCATCGAGGAGCGGCCGGTCGTGTACAAGGGACAGATCGTGGCGCGGCCGATGATGTATCTCGCTTTGTCCTATGACCATCGCATCGTCGACGGGAAGGAGGCGGTGACCTTCCTGGTGCGGGTGAAAGAGGCGCTGGAGGATCCGGCGCGGCTGGTGCTCGACCTTTGATCGACAAGTTTCGGGAAACACGCGTCGCGCGATGACGGGCAATTCGTTTGGGACTTGCACCCGGCAGCCGGGCGTCGACCCGCTGCCTGCGACATGACGATGACGATTGTCGGCCGCAAGCTCGGCTTCGCGCTGCTGACCGTTGTCGGATTCCTCCTCGTCATCGCAATCGCGACGATCGTTCAACTACGTACGGATCGCGTTCCGCAGGTTGTCTGTGAAGGGAGTGCCTCACCCCAATTCGGGGCTTTCGACGCGGCGCTGTTCTCCAAGAATCTCGCCGTGACCACGCTGTCCGATACGGAGTTGACCTCTAAGGGCATCGCGAGAAAGGCGATCGGCGAACTCGATGCGGATACCGGCTGCATCGTCGCGGCCGATCCGCTGGTCCAGCCAGAGCGACCGGCCTTCGCGCGCAAGGTTCCCGCAGGGAGCTACGGCGTCACGCTGTATCGGGCTGAAGGCCGCGTTGCCCTTGCGGAACTCCGTTTCGCGCCTGGGGCGCCGGAACGCTGGGAGTTGGCATTGCTCCCCGGCCAGGTGACGAGCGCATTGAAGGATGCCGAGGTCTACGGTTATCCGGTCGATGCCGGTCTCGGCGCTTTCATGGATATCGCCGGGCAATCGGCGCTCCTCACTCGCGACAGGCGCGAGCAGCGCCGGCTCGGCCTCCTGTTCAGCGATTCCTACTCCGATATCCTGAAGGAGCCGTTGGAAAAGGCCGGCGGCACGGAACTGCTCTACGAGCCGCTCTCCGACGACACCGCCAATGTCGCGATCTTCCAGAGCGGCTGGGGTGACGGCGTCTACCCGTCATTCTGGGGGCTCGACGGGCAAGGATACCCGCTCCTGCTCGTCACCGATTTCGGCGTTCTCGACAAAGGCGAGGTCCGCACGCCGCCGGACGCGCCGGAACAGCCGAAAACCCCTTGACCCAAATCGTCCATCGGCCCACGGCCTAGGCTTCCTGCGGAAACGAGGAACGAATCCGACATGAGCAGCTACGATCTCGTCGTCATCGGCACCGGCCCGGGCGGTTATGTCTGCGCGATCCGTGCGGCGCAGCTCGGATTGCGCACCGCCGTTGTCGAGAAAAGGGCGACGCATGGTGGCACCTGCCTCAATGTCGGCTGCATCCCGTCCAAGGCCCTGCTGCACGCCTCGGAGGCTTTCGAAGAGGCTGCCAAACATTTCCCCGATCTCGGCATCGAGGTCGGGACGCCCAAGCTCGATCTCAAGAAGATGATGGGCTTCAAGCAGGCCGGCGTCGACGGCAATACCAAGGGCGTCGAATTCCTGCTCAAGAAGAACAAGATCGACACCTATCAGGGCAGAGCGCGCATCGCCGGAGCCGGCCGCGTCGAGGTTGTGTTCGAGGACGGTGGCAACCAGGTGCTCGAGACCCGCAACATCGTCATCGCGACCGGCTCCGACGTGGCGCAGCTCCCCGGCGTCACCATCGACGAGAAAACCGTGGTCTCGTCCACCGGCGCGCTCGAACTGGCGAAAGTCCCGAAAAAGCTCCTCGTCATCGGCGCCGGCGTGATCGGCCTCGAGCTCGGCTCGGTCTGGCGGCGTCTCGGCTCAGAGGTCACCGTGGTCGAGTATCTCGACCGCGTGCTGCCCGGGATGGATGGTGAGGTCGGCAAGCAGTTCCAGCGCATCCTGTCGAAGCAGGGGATCGTCTTCAAGCTGTCCTCGAAGGTGACGGGCGTCGAGGTCGGCAAGGGCGGCGCCAGCGTGACGATCGAACCGGCCGCGGGCGGCGAGGCGGAAATCCTGAAGGCCGATGTCGTGCTCGTGTCGATCGGGCGCGTGCCCTACACCGAGGGGCTGGGGCTCGAAACGGCCGGTGTCCAGGTCGACAACAAGGGCCGCATCCAGACCGACAGTCATTTCGCGACCAACGTCACCGGCATCTATGCGATCGGCGACGTCATCGCGGGGCCGATGCTCGCTCATAAGGCCGAAGACGAGGGCGTGGCCATCGCCGAAATTCTGGCCGGCCAATCCGGCCACGTGAATTACGGGGTGATTCCGAACGTCGTCTACACCTTCCCCGAAGTCGCCTCGGTCGGCCGGACCGAGGAGGAGTTGAAGAAGGACGGCATCGCCTACAACATCGGAAAATTCCCGTTCACGGCCAATGGCCGCGCAAAGGCCAACGGCACCACCGACGGTTTCGTGAAGATCCTGGCCGATCCCGAGACCGACAAGGTGCTCGGTGTTCACATCGTCGGGGCCGATGCCGGCACGCTGATCGCCGAGGTCGCGCTGGCGATGGAATTCTCCGCCTCGGCCGAAGACATCGCGCGGACCTGTCACGCCCACCCGACGCTGTCGGAGGCGATCAAGGAAGCCGCGCTCGCCGTCGACAAGCGGGCGATCCACATCTGAACCGGCCTACGGCAGAGCGCAGCGAAGGGGGTGGCGCGGCAGCGCTGTCCACCGCTCGCATTCGGGCGGCTGGTTCGCCGGTCCGTGGCAGTAGTGTCCATCCCCGCGATAGCCGAATGCCTGGCCATGGGGCATGTGCAGGCACCATTGCTCGTCTGTCTCGCCGCCGGCAGGCCAGGTCGACAACGCCCCGCCGAGATCGAACCGGAATTGTGAGGTTCCATCGACCGGATTGACCTCGACGGCGATCAGCTTCTGGCCATCGAGGTCGCGCACGGCCTGTTCAATTGCCGACGCCTCCGATGCGCTCGACGCGACCTGCTCCTCGCCCGAGAGAACGCGCCATTCGCACGAGCAGACGAAGAGGAACCATTCGCCGCGTGGTCGGACATGTCGGCGCGCGGCCGACTTCCGCACTTCGACGGAAGGGGATTCCGATCGGTACGGTTCGCGGATCGTCAAACGCGGTGCGCCGAACTCGAACGACATCATGCTGCCCTGCCCCTTCATGCCGCCCCAGGCCGGCAATCCGAGCATCGGTTTGAAGGCGCGCGTGACCGGATCGTCGGACAGATCCAGCACCGCTCAGACGGCCTCGGCCCGGCGATTTCGGGCCGGATGCACGGACATGCCGGCGCGATCGATCCGGTGCTTGAGCCGTTCGACATCACCGAAATTTCCCGACAGCAGATCGGTGACGTCGCCATCGAGCAAGGCCTCGACATGCCGACAGCGCAAACGGTTGCGCCCGGCAGGGCAAGAGCAACGCAGGTAGAGCCCTTCACTGCGCTCCTCGAGCACGACCGCGTAGCGGTCGCCGCGACTGCCGCGGATCGCGAAGCGCAGTTGGGCAGCATCCTGGAAGCGAGGTCGATACGCGCCGAGCGCGCGCGCCGCGACGCCATCCGACACCGGGCGCACAGGCAGGGCGGATAGCCGCATCATCGACAAGCCGAGCCTACGCGCCAAATCCGAAAGATGACCCGCACCTGTTTCGCGCAGGGCCGCGAGCGCAATCTCGGCGCAGGCATTGGCATCCTCGCCGGCATCGTGATGCGCGAAGCGGATGCCGAGACGAGCCGCGACCTTGGCGAGGCCGTGCCCCGACGGATCGGAAAACACGCGCCGCGCGATCTGCAGCGTGCAGAGATAGGTCAGGTCCGGCACTGTGCGCCCGCAGGCTGCCATAGAGGCGACCAGCACGCCCATGTCGAAGCCGGCATTGTGGGCGAGGACGATGCCATCCGACAGGTCCGGCAAGAATTCCTCCAGCACCTCGGCACAGGTCGGCTGGTCGCAGACATCAGCCGGCAAAATTCCATGGATGCGGATGTTGCCGGGAGAGAAGCGCAATTCGGGCGGCCGGATCAGCCGCGATTCCCGCCGCACGATCCGGCCGGCTTCGATCCAGGCGAGCCCGACAGCGCAGGCGCTGTCGCGCCGCTCGTTGGCTGTCTCGAAATCGATGGCGATGGCGCGCATTAGCCGATCATAACCGGCAGAAGGCGGCGAACCAATCACACCCTGCGGCAACCATTGAACGTCACCTGCGAGACGCTTCCGAGGTTGATCGCACAATGGTGCGACATCTTGGGTGCGCTATCTTGGCGCGGTTCGTGTCCCGTGCCGGCGGACTTACCTTCGCAGTTGCAATGCAAGCTTAAAGCCACGATTTGATGCCGGCAGCAGACAAAGGACTCGGCTCAATTGACGTATATCTTGAGAAAAAATTTGGACAATTCCAATATAGACTGCACCCTTAAAGTTCTTGACACCTCACAAACAATCGCTTTGCTGCACCGCACGCGGGAACATCTGGCAATTCTATGTAGATCGTCACCTCTTGTACCTGATACATTTCTGTGCAATCCAGGGTCGTCCACGACAGGTCTCGCGGGAGAGCCCAGGCCAGCATCGCTGGTTATGGCGTCGGTGGAGCAACCGCCCCCGGGAGCTCCACAGGCACAATCCTGTGAGATTGGACGATCTGGCGTGCGGCGCTCGCGAGGGCGTTGAACGACGAGTCAATGTCCGGTTGAGTTCCGGCATGGGCTCCCAGCAACCGCGACAGATGGGGGCGACCGGAGGCTCGGGCTCGAGCTTCCGTGAACAATATGTCGCGAGGACTGATATGAGATCCGACGGCCGCATCTACGATTTCGACGCCCCGGGCTCGGACTGGAATTACGAGCCGCCGGCCTCCGACCTGTTCCGGCTGAATCCTCACGCCCTCTACTCGACCGATGCCGAGGGATGGCTGACCTTTTACAACGATGCCGCGGCCGAGCTTTGGGGCTACCGGCCGGTGCTGGGCAAGGCCCGATGGTGCGGCGCCTGGCGCGTCTACAAGGAGGACGGCTCCTGCCTGCCTCATGACGAATGCCCGATGGCCATCTCTCTCAGGGAAGGGCGTGCGGTTCGCGGCATGCAGGCCGTGATCGAGAGGCCCGACGGCACGCGGGTGACGTTCCGGCCCTTCCCGTCGCCCTTGCGCGACAATGGGGGCAACGTCGTCGGAGGCGCGAACCTGCTGATGAAGGTCGAGGCCGTTCAGCCCACCGGACTGGCGGCTTAGGATACCCAATCCTGCGCCCCGGCGACCGGCGAGCCAGGCCATCGCCTGATGTCGATTTAGCCTGTGAATACACCGGCATGTCCAGGGCCGAGTGTCGCAGAGGGCTGCAAGCCGGCAGACTTCCTAAGCTGTTCGCCGCCTCGGGGTTCTATAGGCCGCCGGTTGCGTCCATATTGACGCCATGCCCGCACCAAAGAAGCCACGCCCCTCCTCAGGCAAGGCATCGAAACCTGAGCTGAAGCCGCTCGACGCGCATCTCGCCGAGTTGCTGAACCCGGCGCTCAACCGCGAACGGGCGGCCGCTGCGGCTCCCCCGCTGAAGCGCGGAACCCAGAAGGACACTTCGGCACCGCCCGGCTTCGGCGAGGCGCCGCAGGCCGGTTTCGCGATCGGCGAGACGGCCGATGTCGATCCGCGCCTCGCCCAGGCGCTCGGGCTGCCGGTGCAGGAAGGCGCCGATCTCGACCCCGTCGAAGAAGCGGCAGGATCATTGGCGAGCGAAGGCGTCTCCGCCACTGTCGATGCGCTCACAAAACTGCTCACCGAGGGCAATCCGCTCTTCAAGAATGGCGAGGCCTGGACCCCGCACCGGCCCGAACGCCCGCAGAAATCCGAGGGCGGCGTCCGCTTCACTCTGAAATCCGAGTTCGAGCCGGCCGGCGACCAACCGACGGCCATCGCCGAACTGGTCGGAGGAATCCGCGAGAACGAGCGCGATCAGGTCCTGCTCGGCGTCACCGGCTCGGGCAAGACCTTCACGATGGCCAAGATCATCGAGGCGACGCAGCGCCCGGCCCTAGTGCTCGCCCCGAACAAGACGCTCGCCGCGCAGCTCTATGGCGAGTTCAAGAGCTTTTTTCCAGAAAACGCTGTCGAGTATTTTGTTTCCTACTACGATTACTACCAGCCCGAGGCCTACGTGCCGCGCTCTGACACCTTCATCGAGAAGGAATCTTCGATCAACGAGCAGATCGACCGCATGCGCCACTCGGCGACGCGCGCACTGCTGGAGCGGGACGATGTCATCATCGTCGCCTCGGTTTCCTGCATCTACGGTATCGGCTCGGTCGAGACCTATACGGCGATGTCCTTCACCGTCTCGCTCGGCGAGCGGATCGAGCAGCGCCAGCTCATCGCCGACCTCGTGGCCCTGCAATACAAGCGCATCCAGTCGGATTTCGCGCGCGGCACCTTTCGCGTGCGCGGCGATGTGATCGAACTCTGGCCCGCCCACTTGGAGGATCGCGGCTGGCGCATCGGCTTGTTCGGCGACGAGGTGGAATCGATCGTCGAGTTCGACCCGCTCACCGGCAAGAAGATCAACGAACTCAAATTCGTGAAGGTGTATGCGAATTCGCATTACGTGACGCCGCGCCCGACCCTCCAGCAGGCGGTCAAGGGCATCAAGGACGAGTTGCGCCTGCGCGTCGACGAACTCACCAGGATGGGCCGGCTGATCGAGGCGCAGCGGGTCGAGCAGCGCTGCAGCTTCGATGTCGAGATGATCGAGGCGACCGGCTCCTGCAACGGCATCGAGAATTACTCGCGCTACCTCACCGGCCGCAAACCCGGCGAGCCGCCGCCGACCCTGTTCGAATACCTGCCCGACAACGCCATCGTCTTCGCGGACGAGAGCCACGTCACCATCCCGCAGATCGGCGCGATGTATCGCGGCGACTTCCGGCGCAAGGCGACGCTCGCCGAATACGGCTTCCGCCTGCCCTCCTGCCTCGACAACCGCCCCCTGCGCTTCGAGGAATGGGACGCGATGCGCCCGCAATCGGTGCATGTCTCGGCCACCCCCGGCAAATGGGAGATGGAGCGTACCGCCGGCGTTTTCGCCGAGCAGGTCATCCGCCCGACCGGCCTTGTCGACCCGATCATCGAGATCCGCCCTGCCCGCTCGCAGGTCGACGATCTGCTCGGCGAGGTCCGCGCGGTGGCGCAGGCCGGTTACCGCACGCTGGTCACGACCCTGACCAAGCGCATGGCCGAGGACCTCACCGAATACCTGCACGAGAACGGCGTGCGCGTGCGCTACATGCATTCCGACATCGACACGCTGGAGCGCATCGAGATCATCCGCGATTTGCGGCTCGGCGCCTTCGACGTGCTGATCGGCATCAACCTTTTGCGCGAGGGGCTCGACATCCCGGAATGCGCGCTGGTCGGCATTCTCGATGCCGACAAGGAGGGGTTTTTGCGCTCCGAGACCTCGCTGATCCAGACCATCGGCCGCGCCGCCCGCAACGCCGACGCGCGCTGCATCCTCTACGCGGACCAGATCACCGGCTCGATGGAGCGGGCGATCGCCGAGACCGAGCGGCGGCGCCAGAAGCAGCTCGCCTACAACGACGAGCACGGCATCACGCCCGAGAGCGTGAAGCGCGGCATCAGCGACATTTTGGAGAGCGTCTACGAGCGCGACCATGTCCGCGTCGATACGGGGCTCGCCAAGGGCGCGGCGACGGTCGGGCACAATCTCAAGGCGGTGATGGCCGATCTCGAGAAGCGCATGCGCGCCGCCGCCGCCGATCTCGATTTCGAGGAAGCCGCGCGCCTGCGCGACGAGCTCAAGCGCCTCCAGGCGACCGAATTGCTCGTCGCCGACGACCCGCTGATGCGCCAGGACGCGATCGAGCGCGAAGCCGGCCGCCACGGTGAGCGCGGCCGCTCCCGCATCTCGAAGCCCAGCCTCGACAATATGGGGCCGGGGACGGACCGCGAATTGCCGGTGGGCGGGCCTGCGCCGACGTGGCAGGAACGGCCAAAGGCGCGCTCGACGCAGGGGATGGGTGGACAGCGGCCGGGGTATAAGGGGCGGGGTAAGCGGGGGAAGAGCGGGTGAGGCGTTGCTGTCCTATCGCATGTCGTCATTGCGAGCGCAGCGAAGCAATCCAGGGATGCGCAGCGCTCTACAAGTGAGGCTGGGTTGCTTCGCTGCGCACGCAATGACGGCGAAAATGGGCATTTAGTGTCGGCGGGACATCGGGGAGTGACGACGAGAAAGACAAGTCTCGAGAAATTGGGGATTGAGTAAGCTGTCACCGTAATTCCGTAATTCGAAAGAGTAAGCTGTCACCGTAATCGCGAGATCCCGTAATCGAGCGAACGCGAGATCCAGAACAGCGCGCGGATCAGGGGGATCGAGACGAGCCCGGCGAGATAGGGCACCCTGCGCCGCAGGATCAGCGCGAGACGCAGCACGGCAAGCTCATCGTGGATATGTCGTCAGTCGGTTGCCGCCTCGGGGCTCATAGAACATGGCTGTTGGGTTGGGGCAACGGCTTGGGGCGTGACGAGATGGAGTGGATACGGTTACGTGCCAGGATGCCGAGGACTCCAGGCGGGTTGAGAAGCCAGGTAACGGGTCGCGGCGGGGTAACATTGGACTTTTTACTTGAAATTCACTCCCGAATCAGGACCTATAGTTCTTATACCGTTTCCGTCTGAACGACTCGGGTGGATTCCCGCGTGGGGATTGAGCGGGTAGTGTTTGTGCCTGGATCGCGGAGGCGGACATGGCACACATTGCCGATCATCTGAGCGTCGAGGAATTGGGCAAGCGCTACCGATTGAGCGAGGACGCCTGCACGGCCCGGCACTACCAGGCGATCTGGCTTCTGGCGCAGGGTCAACGGCTCTCGGACGTCGCGGCGACGACGGGCCTCGTGCAGCGCTGGCTGGAGCAATTGGCCCAGCGCTACAACCAGTTCGGGCCCGATGCGCTCGGGGACCGCCGCCGCAACAATGGCACGTCGGCGCGGCTTCTGACGCCGGAGCTTCTGGACGGCTTGCGCACGCGCCTCGAGACGCCGCCTCCCGACGGTGGGAGATGGAACACGACCAAGATCGCGGCCTGGATGGCCGGCGAACTCGGGCTGGCCTCGGTCTACCCGCAGCGGGCCTGGGACGCGCTCCAGGCGATCGGCTGGTCGATCCAGGCGCCGCGTCCGAAGAACCCGGCATCCGCCGATCCCGAGGAGCGGGCCGCCTTCAAAAAAAACTCGCCGAGACCTTCGCCGAAGAGCAAGCACGCCACCCGGGCCGCCCGGTCACGCTCTTCTGCACGGACGAGCACCGCATCGGGCTGAAGCCGATCGAGCGCCGGGTCTGGGCGCCACGTGGAGACAGGCCGATCGCGCTCGGCCACCATCGCTACGAATGGCTCTATGTCACCGCCTTCGTGGCCCCCGCCACCGGCGAGAGCCACTGGTATGTCGGCAACGGCGTCTCCAAGCCCTTCTTCGAGCGCCTGCTCGCCCTGTTCGCCCGCGAGGCCGGCGCAGGACCGGACCGCACCGTGATCCTGCTTCTCGACGGAGCCGGCTGGCACACCCAGCCCGGTCTCTGCGTGCCCGAAGGGCTGCGGCTGATCTATCTGCCGCCCTACACGCCCGAGTTGCAGCCAGCCGAATGTCTCTGGCAACTCGTCGACGAACCCATCGTCAACCGGCACTTCGAGCATCTGGACGACATCCAGGACCAGATCGAGCAGCGCTGCCGCGTCCTCGAAGCCGATCCGGAAAAGCTGCGCGCAGCCACATGCTTCCACTGGTGGCCCCAAAAACCCGCAATACCGAGCTAATCAACCGGAAACCGTATGAGACTGAGATTTTTCTGGGGGGAGCTTCAGATGAGATTGGCAACCCGCCACGTCATATTTGCCATCCTTTCCTCTAGTTGTGTACTCTTTACGACGGCAGCCGGATCTGAGCCCAGCATCCTCGCGAAAAATGAGTTAGTACTCCAGGACGTTAAGACTCTGCGATCCGCGACGCCTTTCCAGAACAACAACGGCGCCGTTCCGCCGAAAGACGATTATGCGGGTCCACTGTTCAATCTTAGTCATGACTGGCCTGCCCGGCCTCTGGCGCCTCTGGCACATACACCTTGGCAAGCCGCAATCGATGATGGCCCCATCAATCCGCAGAACGCGCCTGCTTATGCCAACGCGCTAAAGGAGGCTGTGGCTGCCAACGCGCGTAATCTGCTCATGCACTACGATACTTGGGATGCTGCCAAGGCGGGTTGGTACAACGAGCCTTGGATGGGGACCGCGCGCGAGGCCATACACGGGACCTACTTCGCGGGCCAGTTTGGACCATCGATCTTCCCGGGTACGGGGCTGACCGTGCCGTTCGCCACCCATGTACTCACATACTATGACGCGCGGGCAGCCTCAACGTTGCGTAAAGTTTGGGGCGATACGGCTATGTCGCCCGACCTCACTGCGGATAGCACCCAGTTTGCCGAGGGATCAATCATAGTAAAGGCGGCTATATTCGCTTCGACGGATGCATCCAAGCCGCTGGGGTGGTGGGACGCAATGGACGGCGCACAAGTGTGGGAGTTGTATACGACTCCAACACGCAGGTCAGAAACGGCGGTCAGTGTGCTGCCTGGTTATGTCGCTCAGTTCGATATCATTGTGAAGGACTCTAGGTCCGCCCCGACGACCGGCTGGGTGTTTATGACACTCGTCTACGACAAGTCGGCATCGGGAGACTATTGGGACAAGATGGTGCCATTGGGCGTCCAATGGGGCAACGATCCGCAGGCCGCAGAAGCCGGCATGCCGTTGACCGAGAACTGGATCAACCCGAATTCGCCCGCGTACAGCAGACTGACACTTGGCTGGGGCGGCCGCCTTTCTGGCCCGAATGACGGCGCGACGAACGACATCGCTGTCAACGGCCAAGTAATGCCCAATTTCCCGAATTCGAGCTGCATGAGTTGCCACAGTACCGCTGAGTGGAACGTTGGCGAGAAGCAGTTCCCGATCGCGCTGATCCCGAGTATGCCGCCATCCGGCGAAATCAATTGCGACGCAAATGGTAAGCCCGTTGCCCCCGGGGCGGATGGCCCCAACGTCTGCTCTCCGGTGCCGGGCTCGGCCACATGGATGACTTGGTTCCAGAATCGCCCCGGTACTGATCCGCTGGATCCAAGTTCCACCGCAACCGATTTCGACCTCGTGCTGTCATTTCAGTCATTGCGTGGCTGGTCCGCTGCAACGAGCGGTCCGAACTTAGACCTTCAACAGTTACGTTTGGTGTTGCCACGTCAGCGCAACTTCAATTCATATAATGGAGCGCCCCTGAGAGTTGATTGATCTAGCCACTTTATCGCAGTTTAATAAGAAAAAACCTAAAGATCTGCGGCTGCCTACTTGAAGCTTACAAATATCTTCCCAAATACCTTCCGCGATTCCAGCCGCTCCAACCCTTTCGCGAAATCCGCAAGCGGGAGCACTGTGTCGATCACCGGCGTGATGCCGCCTGCCATCTTTTCGAGCGATTCGCGGATATTCGCGATCCGGCAGCCGAAGGAGCCGGTGATGCGGTATTGCTGCTGAAACAGCCGCATCAGGTTCATCTGAACGCTCGGCCCCGAGGTCGAGCCGCACGTCACGAGCCGGCCGCCGCGCTTGAGGCAGAGCAGCGAGCCGTTCCAGGTTTCGGCGCCCACATGCTCGAACACCACGTCGACGCCCTTGCGCTTGGTCAGCCGCCGCATCTCGCCCTCGAAGCGCTCCTCGCGGTAGTTGATGACGTGGTCGGCGCCGAGCACCCTCGCCTTCTCGCCCTTGGCATCGTCGCCGACCGTGGTGAACACGGTGCAGCCGATCGCCTTGGCCATCTTGATCGCGCCGGTGCCGATGCCCGAGTCGCCGGCATGGACGAGGATCGACTCGCCCGGCCCCAGCTTGGCGTTGTCGAACAGCATGTGCTGAACGGTGCCGAAGGCGATGCCGGCACACGCCGCCTGCGCGTGATCGACGCCGTCGGGCACCTTCACGACGAGGCGTATTACGGTATTACGGTGACACTTTACTCAATCTCCAATTTCGGCCCATGATCGCGCAGGGCCCGCCTCGCCCGCATCGTGGTTCCCGGCCTTCCTCACCACGTCACGCAGCGGGGAAACCGCCGCGAGCGCGTCTTCTTCGGCGATGACGATTACGCGCTGTATCGCGACCTGCTGGCGGAAAGATGCCGCAAGGCCGGGGTTGCCTGCTGGGCCTATTGTCTGATGCCCAACCACGTGCATCTGATCCTCGTCCCCGCGCATCCCGATGGCCTCGCCCGGGCGCTCGGCGAGACGCATCGGCGCTACACGGGCTTCGTCAATGCCCGCGCGCGCCAGACCGGACATCTGTTCCAGTCGCGCTTCGGCTCGGTGGCCCTGGACGAGGCGCATCTCGCCGCCGCCGCCCGCACCATCTGCCTGAACCCGGTCCGCGCCGGGCTCGTCGGCCGTGCCGAGGATTGGCGATGGTCGAGCCTGCGGGCGCATCTGTCGAGCAAGGATGACGGGTTGGTCACGGTCGCACCGCTTCTGAAGCGGATCGGACGATTCGCGGATCTCGTCGAGACCGAGTCGGGAGGCGCCGAACCCGAAGTGTTTCTCGCTTTGCGCGCCGCCGAGACGATCGGCCGGCCGCTCGGAGACTCGGCCTTCCTGGACCGGATCGAGAGCCTTCTCGCCCGCACGATCCGCCCGGCCAAGCGCGGCCGCAAACCGAGCCAGCGGGACATCGAGGGATGACGGCCAAAAAGGCAGACCACCTGACAATTGGGGATTGAGTAAAGTGTCACCGTAGTTCCGTAATTCGTAATTATCTAGGTGATACGATGGATCGACCGGATCGCAACGTGAGGATGTATCACGCCATTATTTGGATACGCGATTCGGATCGTCCGAGTCAGCGGGTCAGTGTACTTGCGGAGACTCTGAGAGAGGCGAAGGAAAAGCTTGAGGCAGAGTACGGGGAAGGAAACGTCTTCGATCTGCACAACAAAGAGGATGCTGCGCGACCGCGCTAGGGCCGGTGCTATCCGACAATTAAGCTTCAACCGGCGCAACCGTCTTGACCGGCTGCTGGATCGTTCAAGGTGGTAAAGCCCACGGGTATGTCTGGAGTTGACCCGGTTCCATGGACGCTTCGCGGCTTTGGCGGATCAGGTCAGGTCACGATGGCTCCTTTCGTATTCGGTCGTCATTGCGAGGCGCAGCCGAAGCAATCCAGCCTTTTCCGCAGGGGGCGGCGCCGCACCGGATTGCTTCGCTGATGCTCGCAAAGACGAATCCGGTTGGATTGACGAGGGCTCAATGGTCTGGCGGGCAGCGGTCCCAAGACGGTGCCGCTACGCTTTGACGCCAAGCTCCCATCTATAGGAATATTAGCCTATCGACGATGCGCTGTCAAGAGGGCTTTGCAAAATCAAGGGAAATCGGTCCTGACGATGGCCTTTGAGCGTCGTGGTATAAGCTCGCGCCGGCAGCCCTCATAATAAGACGTCGACGCTCATCTTTCTTCATTTTAATGAGAATGTATC
>JBGAFL010000084.1:0-15865 GCA_044227265.1 Methylobacterium sp.
TGACGAAACCGAGCGGGCTTGCGATCGACACCTCGGCCGGCCCTTCACTCACCCTCTATTTCAAGGTCGCGGGCAACCTGTTCCACGGCCACCAGGTCGATGCCGTGATGAACGAGGACGGCACGATCGCCGTCTGCGGGTTGGCGGGCTGAGAGGACCGTTCAGACGGGTATCACGCTTTCGAGATAAGCCCGCACGAAACCCGGCATCCGCTCCGGGTCGATATCGGCACGGCGGCGCACCACCACCATCTGCGAGAGTTCCGGCTGCGCCTCGCTGGCGTGATGTGCGGCAATCGTTGCGAGCAGCACGTCCGTGCTCTCCTGGAAGCGCACCGGCCGCAGGAAGGCGCATTGGCCGTTCCCGCGCATCAGGACCCAGGGCGACGGCTCGGCCTCGTACGGCAGTTGCAGGCCGGTCTCCTCGGTGAATTCCCGCTCGGCGCTGCCGGCGAGATCGACGAGGCCGCCGGGGCGTAGATCGTCGGGGTCCGGCGTGCCGCAGGGAAAGTAGATCTTTCCGGCATTGGCGGTGTGCGGCGCCATCTCTCCGAGCAGGATTGCACCATCGCCGGTCAGCGGCACGATCGCGGCGAAGGCATTGGCGACTTGCGGGTCCGGCGAGCCCCACTCGCGATAGGCGATGAAATTCGAGAACCGGGTCTCGAAATACAGCATCTCGCAAAAGCCGTCGCGGATGCTGCAGTTGCAGGAGAGCAGCACTTTCCCGTCGAACATGCGCGGGCGCTCGGACAGGCGCCGCTCCCAGTTTTCCGCGATCGCGGCTGCGTTGACGCGCGCCCAGGCCCAGTCATGCGTGACGAGGCGGGCCGAGAGGCCGGTCAGGGACGTGAGGGTGACCCCGGCTTCAGACAAGCAGCACGCCCTCGCTGACGAGAACCGCCGCGCCGCCGATCTCGACGGAGCGCAGGGTGCCGCCCTCGATGTTGAGCTGCAGAGCGATCTCGCTCGGCCGGCCCATGGCGCGGCCCTGGTGGATCACCACGTCGTGCACGCCCTCGCCGAGCCGCTCGCTCTGCATCAGCACCCCCGCGAAAGCCGCGGCCGCCGAGCCGGTGGCGGGATCCTCGGGAATGCCGAGATGGGGCGCGAACAGCCGCGCCTGGAAGCGCAGGCCGAGGCCTTCGGGATCGGGCGCATAGAGATAGAGCGCATCGCTCTCGCCGGCCTCTACGGCCCGTGCGAAGGCAGCCTCATCGAGCCGGGCCGCATCGAGCCGCCCCACGCTGGAGACGGGCACGAAGGTGAAGGCGGGGCCGGCGGAGTGGCGGCTCGGCAGGTGCCGCAAGAAGCCGATGGCGCTGCCGGGGAGCCCGAGCATCGCGGCGAGCTTTCCTCGCTCCGGCCCGGGACCGAGGTAACCGGGCAGGCTCGGAATCTTGAACCGCGCATAGCCCCGCGCCTTGCCGGTCTCGACCACGCAGGACAGCGTTCCGATCGCTTCCTCCAGCCCGAAGGCGACCGCATCGGCGCGGCCATCCTGCTTGTGCTCCTCGCGATCCCGCAAGGCGAGCAGCACGGCCGCGCCGACCGTCGGATGGCCGGCAAAGGGCAATTCGCTCTTGGGCGTGAAGATGCGCAGCCGGGCGCGGTGGCGCGATGCCTCGGGCGGCAGCACGAACACCGTCTCGGACAGGTTGAACTCGCGCGCGATCGTCTGCATCGCCGCCGCGTCGAGCCCCTCCGCATCGAGCACGACCGCCAGCGGATTGCCGGTCAACGCCTCCTGCGTGAAGACGTCGAGGGTAACGAAGCGGCGGCGTGGGGCCATGCGGATCTCCTGGGAAGCGTCGCAGGCGTCAGTGCCCGTTTGGCCGGATTTTGCAAGGAAGCGATGGCATTTGGTTTCGCCGATCCTACCAATCCCCCTCATCCTGAGGCGCCGCAGCGAAGCGAAGGCCTCGAAGGAGATTTCCAGATACCACTGCGATTTCTGGAGGGCTCCTTCGAGGGCGGCGCTGCGCGCCGCCGCCTCAGGATGAGGGGGATTGGTAGGATCGGCGTCGTCAAACCGCCTCGACCGGAAAAACCCGGCTCGGCTGCACGAACTCCTCCTGGGCCTCGACGGTGAGCAATTCGAGCGAGCCCTCTTCTGCCGTGCGGCGCAAGAGGCCGTGGATCGAGGCGCCTGCACGTCCCAGCGCTTCGGCCGGCGACCCGGTCCGCGCGTAATGCACGAGGAACAGAGCGGCGACGCAATCGCCTGCCCCGCTCACCGCCTTGAGATCGAGACGCGGCGTGCGCAGGCGCCAGAACGCTCCGCCCTCCCCTGCCAGCATGTCGATGGCGTCCGAGGGTGTCTCGTCCGTGTGGAGCGAGGTAACGAGGACGATGCGGGGCCCTCGCGCCTGCAGGGCCGCGACCGCCGCCTTGGCTTCGGCCAGCGTGCCGGAGGGCCGGCCTGAGAGCAGGTCGAGCTCGAACTGGTTCGGTGTGAGGATATCGGCGGCGGGAACGGCTTGATCGCGCAGCAATTCGGGAATGCCTGGCCGCACATAGAGTCCGGAATAGCTGTCGCCCATCACCGGATCGCAGCAATAGAGCGCCTGGGGGTTGGCTGCGCGCAGCTGCGTGAGCGCGTCGAGGATGGCCGCACCGATTCCGGCCGAGCCCATATAGCCGGAGAGCAGCGCATCGCATTGCCCGAGCACGCCGCGATCGGCGATGCCCTGGACGACGTCGGAGATCATCTCCGACTCGAAGACCGGCCCGCGCCAAGCGCCGTAGCCGGTATGGTTCGAGAACTGCACGGTATGGACCGGCCAGACCTCGACCCCGAGCCTTTGCATCGGAAACACCGCCGAGGCGTTGCCGACATGGCCGTAGGCGACATGGGACTGGATCGACAGGACCTTCATGATGCCCCGACGCGGTTGAGGGAGGTCGATCTTGAAGCGCGTGCTCCTTCTCGCCGCAAGCCTCATCGGCCTCGCGGGCCTCGCGGCGCTTGCGCTCGCACCGCCCGGAATATCCCCGGAGGCCATCCGCAGCTCGGTGGATCAGACCCCATCCCTCATCGCGACGGCCTGGCGGCTGCCCGTTGCCGCGGCCTTCAGGCCCTCGTTCCGCTGGCAGCCCAATCCGTCACTCTGCGGCCCGACGAGCGTCGCGAACACCCTCCGCTCGCTCGGCGAGGCAGGGGCAAGCGAGGCCAAAGTGCTGTCCGGAACGGGCCTGTGCCGGACCGGCTATTGCTTCCTCGGCCTGACCCTCGACGAACTCGCCGATGTCGCGCGCGCCAAGACCGGCCGCAACGTCACGGTCCTGCGCGACCTGACCCTCGACGCGTTTCGCGCGCATTTGCGCCGCGCAAACGAGCCGGGGCGGCGCTACATCGTGAATTTCAGTCGCGCGCCCATTTTCGGAGCGGGCGTCGGCCATCACTCGCCGATCGGCGGCTATCTCGAAGCGGAGGACCTGGTCTTCGTCCTCGACGTCAACCGCAATTTCCGGCCATGGCTGGTGACGAGCGCACGGCTGTTCTCGGCCATCGACACCTATGATGGCGACAGGAAGCGCGGGCTCTTGATGATCGAGTGATTTGGCCCTGGTCTGTCGTGATGGCTTCACCGCAGCGATCGACCAAGGATCGAGGCCGCCAAGGTTAAGCCGACATTAACTCTCGAAGCGCAGGCTCCGGAAGCGTGGGAATTCCTCCCACCAGACTAGGCCACTCCCCATGACGACCATTTCCGCCTCGAGTTCGGCGCACTCGCCGAAGCAGCACCTCGTCGACATGATCGCGTCGCAGGTCAGCACCGGACAGATCAGCAGCACCGATCAGACCGCGCTCGACAGCGCCGTCGATGACATCGATTCCAGCCTTTCCAGTGGCGGCTCCTCGACCGGCGCGCGCCTCGACCCGTCCGACATGAAGAGCCGCATCGATGACCTGATCGCGGGCGAAGTCAGCAAGGGCACGTTGACGAGCGACCAGGCCGATACGCTCAAGCAGGTCTTCAGCCAGGGCGGTCACGGGGGACCGCACGGTCCGGGAGGTGTGGGAGGAGCAGGCGGCCCACCGCCCGGACCGCCGCCTTCCGCGGGCGGCGCAAGCGACCTGTCGAGCCTTGTCGGCACATCGTCCACGGATGACGATTCCAATGCGACGTCGTCGAATGGGAGCGGCTCGAACGCGACCGATCTGCTGGCGAGCTTCATCGAGCAATTACAGGCCTCACGGGGCCAGTCGAGCGGCTATGCCGCCAATGGTCAAACGAGCACCTCGAACGCCGCGAATGCCCTGCTGCTGAACTTCGAGGTCTGATCGGATCGCGGAGGGGGCACTGGCCGGTTCCGGGCTGCACGCCCTCGACAGGCGAGGCCGATCCGAGGCAAGGGGACAAGAGGGCATGTCCGCTTGCCGGGTCGGCACCGATCCGCCACGGGCACGAGAGCCGCGAGCGAGCCAGCGCATGGATTTCGACGCGATCCGCCAATCCATCCTCGCCTTCGTCGAGGCCCATGGCGAATGGGCACCCGTGATCGCCGGGGCGCTCGCCTTCTGCGAATCCCTCGCCTTCCTCTCGCTGCTGGTGCCGGCCACGGTGATCCTCATCGGGATCGGCGCGCTGATCGGCGCGAGCGGCATTCCGTTCTGGCCTGTGGTGATCGCGGCGGCGATCGGTGCCGCACTCGGCGATTGGCTATCCTACGAGGTCGGCCGCTACTTCAAGGACGATGCCAAGGGCTGGTGGCCGATGAATCGATATCCCGAGCAGACCTTGCGGGCCGAGGATTTCCTGCGGCGCTGGGGCGCAGGCGCGGTGGCGATCGGGCGCTTCTTCGGGCCGGTGCGCGCGGTGATTCCGCTGATCGCCGGCACCTTTGGCGTCAACCGCCTGCCCTTCCAGATCGCGAACGTGCTCTCGGCGATCGTCTGGGCCTTCGTGCTGCTTGCCCCGGGCGCCGGGCTACTGAGTTGGTTGCAAAACTGATGCAGCGCTTCCCGCCCGAACGCATCGTCTGCCTCACCGAGGAGACCGTCGAGACGCTGTATCTCCTCGGCGAGGAGCACCGCATCGTCGGGGTTTCGGGCTATGCGGTGCGGCCGCCTCGGGTGCGCAAGGAGAAGCCGCGCGTCTCGGCCTTCACCAGCGCGGATTTGCCAAAAATCCTCGCCCTGGACCCCGATCTCGTCCTGGCCTTCTCCGATCTTCAAGCGCAGATCGCCGCCGATCTCGCCAAAGCCGGCCTCGCGGTGCATCTCTTCAACCAGCGCGACCTCGCCGGCTGCCTTGCGATGATCCGCACACTCGGCGCCCTGGTCGGGGCCTCGGACAAGGCCGAGGCGTTGGCGAGCGGCTATGAAGCTGGGCTCGCGGAGGCGGCAGCGGCGGCACGGGTGGAGCGACCAAAAGTCTATTTCGAGGAATGGGACGAGCCGATGATTACTGGCATCGGCTGGGTCTCGGACCTGATCGAGGCGGCCGGCGGCACCGACGTGTTTCGCGAAAAGAGCCGGGGCAAGGCGGCGAAGGACCGCTTCGTCACCTCGGACGAGGTGATCGCGGCCGCGCCCGACGTGATCCTCGCCTCCTGGTGCGGCAAGAAGGTCAATGTCACCCGCATCCGCGAAAGGCCGGGCTGGGGCGCGATTCCGGCTGTAGCGCGTGGGCGCATCCACGAGATCAAATCGCCGCTCATCCTGCAGCCGGGGCCGGCGGCGCTGACGGATGGGTTCGAAGCGGTGAAGGCGGCCTTGCGGGCCGCGACTTGAAGAAACTCAACCGTCATCCCGGGGCCGCAGAGCGGAACCCGGGACCCAGAGCCGCAGATGGTGCCGAGAATGGCATTCCGCTCAGGATCGCATAATGAGTGGTCCGCTAGGGATTTCGCTGCGGCACCGTTGCGTGATTCTTGGGATCCTCCGCGTTTCTGGGTCCCGGGTTCCGCTACGCGGCCCCGGGATGACGGTGGTGAGGTGGCTGCGTTCGTCTACATGCTCGCAAGCAGCCGGCATGGCACGCTGTATGTCGGCGTGACCAACGACCTCGCTCGTCGCGTCCACGAACACAAGTCGAAGCTGATTCCCGGTTTCACGAAGACATACTGCGTCGATCGGCTTGTCTGGTACGAAACTTATTCGCGTATCGACGAGGCCATCGCCCGCGAGAAAGCGCTGAAGAAATGGCGCCGAGATTGGAAGGCGGTGCTGATCGAGGAGGCCAATCCCGAATGGACAGACCTCTACCCGACGCTCGCCTGACCCTCCGCCGTCATCCCGGGGCCGCCGCGCAGCGGAACCCGGGACCCAGAGCCGCTGGTGGTACAGGAAATGGCATTCTGGTTAGGATCGCATGGTGAAAGGTCTGCTGCGAATTTCTTTGTGGCGTCGTTGCGATGCATCTGGGATCTTCAGCGTTTCTGGGTCCCGGGTTCGCCTGCGGCGCCCCGGGATGACAAGCCCGACTCGTCTCTGCCACTATTGCGTCGATGCAAGCCCCCGTCGCCCTAATCCTCCCGCCCGATCTGCGCCAATCGCCGACGGCCTTGATGGTTCAGCGCGGTGTGCGCCGGCTGTTCGCGCAGATGGGCCATGCCTCGCTGCCGGAATTCTCGCTCGCCAATGGGCGCCGAGCCGATGTAATCGCGCTTTGCCCGGCAGGCCGGCTCACCATCGTCGAGATCAAGTCGAGTCTCGCCGATTTCCGAACCGACAGGAAATGGCCGGAATACCGCGACTTCTGCGACCGCTTCTTCTTCGCGATCCCGGAGACTTTGCCGGAAGGCCTGATCCCTGAGGAATGCGGGCTGATCGTCGCCGATGCCTATGGCGCGGCGATGCTGCGCGAGCCCTGCGAGCATGTCCTCAGCGGCGCGCGCCGCAAGGCGGTGACCCTGCGCTTCGCCCATCACGCCGCCGGGCTGCTCCATGCGCTCAGCGATCCGGGATTGGCCGGATAGGACACAAGGCCGGTCCCGCAATCGGACGACAAGCCATCACGGGCCGCGGCATGGAATGCGGCGGCCCGAACCAGAGGATAGGCGCCTGGCACCATGGTCGGCCAAGGCGACCGGGCGAGCGCGGGCTCCCTACTTCGCGTCGGCCGATTTGTCCGGCTTGGCCTCGCTCTGGAACTGGATCATGCCACCCTTGGCGATGACGAGCTTGTCGCCGCTTTCGGCCGTGCGCCCATAGCCCATGCCCTGCACCCGGAATTCGCAGCGTTCGGGGCAGGCGATCTGGGCCGAGGCTCCGGCCGCGATCTTGTGCTGATCCTCCTGCACGCCGCGATCGGCCGTCAGCACGTGATCCTTGCCATCGAGATTGGTGACGGTGACGGCGAGAGCCGGGGTGGCGAGGAGCAGGGCGAAGCCCAAGGTGGCACCGATGGCACTGAGCCGGATCATCGCATATCTCCCAATTGATGTTTATCGATCATGTATCGACGGACCACCTTGAGCCCACGACACAGCCGTGTGCGGACAATAATGTGGTCGTGATACTAATATAAACGCGCCATATGGGAATTTTAATTCAGTATCTATTTTAATATTATGATATATTCCGAAGATGCAAGATTTGCATCAATTTGTAAACGATCATGCGATACATATTAATCCTTCACGAAAGCCAATCGGTAGAAGAATTCGATTTGGCATTAGCTGGAGTATGGCCGAGCTGAACTTCCGACCTTGCGTTGGCACGCGTTCCTCTCGCATGTGCGAAAAACATGTCGGCCATGCCGAGCCCGGCCCTCGCGGATCCGGCCTGATGCTGCATGTTGTATGCATCATTCCATTGCGCACGATTCTTTCATGACCGCCGCACCCTCCTGCTGTGCCGACGAAACCCTCCCCGCGGCCGCACCCCGCACCGTCAGCCCGACTCTTGTCCTGCTGGCGCTTGCGGTCGGCGGCTTCGCGATCGGCACCACGGAATTCGCGGCGATGAGCCTGGTGCCGGAATTCTCAGGCGAGCTCGGCATCGACAAGCCGACGGCAGGCCACGTCATCAGCGCCTATGCGCTCGGCGTGGTGATCGGTGCGCCGATCATCGCCGTTCTCGCCGCGCGCCTGCCGCGCCGCACCTTGCTGGTCGGGCTGATGCTGCTGTTTTCGCTCGGCAACCTGCTCTCGGCGCTGGCGCCCTCCTATGGCTGGATGCTGGCCTTCCGCTTTCTCGCAGGGTTGCCGCACGGCGCCTATTTCGGGGTCGCCGCGCTCGTCGCCGCCTCTCTTGTGCCGCGTGAAAAGCGCTCGCAGGCGGTGGCGCGCGTCATCGGCGGGCTGACCATCGCGACGATCGTCGGCGTGCCGCTCGCCAACCTGATCGGGCAATATATCGGCTGGCGCTGGGCCTTCGGCCTCGTCGCCGTGCTCGCCCTGCTGACGGCCGCCCTGGTGCGGCTCTATGCGCCGCTCGGCGCCCCGCAGAAGGGCGCGAGCCCGCTCACCGAACTCGGCGCCTTGAAAAGCGGTCAGGTCTGGCTGACGCTCGCCATCGGCGCGATCGGCTTCGGCGGATTGTTCTCGGTCTATACCTATCTTGCCTCGACCCTGCTCGAGGTCACGCATGCCTCCCCGGCGATGATCCCGATCGCGCTGGCATGTTTCGGCATCGGCATGACGGTCGGCAATCTCGTCTGTGCCTGGGCGGCCGACCGCGCCCAGAAGGCGGCAGCCGGCGCTACGCTCGCCTTCGGCGCCTGTATGCTCGCGCTCTATCCGGCCGCGACCGGCAGCCTTTGGACGCTGCTGCCCGTGGTGCTCTTGATCGGCTGCGGCGGCGGCCTCGCCTCGATCCTGCAGACCCGGCTGATGGATGTCGCGGAGGATGCGCAGACGCTGGCCGCCGCTCTCAACCACTCTGCCTTCAACACCGCCAATGCGCTCGGCCCCTGGCTCGCGGGCCTTGCCATTGCATATGGCTGGGGCCTGCCCGCGACGGGCTGGGTCGGAGTAGCCCTGGCGCTTGGCGGATTAGCGATCTGGGCCGTGTCGCTCAGGCTCGACCGCCGGCAGGCAGTGAGCGCGCTTCCGGCAGAGTGATCTCATTTTGCATCTGACCCAGGCGTCGCGCTTTTTGTCCTCACCCTCGGGGCCGCGCGCGAGGTCTTCAGACTGGGATATTGGCGATTCCCGTTCGGAGATCTGGTCGCGACAGCGAAGATCGAAAATTCCGTTCTCGGCGACGGTGCGCAAGGCGGGCTGTGGCGCGGAGGTTCTTGAGATATCTTGTTGAGCGTTAACGAGAGGACGTGAAGGCGGCGCGCGAAGCCTGGTTCGAGGCGCAGCCCAACCTCGATCCGGCGCACCTCGTCTTCATCGACGAGACCTGGACCACGACCAATATGGACCGCATGCGCCGCCGTGAGAGAAGCCATCGACGCGGCGGGAGCCACACTCCTCTTCCTCCCGCCCTATTCGCCGGATTTCAACCCGATCGAGATGGCCTTCTCAAAGCTCAAGGCCCTCCTGAGGAAAGCGGCCGCGCGAACCGTCGAAAGTCTCTGGTCCGCAATCGGACACCTCATCGACGCCTTCAAACCCGACGAATGCGCCAACTTCTTCATCGCGGCAGGCTATGATCCAGGTTAACTGGAATATCCGACTAATGCAGTGCCATGAAAAATACCACGTCAAGATCAGGGCGATCAGGAAATAGCTTCGTCAAACAGGAAATCGCGCCGCCTTGCGCCCGCGTGCCGCTATCCGCTGGATCTCCGCCGTAGGGCCGTTCACGAGCCGCACGGCATCTACTTCGCCCAACGGCCGCGAGAAATAGTAGCCTTGGGCGTAGCCGCATCCCATCGCGCGGAGCTGGTCAACGTGATTGAGGGTTTCCGTGCCCTCGGCCACCACGTCCATGTGAAGGCTCTGCGCCAGGGCAAGGATCGTCTGGATGATCGCGCTGCCCCCTTCCTTCTGCTGCATCGCCATCACAAATGAACGATCGATTTTCAAGGTGTCGAACGGCAGTTTGTGGAGGTAGCTCAGCGACGAATAGCCGGTGCCAAAGTCGTCGATGCTGACGCGCACGCCGAGCGTTTGCAGGCTCTTGAGGATTTCAACGGTCTTGTCGGCATCCTGAATCGTCACGGATTCCGTGATTTCGAGACGAACGGTGCTGGGGTTCACGCCGCTGGCCGTGATCGCCACCACGACGCTTTCCAGAAAATCGGGCTGGTGGAATTGCTTTGGCGAGACGTTGATGCTCATCGTGAGCTTAGCGTTCTCCGGTCGGCCCTCTTGCCAGCGCGCGAGGGCGCTCAAAGCCTCGCGCATGACCCACGCGCCGATAAAGACGATCAAGCCGGTTTCTTCGGCAAGGCCGATGAACTCGGCCGGGGAAATGATCTTGCCGTTGCGCTCCCATCGTGCCAGCGCCTCGAAACCGACGATCGTTTCCGTCCGAAGATCGACTATCGGCTGATAGTGCAACAAGAACTCACCACGCCGGAGCGCATTGCGTAGGTCTGTTTCCAGCGCGAGACGGCGCATTGCCGCCTCGTGCAAGCTGGCGTCGAAAATCTCCACCCGCGCCCGGCCTTCGCTTTTCGCGCGATACATCGCTAGATCGGCGTCCCGCATGATGTCGGCCGCGCTGTCATAGCCTCCGTCATCCGTGGCTATGCCGATGCTGGCCGACGTATAGACTTCCTGCCCCTCGATCTCGACCGGGCGCGCAAGCTCCTTCTGGATGCGATCGGCCAAGTCGGTAGCAACGCCATCGTGCTGCATTTCTTCCAGCAGCACAGTGAACTCGTCGCCGCCGAGTCTCGCCAGCGTGGCGACGGTGGACGCCTTCACGGTGTCCTCGTCCAGCACCGCCATAAGGCGCGCGCTGATCTCCCGTAGCAGAATGTCGCCGGCAGCATGACCAAGGCTGTCGTTGACCAGCTTGAAGCGGTCGAGGTCGATGAACAGGACCGCGAAGCGGGATTCCCGGCGCAGGCGGCGAACTGAAATCACCCGCGCCAGCCGGTCCATGAAAAAGAGGCGGTTGGGCATCTTCGTAAGCGGGTCATGGGTGGCGTCGAAAACCAGCTTGTCCTCAAGCCGGCGCCGCTCGACCACGCGACCAACCTGCGTGCCGATCTGGCTCATGGTCGCCAACAGGGACTCGTTGGGTTCCACGGCATCGCGGGAGAAAAACTCCATCACCGCGACGATCTCGTCACCCACGGCAACCGGAAAAGCGAAGGCCGCGCGCAGCCGTGCGCGTTCGGCCACCTTCGCGCGCGGGAACGAAGGTTCCTTGGTCACGTCCGCGATCCAAACGGACTTGCCCGTTTCCAGCACGCGGCCGGGCAGGCCAGCCCCTTTTACAAACGTCCGCGCGCGGGCCTCGGCCGCGAACTCCCCATCGCCGCCGGAAGCGTCGGTGTGCCAGATAAGGGCGGACACCAGCAATTCGGGATCGTCCGCGCTGGTCTGAAAGACGTGCCCGAAGCTCCATCCGGTATGGTCGCAAACTGCCGCCAGGGCGAAGCGCAAAATGTCCTCGACCACGCGGGCCTCGTTCGCCTGCGCGGCGATCGTGCCAATCAATTCAAGCTGGCGCTGCTTCTCGTAAAGGTCGCTCAGGCCGCGTTCCGCAATAGCCTCGGCTTGCAGGCGTGCGGCGCGCTCGCGCTGGAAGCGATTTTCAGCCTTTAGGAGCCGGAGATTCACATCGTCGGCCGGCGCGATGCAGGCAGTTCGTTGAGTTACTGCCGCCATTGGATTTCCATAAGGCACTTATCATCGCCGCGATTCATGCAGCTAGGATGTGTGATCTCGACTTCTTCGCACCAAAGCCGCCCCGCTCCGACGATGAACCCATGCGCGAGGTCGCATAATTTGCGCGATGAGCTGTAGCCCATCGTCACGGCACCGTCCGGCTTCTCTTGGAAATGGAAGTGCGGACATTGCGCGCCCGAATAGAGCTTGCGAACCTCGGGATGAATGATGGTGTTGACGGCCAGAACGAAGTTCCGCGACGATGCGTAATTCGCAAAAAGCGCCGGGTAGCGGTCCTTTAGGACAGGCATCGCGCTATCACCGAACCAGCGCAGCACCTCGCCCTCGCTCTTGTCCAGCTTCTTCGCCGCTGCGCTCACCAGCGCCGCCAGCTCGTCGTCTGAATAGTTGCCTAGCGACGTGTAGGCCCCGGAAGCGCTGGCATCATCAAGCAAGTCCTCCCACGCCTCGGGGCCGAACGCCTGCGCCACGCAATCTTCGAGAATGTTAAAGATAACGCCCTTCATCAAAACCTCCGACCATGCCTCGTCCGCATGAAGCACCGAAAGGCCGACGCAGCTTTGCATCACGGCGGTTGACGCACACCGACTATCCCGTGGAGCCCATGCCCCGAAGAGCCATTACGCCCTTCAATTCCTGAATACTTCGGCAGTCTTTAACAATCCGTGATTGTCACCAGAATGACTTACTGGCGGATTTTCCCGCTTTACGGCTTGCACCGTGCAGGTCTCCATCGGGCTCTGCCGCGATAGAGCGCCTTGGGAAAGAAGGCTGGCTTGTCCCTGGCGTTCGTCTCGACGGGGATGACGGTGCAGATACCGCGCTCCCGAGCGAAGGCACGATTGGCTTTGCTGCCATAGCCCTTGTCGCCGATGACGGCGCGCGACCCGATCTCGGGACCGAGATCGAACAGGATCGGGAAGTGTCGGCTGTCGCTGGCCTGTCCCGGGGTCAGATCGAAGGCGATGGGCAGGCCGGCATGATCGGTCTTGAGGGGGATCTTGCTCGAAAATCCGCCACGCGAGCGGCCGAGGGCCTGGCCGTCCTGCCCCCTTTTGCGCCGGCAGCCGAGACATGAGCGCGGGCAATGGTCGAGTCGAACATCTGCACGAGATGGGCTGTCCGGCTGGTCGCCGTCAGCGCATCGAACATCGCCTCGAACACACCGGCCAGGCTCAGCCGCCAGAACCGCTTCCAGACCGCGTTCCACTCTCCGAATTCGGCCGGCAGCGCGCGCCGGTAATGTTGTGGACCGTGAAAAAGTACAGTGTTTCGAGGAATTTGCGGTCGTCCCGGCCCTTGGCGCCGCGACGGGAGCGCACCGCTCGGAACACCATCACGACGTCCCAATCTTCATCGCTCATCGCTGTCAGCATCGCCTACCTCCAAGGGCGACGCTCACGCCAACAGGGTTAACTAATCCTCAATCCGCCCACACAGCCTAGACGGATCAGCAATCGCGTCTGCAATCTAACCATTGCCTTCGCACTTCGCTTCTGCGGGTTGCTACGAGACCCGTGAACGTGTTCCACGCGTGGAACGAACTGATCCCTCTCACCGATCGCCGAGAAGTAGAGCCGCCTATCCCTGCCCGCTGCGCCGCGCCGCCACCGTCGCCAGCGCCGCGAGATCCTTCTCGCCGTCGCCGTGGCTGATCGCGTCGAGAAAATTGTCACGCAGGACGCTCGCGAAGGGCATCGGCACGCCGGCCGTCTCCGAGGCCGCAAGCGCCAGACGGATGTCCTTGAGCCCGAGCCTGAGCAGGAAACCCGGATTGTCGTAGCTGCCCGCCGCGATCTGGCCGCCATAACCCTTGTAGACCGGCGAGGCGAACAAAGTATTCGTCAGCATATCGAGGAGTTCGGCGCCCTTGACGCCGTGCCCCTCCGCGAAGGCCGCGGCCTCGCCCATCCCCTCGATCGCTGCGATCAGCATGAAATTGCCCGCGAGTTTTACCGCGTTGGCGCGATAGGGCTCCTCGCCGAACGGCCAAGTCTTCGAGCCCATTGCATCGAGCAGGGGCTGCACCGTAGCGATCGCATTGGACTCACCTGCGGCGATGATGTTGAGCGCGCCCTTCTCGGCAACGTCCGGCCGGCCGAAGACCGGGGCGGCGAGATAGCCGATGCCGGCGCGTACATGCCGCTCGGTCAGTTCCTTGGCGAGCCCGACCGCGATCGTCGACATGCCGACATGGATGGCCGGGCGCTGGGCTCCTTCGAGCACCCCGCTCTCGAGGATCACCGCCCGAACCGCCGCATCGTCGGCGAGCATCGTGATCGCCGCCTCGCCCGAAAATGCCTCGGCCGGGTTTGCGACCGGAATCGCGCCCTCGATCGAGCGCGCCACCTCGGGCGAGCGATTCCAGACTCGGACGCGATGGCCGGCCTTGACGAGATTGGCCGCCATGGCGCGGCCCATGCGGCCGAGCCCGAGAAATCCCACATCCATCTTTTCGGCTCCGTTGCCTTTCGCGGGATCAATGCCCGTCGAGGAAATCGGTGACGACCTGGTTGAACCGCTCGCTCGCCTCCATGTGGACGAGATGGCCGATGCCCTTGAACACCTCGGCGCGGCCATTTTTCATCTTAGCGGCGAGTTCCCTGGCATGCAGCGCGTTCTGGCCCATGCCGGCCCGCAGCTCTTCCGGCGCATAGGGCTTGCCGGGCGCGTTGTGGTCGTTGCCGCCCATCACGAACAGGGTCGGAACCGTGATCCACGGGATCTCGTGGACCACCGGCTGGCTCCAGATCATCTGGTAGGAATTGACGAAGCTCTGCAGCCAGCGCGGATACTCGCCCGAGCCCTTTACGCGCTCGCGGACGCTCACGAAGGGCTCGATCGCGTCGGGCGACAGCGACACCGCGTAATTCGTCATCAGCTGCTTGCGGTAGGCGTCGGCCGAGAGCTTGCCCTCCCTCTCCAGCAGGGTTTCGTTCGAGACCGGGGGTACCGCGAACCGGTAATCTTCGAGCCCGATCGGTGCCTCGAGCACGAGGCTGTTCACGCGGTCCGGATAGGAGCGCGTCAGCCGCACCGCGAGCATCCCGCCCATCGAATGGGCGATCACGTCGACGCGCTGCAGCTCGAGCGTGTCGAGCAGCGCGATCGTATCGGCCGCCATCGTGTCGAAGGTATAGGCGCCGACCGGCTTCGACGATTTGCCGAAGCCGAGCTGGTCAGGCGCGATCACCCGATATCCCCCTTGCGTCAGTGCAGCGATCACCGGCTGCCAGTAGCTCGCCGGGAAATTCCGGCCATGCAGCAGCAACACAGTGCGCCCATTGGCCTCGCCCGCCGCGGGCACATCCATATAGGCAAGGCGCTGGGCCTCGTCGTCGCGGGTCAGGGGCAGGAAGCTCACAGGATAGGGATAGGCGAAGCCTTCGAGCGCGATGCCGAGCGGCGCATCGCCCTGACCGGAGCTGCCCGTCTGCGCGAGCGCGATCTGCGGGACGAGGATAGCAAGAATTCCGAGGATCAGGTTTGGTCGCATGTCCGGTTCGGCCATCAAGCCCGGCACCATGCGGGCGGCGCTGGGAAGATAGGGCGGCGGCAAGCTCCGGCGCCTGCGCTCGCTGGCCACATGCACCGGCCGCAGTTTCGTGCGTTGTGCCGGGCAAGGGGCAAACCGAGCAGGCGAACAGAAAAAGGACCGAAGGGACGGAGCATGGATATCGATCTCAAGGGTAGGACGGCGCTCGTCACCGGCTCCACGGCTGGAATCGGCTATGCCATCGCCGAGGAACTCGCGAAGCTCGGCGCGCGCGTCGCCGTCAACGGGCGGACTGCCGAGCGGGTCGATGCGACGATCGAACGGCTGAAGGCCACAGTCGCAGGTGGCCGTTTCACGGCTGCGATCGGCGATGTCGGCACGGCCCAGGGCGCCGACGAGGTCCTGGCCGCTCTGCCGAGCGTCGACATCCTCATCAACAATGCCGGCTTCTTCGAACCGAAACCGTTCTTCGAGATCCCGGATGCCGACTGGCAGAAGATCTTCGACGTCAACGTGATGAGCGGCGTGCGCCTGTCACGCGCCTATGCGCCTGGCATGGTGACGCGCGGCTGGGGCCGCATCGTCTTCATCGCGAGCGAGTCGGCGATCAACATCCCGACCGAGATGGTCCATTACGGAATGACCAAGACCGCGCAGCTCG
>JBGAFL010000006.1:0-115847 GCA_044227265.1 Methylobacterium sp.
CTGATTTCGGGGAGCCGAATTAATCCGAGTTTCTTGGGAGTGCCGGTTCACAGGCACGCTTTGGCGATTGCGGCGCGGCTCGTTCGCCGGCGATCGCGCACAGGCTCGACCAAGGACCGGATGATGGCAATACGGGAACGTCTCATACTGGTCTGTGCGGGCGGCTTCGGACGCGAGCTCTCTTTCTGGGCGTCCGATTGCCACGCGGCGGGCACGCTGCCGGCCCTCGCGGGTTTTATCGACGACGTGGTCCAGGAACTGCCCGGATACGACCTGCCCCGGCTCGGCGGCCTGCAGGATTGCGCGCCTTTGCCGGGCGATCTTTCCTGGTCGCCCTCGGCGCACCGGACAAGAAGCGCCGGGTCGTCGAATTGCTGCGGACGCGCGGCGCCTGTTTCGCGAGCCTCCGTCACCCGACCGCGACCGTGGTGCGCACGGCCTCGATCGGCGAGGGGGTCATCCTGTGCCCCTATGCGATGGCGCTGGCCGATACCCGCATCGATCGCTTCGTGACGCTGAACAACTATTCGGGTCTCGGCCATGACGCCGTGTGCGGCGAGTTCACGACGCTGAGTTCGCAGGTCGACGTCATGGGCTACGCGCGGATCGGCAAGGATGTGATGATCGGATCAGGTGCGCGGCTGCTGCCTAAGGTGACGGTTGGCGATGGTGCCACGGTCGGGGCGGGCTCGATCGTGGTCCGCTCGGTCAAGCCGAACATGACGGTGTTCGCGCCGCCCGCCAAGCTGCTCTCGATGGGCCCTAAGGCCTGAGACGAGACCCATTCCGGCATGTATTAACGGCTCGTTAGGCATAGGCTCCCTACCGTCCTGTCCGAACAGGAAAGCAGGGCATGCCGGCACATCCCGGACAATCGACGATCGCGCGCTCGACGAGCACGGATCCGGTCGAGCGCTTCCTCGCGAAGGCCATTGCCCACCGGACAGCCGGACGTTTCGAGAAGGCGCATAGCAATCTCCGGCGACTGCTCGATAGGGCGCCCAACCACGCCGGCGCGCATCACGAACTCGGCATTCTGGCCAGCACGGCGGACAGACCGGAATCGGCCATCTCGCATTTCGTCGCTGCGCTCCGCGCCCAGCCGGAGCGGCCACGCTACTCGCTGGCCCTGGCCGTGACGCTCCTCATGGTGAACCGGATCGGCGAGGCGCGCGCGTTGATGGAGCAATTCCGGAATCGGTCCATCGCCGATGAGGAATCCGGCTCCGTCCTGGGGGAGTTTCTGGACCATGCCTTCGCCCGGGGGCAGGAGCGGTTGGGCGCGAACGACCTGGCCGGCGCGGAGATGCTGGCCGACCTCGTCATCGGACTGGACGAAACCCACGCGAACGCGACCTACCTCGCGGGTGCCGTGGCGGCTCAGAAGGGACATTACCGACAGGCCTTCGACCTGTTCAGCATTGCGATCTACCGTGATCCCGACAACGCCGCCTATTTTAGCAGCCTTGGAGCGGTTCTCGTCAGGATGGGGGATTTTGCAGGCGCGATTTCGGCGCTGGAAAAGGCCGTCGCTCTCGACGATACGTTGGCCGTCGCCCATGCGAACCTCGCGGGCGCCTATCAGCACGCATCCCAGCATGGCGCGGCCGAGAGGCATGCGCGGCGCTCGATCGCGCTCGATCCGGGCCTCGCCACCGGCCATGTCAACCTGGGCTCGAGCCTGAAGAGTCTCGGGCGGCTCGCTGAGGCGATCGCATGTTTCGATGGGGCGCTCGAACGCGATCCCGGAAACATCGCCGCGCATTCGAACCGGCTTTTCGTCACGCTCTACGCCGAACATGTCCAGCCCGCAGACTATGCCGCGGATGCGCGCAGTTTCGGCGCCCGCTTCGCCGACTCCCTCTTGCGGGGACGCGCCTTCCTCCATGATCGCGATCCCGAGCGGCGGCTGCGGATCGGCTTTGTCTCGGGCGATCTCTACACGCATGCTGCCGCCCGGTTCATCGAGCCGTTCCTGCGGCACTTGGACCGGACGTGTTTCGAGACACGCGCTTTCATGACCCGAGCCGGCGAGGACGCTTATTCGGCCTACCTGCGCACATTGTTCGACGGCTGGCACAACATCGCCAGCCTCGACGACGACGAGGCTGCGGACCTGATCGAGGCAGAGTCCATCGACATCCTTCTCGACCTTTCCGGCCATAGCGCCGGTCACCGCTTGCTGGTCTTCGCCCGCAAACCGGCGCCGGTCCAGGTGACCTGGATGGGCCATCCCGCGACGACAGGCCTTCGCGCCATGGATTATCGCCTGACCGATCACGGGCTCGACGTGCCCGGCGAAGCGGAAAGCCTCCATACCGAGACCGTGTGGTGGCTGCCGGGTGTCCTGGCCACCTGCCAGGTCCCTAGCGGCATTCCTGCCGTCCGCGGCCGCTCGCTCTTCGAAGAGAACGGCTTCGTCACGTTCGGCGTGATGAACCGCATCGAGAAGATCGGCGACAATGCGCTGGCGGTCTGGGCCGAGATCCTGCGGGCGCTTCCCGATGCTCGCTTGTTCATGGTCGTCGCCGATGTGGAGACGGCTGAAATCCGGGAACAGGTCGGTGCACGCCTAGCGAAGGCCGGGATACCGCTCGAGCGGGTCCGTCTGCACCCCCGCGTCAGGGTCAACTATTTTGACCTCTATCACGAATTCGACATCGCCCTCGATCCCTTCCCCTATAACGGCGGGACGACCAGCTTCGACACGCTGTTCATGGGCGTGCCCTTCATCGCGTTGCGGGGCAGCCATTCGGTCGCGCGCGTCGGCGCCTCGCTGCTGGAGACGGTCGGACTCGAGGAATTGGTCGCCGACAGCACGGAGGACTACGCGGCACGTGCCATCGCCCTTGCGAGCGATCTCGACCGTCTGCGAGCCATCCGCTCGGGGCTGCGCGAGCGCGTCTTCGCCAGCCCGATCATGGACCATGCCCGCTTCGCCCGGGAGATGGGCGATGCTTTTCGCTCCATGTGGAAGCGCTGGATCGGGACGACCCATCCCGTGTGACACTTGGGTATGACACTTGGGTTTGACACTTGGACTGCGCGGAGAAGCGCGGCAGAAAGTTATTTCACTCTCGATTTGATCAATACTCAGTTGCTGGCCCAATCGACCAGATGTCAGCGATAGAGCCTGACGTGCCCCCTGAACCTCCTCCGCGGAAAGCCAGAGTCCTGCCCTCGCGAGTGAGATTGCCCTGGTTTGGTAGACACCGACGACGCTTTCGCATGCGGTGCTTGCCCGATGGCCAGGACGCGTCCACCGTACACAGCCGAGTTCCCTTGCGGATGGTCGAACTGGTCCACGCCGGCCGCGACCCGACCGATCTCGCACGCGCGTGAATTCGAGCCCTCGTCCCAGGCAATTCGGAACTCGGGCGCCGAGGCCGATCAATCGGAAATGATTTGAAGCGTTTACCGTAACGGATCAGGCTTGTGTGATCCAAATCACGGAAAGGTGAAACGGGCGCCGATATCTCTCCTGCATCGGCCAGCGAGACAGCAGGCCGAACTCGACAGGCGGGGCGCTCGAAAAGGCACCGCCTCCAATCGCAGACAGGAGATCGTGCCATGTTCAAGAAGACCCTCACCGCTACGGTTGCCGCCCTCACGCTGGCAAGCGCCACCCTCACCATCCCCTCTTCGGCCCAGGCGGGTGTTCTCGGAAAAGTCGTTGCCGGGGTTGCCGGTGTGGTGATCGGCGCCGCCGCGGTCGGTGCCGCTGCCCGCGCGGCGTCGGACGACGTGGCCGACCGTCAGGATTTCCGCCCCGTCCGTGGCGGCTACGACAATGGCTGCGGCTTCCGTCTCCGCCCGGTCTTCGACGAATACGGCAACCGCGCCGGCATGCAGCGCGTCCCGACCTGCTAAAGATTTCGAGGTTGCCGAAGCGGAAGCTTCGAGTGCCCCGCCGCTTCGGCACAGAGCCCCGTCTCTCGGGAAGAGAGGCGGGGTTTTTCGTTTATGACTTCATTCGGATATCGAGATCATTAGCCGGCTTTGTCGGAGTCGCGCTCGCCCTTCCGGACAGCCTTATGCCTGCGTTATCTTGGCTTCGCGCCGCAGACGCAGACCCTGCACGAGCATCGCAAGCGTCGCCGCCACAGCCGTGGCATTGAGCGCCATGCCGATCCCGGATGGCGAGACAGTCGATGAGCCACCTCGTGCGCAACGATAGACGCGTCAGGGCGCAATCTTTTCGGGAAAGCTTCGGCCAGCCGATCGAAATGAGATGTATTGATTATGTGTGCGCACATTTTCTGAAAGATATACGGGTCTTGAAGATGCACGGGGTCAGTGCATCAGGTTAGCAAGTCAAGCACGCCGCGCCAATTCCACGATAGCTGTCAGTGTCCTACGACCGAGGCTCGTCGGATTTCAAAACGGCAGACGGCTCAACCGTTGTGCCGCTGGATGGCTTCGCTTTTCGCTCGCCATGACGGGTGCCGAGCCAGGCCGAACTCTCAAAAAGCGTCAGACATCGAGAGCGCCTATCTGGGCGAGAAAACCCGGCTCATCCTCCAGCGTACGCAAGTCGAGCCGCAGCGCGCCTTCAAAGACGCGGCCGATGATCGGGATCGGCAGGGCGCGCAACGCAGCGGCCAGCCGTTTGAGCCAGGCGCCTTCCCCGCGCGTGCCTTCGGGCGGGCGGAAGGCAAGGCAGAAGCTGGGCAGGCTCTCGATCGGCAGCGCGCCCGAGCCGATCTGGCTCTTGCAGGGCTCGATAGCGATCCGCGCGCGCCCGCCGAGCCGAGCCGTGATCTCGGGCAGCAGGCGCTCAGCCTGCGCGTGGATCTCGGCCTCTGGCCGCGTCAGCAGACGCAAGCTCGGCAGCCGTTCAGCCAAGCGCTCGGGATGCAGGTAGAGGCGCAAGACCGCCCCGAGGGCGGCATAGGTCATCTTGTCGACGCGGAGCGCTCGCTTGAGCGGGTTCTTGCGGATTTTCGCGAGCAGGTCGCGGCGCCCCGCAATGATCCCGCATTGGACCGCGCCGAGCAGCTTGTCGCCCGAAAAGGTGACGAGATCGGCATGGTTCAGTGCCTCCGTGACCGTCGGCTCGGGCGGTAATCCATAGGCGGCAAAGTCGATCAGGTTGCCGCTGCCGAGATCGACTGCGAGAGGCAAGCCGCGTTCTGAACAGAGCCCGGCAAGTTGCACCTCCGGGACGGCGGCGGTGAAGCCGTGGATCGCGTAATTGCTCTGGTGGACCTTCATGATGAGCCCGGTGCGGGCCGTGATCGCCTCCTCATAGTCCTTGAGATGCGTGCGGTTCGTGGTGCCGACCTCGCGCAGGCGGCAGCCGGCGCGTGCCATTACGTCAGGTATGCGGAAGGAGCCGCCGATCTCGACGAGTTCGCCGCGCGAGACCACCACCTCTTTGCGCATCGCCAGCGCGTTCAGCACCAGCAGCACGGCGGCCGCATTGTTATTGACGACGATCGCCGCCTCGGCCCCGGTCAGCCGGCAGATCAGGTTTTCGACATGATCGTCGCGCTCGCCCCGCTCGCCGCGCTCAAGATCGAATTCGAGGTTCGAGGCCTGCGTCATCACGGCGGCCACAGCCTCGGCCGCCTCGGGCGGCAGCGGCGCCCGGCCGAGATTGGTGTGCAGCACGGTGCCGGTAAGGTTGAAGACCGGGCGAAGCGAAGGCCGGTTCTCGGCCTCCAGCCTCTCGCCGACCGAAGCGAGCAGGCTTTCGGGATCGGAATAGGCGGCGTCACCGGCCCGAACCGCATCGAGCAAGGCGCGCAGGGCCTGCGTCACGGCGTGCCGGCCGTAAGCGGCAATCGGCGCCGCTGCCGCCTCATGCGTCAGAAGCCGCTCGACGGAAGGCGGTCGTGCGATCCTGGCGATGGGCTCATTCATCGCGGCTCAGCTTCCTCCTCGGGCCCGCCTGCCGGCTCGACCCTCTCCCAATGGTTTGGGTGCTTTGGAGGGACGCGATATCATCTTGGATGAGGGAATGGGATGCGCCCACCCCGAGCTCAATGTCTTTACTGTGCCGCATTTTCTTTACGTGAACCGGTTCCCACTTCACTTGAAAATGCTCTAACCGATCGCCCGGAGAGATGGCATGGATCACGAGCCCGTCCGCTTGACCGCCCTCGCGCATGGTGGCGGCTGCGGCTGCAAGCTCGACCCGGCGATTCTGCGCAAGCTCCTCGCCGAACAGCCGGCGGCGGGTCCGTTCGAGCGGCTTCTCGTCGGCAACGAGACCTCGGACGACGCGGCGGTCTGGGCGCTCGATGACGGTACCTGCGTGATCGCGACGACCGATTTCTTCATGCCGATGGTCGACGACCCGCGCGATTTCGGCCGCATCGCCGCGACCAACGCGATCTCGGACGTCTATGCGATGGGGGGACGACCGATCATGGCGCTCGCCATTCTCGGCATGCCGCTCGGCAAGATCGCCCCCGAGACCGTCGCCCAGATCCTCGCCGGGGGTGCCGAGATCTGCACAGAAGCCGGCATTCCGGTCGCGGGCGGCCATTCGATCGACGCGCCCGAGCCGATCTACGGGCTCGCGGTGATCGGAACTTGCCGGCGCGAGGAGGTTCGCCGCAATGCCGATGCCAAGGCCGGCGATGCGCTGATTCTCACCAAGCCACTCGGCGTCGGCATCTATTCCGCCGCGATCAAGCGGGAAAAGTTGCCGGAGGGCGGCTATGCCGACTTCATCGCGACGACGACGCGGCTCAACCGGATCGGCGCGGAACTCGCCAAGGATGCGGCCGTTCACGCCCTCACCGACGTGACGGGGTTCGGTCTCCTCGGCCACGGGCTCGAACTCGCGCGCGGTGCGGGTCTGACCCTCGTCGTCGACGCCGACGCGCTGCCTGTCCTGCCGGAGGCCGCAGCTTTGGCGCGCGACGGTTTCGTCACCGGCGCCTCCCATCGCAACTGGGCGGCCTTTGGCGAGGCGGTCGATCTCCCAAAAGACTTTCCGGATTGGCGCCGCCACCTCCTCACCGACCCGCAGACTTCCGGCGGCCTGCTGATCGCCTGCGAGGCGGGCCAGGCCGAGGCGATCCTCGCGCGGATCCGCGCGGCGGGCTTTTCCGAGGCGGCCAGGATTGGCCGCGTCGAGGCAGGACCGGCGCGCATCCGGATCGCGCCGCCGGCGCAGGCATGATCGGCTTGTCGTCCGACGCCACCGCGATTCGCAGCTTGACGGAAGCGGCCTCGCGCGGGTCCAACGAGGGCCGTCCTCCGCCGCCTCCGAAGCATCCGGCATGAGCCTCAATCTCGATCGCCCGCTGCTGCGGCGCCTTGCCATGAGCGCGGCGATGCTGACGCGCGGCATGACGCTCGGGGTGCGCGGCGTCGCGATCGATTCCGAGAATCGGGTCTGCCTCGTGCGTCACACCTATATGCGCGGCTGGCATCTGCCGGGCGGCGGGATCGAGCGCGGCGAGACCGCGCCGGATTCGATGGTACGCGAGTTTCGCGAGGAGGCCGAGCTGATCGTCGAGCCCGGCGCCCTGCGCCTTCACGGCTTCTTCCTCAACGCCCAGGCCGGGCGAGACCATATCGCGGTCTATGTCGCCTCCGCCTTCAGCCTGCGCCAGCCGAAGCAGCCCGATCGCGAGATCGCCGAAAGCCGTTTCTTCCCGCTCGATGCGCTGCCTGCCGACACGACCCGCGGCAGCCGCGCCCGTCTCGACGAGATCGCCTCCGGCCGCCCCGCCGCGGCGCTCTGGTGAGATCGCGCACGCGGCCACGCGCGCCTCTCAAAGGGATGCTTGCAAGGCTCTGCGGAATGGTGTTTAGACACCTTCGTCCGGTTGGCGCCACCGACGAGGTCGGCGCCAGGATGGAGCGAGCGGGTGTAGCTCAGGGGTAGAGCACAACCTTGCCAAGGTTGGGGTCGAGGGTTCGAATCCCTTCGCCCGCTCCAGTTTTTTCAACGGTTGCAGAGCGTTGAGATTTGCCCGCGTGAGCGGCCAAACTCGTTTTCGCACCGGTCCCGTCAGGGTTCCGGCGGCTAAAGTTCTGTACGGCCTCTCTGAACGACTATCGTGGCCCTCGCGCTTCGGGCGGCATGCTCTGGTGCTTGACTCTTCAGGCGCCGCGAGTCGTTATGAGAACAAATCAGGAACATATATGCCTTCAGCGCCTGACATCACCTTGGCGGCGTTGCGTGAGGCTATCTCGGCCTTGGAGCCGGATGCCCCCAGCCGCCGTGCCGGATTGTTCCAGCTCGGCTTGCCGGCAATCGACGCCTTTCTCGGCGGCGGTCTGGCACGCGGAGCCGTGCACGAAGTCTATGCAGGGCGCGCGCAGGACGCCGCCGCCGCGTCCGGCTTCGGCCTCGGCCTCGGCATAAGGGCGGCCGGCGGGCGGCCGCTCGTCTGGTCGCGGCAGGATTTCGTCGATGTCGAGACTGGAGGGCTTTATGGCGACGGCCTCGCCGCGTTCGGGCTCAATCCCGAACGCCTTCTCGTCGTGCGCGCGCGCGATCCGACCGGCGCCCTGCGCGCGGCGGCCGAAGCCCTGCGCTGTTCGGCGATAGGGACGACGCTCGTCGAAATCTGGGGCGAGCCGAAGGTGCTCGATTCGAAGGCGAGCCGGCGGCTGGCTCTCGCGGCTGGGGCTTCGGGTGCGACCCTCGTCATGATCCGGCTCGGCGCAGCTCCTGCTCCGAGCGCGGCGACGAGCCGCTGGAGCGTCTCGACCTCGGCCTCGACGCCGCTCGAGGCGAATGCGCCCGGCAGCCCGGCCTTCGATGTCGCCTTGCTGCGCCATCGGGCGGGGTTCGGCCCCCGCGCTTGGCGTTTGGAGTGGAACCGTGAGCGCGCATCTTTCGAATTCCCGCCGCTATCTCGCTCTGTGGTTTCCCCTCCTGCCGACAGACCGGCTGCAGCGGTCGTCGGCACACCGTGGAAACGCGCCGGCTGAACCGTTCGTACTCACCCAGCCCGTCAAGGGCGCGTTACGGCTTGCGGCGGCGAGCCGGGAAGCTTTGGCACTCGGCTTGGGCCCGGGTTTGACGCTCGCCGACGCGCGAGCCCGCATCCCTCGGCTCGCCGTAGCCGATTACGATCCGGCCGCCGACGCGACGATGCTCGGCTCGATGGCACAGGTTTGCGAGCGCTGGACTCCACTCGTCGCACTCGATCCGCCGGATGGGCTGATTCTCGACGTGACCGGCTGTTCCCACCTCTTCGGCGGCGAGGCGCCCTTGCGGACACTCCTGGTCCGGCATTTTCGGTACTCAGGCTTCGCGACGCGCGCCACGATCGCCGGCACACCCGATGCCGCGCGCGCACTCGCCCGTTTCGGCAGCACGGAGATCGTGCCGCCAGGTGCTGACGAGACCGCCGTCCGGCCCTTGCCCATAGCCGCGCTGGAGCTGGAGAGCGAGACGCGCACCGCGCTTTCGCTCGCCGGGCTGAAACGCATCGCCGATCTCGTTGACCGCCCGAGCCAGCCGCTCGCGGCTCGCTTTGGCGAAGACCTGCCGACGACGTTGAGGCGGGTGCTGGGTTTCGAGGATCGGCGCATCACGCCGCTGCGTCCTCCGCCGGCTTGCCGGATGGAGCGGCGCTTCCCCGAGCCGGTCACGCATAGGGAGGCGATCGAGCGTGCGCTGCTTCACTTGATCGGGAGCGCCGCGGAATGGCTCGAAAATGCCGGCCAGGGCGGACGCGCTTTCGAGGCAAGCTTCTTCCGAAGCGATGGTGCGATGTGGCGCATTATCGTCGAGACCGGTCGCCCCTTGCGCGACGCCCCTGCGGTCTTTCGCCTGCTGCGCGAACGGCTCGACACCTTGACCGACCCGCTCGACCCCGGCTTCGGCTTCGATCTGATCCGGCTCGCGGTGCCCGTCGTCGAACCCCTGACCCCGCTTCAACTGTATCTCGACGGCAAGGTCGAGGAGCAAGGCGAAGTCTCGGATCTCGTCGACCGGCTGGTGGCGCGCTTCGGGCCATCCCGCGTTCTGCGCTTCTCGGCAGCCGATACGCACGATCCGGCGCAGACCTCGCGGCTCGTCCCGGCGTCTTCTCTCTTCGCGTGGACGGCGCAATGGTTGGCGTCCGGGCCGGGCGAGCCGCCATTGCGCCCTTTGAAGCTGTTCACGCCCCCGCAGCGGATCGAAACGCTCGCCGAGACGCCCGACGGCCCACCGCTCCGTTTTCGCTGGCGCCGCAGCCTGCACAGGATCGTGCGTGCCGAAGGGCCGGAACGCATCGCGCCGGAATGGTGGCGCAACGGGCAAGCGCCGACGCGCGATTATTACCGCGTCGAGGATTCGGAAGGCTGCCGCTTCTGGCTGTTTCGTGCCGGACTCTACCTGCGCGAGACGAACCAGCCGCACTGGTATCTGCACGGCCTGTTCGCATGAGATCCGCCATTCCGCCTTACGCGGAGCTCGCGGCCGCGACGAATTTCTCGTTCCTGCGCGGCGCGGCGCCTCCCCAGCACATGGTGCTGACCGCGCTCCTGCTCGGCCAGACCGGAATTGGCATCGCCGACCGCAACACGGTTGCGGGCGTCGTGCGCGCTCACCGCGCACTCAGGGAATTACGCATGGAAGGCGTGCCGCCGCCCGAGCGGGTCCGCGAGGGATCGAGTCCCGGCGAGATCGTCTTCATCGATCGCACATGGCCGCAAGACACCCCGCAAGACACCCCGCTTTCGCGCGCGGAGCTCAAGCGACGCGCCGAGGCGTTCCAGCTTGCGGTCGGGGCGCGGCTGGTCTTCTGCGACGGAGCGCCGGACATCATCGCCTATCCGACGGATCGCGAAGCCTGGGGCCGCCTGTGCCGTCTCCTGACCCTCGGCAATCGTCGCGCCAGAAAAGGCGACTGCATCCTGCATCTCGACGACTTGCTCGCGGACCCGGCCGGATTGCTCCTGGTCGTGCTGCCCGAGCGCCGGGTCGATGCGCTCGCCGCGCTCCTGTCGCGGATCGAAGAGGCCGCGCCGGGTGCTGTCTGGCTCGGCGTGGCGCTCCACCGGCGTGGCGACGACCTGAGGCGTCTTGCCCGTCTGAAGACGATTTCCCAGGCGACGGGCGTCCCGCTTCTCGCCGTCAACGACGCGCTTTACGACGAGCCCGGCGCGCGCGACCTGCAGGATGTCCTCACCTGCATCCGGGAAGGCGTCACGATCGAAACGGCGGGGCGGCGGCTGGAGGCCAATGCCGAGCGGCATCTCAAGCCGCCCAAGGAAATGGCGCGCCTGTTTCGCGATATGCCCGAGGCGATCGCCGAGACGCAGAACCTGCTCGCGCGGATCGATTTTTCGCTCGCCGAGCTGACCTATGACTATCCGGATGAGCCCGTTCCGCCAGGCTGGGAGCCACAGAGCTGGCTGGAGGAACAGACCTGGCGGCGGGCCGCGATCCGCTATCCCGGCGGCATTCCAGCAGAGGTCGCGACGCTGCTGCGTGAAGAACTCGCCCTCATCGCCAAGCTCGACTACGCTCGCTACTTCCTGACGATCCACGACATCGTGCGCGTCGCCGAAGACAAAGGCATCCTCTGCCAGGGCAGGGGGTCGGCGGCAAATTCCGCCGTCTGCTACGTGCTCGGGATCACGGCGGTCGATCCGACGGAGCACGATCTGCTGTTCGCGCGCTTCATATGCGAAGAGCGCCGAGAGCCGCCCGACATCGATGTCGATTTCGAGCATGAGCGGCGCGAGGAGATCATCCAGCACATCTACGCCCGATACGGGCGGCACCGGGCCGGAATCGCCGCGACCGTGATCAGCTACCGGCCGCGCAGCGCCATGCGCGAGGTCGGCAAGGCCCTCGGGCTGACGGAGGACGTCACGGCGCGCCTCGCCTCGACCCAATGGGGAAGCTGGGGCGGCGACATCCACAACGAGCATATTCGCCAGGCAGGGCTCGACCCGGCAAATCCCGTCATCCGCCGCGCACTCGATCTCGCCCGCCGTCTGCTCGGCTTTCCCCGCCACCTCTCCCAGCATGTCGGCGGCTTCGTGCTCACCCGCGGCCGGCTCGACGAGACCGTGCCGATCGGCAATGCCGCGATGGCGGACCGCACTTTCATCGAATGGGACAAGGACGATATCGACGAGCTTGGCCTGATGAAGGTCGACGTGCTCGCGCTCGGCATGCTGACCTGCATCCGCAAGGCGTTCGATCTCATCCGCGAACATGGCGGCCCGGATCACGACCTCGCCAGCATTCCGCAGGAAGACAAGGCCGTCTACGCCATGCTTCAGAGAGCGGATTCGCTCGGCGTCTTCCAGGTCGAGAGCCGCGCGCAGATGAACATGCTGCCGCGTCTGAGGCCGAAAAAATTCTACGACCTCGTCATCCAGGTGGCGATCGTGCGGCCGGGGCCGATCCAGGGGGATATGGTGCATCCCTATCTGCGCCGCCGGGCCGGGCGCGAGGAGACGAGCTATCCCTCACCCGATCCCGGGCATGGCGCTGCGGATGAATTGTATCGGGTGCTCCACAAGACGCTGGGCGTACCGCTGTTCCAGGAGCAGGCGATGCGGCTCGCGATGGTGGCGGCCCGGTTCAGCGATGTCGAGGCCAATCAGCTCCGCCGGGCGATGGCGACCTTTCGCAATGTCGGCACGATCGGCCGCTTCGAGACGCTGATGATCGAGCGCATGGTGGAGCGCGGCTACGAGCGGGCCTTCGCGCAGCGCTGCTTCGAACAGATCAAGGGTTTTGGCTCCTACGGCTTCCCGGAGAGTCACGCCGCCTCCTTCGCCAAGCTCGTCTATGTCTCGTCCTGGATCAAATGCCACCACCCGGCGGTCTTCGCCTGCGCGCTGCTCAATGCGCAGCCGATGGGCTTCTATGCGCCGGCGCAGATCGTACGCGATGCCCAGGAGCACGGCGTCGAAATCCGCGCCGTCGACGTCAACCACAGCCTGTACGACTACAGTCTGGAGCGTAGCCCGCACGACGCGCTCGCCCTGCGTCTCGGCTTCCGTCAGGTGGAGGGACTTGGCGAAGATGACGGCCATCGCCTCGTTCACAAGCGCGGCGACGGATTCGGCAGCGTCGAGGAGTTGGCGGCGCGCGTGCGCCTGCCAGCCCGTGCTTTGCGCCGGCTGGCGGAGGCCGACGCCTTCCGTTCGATGGGTCTCGACCGGCGCGACGCTCTCTGGGCCGTGCGCCGCCTGCCCGACGACACCCCCTTGCCGCTGTTCGCGGCGGCGGATGCCCGCGAACTCGGCCCGGAGCCAGAGGTTCGCCTGCCGACCATGCCACTCGGAGCGCATGTGGCGGCCGATTACCAGTCCGTCCGGCTGTCGCTCAAGGCCCACCCCATGCAGATCCTGCGTCCGGTCTTTTCAGGCGAACGGATCGCGACTTGCGCGGAGACCGCGGCTCGGCCCGACAAGGCCTTCTGCCGCACAGCGGGCGTCGTCCTCGTGCGCCAGCGCCCCGGCGCCGGCAATGCCATCTTCATCACGCTCGAAGACGAGACCGGCGTCACCAACGTTGTCCTCTGGGCGCGGACATTCGAGCGTTTCCGTCGCGAGGTGATGGGCGCGCGCCTCCTGCTCGTCGAGGGCCGTGTGCAGAAGAGCCCCGAAGGTGTGACGCATCTGCTGGCGGAACGTGTCTTCGATCGATCGAACGAATTGAGGCGGCTTTCGGAAGATACCGATTTGACGCCCGAACTCACCCGCGCCGACGAATTCGCGCACCCACAGCAGTCGCGTGGTACCTCGGGCCACCCTAGAAACGCCCGCATCCTGCCGAAATCGCGGGATTTCCACTGACGACCCCAACACATCTCGTGTCGAGGTCCTGTACAAACCGGGTTGCCAAGGTTGGGGTCGAGGGTTCGAATCCCTTCGCCCGCTCCCGCTTCTTCAAGCGATGTCCGCGATCTGATCGCAGCCGGCGCCGCTTCGCCATCGGTGCGGCGTCACGTCTGCGCATCCGCCCATTCCCGCATCACGTCGAGGCAATTCTGCAGGATGTAGGCGGCGGCGAGTTTGTCGACGAGTTCGCCGCGCCGTGCGCGCGAGGCATCGGCCTCGATCAGTGTGCGGGTCACGGCGGCCGTCGAGAGGCGCTCGTCGTGGTACAGAACCGGCAGCGGCAGGATCGGCGCGAGATTGCGCACGAAGCTGCGTGTCGATTGGACGCGCGGTCCCTCGGACCCGTCCATGTTGAGCGGCAGGCCGATGACGAGGCCGCCGACCTCGTGCTTCCCGCAGAGCAGGGCGAGGCGCTGGGCATCCGGCGTGAATTTCTTGCGCTGGATGGTCTCAAGAGGCGAGGCGATCTGTCGTCCGACATCGGACAAAGCGAGGCCGATCGTGCGGGTGCCGAGATCGATCCCGATCAGCCTCGGCCCGCCCTGCGAGGCCGCGACGAAGGCAGCGATGGCTTCGCGGTTCACGAATCCGCCGAGGCGAGCCGGGTCAGGGCCTCTGCATCATCGCCCTCGAAGGTCGGCAGCAGCGGGCGCGCGCCTTCGCCGAGAATGTGCAGGATCTCAGCACCCTGCAGACCCACGACCAGCGCGACGAGGTCGGCGCCACCGAAATGGACAGTCTCGAGATCGGCGCCGAGTGCCCAGACCTCGTATTCGCTCTCGTCTGGAACCACGTCCCAGAACAGGAAGGCCCCGCCTTTGGTCTGCCCGAAGAAGCAGGCGCGGTCCATCAGCGCGGCATCCGCATCGCCCTCGACCGTGAAGCGGAACGGCTCATCGCGCGTCAGGGGGTTCTCGGCGAGCTTTTCGATCGCCATCGCGACGCTGTGCGAGATCAGATGCGCGCGCGGCACGATGTCGGCAGCCTCGATCGGCACCGGCGTGAAGATGCGCAGCTGCCCGCCGATCAGGCCGGCACCGCATTCGCGGGCCAATGCCGTGTAGGAGGGCGGGAGCGGGAAGCCGAGCGCGGCCTCGGCCCGGGTAATGTCGGCCTCGCTCGAGGCGAGCCCGGGCCGGAATTCCGTGAACACGTCCTTCCACATCGGCCTTCTCTCCCCTCGCTTCCCGCAAAACATGGTGCCGCGACGCGGCGCAACCTCGCAGCGCTTTGCCCGACAATTCCTACCGAGCCGGTCACTTGTCCACGGCCATATCGCGCGAAGCGGTGATTCAGTATGGTGCAAAAGGGAGCGGTCTCGGCAAGATGGCGTTAATCAAGGCTTAACCTTAACACTGAGCCAATCCGTGACCGCCACGACCCCGACCGACAGCCGACCGACTGCAGCCCATCCGCGGAGCCTGAGCCGCAAGCATGTACTGATGCTGGCACTGGCCCTCGAAGTCCTTTGGCTCGGCTATCATGGAGCCGGGCGCTACCAACCGCCGGGCATCGCGGTCGATTGGCCGGCCACGGAAGGCCATCGCATCGTCTGATGGCGCGCCGTCTGGCAAACGCTGCCACGTGAACATTGCCCGTGTGAGAACGCCGATGCTATAGCGCGGCCGGCCTGAGGACGGGCCGGCTACCTTATCGGAGCGCCATGTCGGTCGACGCGAATACGGTACGGCGCATCGCGCATCTCGCGCGTATCGCGGTGGCGGAAGAAGATGTCGCGCCGCTCCAGGGCGAACTCAATGCGATCCTCGCCTTCGTCGAGCAACTGAACGCCGTCGACATATCCGGCGTCGCGCCGATGACCTCGGTTACGCCGATGGCAATGAAGAAGCGCGAGGACGTCGTCACCGATGGCGGCCGCGCCAAGGACATCGTCGCGAATGCGCCCGAGACCGAGGATGGGTATTTCCTCGTCCCGAAGGTCGTGGAATAGCGGGCCGTTCCGTCATTGCGAGCGAAGCAATCCAGCCTCGATCGTAGAGCACGGCGTTTCCCTGGATTGCTTCGCTTCGCTCGCAATGACGAACTTCGAGAATATTGGTCTGGCGAAGTGACATGAGCGCACTCAACGAACTCACCCTGACCGAGGCCCGAGAGGGGCTGACGGCCAAAAAATTCTCGGCGCAGGAGCTGACGCAGGCCCATCTCGACGCGATCGGGAAGGCGGGCGTGCTCAACACCTATCTGGAGGTGACGGGCGAGGCCGCGCTCGCGGCGGCCGCTGTCTCCGACACTCGCATCGCCAAGGGCGATACCCGTCCGCTCGAGGGCCTGCCGCTCGGCATCAAGGATCTGTTCTGCACGGATGGCACCCACACCACGGCGGGCTCGAAGATCCTCGAAGGCTTCACGCCGCATTACGAATCGAACGTCTCGACCAATCTCTGGCGCGACGGTGCCGTGATGCTCGGCAAGCTCAATCTCGACGAATTCGCGATGGGCTCCTCGAATGAGACCAGCGCCTATGGAAACGTCGTCTCGCCGTGGCGCCGGTCCGGCTCCGAGGCGCAGATCGTGCCTGGCGGCTCCTCGGGCGGCTCGGCCGCGGCGGTCGCCGCGCATCTGTGCCTCGGTGCCACCGCGACCGATACCGGCGGCTCGATCCGCCAACCGGCCGCCTTTACCGGTACGGTCGGGATCAAGCCGACCTATGGGCGCTGCTCGCGCTGGGGCATCGTCGCCTTCGCCTCCTCGCTCGACCAGGCCGGGCCGATCGCGCGGAATGTGCGCGATTCCGCGGTGCTGCTTCGCTCGATGGCGGGACACGATCCGCGCGATACGACCTCGGTCGATATTCCGGTGCCGGATTTCGAGGCAGCGGTCTCGCGCGGGGTGAAGGGGCTCACCATCGGCATCCCGAAGGAATATCGGGTCGAGGGCATGCCGGCCGAGATCCAGAAGCTGTGGGACCAGGGCGCGGAATGGTTGAAGGCGGCCGGCGCCACTCTCAAGGACATTTCGCTGCCGCACACCTCATACGCGTTGCCGGCCTATTACATCGTCGCGCCGGCCGAGGCCTCCTCGAACCTCGCCCGTTACGACGGCGTCCGCTACGGCCTGCGCGTGCCGGGCAAGGACATCATCGGCATGTACGAAAAGACCCGCGCTGCCGGTTTCGGCCGCGAGGTCAAGCGCCGCATCATGATCGGCACCTACGTGCTCTCGGCCGGCTATTACGACGCCTATTACGTCCGGGCACAAAAGATCCGCACGCTGATCAAGCGCGACTTCGAGGAAGTCTATGCCGCGGGCGTCGATGCGATCCTGACGCCGGCGACGCCCTCCGCAGCCTTCGGCATCGGCGAGATGGCCTCGGCCGATCCGGTCGAGATGTATCTCAACGACGTGTTCACGGTGACCGTGAACATGGCGGGCCTGCCCGGCATCGCCGTTCCGGCAGGCTTGGACAGCCAGGGCCTGCCGCTCGGCCTGCAGCTGATCGGCCGGCCCTTCGATGAGGAAACCCTGTTCGCGACCGCGCAGGTGATCGAGGATGCGGCCGGGCGCATGAGCCTGCCCAAGGCATGGTGGGCATGATCCCCCCCGAACATCTCACCGTCCCGGTCTATCCGTTCGCCGTCTGGATCATGGCGGCGTTCGATCCGGTTTTGATCGCGGTCTCGCTTGCGCTGGGCTGGACCGCGAACCAGTTCGGCAAGCTGTTTCTGGCAGCGATTGCCGGACTTGTCGTCTCGGTGCTCGTGTCCTGGGTCATCACGGGGATCGGCATTCCCTGGCCCGCACCGATCGCCCACGACATGCCGACCTTCTTCCCGGTACGCACGGTCGCGGCCTTTCTCTGGGCGCTTCTGGGCTACGGTGCGCGCAAGGTGAGCCGAGGCCGTGCCTAAAGCCTCGACGATGAGGCGGTTTCGGGCCGGAACCGCTGAACTCTCCGGCCATCAACCGCTCTTTGTCGCCGCCGTGGAACTCCGCCTCGCGTGATCGATTTGCGATTCCGCGAAGGGAGAATGGTCATGGCAGCGAGCACGAAGGACAAGGGCAAGAAGGGCGCGTCGCGCCAGCACCAGACCCGGAACGGCACCGCATCGAACGCCAAGAAGGTCTCGATCGAGCTGCTCAATCAGCGCCTGGCCGACGGGATCGACCTCGCCTTGGCGATCAAGCAGGCACATTGGAACATCAAGGGCCCGCAATTCATCGCCATCCATGAGATGCTCGACGGTTTCCGCACGGAGATCGACGAGTACAACGACGAGATGGCCGAACGCGCGGTCCAGCTCGGTGCGACCGCCTTCGGCACGGCCGCCACCGTCGCGTCGGCCTCCAAGCTCGAACCCTATCCGACCGACATCTACGCGATTGCCGACCACCTCGCGGCCTTGATCGATCGCTATGCGGTCTTCGCCGACGCGGTGCGTGCAAACATCGACGAAACGGACGAGGCCGGGGATGCCGGCACCGCCGATCTGTTCACCGCCGTCTCGCGCGGCATCGAGAAGCAGCTCTGGTTCCTCGAAGCGCATGTGCAGGAGCCGACCGGCGCCATGCGTGACGGCGACGGGGCCGGCAAGCGCTGAAAACGCGATCCGTCCGTAGGGCAGGTGGGCCTAGGCCAGGGCCATCAGAAACCGCTCGATCAGCTCCAGCGCCCGCTCGGTGAGCGGGCCCGGATAGCGCACGAAGACGTGGCAGCCGCCGGGATAGACCGCGGTGTGGCCACCGTTGCCGGCGGCCGCCCAGCGCGCCGACATGTAGAGCGTGTCATCGAGCAGTGGATCGGCTGTGCCGACCGTGAACAGGGCCGGCGGCAGGCCGCGCAGATCGGCATAGAGCGGCGAGACGTCCGGCCGACGTCGATCGATCCCCTCGCGGACATAGCCGTCGGCAAAGGATTCGAGGTCGCGCGTGTTCACGACGAGACGCTCCTCGCCCCATTGCCGCACGCTCGGCGTCAGTCCGAGATCGTAGAAGCCGGCATTGAGATTGGCGCCGCGGAAGGCGCGTGGCATTCCATGCAGGTCGCGCAGGCGCAGCAGCGTCATCACGGCAAGATGCGCCCCGACCGATTCGCCGCCGATGGTGAGCGAGGAAACGCCGAGTTCCGCCTTGCCGGGGCCGGCGAGCCAGAGGGCGGCCGCCTCGCAATCCTTGAGCGCGGCCGGATAGGGATGCTCGGGCGCGAGCCGGTAATCGACCGAGAGACAGACGAAGTTGCAGGTATCGGCGATCCGCTCGAGCCAGGGATCCTGTTCGTCCGCACCGCCCCAGATCCAACCGCCGCGATGAATGTGCAGATAGGCGCCCTTCAGCTTGCCCGTCTGGGGGCGGATGACCCGCAAAGCGAGCGGACCGCCCGGCCCCTCGATGGTCAGCGTCTCGGCCCGCTCGCTTTTCGGCATGGCCGGGGAGGCCTTGGTGCCGCGGCGGCGGCGCTCGCGCACCTCCGCGACAGGCAGCGACCAGGGATCGGGCTGCTCGGCATGGGCCGCGACGATCTCGGCGTTGAGCCGTTTCGTCTCGGGATCGATCGTCGCCGGATCGAAGATGGCGTGGTCGATCATGCTCCGTCTCTGGTTCGTGACTGGCAGGGGCGCCTCGATGAGGCCACGCCCCTGGTATCGGACGGGACACTGAGCTTGTCCCTCGGCTGCCGCCTACGAATCGGCGTAACGCCCGAGCGGACGTGCAGTTTCCAGGTTGTGTGCCGTGCCGGCCACAGCGGGCCGTGCCTGGAGCCTTCGTTCGGCGCTGCCGATAGCCGGCCTACGTTGCAAATCACCGGCCGGTGCATCAGGTGTCTGGCGGAGGAAGCGCCGGCACCGGATCGAAGATTGCGTTCGATCGGCTGCCGTCGGTTCTCGGTCGCATGATGGTTTCGGTGAGGCGGATTCCACGTCACCGCATCATGCTCCAGCAGCGCGAGGATTGTGCATGATCGGCGGACGGGATCGCCAGCGCCGGATCGTCTCCGAGCAGGAGTTGATCCATTCCGATGAACCCGACGGCTATCGGCGCCGGCCCTCGGCCCTCTACCGCTTCCTCGGCGGCTCGCCGGTCGCCGTCTTCGTCAAGCTGCTGTTCCTGTCCGTCCTCGTCGGTGCGACGATGGCGATGTTCGGTATCACGCCGGGCCAATTGTTCTGGCATGCCTATGACGCGGCGCGCGCCCTGATCGATCTCGGCCTCGCCACCTTCCACGATTTCGGGAGCTGGATCCTGGCCGGTGCGGTGATCGTGGTGCCGCTCTGGCTTCTCTCGCGCTTCCTGTCGCTGGGCCGATAGGGCGGCACCCACACGCGGATCGCGTGGGTCCTGTGAGATTGCACTGGCGAATCCGCGCATCCTCGCCGATCAAGCCTGGATGATCGTCCGTCCGCGCCCCCGCTCTCTGGCCATCCTGTTCACGCTGAGGGGCTCGGTGCTCCCGGTGGTCATGCCCAAGGTGATCGGCATCACGGCGATCGCCTGCCTGGTCGTGGCGGCGGAGCGGCGCTGGCCCGGCTATTTTCCCCAGGAGGTCGGGACCGGGCCGTTCACGCTGATCGGGCTCGCCTTGTCCATCTTCCTCAGCTTTCGCAACGGCGCCTGCTACGACCGCTGGTGGGAGGGGCGAAAGGCCTGGGGTCAGCTGATCGTCGAGATCCGGGGTACCGCCCGCCTGCTCGCCACGACGCTTCCCGATCCCGATTTCACGACCGAGAGGAACCGTGCCCTGCGCCGGCTCGCCGGCTTCGCCCACGCACTGCATGCGGTCCTGCGTGGTCAGAATCCCACCGCCGCCGCCACCCCCTGGCTGCCCTCGGAGGATGTTGCAAAACTCGCGGGCAAGGTCAGCGTGCCCGATGCCGTGCTGGTGGGCCTCGGCACCGATATCGCCCGCTGGTACCGGGCCGGGACGATCTCGGACGTTCTGCTTGAGGTGTTCGAGCGGAAGATGACGGCTATCGCCCTGGTCCAGACGATTTGCGAACGCATCCGGTTCACGCCCCTGCCCTTCGCCTACACCCTGCTCCTCTACCGCACGGCCTGGGTCTATTGCCTGATGCTGCCCTTCGGTCTTGCCTCCTCGCTCGGCTGGGCAACCCCCCTGGCGACCACGCTCGTGGCCTACACCTTCTTCGGGCTCGATGCGCTCGGCGACGAACTGGAGGAGCCCTTCGGCCTCGAGCCGAACGACCTGCCGCTCGATGCCCTGCTGCATCTCGTCGATGCGGCTGTGCTGGAGGCGCTTGGCGAGCCGGTGCCGCCGCCGCCGGGATTGGACGGGGTCGCGCTGCACTGAGCGCGCGGCAACCGGATCAGCGCCAGCGCGCGCGGCCGGGCGTTCCGTTCCCGTCGTCGTCGGTGTTACCGTCGGTTTTTTCGCTGTTCCTTTCGGGGCTTGCGCCCTTTCGCGAAGGGGCTGCGTCGTCGCCCGCATCGTCGCCCTGTTCCTCGACCTCCGGCGCGACCTGGCCGTAATTGAGCACCGAGACCAGCGCGACGCCGCCGAACAGGTTGCCGATCAGGGTCGGTATGAAAAAGACGGTCCAGTACTCCCGGAAGCCGAGTTGACCGAGGATGACGAGGTAGAAGGCATCGATCGAGCCGGCGACGACATGGGTGAACCCGCAGAGCGAGACCAGCGTGGTCATCAGCACGATGATGAAAGGCCCGGCCGAACCGGAAGCCGGCAGGATCCAGACCATCAGCGCGATCAGCCAGCCGGAGAACACGCCCTCCGTCATGATCCGCATGAACGACCCGTCGATCGCGTGCTGGCTGAGATCGGTGAAGGCCGCGCGCACCTCCGGCTTGAACGCATCCGCATGAACCAGCACGTAGGCGATCACGTAGGTCGCCAGGATGTTGCCGAGCAGCACGATTGCCCAGAGCCTCGCCACCTTCCAGGCCATCGCGGCATTGCGCTTCTGAAGCAGCGGCAGGATCGGCGTGACCGTATTCTCCGTGAAAAGCTGCTGGCGGCCGAGCACCACCACAAGAAAGCCGACCGAATAGCCGAGGCTGATCAGCAGGGCCGCCCAGGGTTCGTCCGGCAAGGCCGCCTTCAGCACGCCCGGGACGATCAGGGTGAGGCCCATGCTGAGCCCGGCCGCGAAGGCCGAAAGTGCGAGCGCGAGCGCGGTGCGCCGCAGCTCCTCCTCTCCCTCCCGGCGGATGATTTCGTGGAGGATCAGCGCATCGGGCCGATGCGCCTTCTCGATTTCCTTCCTGTCCCGGCGCTTCTTGTCGGGATCTCGTTCGGCGTCGTCGTTTTCGCGCATGGCGAATTCGCCCCCTAGTGGATCGATTGTCCTCCGGCAGCCGGGTACCACCTGTCGGAATCGATCCACCAGCGCGCATCAACGGCGTCGTGCCGGCAAACGATCCGGGGAGTCAGCCGGCAAGGCTGGCGAGCAGGGTCTCGATCTCGGCTCTCGCCGCAGCGATGGCGTCCGGATCGCGTCCGCGCACCACGATGCGGTTGGAAAAGCCCGATTGCGTCATCGAGGGATAGGAGCCGATCGAGACGCCCGAATGCGCATGCGCGATCGTGGCAAGGCCGCCGGCGAAGCTTCCCTCGGGAATCGGACCCGCCTCGATCGTCTCGGAGAGCACGATGCGGCCCGGAATCAGCCCCGGCAGGACGGAATCGAGCATCGCCTCCATGATCTGCGGCACACCGGCCATGACGCAGACATTGCCGATGCGAAAGCCCGGCGCCTTCGAGATCGGGTTCGGGATCAGGTCGGCCCCTTCCGGGATGCGCGCCATGCGCAGGCGTGCCTCGTTGAGATCCTCGGGCTTGTGGCGCTCGAGCAGCATGGCGCGGGCGCGCTCGTCGACGCCGATGCCGACCCCGAAGGCGGCGGCGATGCAATCGGCTGTGATGTCGTCATGGGTCGGCCCGATCCCGCCGGTGGTGAAGACATAGGTGTAGCGGGCACGCAGCGCATTCACCGCGGCGACGATCTCGACGGCGATATCCGGCACCATCCGTACCTCGCGCAAGTCGATGCCGATCTCGGTGAGCCGCTCGGCGATGGTGCCGACGTTTTTGTCCTTGGTGCGCCCCGACAGGATCTCGTCGCCGATCACCAGCACGGCTGCAGTCACGTCGTCGGAAGAGGGAGCGGTCATCGGGCCTCCGGGGCCACGAGGGCCGAGCTGGTCGCGGATCGTGCCTCAGCGCGTAGAAGGTTTTCAAGCGCGGTCAGTGGATTGGCCGCGGAAGAAATCGGCGCCCGGCGTTGCCTTCAGTTTCGTGCCGCAATCGCTCCACGGGGCCCATCGAGTGCGACAAGTTTCGGCAGATCGGCCAGCGGATCGGGCTCGCAGCGTCGGGGCCTTCCAAAAAGAGGGGCCAGGGCGGCAAGATCAGGTGCTTGAGCCCTGTCCTTGCCGGTCGCATCACATCCAAAAACCTGCACGTCGAGTGCGGCAAGGCCGGCCTGCGCCGAGGCATCTCTGCTCCATGCCGCCGCGAGCTTCGGCTGCGTCTGCATCGCATTCGTCAGAACGGCGCGGAACCCGGTGACATCTCCCGTCGCAGCGGCGCGCCGCAAGGCTCGCCGCGCCGCTCCATCGAGGCGCAAACGCTCCTGCCGAGTGCCGAAGCCGATCAGTGCGAGACCTATTCCGAAAGCGGCAAAGCCCGAGAGCAGGATCATCCGCCAGGAGGCCGGTGCTGTCGGCTTCAAGTCGGATTCGCGCGCGGCAAGGCCGCCGCCGATCTGGCGGGCCGGGATCTCGGCTTCCCGCATTGTCCGGGTCGCCGTATCGAACCAGGGGATCTTGATGGCGTTGAGCGGGATCACCTCGCGGACGCCCGCCTTGATGTCCCATTGGTAGGTCGCCTTCGCCACCGGACCGCCGGGCGTGATGATCGTCTCGCGCTTGGTGGGGCCGGCGAAGGTCAGGATGCCGCGCGTGCGCAGGATCGGCCGCGGCGGCAACCCTTCCGCCAGCAGGCCCTGCGCCACCAGAGTGACGATGCGGCGTGTGGTCTCGCCGGTGGTGATCGTCTCCGGGTCGGGCTCCCAGGAATCGGTGACCGTGACGTCGCGTGCCGGCAGCCACCACGGCTCGGCCGCATCCGGCCCCCCCGTATCGGCCTTCCAGGGCTCGACGGGAAAGACGATCGGCTCGGAGCGTGCTTCGACGATCTTGCGCTCGCCGTTTTCGCTGATGGTCAGCCGATGCACGAAGGGCTCGATCGTGAAGGTCCCGGTATGCTGCGGGAAGATCGCGACCGTGCGCTCGAATTGCAGCGCCATCTGGCCGTCGGGGAGCTGGGTACGGCCCCAAGTGTCACGGCCGAGCTGTGTCCAGGAGAAATTCGTGAGCGGCGGCTGGCGCATCTCTTCCAGCAGAATGGTGGTGCGATAGACCCCGCGCAGCCGCAGCAGCACCATCTCGCGGGCATAGGGCTGCACATTGCCGCTGAGTTCGGGCGTGACGGTGAGGGTGAGATCGCCCGGTTCGAGGGCGTGGGCTGGGAGTGGCAGGAGAAAAAGGAAGACAATCAGGATGTGCCGCGCCAATTCCCTCCCCCCTCTGCGGGGGAGGGTACCCTGCGCGAGCAGGGGGGGAGAGGGGACCGCCCTTTCCGGATATGGCGTTCCCCTCTCCCGACCCGCTTCGCGGGCCACCCTCCCCCGCAGAGGGCGGAGGGAGAATCGCCGTTCGCTCACCACGGATTGCTCCCTCCCGGCATGGCGGTGCCAGCCTCGATGCGGCGGGCCTGCTCGGCCTTGAGGCGCAGCTTCAGATAGCGGCCGGGCTCGTCCGGCAGGGTCTGCAGCCAGAGCCGGTCGGGATGGATCTCGTGCGCCTCGAAACTCTTGGTGACGCGTCGCGCTTCCTTTTCGGGAGCGGCCGCGACCATGGCCGAACCCGCGCCGTCGCGCCCGCGCCCGGCCGCGTCACCCGCCGAGCCGCGCGCCTGGCCCTTGCCGGAATCGATCGCGAGTTGCTCGGCCCGGCCACGCCGCGCCACCGCACTGGTGCCGGGCAGGGAATCGGAGGTTCCGGCCTCCTTGTTGCCGGCGAGCCCCTCGCCGCTCGATGTCGCCTTGATGTCGTCGTTCTTGTCCTGGCTCTCGGTCTTGTTGAAACGGGCGCCGTATTGGGCGACGGCATTGGCGATGCCCCCGCCCTGGCCACGGTCGATCTCGGTCTCGAGCAGCCGCGCGATCAGCGAGCGGTTGGCCTGCGCATCGGCATCGCGCGGATCGTAGATCAAGGCCTCGTCATAGGCCGTGACCGCACCGACGAGATCGCCGGATTTGGCGAGCGCATTGCCGAGATTGTAGCTGGCGCGCTTGCCTTGGGTACGGAACAACGCGATCGCTTCGCCATAGCGCCCAGCCTGATAGAAGGCGGGGCCGCGCCAGGCCGGATCGTCCAGCACGGCGAGCACGGCATTCGGCAGGCCGACCGCCATCAGCAGGCGGCCGAGGCTGGTGCGCGGCTCGGAGACCAGCATCAGGCCGAGAAGGCCCAGGCCGGCAAGGCAGAGCCCGGCCAGCCGGGCATGCTTGCGCCAGTTTCGTGAGAAGGCCGCGCGAATGGCGGCCCGGCTCTGCAGCGCATTCGTGAAAAGCCGGTGATCGGGATGGATGGCCATCACGCGCGCTCCATCATGCGCTCCTGCGGAACAGGATCAGGGCGGGCAGAAGCGCCAGAAGCAGCAGCCAGCGGCCGAGATCGGCGAAGGCGAGCACGCTGTAGCCACCGGCTGCAAGATGCTGGGCGGTGCTGGCACCGACCTGATCGAGCACAGGGGCCAACGCATCGATATCGGCGATAGATCCGCCGCCTTCCGAGACCAGCCTGTCGAGCGCAGCGCGATCGGGACTCGGCACGCCCGGCGGCAGCGCCTTGCCTGCAGGAACGAAAACGGCGTTCACGCGCCAGCCCTGGTCATGCAGGGCCTTCGCCTCGCGCTCCGCCGCCTGGCCGATGCCGTCGCCATCCGAGATCAGCACGATATCGGCCGAGACCACTGTGGATTCCCCGAGGATGCGGCGGGCAAGCGCCAGGGCGCGCTCGGGATGGCTGCCGCGATCGGGCACGGTCTCGGCGTCGAGCGCGAACAAGGTGGTGCCGAGCGCCTCGCGGTCGGTGGTCGGCGAGACGGCGGTATAGGCATCCCCGGCATAGACGATGAGCGCCACGGAGCGGGTGCCGGCCGCTTCCGCCACCGCTTCAGCCGCCTGCCGCGCTTCCTTGAAGCGCCCACCCTCGGTGACCGAGCGCGAGACGTCGAGCAGGATCACGGTGGCGTCGAGATTGCGGAAGGTCGAGGCTTCCGGCCGCTCGACAGCCGGCCCGGTCAGAGCGAGCGCGATGAGCCCGGCCGCGAGCGCCGCGACGAGATTGGCCCGCCGCCGCCCGCCGAGGACGGCACCGCGCTGGCGCAGCATCGCCATCAAAGCCGGATCAATCGCCTTGACCCAATCGCCGAGGGGCGCCGAGCGCCAGGCCGCGCGCAAGGCCAGCGCTACGATCAGCGGAATCGCGATCAGCCAGAGCGGGCGGAGCAGGGCGTAATCGCCGAGGCTCATGCGGCCTCCAGTCTGGCGCATTCCTCCTCTCCCCGCATGCGGGGAGAGGGGCTGCACGCACGATCCCGTTGAGAAACCGAACAACGCGTCATCCGTCGCGCCTCGTCGCCAGAAGCGCGCAGGCGCAGAGCAGAGCGAGTGCCGCCGGCCACGGCCAGAGGTCTCGGCGGAGCGGCACTGGCGGAGCCTGGGCGCGGCCGCCTTCCAGTTCGTCGATCGCATCCGCGACGGCCATCAGGTCGTCTGTGGTCTTGACACGAAATGCCCGGCCGCCGCTCGTCTCCGCCATCTCGCGCAGGGTTTCGACATCGACGACATCCTGCTCGTTGTTCGGATTGTCCGCCATGTCGATCGGCCCGAGCGCGATCGTGTAGATCTTGACGCCAAGTTCCTTCGCCAGGGCCGCGACCTCCTTCGGGGCGGTCTGGCCGGCATTGTTCGCCCCGTCCGAGAGCAGGATCACCACCTTGTCGCGGGAGGGCGGCGGCCCGCCGCCGCTCTCGGCCGCGGCGACCTGGGCCGGGGCAAGACGCTTCAGGGCGAGGCCGAGCCCGTCGCCGATGCCGGTCGAGCGGCCGACGAGACCGATCGTCGCCTCCTCGAGGGTGCGGGCGACCGAGGCGGTGTCGAAAGTCGGCGCGGCCGCGACATAGGCCTCATTCGCAAAGGCGACGAGACCGATGCGATCGCCCGCCCGCGCCCGGATGAAGGCGGCGCCGACCTTCTTGACGGCATCGAGCCGGCTCACCGTCTGGCCGTCGAGCGCGAAATCCCTGCGCTCCATGCTGCCCGAGAGATCGAGCGCCAGCATGATCTCTCGGCCGGAGGCGGGCAGAGCCTTGGCTGCCAGCACCATGCGGGGGCCCGCGAGGGCGACGATCAGCGCGGCCCAGAGCGTGCCGATCAGGATCAGGCGCCTTCGCCCGCGCGCGATCAAGCTAGCGCCACTCTCGGTCTCGCCGATCAGCGTGCGGGGGATGCGCAGGGCACCGCTTGCGCCGGCCTGCTCGGGCGGCATTGCCCACGCGAACAGGAAGGGCAGCGGCAGCAGAAGCAGCGCGTAGGGCGTCGCGAAATCGAAGCCGGACAACGGGGCTGTGAGCCAGGCCGGCATCGCCTCAACCCTTGATCCGCGCGAACAGCCGGCCGAGTTCGGCATCGATCGCTGCGGTGTCGGCCTCACTCGGCCTGCGATAGAGCCCATCGACGAGGATCCGTCCGGCGCCCTCGCTGAAGAAGCGCGTGGCGAAGGTGCGATCGAGGCAGGCCGCCCAGTCAGCCCCCTGCGACACAGCCGCCCCATCGCCCGACACGGTGCGGACGACGCGGCGCAGGAGGCGGGCCTGCGCCACACGCCGCTCGCCCGGTTCGAGCGCGTTGGCGAGCGCCAATTCGCGCAAGGCCGCGCGACGGGTGGTGTCGCGCAGGCGGGCTCGCAACAGCCGGAAAAGCCCGAAAAGGAGCGCGGCAGCAAAGCCGGAGGCGATCGCGGCGAGAATCTCGCCCTGCACCAATCCACCCCCACCGGTCGGCAGGTGAAGATCGCGCAGGGATGCGAGTGCGGTGGCGGTCTCGGGGGTCATGGGCGTCAACCCTCCCCCCTCTGCGGGGGAGGGTGCCTGCGCAGCCGGCGGGAGAGGGGACGGCTCAGGTCCATCCGGAAAAGGCGCCGCTGCCCCTCTCCCCCCCTGCTTGCGCAGGGTACCCTCCCCCGCAAAGGGGGGAGGGAGGAGTACAGCCCGTCACAACACCGCATCGAGCCGCTCCATCAGGGGCGCATAGGCTTCCGGGCCTGCCTCGACATCGATGCGCAAACCCTCGATGCCGCGGCGATGCATCGCGTCGAGGCGCTCGTCGACCGACCAGGGTGGGCTGCGCTCGGTGCGGCCGGTCTGGATGGTGCCACGCGTGCCGTCCGCCATCGCGTAGGGGTAGAAGCCCGGCGGATGGGCCCGCTCGAACGCGTCCGAGACCAGCAGCAGGCGGATCGACAGCCGCTCGGCCAACACGGTGAGCAGGCTCTCGAAATCGTCCCCGGGCGCATCGAGTGCGGTCGACATGACGAGATGGCCGCCGGAGGTGAGCAACGAACCGGCAAGGGTCAGCATGTCGGAGAGCGGCGGATCGGCCCGGTCGCTAGCTTCGAGGGCGAGGGCATGGGCATGGGCCATCGCCCCGGTCACCGCGATCATCGCCCGCTCGCCGCCCGCCGGGCGGATCACGGTCGGCTCGCCGGCCTTTGCCACGATCAGCCCGACCCTTCCGCCATCGCCGACGACGCGCCAGCCGAGCAGGGCCAGGGCCTCGGCCGCTGCCACCGAGCGCAGGGCGCGGCGTGTTCCGAACAGCATGGACGGCCGGAAATCGGCGAGCAGGACGACCGAGCGGTCGCGCTCGTCGTGATGGGTGCGCACATGCAGCTGCCCGGTGCGGGCAGTGGCGTTGCGGTCGATGAAGCGCATGTCGTCGCCCTCCGACCAGAGCCGCACATCATCGGGCTCGGAACCGCGCCCCCGCTTCTTCGTGACGATGCCACCCGGCAGCCCCGCCAGCGTGCGCGTGCCTTGCGTGACGCCGCGCCGGGCAAGATGGCGCAAGCCCATCAGGGTCTCGCCCGAGAGGTGGATACCGGGGGCGGAATAGGTTTCGGGGGTGGCAGAACCGGTCACGGCACGTGCCTTTCCCTCCCCCCTCTGCGGGGGAGGGTGGCGCGCGAAGCGGGTCGGGAGAGGGGAACTCCGTATCCGGAATAGTCTCGCCGCCCCCTCTCCCCCCCTGCCAACGCAGGGTACCCTCCCCCGCAGAGGGGGGAGGGAGACGGCCGGTTCCGTGCGCGAATTTTCAACCCGTTTTTCACAACGCCCGCGTCTTCTCGACCAGCCCCGCGATGATGCCGCGCGCATTTCGCCCCTCGGCGGCGGCTCGCCAGGTCAGGCCGATGCGGTGGGCGAGGGCGTCGCTCGCGAGTGCTGCGACATCCTCGGGGATGACGTGGTCGCGGCCATGCAGGTAGGCCCGCGCCTTGCCGGCCACCATCAAGGCAAGCGTGCCGCGTGGGCTCGCTGGATGCTCGATCGCGGCGCGCAGCTCGGGTGCAATGGAATCCGTGCGGGTGCCGGCGACGAGCCGCACGAGGTAATCCTTGAGCGCAGGCGAGACGAAGGTCGCGAGCGCGGCCTCGCGCGCCGCGCGGACCTCCTCGACCGTCAGCTTCACCGGCATGGGCTCGGCATGCTGGTTCAATTCGCCCTCGACGAGATCGAGGATCTTTCGCTCGGACGCCTCGTCCGGCATGTCGACCACGACATGCAGCAGGAAGCGGTCGAGTTGCGCCTCCGGCAGCGGGAAGGTGCCGGCATGCTCGATCGGGTTCTGGGTCGCGACCACCATGAAGGGGTCGGGCAGCTTGTGGGTATGCCCGGCCACCGTGATCTGCCCCTCGGCCATGGATTCGAGCAGGGCCGATTGCACCTTGGGGGGAGCGCGGTTGACCTCGTCGACCAGGATCAGCGAGTGGAAAAGCGGCCCCGGCAGAAACTCGAAGATGCTGGCATCCTGGCGCCAGACGGTGGTGCCGGTGAGATCGGCCGGCATTAAGTCTGGCGTGCACTGGACGCGCGCGAACGAGCCGTCGAGCCCCTCCGAGAGCCGCTTGACCGCGCGGGTCTTGGCAAGGCCCGGCGCGCCCTCGATCAGCAGATGGCCGCCGGTCAAGAGCCCGATCAGCAGGCGCTCGACCAGCTTCTCCTGGCCGATCAGCCCGTGCTCCAGGCCCTTTCGAAGGGCATGGACACGCTCGCGCAGGGGTTCGTCGGCGATAGCGGGATTCTTTGCGAGGGCAGCGCCGCTCATGCGCATCCCTTCGGGCAGATCATGTCCCGCATCGTGAACCTTTCCTCCGGGCGGATTCTTAGTCGATCCATAATGTCGTGATGTGCCCGCTGCCAGCGCGACCCGTCAATCCCGATCGGAAGGATCGGGCATTTTGCCCAAGGCACGGATTGTCACGGGCCTGTCACGAAGCTTCAACTAGCTGCCACGATGCCAGGTCCATTTCCCGTTCCCACCCCTGAGGCGCTCAATAGCGCGATCAGCCTCGCCGTCGCCTTCGGTCTCGGCACGCTGATCGGGGCGGAACGGCAATATCGCCAGCGCAATGCGGGTCTGCGCACCTCTGTGCTGGTCGCCGTCGGTGCCGCGGCCTTCGTCGATCTCGGCATGCGGCTGACCGGCGCGGATGGGGCGGTGCGCACCGTCGCCTATGTGATCTCCGGCATCGGCTTCCTGGGAGCCGGCGTGATCATGAAGGAGGGCATGAACGTGCGCGGCCTCAACACGGCCGCCACGCTCTGGTGCTCGGCGGCCGTGGGCGCCTTTGCCGGAGGCGATCTGCCGCTCGAAGCCTGTTTCGTGACGGCCGCCGTCCTTGCCGGCAACACCGCCCTGCGCCCGCTCGTCAACCTGATCGACCGCATTCCGATCGACGAGAAGGAGACCGAGGCGACCTACGAGCTGCGGGTCACGACCGATTCCGAAAACGCGGTTCCCGCGCGCGACCTGCTCGTCGAGCGCCTGGAGGCGGCGCGCTATCCGGTGAGCTGGGTCGCGGTGGAAGAGCGCGGCGAGGAGGCGGTCGAGGTCGTGGCGAGGCTGACGGCAACGGCCGTCGCTGCCAAGGATCTTGATGCCGCAGTGGCGGATCTGGCGACCAAACCCGGCATCCGCCACGCGACCTGGTCCGCGGAGGCCGTGGATTGACCTCTGCCGTGTGAGGCCTTGTTCTCCGCGCAACCCGCCATTGGAGGCTCGAATGCCTCGATATCCAGATCGTACCGTCCCACCGCCGCTGCTCGAGATCGCCGTGGAGCCGAAAAGTGCCGGCGACCGGGAGGAATTTCGTGCGGCGATCGTCGCGTTGTCTCGGCAGGATGCGACGCTCAGCGTGTGGACCGACCAGGATAGCGGGCAGACTTTGCTCGGGGGCCAGAGCGAAACCCAGCTCGACGCGTTCGTCGGGCGGCTGCGCCAGGAATGCGGCGGAAGGCTCGCGATCGGCCAGCCGCAGATCTCCTATCGCGAAACAATCAGCCATCCTTGCGAGGTCGACTACACGCACAAGAAGCTGTTCCAGGGCATCGGGCAGTTCGCGCGGGTGAAGCTGCGGCTCGAACCGGGCCTCGCCGGCAGTGGCGCGGTTTTGCGGACGGCGCCGTTCGACGCCGACATCCCGCAAGTCTTTCTCACGGGTGCGGAAAAGGGCGTCCATTCCGTTCTCGGCGCCGGGATTTCGGCAGGTTTTCCGGTGACGGATATCGTCGTGACGATCCTCAGCGGCGCCTGGTACGAAGAAGATACCTCGGAGCTCAGTGTCGAGATCGCGGCGCGTGCCGCCCTGCGGGAGGGGCTGCAGAAGGCCGGCTCGATCCTGCTCGAACCGATCATGGATGTGCGGATCGTACTGCCCGAAAACTTCCTCGCCGCCGCCTTGCGGGATCTCGGCGCGCGACGCGCGCTGATCGAACGCCATGAGGTCGAAGAAGGCCGCGCGATAATCGGCGCGCAGGTGCCGCTCTCCAACCTGTTCGGGTACCGCAATTCGCTGAATGCGATGACGCGCGGTTCCGACGCCGATTTCGAGATGCGTTTTCGCGATTACGCGCCGGTGCCGCGTGTAGAACCGCCGGACGACCCGCGCTTTCCGCCTGCGATGGCGATGAGAGCTTAAAGCGCCGACGTGCGTCAGCGCACGCGCAGTGCGCGGTCGCACCTTTTCCCGTTTCCGACCGAGACCAACCTGCCTCTCTGCGGCGCCGATCCTTGAACCCGGCCCCGCAGGAGCATCCTCATGGCACAGCACAGAAACGCCCTCATCGTCGGGGCTTCACGCGGGCTCGGGCTCGGGCTCGTCGAGACTTTCCTGAAGCGCGGCTGGCGCGTCACCGCGACCCAGCGCAAGCCCTCGCCGGAACTTGGCAAGCTCAGATCGGACAGGCTCACCATCGAGACTGCCGATATCGACGACGACGCGGCCGTCGCCGCCCTGCACGAGCGTTTGAAATCCCAAAAATTCGATCTCGTCTTCGTGGTGGCAGGCGTCGCGACGCAGGCAAAGGATCTCTTGCACCAGGTGCCGCGCGATGTTGCCGCGCAGGTCTATCTGACCAATGCCGTGAGCCCGATCCGCTTCGCAGAGACCTTCTCCGATACGATCGCGCCAGGCGGCACGCTCGCCTTCATGTCCTCGATCCTCGGTAGTGTCGCCCTCAACCAGAGCGGCGGCTGGGAGAGCTACCGGGCGAGCAAGGCGGCCCTGAACACCAATATCCGCAGCTTCGCCGTCCGCCATCGCGAGGAGGATTACGGCATCCTGGTCGTGCATCCGGGCTGGGTGCGCACTGACATGGGCGGCGCGGAGGCCGATATCGACGTCGAGACCAGCGTGACCGGCATGGCCAACGTGATTGAGGCGCGGTTCGGCAGGCGCGGCGTCGCCTATCTCGATTATCGGGGTGAGACACTCGACTGGTAGGCTTCCAGGTGGAGCGACGTTCATGATTCAGGAATCGTGAACGTCGCTCTAACTCTTTGTTATAACAAATTTTCTTCGCGTGGACCGGCGTCCACATCACTCGAAAAAACTTCGGTTAACCTCCCATAAACCCTAACGGGCGCTTGTAGGCGCCAATGCTTGCGCCCTCGCCCACGATCGATCCGGCAGATGCCGTCGACGCCCTGCTCATGCCGGGCGATGCGGCTCTGCGCGCGGCGATTCTCGATTGGGAGCGCAATCTCGCGCAGGAGCGCCGCATGGCGGTGAAGACCTGCGAGGCCTATGCGCGGGATCTGCGCCAGTTCCTGACCCATCTCGATGCACGCACCGGTACGCCGACCATCGCGAAACTCGTCGCGCTGAAGCCGCGGGATGTACGCGGCTTCATGGCGGCCCGGCGCGCGGACGAGATTTCCGGCCGCTCGCTGATGCGCATCCTTGCCGGAATCCGCTCCTTCGCCCGCCATCTCGAACGCGAGGGCCATGGCGGGGTCGCGGCACTCGGCGCGGTCCGCTCGCCAAAGGTCGAAAGGCGCCTGCCGCGCCCTCTGCCCGTCTCCGCCGCCCTCGCCATGACCGCGCCGGAGACCCGCGCCGGAGAGGCGCGCGAGCCCTGGCTTCTCGCCCGCGACGCGGCGGTGATCGCTCTGCTCTACGGATCGGGCCTGCGCATCTCCGAAGCGCTCGGCATCACCCGCCGTGACGCGCCGGTTCCCGGCATCGACGTGGTCCGTGTCACCGGCAAAGGCGGCAAGGTCCGCGACGTACCGGTCCTTCGGCCGGTGGCGCAGGCCATCGCCGATTATCTGTCCGCCTGCCCGCATCCGCTCCCAACGGAAGGCCCGCTCTTCGTCGGCGCGAAGGGCGGCCCGCTTTCGCCCCGCATCGTGCAATACGCGGTCGCGACCATGCGCGGTGCGCTCGGCCTGCCGGACAGCGCGACGCCGCATGCCCTGCGGCATTCCTTCGCGACGCACCTGCTGGCGCGGCAGGGCGAGTTGCGGGCGATCCAGGAACTGCTTGGCCACGCCTCGCTTTCGACGACGCAGCTCTACACCAAGGTCGATGCCGCGCGGCTGATGAGCGCTTTCGAGGCTGCTCATCCGCGCGCTGGCCGAGCGATCGGCGAGGCCGCTTGAACATGGCCCGCTCGATGCGTAGGGGTTCTTGGTCGCATCAGGATTCTTGCCGGCTCACGGAATTTTCCGGGAGTGTGGCAATCTCCTTCGAATTGCCGCGTTTGGCGCGCGCTTATGCTTCCCGAGACGACGCAATCCGCGTCGCCGCGTAACGGATGGAGTGCCGATTCATGCCTGTCATCGGAATCGCCGTCGCTGTTCTCCCCATCGTCGCCGTGCTTGCGGTCACCGCCGTAGCCAAGGCGGTGCTTCTTCCCATCACCTCTGCGATCCGGCTCATCCGATCCCGCACTGCCGCTGCCCGCGCTTAGAGCGCGCTGCGTATACACGGAAGCGGCAGCACGCTCTAAATGATTGGTGTCGCATGATGTTTTCGGTGAACCGGATTCCACTTCACCGCATCATGCTCTAAGGCGGCTCAGCCCTGCATCGCGGCGTCCCGCGGATTGCGGCGCGTCGCGAGGCTGACGAGCAGGGCGATCACGACGTTGAGGCCGAGCGCCACGACGCCGATATTGAGATCCTGCAGCGGCCCCGGCAGCCAGGGCGCCAGCTTGGCGAGGCTGTAGCCGCCCGCGCTCACCAGCGCGACGACACCGACCCCCACGACGATTCCCGCCGCCGCTCCCTCGCGGGTCAGCGGGTTGCGCCTCGCAAGGCTCGCAAGGCAGGCCGGGAACAGCTGCGTTCCGACGCTGTAGCTGATCAGCAGAAGCTGCACGATCGTCTCGCCGCCCTGCAGCGTGAAACCAACGCAGGCAAGCGCGAGCAGTGGCGCGACGATTTTCGCGATGCGCCCGGTCGAGGCATCGGTCGCCGAGGGGCGCAAAGGCCGGTAGAGATTGTTCGCGATCAAGGTCGCGCCCGCGATCAGGATCATCGAGCCCGGCACCAGGGCCGTGAACACGCCGGTCGCGCCGATCACTCCGACGAACCAGGGCGGAAACGTCTCGATCGCAAGCTTGAACAGGGCGAGATCGACCTCCGCGCCCTTCAGCCCAGGCACCTGCAAGACAGCGGCAAAGCCTGCGAAGAACACGAACAGCAGCATGAGCTGATAGAGCGGCAGGAACACCGCGTTGCGCCGGAACACGCCGGGATCGCGCGCCGTGTAGACCGAGCCGAAGATGTGCGGGAACATCCAGCCGCCGAAAGCCGTGAGCAGGGTGGTCGAGGCGAACCAACTCGCGCTCTGGCCGCGCTCCGGCAGGGTCAGGAACCCGGGCTTGGCTGCATCGATCGCCCGGAACATCGGCTCGATGCCGCCATAATAATGCCAGGGCAGGTAGAGGCCGAGGAAGATCACGACAGCGAGGATCAGCACGTCCTTGATCACGGCATTCCAGGCCGAGCCGCGCACCCCCGAGACCATCACATAGGCGGTGAGGACGCCCGCCCCGATCCAGATCGCGACGCTCGGCGGCACCGCGCCGTAGGAGGCCGTCGACACGATGATGCCGAGCCCCTTCAGCTGCAGCACCATGTACGGCACCAGCGCGACGATCCCGACCAGGGCGACGAGGATGCCGAGGCCTGAGCTCTCGTATTTCGCGGCGAAGAAATCGGGCTGCGAATAGAGCCCGCGCTCCTTGGCGTAACGCCAGATCGGCGGCAGCAGCCAGTAGGAGATCAGGTAGATCAGCGTCAGGTAGCAGAGGATGTAATAGGTCGGCCCGCCCTTGCCGTAGGCCCAGCCGGAGGCGCCGAGAAACGTGAAGGTGGTGTAGACCTCGCCGGCGAGCAGCAGGAAGACCAGCACGGTACCGAAGCCCCGCCCGCCGACGCTCCATTGCTCGAGATCCATGTCGCGCCCGGCTCGCGCCTTGAGCCCGAGCGCCAGGGCCGCGACGATGGCGAGCGCGATGATCGGCAGCGCGGCGTTCACTTCCCGCCACCCGAGCTGCGGTTGTCCGGATCGGTCAGGTAGATCACGGCCATGACCACCGAGGTCGCGAGCGTGCAGCCGACGAGCCAGGCGAGCAGGAACGGCATGCCGAGGACGTAAGGCTCGACCCGGTTGACGAAGAACGGCCCGATCAGCACGCCGAGAAAGGGCAGGGCGGCCAGCCAGACTAGCGGACGCATGCCGCGGCTTTCCTGGACATGGATCTCATGCGCACGCTTTCGTCATCGGGATCGCAGGTGGACGCGATAGCTTTGCCATGAAGGCGAAAACGGCGCCAATGTCGGCGAGGGGGCCAATTTGGCACCAGCCGCATGCGATGCGCCGCGATTTTTCGTCATTCGCCCTCGATGGATCGAATGAGTCTCGCCGGATTTCCACCGACGAGCGTGTTGGCCGGAACGTCGCGCGTGACGACCGATCCCGCAGCGACGACCGAGTTCATACCGACGGTCACGCCACCAATGATGATCGCGCCCGCAGCGATCCAGACGCCGCGTTCGATCGTGATCGGCCGCCCGCGGAGGTGAGCGTAACGCTGCGAGGGCGCCACCGGATGCTCTGACGTGATCAGGCTGACATTCGGCCCGATCATGACGTCGTCACCTATGGTGATTGCGGCCAGAGCGTAGAAGGTGCAGTTCTGGTTCACGAAGACGCGCGCGCCGATGCGCATGTTCTTGCCGCAATCGGTGTAGAACGGCGGGATGAGGCGAAAATGATCGCCGACTTTCCGGCCGGCCAATTCCTCGAATAGCGAGCGGACCTCGTCGACATCGGCATAGGTCAGGCGGTTCAGGGCCGCCGTGATCGCCATGGCCCTCTCGACATTGGCGACGAATTGCTTCGACTCAGGCGTTCCTGCGGCAATGACCTCGACGCCGCGATTCCGATCCATCCGGTCACCGCCTGCGGGATGCGATTCACTGGAGTCCCGTCACACCCGTGATAGTATGAAGCCCGTTTGGTAGCCACGCCGACCCACACGCGATCGCATCGCGTGGCACGTTTCCAGAGGGCCTGAGCTGATCGTGAGCGTTTTCATCGTCCCGCCGGCTTGTCACTCCGTGTCGCTCGAGAATCGTTTCGTTCCGCCCCTTGGCATCGACATTCTGAACCCCATCAGCCCTTTCGGCGCGTGAGCGGGTAGCGCGGCACCATGGCTCAATCCCTGCCGCGACGCGCGCTCGTTCAGGCCGGTCTAGCCGCGACGGCCGGTATTCTGGCAGCCCCGGCGCAGGCACAGAACGCTCCGGAACTGCATTGGCGGCTCGCCTCGGGCTTTGCCAAGAACCTCGACATCCTGTTCGGCGCCTCGGAAACCTTCGCGCGGATCGTCTCCGAGGCCACCGGCGGACGATTCCAGATCCAGATATCGGGGGCAGGCGACATCGTCCCGGCCGATGGGCTTCTCGAGGCGGTCGGAACCGGCAAGGTCGAGATCGGTCACGGACCGTCTACCCCCGGCATCGCCAAGGACCCGGTCCTTGGCCTCGCGACGGCGATGCCGTTCGGCCTCAATGCACGCGGGCAGAATGCGTGGTGGCTGCAGAGCGGGGGCGCCGAACTGTTCTCCGAGATCTTCGCCAAACACGGGCTTTCCGCGCTGCCCGGCGGCAATACCGGTGCGCAGATGGGCGGCTGGTTCCGCAAGGAGATCAAGACGGTCGGTGATTTTCAGAACTTGAAGTTCCGCATCACCGGGTTCGGCGCACAGCTCCTTTCCAAATTCGGTGCCGTGCCCCAATCAACGGCCGGCGCCGAGATCTATACGGGGCTCGATTCGAAGGCACTCGATGCCGCCGAATGGATCGGACCCCATGATGACGAGAAGCTCGGCCTGCAGAAGGTCGCGCCGATCTACCATTTCCCAGGCTTCTGGGAGGGCGGCTCGATGCTGTTCTTCTGGATCAATGCCGAGAAATGGAAGGCCCTGCCGGGTGCCTATCGCGCCGTGCTTCAGGCCGCGGCGGCACAGGTCCATGCGGAGGTCCAGGCGAAATACGATGCGCGCAACCCCCAGGCGCTCCGCCGTCTGGTCGCGGGTGGTGCGCTGCTGCGCCCCTTCCCGCAGGACGTCATCGAGGCCGCGCTCAAGAACGCCAACGATCTCTACGCCGAACTCTCGGCCAAGAGCGCCGATTTCAAGCGCGTCCACGAGGCGCTGAAGACGTTCCGGAACGAGGAATATCTCTGGTTCCAGGTCGCGGAATACACCTACGATAACTTCATGATCCGGGCCCGCGCGCGGGGATGATATCTTTTCCCGTGGAGCAATTCGGTTGGAACGACCACGCCCTCCCCCCTTGCGGGGAGGGATAAGGGGTCGGGGTCCATCAGAAGGCACCGCTACGCCTAATCCTGAACCACCCCCACCTCCTGCCTCCTCCCCGCAAGGGGGAGGAGAAGAATCCGGCCCGACCCGAACGGATCAACCGGAAACTGAATGACACGATATTTTCGGTGAACCGGATTCCGCCTCACCGCATCATGCCCGAGCTCGATCAGCGTCAGTCCAGGCCGAGCTTGCCCCGCAGTTTCGCCAGATCCTCGGCCAGCGCATTGATCGCCACGGCGAGCACTTTGCGGTCGGCGTCGGTCAGTTTCTCGTAGGAAGCGTAACCTTCGCCCTCGCGGTATTTGTCCAGGGTGGCATTAACCCGGCCGAAATTGGCATCCACCGCCTTGAGATACGCGCCTTCCTTCTCGGCGATGAGCGGGCGTACGAGGTCGAGGATGGTGTGGGCTCCGTCGACATTGCCGCGAAAATCCCAGAGGTCGGTATGGCTGTAGCGGTCCTCCTCGCCTGAGATTTTCGTGGCCGCGATCTCCTCCATGAGGACGGCCGCACCGCCGACCACCTTTTCCGGCGGCAAGGTCAGGCCAGTGATGCGCGTCCGCAAATCGAGCACGTCGCTCATCAGCTTGTCGGCAACGGGCCCGAGATCGGTGGTCGTGTTTTTCGCCCAGAGGCCGTATTCGATGCGGTGAAAGCCGGTGAAGCCGGGATCGGCCTCAGCCTTTTCGTGATCGTCGGCTCGGGAATCGATCGAGGCATCGAGATCGCTGAACAATTCGGCGATCGGTTCGATCGCCTCGTAACTCAGCCGCGTCGGGGCAAACAGCGTCTTGGCCTTGGCGACATCGCCCGCCTTGATCGTGTCGGTGAAAGTCTTTGTATCCTCGACCAGCTTTTCGAGCTTTTCGAGGACGAAGAGCTTGTACTCTGCAATCGGCTCGACGAGGTCGAGCTTGGCATCGCGAGCGAGCGCCCCGCCCGTCACCGATAAGCTCAGCAGGCAGGCGGCCAGAAGCGTCGTCGCTCTCATGTCTTTCTTGGGTCCGGCTGTCTTGGAGTGGGAAGAGCCCGCGCCGCTTCGATCAGGCTGCGGCCGAGACAATCGGACGCGTCCCGGATTCCCGGCAGGACATAGAAGAAGCCGCCGCCGACGGGCTTGATGTATTCCTCGAGCGGCTCGCCATCGAGGCGTCGCTGCACGGCGATGAAGCCCTGTTCGAGATCGGCCTGGTAGCAGATGAACAAGAGCCCCTGGTCGAGCTGCCCGGATTTCGTGACCCCGGCCGAATAGTTGAACGGGCGCCGCAGGATCAGGCTTCCCGCCGTCTCCGCGTCACGGGGATTGGCGAGGCGGATATGGGCGTCGAGCGGCGTCTTCTCGCCGCCGGTATCGGCCGCGTAGTCCGGCACGGTGAATTCGTCCGCGCCCACATTGTCGAGCGGTGCCCCCGACATCTTGGAGCGCCCCATGATGCGCTCCTGCTCGCCGAGCGGGGTGCGGTCCCAGCGCTCGACGAAATTGCGGATGATGCGGACCGCTTGATAGGTGCCGTCGCGCGCCCAATCGGGCTCGTCATGCGCGGGGCCGACCCAGACGAGGCGATCCATCAAGGCCCCGTTGCCCGCGTCGGGATTGGCCGAGCCATCGTGGAAGCCGAGGAAATTGCGCGCGCTCTCCGCCTTGCCGCCGGGGCCGGGCACGATGACCGGAACGTTCCCCTCCTGCTTCCATTTCAGGACGAGCTGCCCGGTGCAGGTCTTGATGAGGTCGCGCAGGGCATGGATCGTCGTGTCTTGCGTGTTGGCGCAGATCTGCAGGCTCAGATCGCCATGGCAGATCTCGCGGTTGAGCGCATCGTTCGGGAACCGCGTCATCCGCGCGAGGCGCTTGGGCTTCAGGGGAGCGAGAAAGGGCCGATCCTCGAAGAGCGAGGCACCGAGCGCGACGGTGATGGTCAGGCCATCCGGGCGTATGATCGGGCCGACGATTCCCGAACCCGGCGGAGGCAGCCGCGGATCGCCCTCGGGCAAGGCGCCGCCAGTCGTGAGAAAGGCGACACGCTCGGTCAGGCGGCGGAACAACTCTTCGAGGTCGTCGGGGTTGTCCGCCACGACGTCGAAACTCGCGATCATGCCGTTGGCCGGCCTTTTCGTCGTCACGCCGGCCTGTCGCCGGCCGAGATGCGGCACCCTGTCATCGGCCGAGGTCGCATCGGCGACCGGTGCGTCGGTGACATGGCCGCTCGGCGGCGGCCCGGTTTCCTCCGCCCTGGCGGGCATGAGGCCAGTGAAGGGACACACTGCACCTGCCAAGCCAAACGTCTTCAGGACGGCCCTGCGGCTATGGTCGGGAGGCGTCTTGCTGGTCACGCTCAATCCAATCCGAGTGAGGCGCTGAACGTGTCCGCGGCGTTCGCAAGCGCGAGGAAGCGCCTGGCGAGTTGTTCGCGCGCGGCCACCGGGAGCTCCTCGTAGCGCCGCTCGCCACCTTGCAGCCTCAGCGCATCGAGCTCCGCATGCAGGTCCGCCCGCGTCGAGGCGAGCGCCTTGGCGGCATCGGAACCGGCACCTGGCCCAAGAGGCACGAGGAGATCCAGGCTCTTCTCCATGCCCTCGAACGAGGCCGAGAATTCCTGCAAGTCTCCCGGCCCATAACGGTTCTCGCCCTTGAGGACCTGGCCCTCGGCGAGGATGCGGGCCTGGCGCGCGACCCCGCTCGCGAGATCCTGCGGAGCGAGACGCAACGCCTTGATCCGCGCGGTCAGCGTCTCGACATCACTCGCCAGCTTCTCGGCAACCGGCTGCAGTCCCTCGACAGAATTCTTTGAAAACAAGCCGTATTCGATGCGATGGAAGCCGGTGAAGCCCGGATCGCTCTCGCGCTCGGTGAGATAGTCGGCGAGCGGGTCGATGCTGTTCTTCAGATCGGAGAAGCGACCGCTCACCATGTCCATCCGGCGATAGGGCAGGCGCGCGGCGGCGTAGCTTTTTCGCGCGGCCTCGAGGTCACCGGCCTGGATCGCATCGCCGAGCTGCTTGACCTGCTTGGCGAGCGATGCGGCCTGGAGCATCAGGAAGACGCGGTATTCCGAGAGCGGACCGATGAAGGCCGTGAGCGGCGGCTTTTCACGTTCGGCTTCGGATTCCGTCGAGGCCGTCACGGTCAGGGTTCCGCGCGGATTGGACAGCAGGCCGCAGGTGATCTGGTAGCGGCCGGGCTTGAGCCGAGCCGTCACGGTGGCGCGGAAACCCGGTGCAATGTTCTCCCGCTCCTCGAGGACCATCACGCCATCGAGAATCTCCCATTCGAGAATCCGGTTCGAGGCGTTGTGGATCTCGAAGCTGGTGCGGCCGGCGGGCACGGTGATGTCGTTGGGATCGCAGGTCTTGTCGCCGACGACCACTTTCTGGACCGCGCCCGCTACCGGGCCCGGCGGCGTTTGCGAGGCGAGATAGAAGAGCACGCCACTCGCGATCATGAGCAGGGCCGAACCGGCGACCGCCCATGGCATCAGGCGAGATGGCATCAGGCACGAGGGAGCGCCCTTCGGATCCTCGCCGCTCATCTTTGCACCGCGGGCGTGGCCACAGGCGCCGAGGCGGGCCTCAGGAACAGGACGAGGGTCGTGGCGAGGAACACGACATAGACGAGCCCCTCACCGAGAGCCGGCGCCTCGTGATAGTTGAACAGGCCACCGAGGATCGTCCCCAGAAGGCTCGATCCGGGCAGGACCTCGCTCAAATCGTAGAGGCGAGGCTGGAGATGGTTCCAGAGCCCGGCTTCATGGAGATGGCGCAGGACCGCCGCGAGGAGGCCGGCCGCAACGACGAGGATGAAGATCCCGGTCCAGCGGAAGAAGCGGCGAAGATCGATGCGGATGCCCCAATGGTAAAACCCATAGCCGGCAACCGTCGAGACCGCGACGCCGGCGAGCGCGCTCAGGAATGCGGCGGGGCCGGGGCTCTGCTGAAAGATCGCGAGCAGGAAGAACACCGATTCCAGCCCCTCGCGCGCTACCGCGAAGAAAGCCATGCCGATCAGGGCGAAGGCGGTTCCACGGGTCCCCGAGCCCGCAAAGGCATGATCGACCGAATGCCGCAACTCGGCGCCGATGGTGCGGCCGGCCTTCTTCATCCAGAAGACCATCGAGGTCAGCATGATGACGGCCGCGAGACCGATCGCGGCCTCGAAGACCTCCTGCGCCTTCTGCGGAAATTCGGCGCGCACGAGCTGTAGCAGGGCTCCCAGGAACAGCGACAGCGCGATCGCGAGGAACATCCCGACCCAGATCGCCGGCAGCCACGCACCTTGCCCGGTCTGGCGCAGGTAGCTCGCGATGATCCCGACGATCAGCGCGGCTTCGAGGCCTTCGCGAAGCATGATGAGAAACGGCGCGAGCATCATCGGACCACGCTCAAAGCAAGCGGTAGAGAAAATTCGACTGACATCTTGAAATCATTCTATTCTGGCGCTTGGCGTTCGAACGCATCTATTGAGAAATATCGAATTGGCCAATAGGCCTCACGGTGTACATTGTGTCCTATGGCCGGACGATGATAGAGGGCGACGAACGCGGCTGATGCGCGTTGGAATATCAGAGCGCCCGGCCAGGGTCATGGCCAAATGACGGTAGGCGCTTGCGACCCGGCGCAAGCGAAATCATCCGCCAGAGCGCGTCGGAGGACGACCCATGCACACGCACTCGATCGAGCCCTGGACGCACGAGCACGTCTTTCTGAGCGACCGCCACGAGCGCAACGAGCGGCGGACCTGGGCCGTGGTCGCCCTCACCGCAATCATGATGGTCGCGGAGATCGTCGGCGGAATGATCTTCGGCTCGATGGCGCTCCTCGCGGACGGGCTGCACATGTCCACCCATGTCGCGGCGCTCGGCATCGCGGCGCTCGCCTATCATTTTGCCCGCCGCCACGTTCACGATCGCCGCTTCTCGTTCGGAACGGGCAAGCTCGGCGACCTCGCCGCCTTCACCAGCGCGATCATTCTCGGCCTGGTCGCTCTCTATATCGGCTTCGAGAGCGTGGCCCGGCTCGCACAACCCGTCGCGATCAGCTTTGCCGAAGCCATTCCGATCGCCATCATCGGCCTCATCGTGAACCTCGCCAGCGCATGGCTGCTGCATGACGGGCACCATCACGACCATCATGCGCACCACGATCATCATGCTCATGACGACCATGACGGGCACGGCCATCATCACGACCACGCTCAGGATTCCAATTTTCGAGCCGCCTATCTGCACGTCCTCGCCGACGCCCTGACGTCGGTTCTCGCGATCGTCGCGCTCTTGGGCGGCCTGTTCTACGGCTGGGTCTGGCTCGACCCGGCCATGGGATTGATCGGTGCCGCCGTCATCGCCTGGTGGGCTGTCGGCCTCCTGAGGTCGGCCAGTACCGTGCTGCTCGACATCGTGCCGACGCATGAGATCGAGGCCCTGGTACGCGAGCGCCTCGAGACCAACGGGGACCGCGTCTCCGACCTGCATGTGTGGCAGATCGGGCCGGGGCACCGCGCCCTCGTCGTCTCGATCGTGACCGATGCTCCCGCTCTACCCGCGGCCTACAAGGCGCGTCTGACCGGGCTGCCCCAACTCAGTCACGTCACCGTCGAAGTGCAGCCTTGCCCGCATCACTGAGGCGGGTCCCGAAGATCCGCCGCGATGACGTGAAAATACGTCCCGCTGACGAGGCCGACGACGTGGCCCGCCGTGCCGAGGGATCGACCCTGGTAGTCGAACATCTCCGCAAGGTTCGGCGGCGCGCCGGGTTTCGGGATCAGCGTCGAATGATGGAATTCGTGCCCTTTCAGAACAGACCCTGATGGGCCGAGGGCGCTGTTTTCCGTCAGATGCGCCGTCCGATAGCCGAGATGCAGGCGTCTTTTGGCAAAGCTCGTGCTGAGCGGCAGGCAGCCGAGCATCGGGTGCGTGCGGCCGTCCGCATCCTCCAGGCTCTCGCCGAGTACCATGTAGCCGCCGCACTCGCCGTGAACCGGCCGCGTCTGCGCGAATCTGCGCAGACCCGCGAGAAAGCGATGCGAGGCCGCGATCCGGCCGGCATGCAATTCGGGATAGCCGCCGGGCAGCCAGCACGCATCGGCATCCTCCGGCGGTACTTCGTCGGCAAGCGGCGAGAAGGGCAGGATGGTCGCGCCGGCCTCGCGCCAGCCATCGAGGAGATGCGGGTAGACGAAGGAGAAAGCGTCATCACGGGCAAGCGCGATGCGCTGACCCGGCGGGGAAAGCGCCCGGATGCCGGCCGTTCCCGGATCGAGGGTTATCGTGGTCGGCCTTGCCAGCCTCAGCAGCCGATCGAGATCGATGGCGCTCTCGACGAGATCGGAAAGCCGATCGAGGCGTGCAGATAGCTCGGCGGTTTCCTGTGCCTGAACGAGACCGAGATGGCGCGAGGGAAGCGCGATTGCCGTTTCCGTGCCGAGCACTCCTAGGATCGGAAGATCGATTCTCTCGAAGCCCTCGGCGATGAGCGCGTGATGGCGCTCGCTCGCCACCCTGTTGAGAATGACGCCGGCGATGGAAAGACGCGGATCGAACCGGGCAAGCCCTAAGGCGAGTGCGGCTGCCGTGGCACCCTGGCCCGACACGTCGAGCACCAGCACGACCGGCCAGCCGAACCGCGCCGCGAGATCGGCGCTGCTGCCCGTGCGTCCGGTCACACGCCCGACCCCGTCATGCAGCCCGAGCGCACCTTCCGCGAGAACGAGATCGCAGGAGGCGGCCGCCCCGGCGGCGAGCGTGTCGAGAAGGGGCTCCGGCATCGCGAAACCATCGAGATTGAGGCTGCTGCTCCCGGTGGCCGCGCCATGGAAGGCAGCATCGATGTAATCGGGTCCGCTCTTGACCGGGCGGATGCGCAAGCCGCGCCGTGCGAGCGCACGGCCGATGCCGAGGGCGAGCGTCGTCTTGCCGGCGCCTGACCGCGCCGCCGCGATCAGCAGCCCGGGCGCAAGACCTGTCCCTGACGGCGCGCTCACGAAACCCCGCTCTTTCGGATCATGTAGACATCCATGATCCAGCCTTTTCGGCGTTTGGCCTCCTCGCGCACCGAGGCGATCCTCTCGGAGGTCTCGGGGAGCGGGCCGCTCAGCAGGATCTCGTCCGGCATGCCGAGATAGGCCCCCCAGAAGATTTCGAGACCCGCCGGGTTTGCCAGGTTCCGGAAGGCGGTCTCGCCGTCGAGCATCACCACGACGCTCGCGCCTTCTCGTATCTCGGCAGGCAACCCCTCGCGGACCAGCCTGCGTCCGGTCGTGATGACGACCGGGCAGCCGATGGCGTTCAAAGGCAGCCCGTGGCGCGCGGCCAGAACCTGGATGCTCGAAATGCCCGGTATGACCTCGCTCGTGAACGGAACGCTGCCGAGCGCACGCACACGATCGAGGATCCGCAACATGCTGTCATAGAGCGAAGGGTCTCCCCAGACCAGGAAAGCCCCGGATTCCTCCTCGCCGAGCCCATCCCGGATCAGGCTCGCGCACAGGACGGCGCGATCCTCGTGCCAATCGGAAACCGCGGAGAGGTAGCTCTGCCCCGCTTCGCGCCGGACCGGATCGGCTGCCTCGATGAAGCGGATCGGCCGCTCCACCGAACCATGCCGTCTGCACAATTCCCGGCGCAGATCGGCGAGGTCGCCCTTGCTCTCGCCCTTGTCGAGCAGGAACACGACATCGACGCTCGCCAGCGCCCTGGCGGCCTGAAAGGTGAAATGATCGGGATCGCCGGATCCGATCCCGATCACGACAATGCGGCGCATGCCTTGGCCTTCGTTGCAGGATTCTGAGTTTCCCGGCGCCGCCATTCAGAAGATGGCGGGGAAAATCAAGCTGATCGGGGTGGCGGCACAGTGGAAGTGGACGCACGCCGGTGCCGATGGCGCCGGGCCGCCAAACTCGCTATCCCCGAAAACAACCCAAATCCGTCTGGCCTCTCGAGCGTGCCAATCCCCTCGATTTCCAGCCCAGCCGATCAACCCGGATGCGCGCCCTCGTTGAAGCGGGGCTGGTGCCCCGGCGTGCGGCGGCCGATGCTGACGGGCGATGGGCTCCTCGTGCGCATCCACCCCGCTCTGGGGCGCCTTGCGGCAGCTCAGGCTGTCGCAATCGCCGTCTTGTCCAGCCGATACGGCAACGGCGAGATCGATGTGACGGGCCGCGGCAATCTTCAGCTGCGTGGGCTCACGGCTGCCGGGCAGGCGCCCCTGATCGAGGAGATCGAACGCCTCGGCCTCATCGAACCTGACGAGCCCGGTCCGTATCGGCTGACTCTCGTCAGCCCGCTCGCAGGCCTCGACGAGACGGAGCTTTTCGACTCCGCGGCGGCGGCAGTCGCAATCGAAGAAGCCTGCCAGCCACGCTCCGGCCTGCCCGACAAATTCGTGGTCACGGTCGATGGCGGCGGCCGCTTCCCGCTCGATTCCATCGCCGCCGATCTGCGCTTCGTCGCAGCCGGCCAAGACCGGGTTGCGGTCGCGCTCGCAGGCGCAACGGGCCTGCGCTGGATCGGCACGCTTGCCCCGACGCAGATCGTGGAAGCGGCACGGCTTCTCATCGCCGCACTGGCATCCGAGCTTTCGATCACCGGCGGGCGAGCACGAAGCCTGCCTCACGAGGCGCACGCGCGAATCGAGCGAGCGTTGGCGGGACGGCACGGGCCGATCCTTCCACCGGTCTCACGCGGCACGCCGCCCTTGCCGGGGCTCGTCCGCACCGGGCCTGAGACCTGCGCGCTCGTCGTGGGCTTGCCCTTCGGCCGCTGCAACGCCGATCAGCTCGCGATGCTTGCCGCCAGCGCGAGCGAGCTACGAATCTCCCCGACGCGCGCGATCGTGCTGCCGGGTTTGCCGGAGCGTGAAGCCGCGCGAATTCTCCCTCAGATCAAGGCAGCCGGCCTCATCGTCGACGGGGCCGATCCGCGAATCCGCATCAATGCCTGTGTCGGGGGGCCGCGCTGCGCCAGCGGCCGTACTGAGGCGGCCTCGGATGCCAGCTTGCTCGCGGCACAAGCGTCGCAATGGCTCGACGCGCCCGGCTCGCTGCATGTATCGGGTTGCGCGAAAGGGTGCGCGCAGGCGGGCCCGGCAAAGCTGACCCTGGTCGGCAGCCAGGATGGCCGCTACGGCATCGTCCTGGGCGGTGTCGCAGCTGATGCGTCATCCGTGAAACTGCCTCTCACCGAGATCGCTCGGCATCTGGGCAGGCTCGGCAGGGGACAGGACGTCGGAATGATTTTCGGGGATGCGGGTTGAGCGCCATTGGTTCGTATATCCGGGATGGCGGCGATATCTACGAGCGCTCCTTCGCGACGATTCGCTCCGAGGCTGACCTCTCCGGCTACGACCCGGTGACCGAACGGGTCGTCGTGCGGATGATCCATGCCTGCGGCATGACCGACCTTCCCCGCGACATCGCCCATTCACCCGATTTCGGTGCGGCTGGTGCCAGCGCGCTGCGGGGCGGCGCCCCGATCCTATGCGATGCGCAGATGGTCGCGAGCGGGGTGACGCGGGCGCGTCTCCCGGCTGGAAACGACGTGATCTGCATGCTGGACGATCCCCGGATCCCGGCCCACGCCAAGGAACTCGGCACGACACGCAGCGCGGCCGCCCTCGATTTCTGGCGCGATCGGCTAGCGGGATCGGTCGTCGTGATCGGCAACGCCCCGACTGCCCTGTTCCGCCTGCTCGAAATGCTGGAGGAGGGAGCGGGCAGGCCCGCAGCCGTGATCGGCGTACCGGTCGGCTTCATCGGGGCCGCCGAATCGAAGCGGGCTCTCGCGGAGCTCAAGCCGGTCCCCTTCATCGTCGTGCATGGCCGGCGCGGCGGCAGCGCGATGGCCGCTGCGGCCGTCAATGCGCTCGCAAGCGCGAACGAGCGCTGAAGCGCGTGTCCAGTTCTTCTCTTGTGGCCAAGCCCGTTCTGTTCGGTGTCGGCGTCGGCCCCGGCGATCCGGACTACCTGACCCTGCGCGCGCTCGCCGTTCTGCGCAGCGCAGATCGGCTGGTGCATTTCTCGAAGAAGGGGCGCAGAGGCAATGGCCGCGCGACCGTCGATTGCGTCGTGCCGCCCGATCCCGCCCGCGAGATCGCGCTCGCCTATCCGGTCACGATCGAATATCCGCCGAGCGATCCGCGCTATTCGCAAGCGATCTCCGGCTTCTACGACGAGGCGGCGAGCATGCTGGCCTGCGAGCTCGACCGCGGGCTCACCATCGCACGCGGGCCGGTGCGCCGATCACCTGGGGCGACGATGTCCTCACCGTTTTGCCGGGCACGCTCGACGAGGATGACCTCGTCGCGCGCCTGACCGCGACCGATGCCGCCGTCATCATGAAACTCGGTCGCCACCTGACCAAAGTGCGCTCGGCTTTGAGCCGTGCCGGGCTGCTCTCGCGCGCGATCTATGTCGAGCGCGGCACCATGAACGGCGAACAGGCCTGCCCGCTCGCCGAGAAAGGCGATGACGAGGCGCCGTATTTCTCGCTGATCCTGGTTCCCGGACAAGGGCGGCAGCTATGATAGGGATTCCGGCAGATTCCCTCGGTATCGCGTGTACCTCGCCACGCTCTCCGCTCGCGACCGCTTGCACGAATTCGAACCGACGTAATCGTGATCTCGGATTTCCCGCCCTGTCCCTCATCCTGAGGCGCCGGAGCGAAGCGGAGGCCTCGAAGGAGGCCTCCAGGACGCGCTGCGGTAACTGGAGGTCTCCTTCGAGGCCGCTGACGCGGCACCTCAGGATGAGGGAGAGGGTGGGAAGGCGGGTCAGATCCGTAAACACCGCAGCTCCGCATGCGGGGCGAGGGCACGAACACCTCCGAACTGACCAACCGGACGCGGTATGACTGGCCGCCTGACCATTCTCGGCCTGGGGCCCGGCCCGGAGCGCTGGGTCACACCCGCAGCATCTTCGGCTGTTGCGGATGCCACCGATCTCGTCGGCTACGCCCCCTATCTCGAGCGCCTGCCGATCTGGCCCGGACAGAACCGGCACGCCTCCGACAACCGGGTGGAGCTGGAGCGGGCGCGCCTCGCCCTCTCCTTGGCCGCGGGCGGCGCGCGGGTCGCGCTCGTTTCGGGGGGCGATCCGGGCGTTTTCGCGATGGCCGCCGCAGCCTTCGAGGCTCTGGAAGCCTCGAGCGATCCCGACTGGCGGCATCTCGACATCCGGGTCGAGCCCGGCGTGACCGCCATGCTCGCGGCTGCCGCGCGTGTCGGCGCGCCGTTAGGGGGCGATTTCTGCGCGCTCTCGCTCTCCGACAATCTCAAGCCCTGGACGATCCTGCTGGATCGCCTCAGGGCCGTGCTCGCGGCCGATCTCACCATCGCCCTGTACAACCCGATTTCGCGGGCACGTCCCTGGCAGCTTGCGGAAGCGCTCGGAATCGCCGCGCAGATCCGCGAGCCCCATACACCGATCGTCTATGCCCGGGCCGTCGGGCGGCCGGACGAGCGGATCGAGATCCGTCCCCTGTCCGAAGGGCACCCCGACTGGGCCGACATGGCGACCCTGGTCATCATCGGATCGAGCACCACCCGCATTATTGCACGCGCAAAACGGCTGCTGCCTTACGTCTACACGCCCCGCTCGGTCGGTGCTCCGCGATGAGCGGCGATCCACGCCACGGCCTCCTCGGGGGTCGCCACCGTGTCGTGGGCGAGCGGCTTTGCCGGCTGCCGCACGACGACCACCGGGATGTTCAAGGCGCGCGCAGCCCCGATCTTCGCTGCGGTGGCCTCTCCGCCGGAATTCTTGGTGACCAGGAGCTCGATGCGCGCCTCATTCATCAGCGCGTATTCGCGCTCGAAGCTGAAAGGGCCGCGCGCGGAAAGCGTGACCACCTCGCGATCATGCGGAACGAGGCCTTCAAGCAATTCGATTGCACGGACCAGATAAAGGTGGCGCGCGGGCGCGGCTGCGAGGAAACCCGCAAGCTCCTGCCGACCGATGGTGACGAGCACGCGTTGGTCCCCTGCGCGATCTAGCGCTCCTGCTGCCGCCTCGATGGTATCGACCTCAATCCAGCAATCGCCCAAAGTAGGCTTCCAGGGCAGCCGGCGCAGGGCGAGAAGGCGGATGCCGGTTTGCGCGCAGGCGCTGGCGGCATTGGCGGAGATGGTTGCCGCGAAAGGATGCGTCGCATCCACCAGGAGGTCCGAGCCATGCTCGCGCATCCAGGTCGCGAGACCCGACGCGCCACCGAAACCACCCGTCCGAGTTGAGACCGCAACGCGCCGCATCGACGTGGTCCGGCCGGCAAAGGACAGGGTCAGGTCGAGATCAGGCAGGGAACCGAGTGCTTCGGCGATTGCGTAAGCTTCCGTCGTGCCGCCGAGAATCAGGATGCGCATGCGCCCCTTCTCCACACCCTCGCACGCGCCGTCCAGCGCGCCCGCCGATGCCTGGATCAGCATCGTCGGGATCGGCGAGGATGGACGGGCCGGGCTGTCGCAAGCCGCGCGCGAGGCGATCGACAGGGCCGATTTCGTGATCGGGGGAGCACGCCATCTTGAACTCGCCGCGCCGATTACGGCGGAGAGCCGAATTTGGCCGAGCCCGATCGGCACGGCTTATCCCGAGATCCTCGCCTGGCGCGGGCGCGGGCGGGTCTGTGTGCTGGCGACGGGCGATCCGTTTCATTACGGCATCGGCTCGGAACTCGCGCGGCTGCTCTCGCCGTCGGATTGGGTCTGCTATCCGCAGCCTTCAGCCTTCAGTCTGGCGGCCGCGCGGCTCGGCTGGTCGCTGCCCGATTGCGCGCTCGTCAGCGTGCATGGACGGGCGATCGAGCGCGTGATCCCGCATCTGCATCCCGGCGCGCGCCTCATCGTGCTGTCGGCAAGCGGGGAGACACCAAAGCGTCTCGCCGAACTCCTGTGCAAACGCGGTTTCGGCGGCGCGAGTTTGACGGTGCTGGAGCGGATGGGCGGAGAGCGGGAGTGCGTTCGCGCCTTCCCGGCAACAGGGCAGGCACCGGACGAGATCGACGGAATCAACACGGTCGCGATCGTCTGCCCGGCCGATCCGCATCTGCGCTCGATTGCTCTGTCGCCCGGGCTTCCCGACGAATGGTTCGCCAATGACGGGCAGCTGACCAGGGCCGAGATGCGCGCAATCACGCTGGCAGCGCTCGCCCCCCGTCCGGGCGACATGCTCTGGGATATCGGCGCGGGTTCGGGCTCGATTGGGATCGAATGGTGCCTGCGCCATCCGGCCAACCGGGCCATCGCCATCGAGGCCCGACCCGATCGCGCAGAGCGGATCACACTGAACGCGCGCGAACTCGGCGTGATCGATCGGATCACCCTCATCACCGGCCGCGCCCCTGATGCGCTGGAGGGCCTGCCAGAACCGCAGGCCGTCTTCATCGGCGGCGGCGCGACGAACCCTGCGCTGTTCGAGCGAGCCTGGGAGGCGCTTGCGAGCGGCGGCCGCCTCGTCATCAATGCCGTGACGCTCGAGACCGAGGCGAGTCTTGCCGCCTATCACGCCCGCCATGGCGGCCTGATGCGCCGCGTTGCCCTCTCGCATCTCGAAAAGATCGGGGGTTTTCACGGTTGGCGGCCCGCTATGCCCCTTACGCAATGGGCGGTGGTGAAGCCGTGAGGATCGTGGCCGGCATCGGATTTCGCAGCGAGACGGCGGCCTCCGAGATCGTCGCACTCGTCGAGCGCGCCTTGGAGGAGGCACATTTCGCGCGAAATGCCCTGATTGCTTTGGCGAGCGCCGAAAGCCTCGCAAGCCGCCCGGCTTTCAGCGAGGCCGCAAGGATGCTCGATGTCATATCCAGCGCGATCGATCAGGAAACGCTCGTCGCGCAAACGGGCCTGAACACCAGTTCCGCGCGATCAATGGCCGCGCATGGCGTCGGCTCGGTCGCGGAAGCCGCTTCCCTTGCGGCGGCAGGGCCCGGTGCACGGCTCGTCCTTCCGCGCATCGCGTCCCGATCGGTCACCTGCGCGCTCGCGAAGCGGAGAGACGAGGTGCGATGACGGTTCATTTCATCGGGGCCGGCCCCGGCGCCGCCGATCTGATGACTTTGCGCGGCCGCGCGCTCATCGAACAATGCCCGGTCTGCCTCTACGCGGGCTCGATCGTGCCGCCCGACATCCTCGCCTGGTGCCCGCAAGGCGCCCGCATCGTCGATACGGCCCCGCTCGATCTCGATGCGATCGAAGCGGAATTCGTGCAGGCCCACGCGCGCGGCGAGGACGTCGCCCGGCTGCATTCGGGCGATCTCTCGATCTGGAGCGCGGTGGGCGAGCAGATGAGGCGCCTGGAGCGCCGAAACATCCCCTACACGCTGACGCCCGGCGTGCCAGCTTTCGCGGCCGCCGCCGCCGCGATCGGCCACGAACTGACGGTGCCGGAGATCGCGCAATCCCTGGTGCTGACGCGGGTCTCTGGCCGCGCCTCGAAGATGCCGGAGAGCGAGAATCTCCCAGCCTTTGCGGCGACGCGGGCGACGCTCGCCATCCACCTCGCGATCCACGTCATCGAGCGGATCGTCGAAGAGCTTCTGCCGAGCTATGGCGGGGATTGCCCGGTGACTGTCGTCTGGCACGCCTCGCGGCCGGACCAGCGCATCATCCGATCGACACTCTCGCAGATCGCGCCGCTGGTCCTGGCGGAACGGCTGGAGCGTACCGCCGTGATCTTCGTGGGCCGCGCGCTCGATCCTCACGCTGGGGAGACCGCAAGCGCTCTTTATTCAACCGGTTACGATCGGCGCTTCCGCCCAACGGCTGCGAGTTCGGGTGATGCGTGATCGGTTTTTTGGATGATCCATTCAGAACGCGACGCGCTGCCTTCTCCCACGTTCTCTATCTAGATTCGCATAGAACCTACGCATTCTCCCACCCTCTCCCTCATCCTGAGGTGCCGAAGTGAAACGGAGGCCTCGAAGGAGACCTCCAGATACCACTGCGATCCCTGGAAACCTCCTTCGAGGCTGCTTCGCAGCACCTCAGGATGAGGGGGAGGATTGGAATGCCGAAAACGAACCGGCTTTTCGTCTGAACCACGCGGATTCTCGATTCTATGACCCTATTCGGCTCGGTCGCGGCCTTCGAAGCCGCTCTCGATTCCCTGCCTTCACCCGATCAGTCTGCGCGCATGGCAGCCGCCGACCGGCAGGCACGGCTGACCAAGCCGCCCGGATCGCTCGGGCGTCTCGAAGAGATCACGATCTTCCTCGCCGGCTGGCAGGCGCGCGAGAGGCCGCGGATCAAGAACGGCCGAGCCGTGGTCTTTGCCGGCAATCATGGCGTCGTCGCCCGCGGCGTCAGTGCCTATCCGGCTTCCGTGACGCAGCAGATGGTCGCGAATTTCGCTGCGGGTGGCGCCGCGATCAACGCGCTTGCCAACATGTTCGGGCTAGCGCTTCAGGTCGTTCCTCTCGACCTCGACAGGCCGACCGCGGATTTCACGGCAGAGCCCGCCATGAGCGAAAAGGAATGTCTCGCCGCGCTGCAGGCTGGCGCGGAGGCGATCGCGGAGGCCGATCTCGTGGTTCTCGGCGAAATGGGGATCGGCAACACCACCTCCGCCGCCGCGCTTGCCGCCGCGAGCTTCGGTGGCACCGCAGCCGATTGGGTCGGGCCGGGCACCGGCATCGATGCGGCAGGACTCTCGCGCAAATGCGAGGCGGTGGAGAAGGGGCTCGCACGGCACCATGAGCATCTGGAGCAGCCTTTCGAAACCTTACGCCGGTTAGGAGGCCGCGAGATCGCCGCGATCGCCGGGGCCGTGATCGCCGCACGCCATCGCCGGGTCCCCGTCGTGCTCGACGGCTTCATCTGCACGGCGGCAATCGCCCCGATCGCGAAGGCCGGCTTCGACATCACCGGCCATTGCCTGGCGGGCCATTGCTCGGCCGAGCCGGGCCACCGCCGGCTCCTCGGGCATCTCGGTCTAGCCCCGCTCCTGACGCTCGACATGCGGCTCGGCGAGGGTAGCGGCGCGGCGCTTGCCGTCGGCATCATCCGCGCGGCGCTGGCGGCGCATGATGGGATGGCGACCTTCACTGAAGCGGGCGTGTCGGAATCGTGAGCGTCGTGTCGATCCCGCTGGATGCGCCGTGGGTCCATGAGGCCTCGGTATGTGGCCTGCGCCTCACTCCGAACGAGGGCCTGACGCGGTGAATCGCTTCATTGCCGCATTGTCCTTCCTGACCCAGTTGCCCGTGCCGCAGCGAGAATGGCGCGAGGGTGATTTCGAGGGCGCCGTGCCGCTCTATCCCTTCGCGGGCCTCGTCATCGGCCTTTGCGTAGCCGGGGCTGGCTGGGTCGGCGCGCAGGTCGATCCTTGGATCGGTGCTTTGGCGGCTTTGACCGTCTGGGTCGGCGTAACCGGCGCGCTGCACCTCGACGGGCTCGGCGATGTCGCAGACGGGCTCGGCGCCGCGCACGGTAATCGCGAGCGGCTGCTCAGCGTCATGGCCGATCCGCATATCGGCAGCTTCGGCGTCGTGGCGATTGTGCTGCTGCTCGCTGCCAAACTCGTGCTGCTGCATCTCCTGCTGCCCAATGGCTGGGTCGCGATCATCACAGTGCCAGCCGCAGCGCGTGTCGGACCGCTCGTTTGGGCTCGATTTCTGCCCTGCCTGAAGCCCGAGGGTCTCGGAGCCGCCATCGCCGGTGCCACGGAGCCGCTTCACCTGATCGGCTGGGGGCTCGTCCTGGCCGCCGCGAGCCTTTTCCTGCCCGTCCTGCTGATTACGCCGCTCCTCATTCTGGGATGCGGAGCATGGTTTCGCGGGCGGCTAGGCGGCATGACGGGCGATGCCCACGGCGCCGGCATCGAGATCGTTGAGACTGCCTTGCTCCTCGCCTTCGTCGTCCTGTGAAGCGCCAAGACCGATGGCATGCTCAATCCAGGCACTTGTCGAAATAAAGCTGCCGGATCTGCTCTTTCTCCTCAAACCCTTCGCTGCGCGAACTCAGGAGTTCGACCCCATCGGGAACCCGCCCAAAACTTCCCGTCGAGAGATCGACGACGAAGCCGCGCTCGCCGAGATACAGGCCGTCCTTGTTCTTGACGTTGACCGAGCCGCAGATCACCGAGCCTGCGCTTCTGCGCAAAGCCGTGACCTTCGCATCGGGGGCCTTCAGGTGGCGCGCAATCAGATCGAGAACCGTTTTGGTATCGGCCTTCCCGATCACGGCATCGGACCCATCCTCGACGAATTGGGCGGAAGCCTCGTTCGGTGAGAGCGGAAGCACTCCGAGGGACAACCCCAATAGGGCGGCGCGCAAGAGCCGTCCGCTTCGATCCGCCATCGCTTCCGATCCACCCGTTCCGCTCTCGGGCAGACGAGCGAAGGACCGCTTTCGGTCAACTGATTTTCCTCTCAAGCTCCCCGATCGTCATGCGCCGCGGGCAATGCGCAGCAGCCCCTCGACATCGACATGCGCCTCGAGGATCGCGGCGATCTCGTCGAGCGCGGCATCGACGTCTGTGCGGTGATCGGGACCGCTGACATCGAGGCCGATCCGGGAGAGCCAGGCTCGGCGCTGCGTCGCTTCGCCTAAGAGCCCATGGACATAGCTGCCGGCGACGAGGCCGTCGCGGCTCATGGCTCCGTCGAGTTGGCCATTGTCGAAACGCCCGACCGGACGCTTTGTGTCGGGTCCGGTGGTTCGCCCGAGATGGATCTCGTAGCCGCTGAAGCGTGCGCCGAGCGCCTCCCCGGCAACCTCGCACAGGGTCTTGTCCGTGGTGAGTTCGGTCTCGACGTCGAGCAGCCCGAGGCCGGGGACACTGCCGGGCGGCCCCTCGATCCCATGCGGATCGCTCACGCTTCGCCCGAGCATCTGATAGCCGCCGCACAGTCCCAAGATCGGCTTGCCGCGCCGGTGATGCGCGAGAATGTCGATGTCCCAGCCCTGTGCGCGCAGGAATTCGAGATCGGCACAGGTCGCCTTGGAGCCGGCGATCACGATCAGCGACGCCTCAGGGATCGGCTGTCCGGGCTGGACCATCACGAGCTCGACGCCCGGTTCCAGCCGGAGTGGATCGAGATCGTCGAAATTGGCGATGCGGGCGGTGACCGGGCAGGCGATGACGTGCCGGCACTCCCCGGAAGCAGCAGGTCGCTCCAGGATCACCGCGTCCTCGCTGGGCAGGCGCCGTGCGGGTGCCATCCACGGCACGATGCCGAGGCCGGGCCAGCCGGTGCGCGCTTCGATCGTGGTCATGCCCTCCGCGAACAGGGCCGGGTCGCCCCGGAACTTGTTGATCAAAAAACCCCGGATCATGGCGGCATCGGCCGAGTCGATCACCGTATACGTGCCGACCAGCGAGGCGATGACCCCGCCGCGGTCGATATCGCCGACCAGCACGACCGGAACCTGGGCCGCGCGGGCAAAGCCCATATTGGCGATATCGCCGGCGCGCAGATTGACCTCGGCCGGCGAGCCGGCGCCCTCGACCACGACGATATCCGCTTCCGCTTCGAGCCGGCGATAGCTCGCCAACACCTCGTTCAGCAGACCCTCGCGCCCCTCGCGCCAGCGCGAGGCCGACAGCGTGCCCCGCACGGTGCCATGCACGATGATCTGGGAGGTCCGGTCGCCCTGCGGCTTGAGCAGGACCGGGTTCATATCGACGCTCGGCTTCACGCGGCAGGCCATGGCCTGCGTCGCCTGGGCCCGGCCGATCTCGCCTCCGTCAGCAGTGACGGCAGCATTGTTGCTCATGTTCTGAGGTTTGAACGGCCGCACCCGAAATCCGCGATTCGCGAGTGCCCGGCAGAAGCCTGCGACCAGCACCGATTTGCCGACATCGGAGCCGGTCCCCTGCAACATCACGGCAGCCATTTTACAGCACCCATGCGAGGCCTCCCGCGATCACCCAGAGCAGGACACAGGCTCGCAGATAGAGATGCAGAGCCCGCCGCAGATCCGCCGCTTGCACCTCACGCCCGTCCTGCCCGATCCAGGGCTTGTCCTGCACCACGCCGTCATAGGCAATCGGCCCCGCAAGCCTGATTCCAAGGGCACCGGCCATCGCCGCTTCCGGCCAGCCGGCATTCGGCGAGGCATGCAGCTGCGCATCGCGCCATAGCACCTGCCAGCCCCCGCCTCCGGCAACGCACAGGAGGATGCCACCGATTCGCGCCGGCAGGAGATTGGCGAGATCGTCGATCCGCGCCGCCGCCCAGCCGAAGTCGCGCCAGCGCTCCTCCTTGTGGCCGATGAGGCTGTCGGCCGTGTTGATCGCCTTGTAGGCCCAGAGACCCGGCAACCCGAGCAGAAGCAGCCAGAAGAGCGGCGCCGCGATACCATCGCAAAAACTCTCGGCGAGGCTTTCGATGGCGGCGCGCGCGACACCTGCTTGGTCGAGCACGGTCGTATCGCGGCCGACGATCATGCCGACGGCCTGCCGCGCGCCCGTGAGATCGTCACGGACAAGCGCATCGGCGACAGCGGCGACGTGGTCGTAGAGGCTTTTCTGGGCGAGGCCGGGCCACGCTAGGATCGCCACCGCAAGCCATGCCCATGCGCCGAGACTTGCCCTGGCAAAGGCTTCCAGTAGCCACGCGACAGCGGCAGCGATGGCAATCAGAGCCACTATCGTAGCGAGCCCGAGCAGTTTTCGCCAAACCGCCGACCAATCCGGGCGGTTGCCATGCCGCTCGCACCAGCCGATGAGCCTCGCAAAGCCCCCGACGGGATGCCCGATCCGGGCATAGAGCGAAGCGGGCCAGCCGATCGCCGCATCGAGCGCGAGCGCCACGAGCGCGATTGGCTCAGCCACCTGCCAATGCCCGGTCGAGCCGCTCACGCTGCTTCTCCCGCGCCGGCACCCCGAAGCGCAGCCAATGCGGATGATCGGCGAAGGGACGCACCAGGATCCCTGAGCCAGCAAGACGTTCGAAGATCACTCCCGCCTGCGGGTGCTCGACGAGCCGGAACAACGGACAAGCTCCGGTGCCCGTCATTCCGTGCCTGGCCAGCAAGCGATCGAGCGATGTGGCCTGCTCGGCAAGCCGAAGGCAAGTGGCTGCGATCCAGGCCTCGTCACGATAGGCTGGCCGGCCATAGGCGATGGCATGGGCAGAGACAGGCCAGTCCCCGAAGAGATTTCGGAGACGCGCAATCACCGCTGGCTGTGCGACGACGAAGCCGAGCCGCAGACCGGCATGGCCAAAGAATTTGCCGAATGAGCGGAACACGATCACGTTCTCTTCGCTCGTAAGATGCGGCACCAGGCTGGCCTCGGGGCTCGCATCGACGAAGGCTTCGTCGATCGCCAGCCAACCGCCGAGCGACATTTGCCTGCGGGCCAAAGCCATCAGCCGCTCGGGCGTGAACAGCCTTCCATCGGGATTGTTGGGATTGGCGAGGAGAATCGTGCCTGCAAAGCCCTGCCCATCCCCGATCTGCGCCGCTTCGATCCGGGCCTGAGCGATGCTGCCATGAGTGGCATAGCTCGGCTGCAGACAGGCGATCGGCGCCGGAACACCGAGCGAACGCAGCAGCCGCAGAGCGATCTCGCTGCCGGGCACGGCGGCGACGCGCTCGGGCGATACGCCGAAATGGCGCGCCGCGGCGGCTTCGAGATCGCGCAAGGCGGAGACCTCCGGCAGGCTGCCTGTCTCGATCGACAAAGGCGCCTGCGGCTGCCACGGCTCCGGGTTGATGCCGGTCGAGAGATCGAGCCAGGGCAGTGGCACATCCGGAAACAGGCGACGCGCCTCGTCGAGACGCCCGCCATGTCGTGTGAAATCGGTGAGGTCCGGCTTCCCCTTCTGCACATCCATCGCCATTCAGCAGTCCTGCGGCACAAGGGACGAGCGATGACCCAAGACCCACGCACCATTCTGGTTCTCGGTGGCGCGCGCTCCGGCAAGAGTCGTCACGCGCAAGGTCTGGCCGAGGGGTGGCCGGGCGAGCTTCTGTTCTTCGCCACCGCGCAGGCTTTCGACGCCGAGATGGAGCAACGCATCGCGCGACATCAGGCGGATCGCGACGCGCGGTGGGGCACGGTCGAGGCGCCGATCGCCCTGTGCGAGGCGATGCGCGCGCATGACGGTCCGGATCGGACTTTTCTGGTCGATTGTCTCACGCTCTGGCTCTCGAACCTGCTGCTTGCCGACGCCGATCTCGCCGCGGCAAGCGATGCCCTGTGTGACACCCTGCGAAGCATGAAAGCGCGTGTGATTCTGGTGAGCAATGAGGTCGGCTTCGGAATCGTGCCGGACAATGCCCTGGCGCGGGCGTTTCGCGATGCTGCCGGCACGCTCAACCAGCGCGTCGCGGCCGTGTGCGAGGCGACGGATCTCGTGGTTGCAGGTATTCCTATGCGCATCGCGTCCAGAGGGTAATTTTTCCGGATTCATGCCGTTTCGAGGAGCTTAAACAGGCATAAGACGGGTTTCCCCCTTGTAACTTGGATGTGCCGTCATCTGGTAAGGATCGGGATGCGGTGGCAGGCGTGAGACCGATCGCCCTGAGGGACACCAAGCCCGTGGGAGAGCGCGGATCCTCGCCTGCCGTTCCATCGAACCCGAACAGTCGCTTGGGCCGCTCGCTGCGAAGCCCGCTTGCGCAAGGATGGGATCGGATGGACGCGTGTTTCGTTGGGATCGACGTCTCGAAGCATCGGCTGGACGTGCATGTCCGGCCGAGCGGGGAAGCCTTTGCCGTCAGCCGCGACGGCGAAGGCATCACGGACCTGTGCGCGCGGCTCGCCAAGCTGTCGCCCACGGCGGTGGCCTGCGAGGCGACCGGCGGCTTCGAGAGCGTGGTGGCGGCGGGCCTGGCCGCGGCCCAGCTCCCGGTCGTGGTGGTCAATCCGGCCCAGGTGCGCGCCTTCGCAAATGCTTTGGGCAAGCGCGCCAAGACCGATCCGATCGATGCCGGCGTCATCGCCCATTTCGTCGAGGCCACCCGGCCGGCGATCCGGCCGCTGCCGGACGCCGAGACGCAGCTCCTGGCCGATCTCGTGGCAAGACGCCGCCAGATCGTGGCGATGATCGGGGCCGAGCGCCAGCGCGAGATGCGGGCGCCGGCTCGCCTGCGCAAGAGCATCCAGCGCCTGGTGCGGGCGCTCGAGAAGGAACTCGCCAGCGTCGATGTCGATCTCGACGGCACCCTGCGCAACTCGCAGGCTTGGCGGGAGAAGCAGGACCTGCTCACCTCCATGCCCGGCATCGGCAAGACCATCGCCCGCACCCTGATCGCCGAGATGCCCGAACTCGGCACCCTCGACCGTCGCCAGATCGCGGCGCTCGCGGGCCTCGCCCCCTTCACCCGCCAATCCGGACAATGGCGCGGAAACAGCTTCATCGGAGGAGGCAGGGCCAGCATTCGAGCCGCCCTGTTCATGGGCGCCCTGGTCGCTTCTCGCTTCAACCCGACCCTCAAAGACTTCCGCGACAGGCTCGTCGCGGCCGGAAAGCCAAAGATCGTCGCCATCGTCGCAACGGCCCGAAAGCTCCTCACCATCCTCAACGCCATGATCCGGAGCAAAACACCGTGGCAGTCAAAAATCGCTTGATCCGAAAGACAGTCGCTCTCCCCGCATACGGGGCGAGGGGTTGCGCGGCCATGGCCTAATATTCGATGCCCTTCTGGCCTTTGATGCCCTCGCTGAACGGGTGCTTGATCAGCTTCATCTCGGTGACGAGATCGGCGATCTCGATCAGCTCCGGCTTCGCGTTGCGGCCGGTGATGACGACATGTTTGCCGGCCGGCTTGTGCTCCGCGAGGAAACCCACGACCTCCTCGATCGGCAGGTAATCGTAGCGGAGCGCGATGTTGAGCTCGTCGAGCAGGACGAGCCGGTGCCGATCATCGCCGATCAGCTCCTTGGCGCGCTCCCAGGCGATCCGCGCGACATGCATGTCGCGCGCACGGTCCTGCGTATCCCAGGTGAAACCCTCGCCCATGACATGGAGGGAGACGAGATCGGGGAACCGCGCCAGGAGCTTTGCCTCGCCGGTCTCCCAACTCGGCGCCTTGATGAACTGGACGATGCCGACCGGCCAATCATAGGCGATGTGTCGGAACACCATGCCGAGCGCCGCGGTCGTCTTGCCCTTGCCCGTGCCGGTATGGACGATCAGCAGGCCCTTATCCGCGCTCTTGCCGGCAAGCAGCTTGTCCTTGTTCGCCTTGTGCTTGCGCATCTTCTCGGCGTGGCGGCTGTTCAGGTCGGTCTCGTCGGTGCTCATGAGGGAACTCGCTGTTCCTGAAGATGGCCGCAGGCGGCCAGGATGTCTGCGACCTGATTGGAGCGCGGCTGCCAGAGATCGCGCCGGATCGCCTCGCCGAAGCGTTCGGCGATCGCGCGCAGGGCGGCCGCGTTGGCCTCGCTCAGGAAAGTGCGGACCGTCTCGTCCTCGAGATAGGCCGAAAACAGCTGATCGAAATGATGGTTCTTCACGGCATCGGTCGTCGCGGCGAAGCCGAATAGGTAGTCGACGTTTCCGGCGATCTCGGCAGCGCCCCGATAGCCGTGCCGCATGATTCCGGCGAGCCATTTGGGGTTGGCGGCGCGTCCCCGCACGACGCGCGAGACCTCCTCGCTGAGCGAGCGCGGCAGGGGCGCCTCGGGGCGTGAGGTATCGAGGTGGTAGCTGCGCGGAGCCCTCCCGCTCAGACTCTCGATCGCCGATGACAAGCCGCCCATGAATTGATGGTATTCGCTCGAATCGAGGATGTCGTGCTCGCGATTGTCCTGCGACTGCACCACCATCTCGGCACGAGAGAGCCCGCGCTCCAGCAGGTCCGGCGCCGGCATGCCCTCCTGTCCGCCGCCATAGGCGAACCCGCTCCAGCGTGCGAAGGAGTCCCCGAGCTCTGTCCGGTTCTGCCAATCGCCGCGATCCAGCAGGGGCTCGATCCCCGAACCGTAGCTGCCGGGTTTCGAGCCGAAAATGCGCGTGATCGCTCGCGCATCCTCGGCCAAGCCCTTGGATTCGCTGCGCACATGCGCGGCGATGGGGTTGTCCTCATCGCTCTCTTCGAGCGCGGCGATCGCCCGGATCGCGGAATCGAACAGGTCGATCTGGACGGGAAAAGCGTCCCGAAACAGCCCGGAAATGCGCAGGGTGACATCGACGCGGGGGCGGGCGAGCTCCATCGTGCTCATCACCTGGAAGCCGACCACGCGGCCGGAGCCCGGCTCCCAGACAGGCCGTGCCCCGATCAGTGCCATGGCCTGGGCGATATCCTCGCCGCTGGTGCGCATGTTCGCCGTGCCCCAGCACGAGATCACGACCGAGCGCACCCATTCGCCCTCGTCCTGCCAGTAGCGCTCGACCAGACGCTCGGCCGCAGCGCGCCCGGTGCGCCAGGCCGCCTCACTCGGCACGGCGCGGACATCGACGGCGAAGAAGTTGCGCCCCGTGGGGAGAACATCCGGCCTTCCGCGCGAGGGCGCGCCAGACGGACCGGGGCGCACAAAACGTCCGTCGAGCGCGGTGAGAAGACCAGCAATTTCGCTCGTCCCGCAGGCCGCGATGGCCGGGCGTAGGCTCCGATCGATCCAGCCGAGAACGGCCCGTGTCGCCGACCAGTCCTGCGCCATCCCCGTATTCCGACCCTCACCCTCATCCTGAGGTGCCCGCGTCAGCGGGCCTCGAAGGAGCCCTCCAAGGATCGCGGAGTCTTCTGGAAGCCTCCTTCGAGGCTCGGCTTCGCCTCGCACCTCAGGATGAGAGTGTGGGCGGGATGCCCTTGCTTTGGCGCGCTTCGAATCGCAGCTGTTCAGGTCGTCGGCGGCCACGGGATCGCCGACCAGCCGGGCTGCCAAAAGCTCGATCCGCTCCACCGTGTCGCCAACGCTTCGCCATGGCCGATCGGATAGTCTTGCGAGTGCCAACGGTCTCGGACCGTCATACGGACGGGCGAGATCGCGCGTGAGCGGATCGAAGCCATCAAGCCCGAGATCGGCGGCCAGGGCGCGGTGGAGTGATTGATCCTCCGGATGCAATTCGGAGCGCGGCAGCCGCGCGATCGACACCAGCAGGGATTCCGCCCGGTCCGGCGCGGGGGATCTGCCGAAGACATGCAGGCCGTCGCGGATCTGCATCTCCTTGAGATCGCACAGATGCGCGTCGAGCCGGCGCAACGTCTCCTGCTCGTCAACCGGGCCGGAGGCGGGCTCGAAATCGGCATCGAGCCGCAGAGCGCCCGCGCTCGCCGTGATCTCCTTCGACAGGATGGCGGCGCGCGTCGGATCGAGATCGGACGCCAAAGCATATTCGTCGACAAGGCGTTCGAGCGCCTCGAGATCGCCGTGGAGTTCGGCCCGCGCCAGAGGCGGCGTCAGGTGATCGATGATGACGGCAGCCGTGCGCCTTTTGGCCTGCATGCCCTCGCCGGGATCGTTGACGATGAAGGGATAGATATTCGGCAGCGGGCCGAGCAGAGCCTGCGGAAAGCAGTCCGCGGAGAGCCCGGTCGCTTTGCCGGGCAGCCATTCGAGGCTGCCATGCTTGCCGACATGCACGATCGCATGCGCGTCGAACACGTGTCTTAGCCAGAGATAAAAGCCGGCATAGAGATGCGGGGCGGTGAGATCCGGCGCGTGGTAGCTGTCCTTCGGGTCGATGCCGAAGCCACGCGGCGGCTGGACGCCGATCACGACATTGCCGAAAAGATGCAGGCCGAGCCGCATCGCGCCGTCGGATACCGCAGGATCGGCTTCGGGCTCGCCCCAGCGCTCCAGAACAGCGTCGCGAACCGGCTCGGGCAGGGTCGCGAAGGCCGCTGCATAGTCGGTGAGCGGCCATTCGGCCGCGTCGCGACGATCGCCTTCCGGCAATTGGCCCCGCAGGCTACGAGCTTCACGGATTTGATCCGAAGCCTGTTCGATATCAGGCTTCCAACCCTCCCCCTCATCCTGAGGTGCCCCTTGCTCTCGCAAGGGGCCTCGAAGGAGTCCTCCAGATGTCTCCGCGCTAGCTGGAGGGCTCCTTCGAGGCTCGGCTTCGCCTCGCGCCTCAGGATGAGGGGGAGGGGGGGAGCACGGCTCAGATTCTTGAAGGCAGGAGCCCGGCAGCCCTGCTTCGAGCAGCGCCATCAACTCGGCGGACGTGGCCGGTGCATCATCGACGCGGTAGCCGGCCCCGCACAATGCCTCGAACAGGCTGATGCAGCTCTGCGGCGTGTCGAGCCCGACGCCATGGGCGATCTTGCCACCCTTGTCCGGGTAATTCGCGACGACGAGCGCGATCCGGCGCTCCTGAGGCGGCGTGCGGCGCAGGCGAATCCAGGCGGTGGCGAGATCGGCGGCGGCCTCGATCCGGTCGGCAACCGGACGGCTCACCGGCGGCGCGAAAGCCGGCGCTCCGGTCGGGCGTTCCTTGAAGGCAAGAGCGCCGGCAAAGATCCGACCATCGACCTCCGGCAGGACGACATGCATGGCAAGATCGCGTGGCGACAGGCCTCGCGCGGAGGCACGCCATTCCGCCTCGGTCGAGCCCGCGAAGGCGACCTGCAGCACCGGGCAATCCGCCCGGTCGAGCACCGATCCGTCCGCAGCATCCGGCGTGCCGACCGCGAAGGCGGTGGCGTTCAGGATGATGTCCGGAGGCGCCGCCCTGAAAGCTGCCTCCAGCATCCGCGCCGAGACCTCGTCCTTGAGGCTCGAGACGAAGATCGGCTGGGCCGCGATTCCCCGGCTTTCGAGTGCTGCCGCCAGCGTGTCCACAGGCGCGGTCATGTCACCCTGGACGAGCGCCCGGTAAAAGACGATCGCGGCGCGCGGGCGCTCATCCGGCGGAACGGGTGCAGGCCAGAAGCCGGAATTCGGCATCGGCCGGGAGGGAGCGGGCGGCGGGCCAACCCCGAGCCTGTGATCGATGAAGGCGAGCGCCCCGCGCATGTTGTCGGGGCCGCCTTCCGCGAAATAGCGCCATAGCGCCTGCGCTTCCTCGGCCGGAACCGTGCTGCGCTTGGCGAAATCCGCATCCCAGCGCGCATCGCCCGAAATGCAGGCAAAGGGCACTTTTCGGCCGAGCGCGATCTTGCGGAGGCTATCGATCCCATAGGGCCAATAGCCTTCTCCCCCGAGCAGCCGCAGCACGACGTAGCGCGCTCGTGCCAAAGTCCGCTCGACATAGAGGTCGACGGACATCGGGTGGCCGAGCTGGAGAAAGTTGGTCAGTGCAATTCCCGGCGCCTCGGGAGGCCGATCCGCAGCGGCCCTCGCGAGCGCGCCGAGTTCCGTATCCGCCGCGCTCAGGATGACGATCTCGGCCGGGGGCTGCGCCAGATCGCGCGCCTCACGCCCGTCGTCGATCGCGCCTGTCGGGGCGAATTGCAGATGCACGCGTCAGCTATCCTCAGGGTGCCTTGGCGGATGCTGAAACAAACTGAGCTTCGATCGCGGCCCGGTCGAGTCCCTTCAGGCCGATGACGACGAGCCCGCCTGGGCGCTGGACATCCGGGCGGCCGAAGGCAAGCTCGACCCGATCGCCGACCGCCTGCACGACGATCGGCGCGGATTTGCCGACGATGCTCGCGCGCCCTTTGACGCGCAGCACGCCGGGGATGGCGAGGGCGCTCTTGACAGCCGCGCGCAACGCATCCTGATCCGGCAGGGCGGCCGGATGCACGACGAAGCTGTCGAAATCGTCGTGATCGTGCTCTTCCTCCTCGCCATGATGGCCGGCTCTTGCGGCAAGATCGTCCTCGGCGGCTGCGCCGAGGCCGATCAATACCTGCGGGGCAAGGTCGCCGCCGCTCGATCGCAGGACGGCGACGTTCGGGCGCAATTCCGTGCGCAATTTCGCCTCCAGGCTGCCGAGCATCTCGGCCGCGACGAGATCGGCCTTGGACAGGACGACGAGATCGGCACAGGCGAGCTGATCGTCGAACACTTCCTCGATCGGATCGTCATGCTCGGCGGCGGGCCGTTCCGGATCATGCTCAGGGATGCGGCCCTCGGCGAGCGCCGTCGCATCAACCACGGTCACCACGCTGTCGACGGTGGCGCGGGTCCGCACGGCCGGCCAGTCGAACGCCTTCAGAAGCGGCTGCGGCAGGGCGAGTCCGGAGGTCTCGATGACGATCGCATCGAGCGCCTTCTCGCGCCCGAGCAAAGCCTCCATCGTCGGAATGAACTCGTCGGCGACCGTGCAGCAGATACAGCCATTGGTCAGTTCGACGATGTCGCCCGGCGCGCAAGCCCCGGCGGCACAATCCTCGATCAGCGCGCCGTCGAAGCCGAGATCGCCGAACTCGTTGACGATCACGGCGATGCGGCGGCCGTCCGCGCGCTCGAGCAGGGAGCGGATCAGGGTCGTCTTGCCCGCGCCGAGGAACCCGGTGAGCACGGTGACGGGAACGCGTTGGCCGGCCATTTCCAAACCCTTCGACTTCAAGACAAAATGCCAAGATTGCGGCCTGGCGTGCCGATATGACGGTGGTGATTTCAGCGCGGATGCGATCCGTCTTCCGCGTCCCAGCCGGGCGGCGGGATACGCGCGACGATGCCGCGCCGCAGGCTCTCGGGACGCTCACGCCACAGCATGTAGCCATGGGGATCCTGGGCGTAGAAGGTCGCGCAGTTCAGGATGTCGTCGACGCCATTGGCCTGATCGATATCGCCGAAAACATAGGTGTAGCCCCCCGCCTTGGAGAGGGCGATCGTGCAGGGCCGCTTGCAGACGCTGAGGCATTGCACCGGCTTGACCAGCATTGTGTCGCCGACCCGAGCGCGGAGCGCATCGAGCAGGACCCGGCCCGGCCTTTCATCGCTGGCCTCGCCACCGAGCGGCAGGCAGCTCACGCAGACGCTGATGACGACGCGATCACCGGCCATCCGGTCGTCGGAGGTCAGCATGACGCGCCCCGTGGCGCATGGTCCTCGTTCCACCTGCCATCGCGGTGGCCATGGAAAAACAGCATCTTGCCTCCTGCCGGCCCGCCGCCAGCGTCGCTTCGATCATCGGCCGGTCTCCTGGCTCGCGGTTCGGCACGACCACCCGTCTTCCCGGCCGGACGCCAGTGACGCGGAGGGCGATCGCTCACCGCCTACAGTTGCGGGGGCAGCTGCGGTTGCGCATGCCGGTGTCGACATCCGCTCGCATTCCCGTTTCACCCCGGTCGATCCGGAGCACCGATGACGGCCTCCTTCAATCACGCGCGCCGGTCGGGGACAAGCCCCGGCTCAGTCCGCATAACCCAAACCAAACGGCCTCAACGGCACCCCGGAGCGGTTCGCTTTGTGCGAGCCTTGCAATGTCAATGGCGGCGATAGGCTGGGCAACGGCATCGCGAAGCCGGCGTGGCCTCCCCATATCCGGCGCGCAGTGGACCGGCAGTGCTTTTTCTCAAGCATCGTTCCGTTCGCAGATCGCAACCCCCGTTCGAAACTTTGGCGAGAGAGGAACACCCATTGAACGCATTGGCGCTAGCCTGGGACAACCGGATCGACCGTCTGATGCTCAAACTGCCGGAGCGCGGACGAAAGGCTGTCGCCTGGCTGCGCGAGCCCTCGCGCCTCTGGGTCCGGATCGTGACCGGCTGCCTGCTCGTGCTCGGCGGGATTTTCTCGATCCTGCCGGTGCTCGGCCTCTGGATGCTGCCGCTCGGCCTTGCCCTGCTCGCCCAGGATTTCCCTTGGATGAAAACCGGCCTCGAGCGCAGTGCGCGCTGGATCGAGGGATTGTGGTTCCGTTGGAAGAGACGCTCGAAGACGAGTGAGCGCTGATCGGCGCTTCTACTTCAGCGAAGCCGCGATCGCCTGCTGGATGCCCATGACATCGGCGCCCTTCTTGAGCGTGCGCTGAATCGGATCGGGCCGGCCCGAGACCCAGATTTTCAGCTCGGAATCCATGTCGAAAGTGCCGGCATTCTCGACCGAGAACGAGGTGATCGCGCGGTAGGGCACCGTCAGATACTCGACCTTGCGGCCGGTTACGCCCTGGCGGTCGATCAGGATCAGCCGGCGATCGGTGAAGACCATCAGGTCGCGGAAGACGCGGAAGCCGACGCGGACGGCCTCGCCCGGTGCCAGTAATGCGGCGAGCTGCCGGTTCATGTCCTCGGCATCGACGTCGCTGCCATGTCCGAGGATCGAATCGAGGAGGCCCATATCATGCTCCTTGCCTGAAGCCGCATGTAGGACCGCGGGGGCTGGCGCGCGAGGGCACGAGAGGCCTCATCGCGCGTTTCCTTCGGCAGGCGCCTCGTCTAGTGGATCGATCCACCAGCAAGAGCGTGGTGCCCTTCACGCGCGGAACGACTGCGAAAAGAATGCCCGCCTCCCGTCTTCGCCTCGGCGTCAACATCGACCATGTCGCTACCGTTAGGAATGCGCGCGGCGGCGCCTATCCCGATCCGGTGCGGGCCGCGCGCGAGGCGGTGGCCGCGGGGGCGGATGGCATCACCGCGCATCTGCGAGAGGATCGCCGCCATATCCGCGATGCCGACATCGCCCAGCTGATCGGCCTGCCGGTGCCGCTGAACTTGGAGATGGCGGCGACCGACGAGATGGTCGCGATCGCCCGCGCCACGCGCCCACACGCGGCCTGCCTGGTGCCGGAAAAGCGCGAGGAGCGCACCACCGAGGGCGGGCTCGATGTGATCGGCGCGCGTGCGCATCTTGGTCCCCGCATCGCCACCTTGTCGGAATCCGGCATCCGCGTCTCGCTGTTCGTCGAGCCGGACCCGGAGGTGCTCGACGTCTCCGCTTCGCTGCTTGCGCCGGTCGTCGAGTTGCATACCGGCAGCTATTGCGAGGCGGTGATCGCTGGCGATGCCGCTCGCGTGCGGTCCGAACTCGACCGGATCACCCGCGCAGCCGCGCATGGCGCCAGGATCGGGCTCGAAGTCCATGCCGGCCATGGGCTGACGCTCAACAGCGTCGGCGCCGTCGCCGCCCTGCCGCAACTTGCCGAGCTCAATATCGGCCATGCGCTGATCGCCGAGGCGATCTTCGTCGGCCTGCCCCAGGCCGTGCGCGACATGCGCGCGGCGATGGATCGGGCACGCACGCCGCCGGGATTCCAGTGAGGAGGGCCCGTCATGGAGATCAAACGCAGCGGCTCGCAACCCTCGGTCAAGGGTCCGCAGGATTGGTTCACGGGCACGGTACGGCTCGACCCCCTGTTCACCGCGCCGGGCCCGGCCCGCGTCCCGCTCGGACAGACGCTGGTGGTCACCTCCGGCTGCGGCTGGGCGCAGCGGGAAGGCGGCCCGGTCGAGGAGATCCGCCCCGGCGACGTGGTCTGGTTCCCCCCGGGCGAGAAACACTGGCACGGGGCCACCGCCACCACGGCGATGAGCCATATCGCCATTCAGGAACAGCTCGACGGCACGATGGTCGACTGGATGGAGAAGGTCGCCGACGAATCCTATCGGCTTTGACGATGCGGGGCGCCACGACGTGATCATCGGGCTCGGCTCGGATCTCTGCGACATCCGCCGCATCGAGAAATCGCTCGCGCGGTTCGCGGACCGCTTCACGCACCGCGTCTATACGGAGGGTGAGCGCCGCAAATGCGATGCGCGTGCCGCCCGCGCCCCATCCTATGCGCGGCGCTTTGCCGCCAAGGAGGCCTGCGCCAAGGCGCTCGGCACCGGGCTCTCGCTGGGCGTGTTCTGGCGCGACATGGAGGTGATCAACCTGCCGAGCGGCAAGCCGACTTTGCGGCTGAGCGGGGGTGCCCTGGAACGGCTTACCGCGATCGTCCCACCGGGTCATGAGGCGCTGATCCACGTCACCCTGACGGACGAGCCGCCGATCGCCCAGGCCTTCGTCATCATCGAGGCGGTGCCGGTGGGCAGCACAAGGCCTTCAAGCTGAAGACACACATTCGAACCCAATCTCCGTCATGCCGGGGCCGCGTAGCGGAACCCGGCATCCATGACTGGGCATGGTGCCATGTGTCGTGCCATGTGCCAGCCGCGCATCACGGGTAGGTTCCGGGTTCCGCTGCGCGGCCCCGGAATGACGGCGCCGGAGCATTCGTTTTTCTGACCAGCGGCGTGAAGCGCGCCTTCGCAGCTCAGGCTCTGAATCAACGGCGCGTTGCGGGGGGGCTCGGCTTGGTCTAGACCGCCGCCTTCCCCATATCCGATCGCGTCGGATGACTGGCCCGTCTCACGGGCGGGGACCGCAAATGAGCTCGATGGAACAGGCGCGCGTGGATCACGACACCAAGCAGGAGGTCCAGCCGGCCCGGACCAGCGAAATCGCCCCGGCTTCCGAGGCCGGCGCCTGGGCGAGCATCCGCGAGACGGTCAAGGTCGGCATCCAGGCGCTGCTCATCGCGCTCGTGGTACGCACGTTGCTGTTCCAGCCCTTCAACATCCCCTCGGGCTCGCTGGTGCCGACGCTGCTGATCGGCGATTACCTGTTCGTCTCGAAATATTCCTACGGCTACTCGAAATACTCGCTGCCGCTCTCCGAATACCTGCCCTTCCAGTCTTCCGGTCGGATCTGGGGCGCCGAGCCGAAGCGCGGCGACATCGCCGTGTTCAAGCTGCCCAAGGACAATTCCACCGACTACATCAAGCGGGTGATCGGCCTGCCCGGCGACAAGATCCAGGTCATCTCCGGCGTGCTCAACATCAACGGCAAGCCGGTCAAGCGCGAGCGCATCGCCGATTACGAGACCTACGATCCGTTCGGCCAGGCGACTAAGGTGCCCCAATATCTCGAGACCTTGCCCAACGGCGTCGAGCACCGCGTGGTCGAGCGCGACGGCGATCATGGGTTCTGGGACAACACCGAACTCTACACGGTGCCCGAAGGCCATTTCTTCATGATGGGCGACAACCGCGACAACTCGACCGATTCGCGCGATCTCGCCAGCGTCGGCTACGTTCCCTTCGCCAACTTCGTCGGCCGGGCCGAGATGATCTTCTTCTCGATCGACGAGGGCACGCCCGCCTGGCAGGTCTGGAAATGGCCGACCGAGGTGCGCTGGAACCGCATCTTCACGACGATCCATTGATGTGACGAGCGCGAGCCTGGGTAGCGAAGGGCCACGATCGGCCCCGAGCCTGCTGAAGCTCGGCGTGGTTCTGTCCCTTCTCGGGCTGGCCTGGGGCGTTCTCTTCGCGTGGCTCTTCGTCTATCGCCCGTTCAACACACCGGCCGGTTCCATGATGCCGACCCTGCTTGTCGGTGATTCCTTTCTGGTTTCCACCTTGGCGTACGGACTGACTCCTCGAACGCATCCCTTGCTGAGACTTCTGCCCGTTCAGGTCGAAGGACGGCTATGGGCCGCCGACCCGGAACGCGGTGACGTGATCGTCTTCAAGGCCCCCACCGATGCCCGTACGAATTACGTCAAGCGCGTGGTCGGTCTGCCGGGCGATGCGATCCAGGTCATCAATGGCGTCCTCACCATCAACCGCGAGCCCGTCAGCCGCGAGCGAATTTCCGACGAGCTGATGGCCGATTCCCCGCATGCAACGCGCATGGTCGCGCGCTATGTCGAGAAGCTACCCGGCGGCGTATCTCATCAGATCGTCGAGATCGAAGGCGATCAGGGGCTGCTGGACAATACGCAGCGGTTCGAGGTGCCCCCAAGGCATGTCTTCGTGATGGGCGACAATCGCGACAATTCCGTCGACTCGCGCGATCTTGGATGGGTTGGCTTCGTGCCGTTCGACCGTATCGTCGGGCGTGCCGAATTCATCTACGCTTCGTTCGACCCCGACACATCCGGCCTGCGCTGGGACCGCTTCTTCACGAAGATCCATTGAGGTGACGTCGAACTCCGCCCCCGAAGGAACCCAGCCGGACGGCAAGAAGCTGTCGAGCCGTGCCCGGCGTGCGCACCGGCCCAAGCCCGGTCTCAACGAGCTCGAAGCCAGGATCGGGCACCGCTTCGACGACCAGAGCCTGCTGCCGCTCGCCGTGACCCATGTCAGCAAGGCGGGCGGGGCGGGCCGCGCGGGCAGTTACCAGCGCCTCGAATTCTTAGGGGACCGCGTGCTTGGCCTCGCGGTCGCCGACATCCTCTATGAAGCCTTTCCCGATGCCGACGAGGGTGAGCTGTCGCGCCGGCTCGCCGGCCTCGTGCGGGCCGAGACCTGCGCGGGCGTCGCGGAGACCTGGGAGGTCGGCCCTCATCTCAATCTCGGGCCCGGCGAGATTCAGAGCGGCGGGCGGCGCAACCGCACCATCCTGGCCGACGTCTGCGAGGCGATTATCGGCGCGGTCTATCTCGATGCGGGCTTTGCCGCAGCCCGCGCGCTGGTGCTGAGCGCCTTCAAGCCCGACCAGGATACGGCCGCCCCGCGCGGGCGCGATGCCAAATCCTCGCTGCAGGAATGGGCAATGGCGCGCGGCCTCTCGATCCCGGTCTACGAGGTGGTGGAGCGTTCGGGGCCCGATCACGCGCCCGTCTTTACCATCGCCGCGCGGGTCGAGGGGCTGGAGCCGGGGCTCGGCACAGGTACCTCGAAAAGGCAGGCCGAGCAGGATGCGGCGCGCGCCCTGCTCGACCGCGAGGGGATCGGTTCGGCCGACGAAGGACAGGTGGATGGCTGAAACCGAGACGAGCGAACCGCAGGGCACGACGCGCGCAGGGTTCGCGGCGCTGATCGGCGTGCCGAATGCCGGCAAGTCCACCCTGCTCAATGCCCTGGTCGGCGCAAAAGTCTCGATCGTCTCGCGAAAAGTGCAGACGACGCGGGCGTTGGTGCGCGGCATCGTCATCGAGGGTGACGCGCAGATCGTGCTCGTCGATACACCTGGCATCTTCGCGCCCAAGCGCCGGCTCGACCGGGCGATGGTCTCCTCCGCCTGGAGCGGGGCAGCCGATGCCGACGTGCTCTGCCTGCTGGTCGATGCGCGAAAGGGCGTCGACGAGGAGGTCGAGGCGCTCATCGCCAAGCTCAAGGAGCTGCGGCACCCGAAATTCCTGATCCTCAACAAGATCGACCTGATCGCCCGCGGTGAGCTCCTGGCGCTTGCGCAAGGCCTCAACGAGACGGTGCCGTTCGAGGAAACCTTCATGATCTCGGCGCTGAACGGCGATGGTGTCGCGCATCTGAAACGCGCGCTCGCCAAGCGCATGCCGGAGGGGCCCTGGCTCTACCCGGAAGACCAGATCTCGGATGCCCCCTTGCGCATGCTTGCCGCCGAGATCACGCGCGAAAAGATCTACGACCGCCTGCACGAGGAGCTACCCTACCGCTCGACCGTCGAGACCGACCAGTGGCAGGTCAAGGGCGACGGCTCGGTGCGGATCGAGCAGACGATCTATGTCGAGCGCGAGAGCCAGCGCTCGATCGTGCTCGGCAAGGGCGGTCAGACCATCAAGGCGATCGGACAGGCCGCACGCATCGACATCGCCGAGGCCGCCGAGGCCAAGGTGCATCTCTTTCTGCATGTGAAGGTGCGCGAGAACTGGGCCGACGACCCGGCGCGCTACCGCGAGATGGGACTGGAATTTCCAAGGGGGTGATGACGCCTTCTTTGGCGCGAGCGGGTTCGAGCCGTATCGGGTTTCTGCTTCTCCAAAACCCGCCCTCATCCTGAAGTGCCGCGTCAGCGGCCTCGAAGGAGCCCTCCAGCGAGCGCGGAGGCTATTGGAGGGCTCCTTCGAGGCCTTCGCTTCGCTTCGGCACCTCAGGATGAGGGCGAGGATGGGAGAGGCGAGTGGGATCTTGATTGACCATTGCCGCGCGAGAGGGATGCGCCCTCCCGGCTCACCTACCAAGCGCTCACCGCCCCATAGGGATGCTCGAACTGCCAGGCCACCAGCCGGGCCGTTGCCTCGCCATAGGCCTCGCGGACCTCTTTGAAGGTCATCTCCATGGCGTCGGAACCGGGCAGCGTGACCGTACGGGCGTATCGTTTCGGCGAGTCCGGGCTTGCCGTAACGACAAGCCCATGCCGCGAGGTGGCGCGTCCATTGCAGGTCGCCCAGGCTTTCGAACGATAGGTGCGTGACCAGGCATCGAGCACGATACCGAGGGCGGATTCGTCAAAACCCGGAGAGAGCGGCACAGCGACATTTTCGTATTGCCAGACAGCCAGACGGTTCAGCATGACCTGTGCCGCCTGCCGCAAACCCACCCGGAAATCGGTGCCGTCATGGCGCGGATCCGGCTCGGCCAAGTGCAGCCGGCGCGTCGTGTTGCGCATGACCGCTTCGCCTGCGAGTTCGCTCAGGAGATGGAGCGAGGCCGGCTCCGAGGCGCTGATTCCGGCGGTGGTGGTGATCGTCCCATCCGTTACCCAGCGTCGGTCGCGGCGCCAACTCGTTTTTGGATAGCTCTTGGCGACCTTGTTCTGGCTGTACCAATGGATCGTCGCCTCGCGGCCATCGAGCAGGCCGGCTTTGGCGAGAACCAGCGCGCCGTCACAGATCGACAGGATGCGCGTGCCGCGCGCCGCCTGCGCACGCAGCCAAATGGTTCGGACGGGATCATCCACCACGATCATGGCCGGCACGACCACGACATCGGGGCCTTGCGGCCGCTGAGTTTCGAGCTGGCCGAGCGTCATCTGCGGCTCGGCAAAGGCCATGCCCGGCGTGAGATGCACCGGCTCCTCGCTCGACGCGACGAGGCGGACATCGACGGCGCCACTCTCGGCCAGGATCGCATAGGGCACCAGCGCATCGACGGCCTCAGTGCCTCTGCGATCGGCGAGGATCGCGACGTAGGGCCGAGTGCCGGTGGGAGAGGCCGTGTCGGGGCCGGCGATGGGTTGGCTGCTCACGCTGGATGCTCCGGCTGTGTTCCATGCGACGGATCGGTCCGAGCGCCACGGCTTCGGCCTCGCATGTCGAACACCAGCGGCTGCTTCGGGTTGCACCACTCGCCAGCAGACACTCTCCTTGCCGGTTTGTCGGCGGCAAAGGAGGCTGTATGGGGCCGGCATGACTGACGAGACGAGAAAAGCGGCGCGGCCAATGCGGGAGCAGCGGCCCAATGTCCTCCGCATGACCCGATCCGCCCGATGACGGCGATCATCTATGGCGAGCCCCCTGCCGATCTCGTCGAGAGGCCGGATGGGGCCACACAGGTTTCGCCGCTCATGCCCGGCGCGGCTTCACTCGAAACGGTCGAGCCTCATTCCCTGGAATCTGCCGTGCTGCTCGCCCCGCCGGGCACGATCGAACGGCGCTATACGCTCGCACTCGCCCTGCGCGCACTCATACCCGGAGGAACGCTGACAGCGCTCGCTCCAAAGGAGAAGGGCGGCACCCGGCTGGGAAAGGAACTCACCGGCTTCGGCTGCACCGTCAGTGAGGAAGGCCGGCGCCATCACCGCATCTGCCGCGTCCGGCGCCCGGAGACGCCGGTCGGACTGGAAGCGGCGATCGAGGAAGGCGCGCCGCGCTTCATCGAGGCGCTTCGCCTGCACTCACAGCCTGGCCTGTTCTCGTGGAACCGGCTCGATCCCGGCAGCGCGCTCCTGCAGCAGCATCTGCCGGTTTTGTCCGGGCGCGGCGCGGATTTCGGCTGCGGCTACGGGGCGCTGGCGCGAGCCGTGCTCGCTTCGGCGAAAGTCACTGGCTTAACACTGATCGACATAGACCGCCGTGCCGTCGAGTTGGCTCGCCGCAACATCGAGGATGTGCGCGCCAGTTTTCTCTGGGCGGATCTGCGTGCGTCCCATTGCGATCTGTCGCGGCTCGATTTCGTGGTGACGAATCCGCCGTTTCACGATGGCGGGGCCGAGGATCGCGCCTTGGGAAAAGCCTTCATCACCCGCGCAGCGGAGGTTCTGCGCCCCGGCGGCAGTCTCTGGCTCACGGCAAACAGGCATCTGCCCTATGAGGCCAGCTTGCGGGATGCGTTCCGCAGCCTCACGCCAGTCGCCGAGGCGGGCGGCTACAAAGTGTTCGAGGCGCGCAAGTGAATCCTGGCGCACAAGTGAAAGCGGTCCGGCTCGACAAGCTCCTGGCCAATCTCGGCTATGGCTCGCGGCGCGAGATCCAGGCGCTCGCGCGCCATGGCGGCATCACGCTCGACGATGCGCCAATCACCGATGCCTCCCGGCGTATCCAACTCGATCCAGACTTGCCGGAGCGGATGCGGATCGATGAGGACAGGCTCGATCCGCTGCCTGGCCTCGCGTTGATGCTGCACAAGCCGCTCGGCGTCACCTGCTCGCACAAGGAAGCCGGGCCGCTCGTCTATGGCCTGTTTCCGGAGCGCTGGCGGCGGCGCGACCCGGCTCTGTCGACCGTCGGCCGGCTCGACAAGGACACGTCGGGGCTGCTCCTCCTCACCGATGACGGCGCATTGCTGCACCGGATCATCGCGCCGAAGGCACATGTGGCGAAGCGCTACCAGGTGAGCCTCGAACGGCCGTTGCGAGGCGATGAAGCCGCCTTGTTTGCCTCGGGCACGCTGATGCTGGAAGGTGAGGACAAGCCGCTTCTGCCGGCCCATCTCGAGATCCATGATGCGACCCATGCCGCGTTGACGATTACCGAGGGCCGCTACCACCAGATCCGCCGGATGTTCGCGGCGATCGGCAATCACGTGACGGCTTTGCATCGCGACCAGGTCGGTGCGCTCGATCTGCCTGCCGATCTGGCAGCCGGGCAATTCCGCATCCTCGACAGCACGGCTTTGGCCGCTCTTTTCGCGGCCTCCCCGACACATTGACGACCCACATCGTTCACCGTGGCGCAGGCGCGAGCTTGGCCATTGCCATCCTTCGCGATCCATGATTATAGCTTTTGCTATATTTCATTGCGGAATCGCGAAAGATGAGCATCGTCTCTTTGCGCGTGGGGGCGGCACTCGGCCTCTCTCTGCTGGCGGGCGCGCTCGCATCGGCAGGGGCTTCTTCGAGCGCACGTGCCTCCGAGATCGACAGCGAACATCTCTTCGGCTTCACCGAGGGGTCGGATATCGGCGTGCCGGGCGAGAAGGAGCTCGAATCCGAGACGACGGCGCGGATCGGCAAGCATGGAGAGCGCTTTCGGGCGATCGATAGCGGGCTCTCACTGAAGATGCCGCTGACCGACTGGTTCCGGATCGCACCGGGCCTTGCCTTCGCCTACCACGACATTGCCGGCGTCTCCGGCCTGCGCGATCACGCGGATGGTCGCTTCAACGGCGCCTTTCTCGAGACACGGCTGCGCCTGCTCGACCGGCACGCCAATCCCTTTGGCCTGACCCTCAACCTCGTACCGGGCGTCAATCGCGTCGAGACGGCAAGCGGCCATCCGGCTGAAGGGTACGGCATGGAATTCGGATTGCTCGCCGATCGCGAGCTGATCCCCGGGCGCCTCGTGGGTGCGGTCAATTTCGGTTACGGGCTCGGCACCAATTGCCTGCGCGGGGGAAAGGCCTGGCAGCATGGATCCGGAATCGAATTGTCCGGTGCTCTGGCCTATCAGGCCTGGCCGGATAGCCTGCCGGGCGTCTTCCTCGGCGCGGAAGTGCGTTACGCGCGGGCCTATGACGGGCTCGGGCTCGATCGGCTCGGCGGGCAGGCCGTCTATCTCGGCCCGACACTCTATGTCGATCTGCCGGGACCGGCCTGGATCTCAGCCACCTGGAGCTTTCAAGCGGCGGGTGAGGCGGTGGGACGGCCAAGCCCCCTCGACCTGACACGCTTCGACCGGCACCAGCTCAGGCTTCGGATCGGCTATTCCTTCTGATATCGCGCCTCCGGCCAGATCGACCGAAGACGATGCCACTGAAGACGACGCCGATGTCCGCGAGCGACGCGAAGAGACCCGTTACCCTCGCCTTCTCGCGCCGCATCCGCAGCGGCTGCGAGTCCGAATTCGAAGCCTGGGTGAAGGACATCGCCGCGGCGGCTTCGGGCTGGCCGGGCTATCTCGGCACGACGATAATGCGCCCGGCTTACGAGACGGGAGGATCCAGCCAGAGCCACCCCTTCACCTCCGTCTACCGTTTCGCCAGCGAGGCGGAATGGCAGGCCTGGGCCGCCTCGCCCGAGCGTCGCGCCTTGCTCGTGCGTGCCGATGCGATCTCCGAGCCGACTCACGACATGGAGTATCTCGATGGGCTCGATTACTGGTTCATGCTCCCCGGAGCCATGACGCGGTCCGCTCCGCCGAAATGGAAGATGGCTCTCGTCATCACGTTTCTGGTCTTCGCGATGCTGCAGGTGAACACGCCGGTCTTCATGCCCCTGCGTGCCTATCTGCCGCTGCTGCTGGTCCAGCTTCTCAGCGTCGCCACCAGCGTCTGCGTGATGACCTGGATATTGCTTCCAGCCGCGAATCGCCTGCTGCGCCGCTGGCTTTTTGCAGGCCGTGGCTGAAGGCCCGATCGCATTGCAGCTCGATCCAGACGCTCGGATCGCTCGAGCGTCTGGAGAAATCGGCCCGCCGCTCTCCTGCTGGCAGAAGAGCCTTCCGGCAATCGAGGACCCTCTGCAGGATCTGCTAACCGCCGATCTGGCCGCGCTTGAGCCCGAAGCCGGGAATATCGCAGCCGCAGGGCGCGTTGAAAGGCGCCGGCGGATAGGGGCAATTGCCGCGGGCCGTGACGCAGATGCTGCCACCACGCCGGCCATAGGGCCTATAGGCGGGTCGGCCATAGCCGTAGCCATAGCCCGGCGGTGGTCCATAACCGCCACCATAATACTGCGCCTGTGCCGGCCCCGCTGCGAACAGCATTCCGCCGCCCCACAGGGCCAGCGCCGCCAGCACCACTCGATGTCCTCTCATCTCACGGATCCTTTCGCACTCGCGACGCCATACCGGTAACGCGCAACGCACGACTGGCCTACGGCGGTTGCCGCAGGCGAAACCTCTCGCTACCTAGAGCCCGGCCATTCACCTGTCGCCCGGCAACGCTTTCGCCTTCGAAAACGATCCCGTTCCCTTCAGAGCCTATCCACAGAACCCGATCCTCATGGAGCTCCTCAAGCTCGCCGCCCTCGATGCGGAGGACCTCGCCGTCGTTTCCGCGCATCTCCAGGATGCGATCCTGCGCGCGGACGATCTCGCCTGGCTGCCGGACCGGCATCGCTTCGCGCTCGTCGCGCGGCGCTTCGACTGGTCGGTGCCGGAAGGCGAGAAACCGCGCCGGCGTCTCGTCGGCGTGCATTTCGAGCGCGTGCTCGGCGTCAAGACGAAGGGCATCGCCACCAAGGGAACTCTCACGGGCGAGGGTGATGCCTCCACGCTCGAACTGCTCGCGATCACATTCGAGCCCGGCGAGGCGCCTTCCGGGATCGCCGAGCTGGTTTTTGCCGGCGAGGCGGCGATTCGGCTCGAGCTCGAATGCATCGAACTCCGCTTGCGCGATCTCGGCCCGGTCTGGGAGGCGGAAGGCCGGCCCGATCACGAGACCGACCGTGCCGCCTTGGCCGCAGGCGATGCCGTCTTGCAGGGCCATCTGCCATGATTCGCCTCGACAGCCGGGATTCCAGCTTTGCTGACGACTTCGCGCGCCTCCTCGGCATGAAGCGCGAGATCGCCGAGGATGTCGACGAGATCGTGCGCGGCATCATCGCCGGTGTGGTGGCCGGAGGCGATACGGCGCTCGTCGATTACACGCGCCGGTTCGACCGGCTTGGCGAGGATTTCTCCGCCGCGTCCTTGCGTATCACGGCGGACGAGGTCGAGGCGGCTCTCGCCTCCTGCCCGCCGGAAGCGTTGTCCGCCTTGCGGCTCGCGGCCGAGCGCATCGAGACCTATCACCGCGCTCAGTTGCCGGGCGATCATCTCTCGACCGATGCGCTCGGCGTCACGTCCGGCTGGCGCTGGAGCGCTCTCGAATCCGTCGGCCTCTACGTTCCGGGGGGCACGGCGAGCTATCCCTCCTCCGTCCTGATGAACGCGGTGCCGGCCCGTGTCGCCGGGGTGGAGCGCATCGCCATGGTGGTGCCGGCGCCCGAAGGACGGCTCAACCCGCTCGTGCTCGCGGCCGCAAGGATCGCCGGTGTCACCGAGATTTTTCGCGTCGGCGGGGCGCAGGCGGTTGCGGCGCTTGCCTATGGAACCCAGAGCATCGCGCCCGTCGCCAAGATCGTCGGGCCCGGCAATGCCTATGTCGCGGCGGCTAAGCGCCGGGTTTTCGGGCAGGTCGGCATCGACATGATCGCCGGCCCTTCCGAAGTGCTGGTCCTCGCCGACGATCACGCCAATCCCGACTGGATCGCGGCCGATCTCCTGGCCCAGGCCGAGCATGACGAGGCAGCGCAGGCGATTCTGATCACCGATTCGCACGCGCTCGCCAGCGCTGTGGAGGGGGCCGTCGAGCGCGCGCTCTCCACGCTGCCTCGCCAAAAAATCGCAAGCGCGAGCTGGCGGGATTATGGCGCGATCATCCGTGTGCGCGATTTCGATGAGGCGGTGCCGCTCGTCGACCGGCTGGCACCAGAGCATCTCGAGATCGAGACGCAGGATGCCGAAGCGCTCTCGAAGAAGGTCCGGAATGCGGGTGCGATCTTCCTCGGCTCGCATACGCCCGAGGCGATCGGCGATTATGTCGGCGGCCCGAACCACGTGCTGCCGACGGCGCGCTCGGCCCGGTTCTCCTCCGGCCTGTCGGTCCTCGACTTCCTGAAACGCACCTCGATCCTGCGCTGCGACGTAGAAGCCTTGCGCGCGCTTGGTCCCGTTGCGATCGCGCTCGGGCAGGCGGAAGGGCTCGATGGCCATGCCCGTTCGGTCGCGATCCGCTTGAACCTCTGACGCGCGCTAAGGGATAGTCGTCCCTGGCGCGTCGCAACCGATGCTGAGAGAAGATCACGGCGATGACAGCCGCAACAGATGAGACGACGGATGTGGAGGAGGTGATCGCGAAGAACCGCCTCGCAGCGGTGAGCCTCGACGAGGGCTCGATCGGCCGCGGCAATCCCGACCAGGAGCACGAGCGCGCCATCGCGATCTACGACATCCTGGAGGAGAATTCCTTCACGATCCCCGGCCGTGACGAAGGTCCCTATGGGCTGGTGCTCGGTCTCGTCGAGAACAAGCTGTCTTTCGCGATCTCGACGGAGGGTGGCGAGCCGGTGATGATGCATCTCCTGTCGCTGACCCCGTTCCGTCGCGTCATCCGCGATTACGAGATGATCTGCGAGAGCTATTACAGCGCGATCCGCACCGCCTCGCCGACCCAGATCGAGGCGATCGACATGGGACGGCGCGGCCTCCACAACGAAGCCTCCGACCTCTTGAAGCAGCGCCTCGACGGCAAGGTCGATCTCGACCACGGTACGGCACGGCGCCTGTTCACCCTGGTCTTCGCCTTGCACTGGAAAGGGTGAGGTGGATGATGTCGGTCCGGTTCGTTTGAGAGTCGAAGAACCGGTATGGTGGACGAGGCTCCCGCACCTCCCCCGAAGAAGAAGCGGGTTCAATCCGTTCTGTTCATGTGCAAATTCAACGCGGTACGCTCGATGGCGGCCGAGGCGATCGGACGCGCCTATTTCGGCAAGTCGACCTATGTGCAATCGGCCGGCGTGCGAACCGGCGAACCGGCTGACCCATTCATGATCGCCGCCCTCGACGAACTCGGCATCGATGCCAAGAAGCATCGGCCCCGCACCGTCGAGGATCTGGAGGAGTGGGAGGGGTTGAATTTCGACCTGATCATCACCCTCGCTCCGGAGGCCCATCACCGCGCCCTGGAATTGACGCGCACTGTCGCGGCCGATGTCGAATATTGGCCGACGCCCGATCCGACCGCGAACCAGGAAGGCACGCGCGAACAGCGGCTCGATGGCTATCGCGACGTGCGCGATGCGCTCGTGATGCGCATCAAGCAGCGGCTGAAAGCGTGAGGAAATGCCGGTCCGCTATGTGACTGGCGACATTTTCGGCGGACCGGAGCGTGTCATCGTGCATGGCTGCAACGCCTTCGGCATGATGGGCGCCGGCATCGCGAAACAGATCAAGACACGCTACCCGCAAGCCTATCGCGTCCATCGCGATGCTTTCGAAGCGCTTGCCGACCGTGCGGCGGGCCTGCCCCTCGGCTCGACGACCTGGGCGCGCGGCAAGGATGGTCGGCTGATCTGCAATGCCGTGACCCAGCACGATTACGGGCATGAACCCGGCCGCGTTTATGTCGATTACAACGCCGTGCGGCAGGCCTTTCGCAGCATCGACGAGCGGGCTCGCGAGGAACGCTTCTCCTCCATCGCCTTGCCTCTCATCGGAGCCGGCCTTGCCGGCGGATTTTGGAAGCGCATTTCGGCCATCGTCGAGGACGAAGCGAAGGCCTTCGAGCCGGTGGTCTATCTGTTCGACGGCAAGCTGCCGGAAAGCTGATGGTTACTCGCTGGCGGCTGCACTGAGTGATTCGAGCCGCCGCAGCGACGTCACCGCCCCAAAGCTCTTCTCGGCGATGCGGGTCACTGCCTCGCGCAAAGGCTCGATCGCGACCGCCATGTGATGTCCATTGGCGTGGATCAGCCGGGTCTCGTCGAGCATCAGGCCGACATGGCCCCTCCAGAACACGAAATCGCCGCGCCGCAGGTCATTGAGATTGAGCGGAAGGGGGGTTCCGAGCGCCCGCTCCTGCATGTCGGTATCGCGCGGGCAGGGGATGCCAGCCATGATCAAGCTGAGCTGCACGAGGCCCGAGCAGTCGATGCCAAGGCTCGTGCGCCCTCCCCAGAGATAGGGTGTCCCCACGAGCCGCTCGGCCGTCGCAGCATAATCCGGCACTTGGCTCTCTAGAGCGGCGCAATGGTCGGCAAAGACGTAATGTCCGCCTGCAAGCCGCAGGAAATCGCCCTCACGGCCTTCCGCCGACACAGTGGCGCCAAGGCTGAGATGCCCGCGATTTTCCCGTTTCATGTTCGCTGCGGGATATAGAAAAGTCCGCAATGAGGTGATCCGGTGGGTTGCAACCGGATCGGCAGGACCGAGCGCCGCTTCAGGCAGATAGCCGACATAGAGGTCGTTCTGGAGTTGGGCGAAGGCGAAGCCGTCACGGATCTCGTAGACCGTCACGGGTTCTCCCATCACCGCTTCGGTCTCGAGACCGGCATCGAAGCTCGGCCTGCGGCGCAGAGGGGCTACAGGCACGTTCACGCGGCGGGTTTCACCCACGACGTAACGTTCGGCGCTTACCGAATCTTGCAGCCGGATATCGGCGAGGTCGGATCGGGCAGGCGTCAAACGCGGGTCATGCGATTCGCCGAGCATGGATGTCCATCGCGAGGAGCGGGTGACGTGATTCTCAAAATGTCGCGCCAATCAGGCGGACATAGCGGAAAAGTCGATCGGAGTGTCATTCTGACGCATTTTGCTGCCGAGCAGGCGTCATCTGCACAACGAATGCGCCCGCCTGTCCGCAAGGGGGCACGCATCCTGCCTTGGCCTTCTGCCGGTATCTGCCGATCTGCGTCGGGCAGGTATCACATTCTTTGCTTGTGCACTGCACAAAGCATCGAGAATCGTCTATTGACGGACGCATGACTCATGTGAGCCGAGCCGTGAAGAAGACTCCGAAGAGCTTCCAGGATCTGCCTCCGATTCGGGTGCGCCGCGAGCCCCCGGATGTGCACGAGGCCGTGTCCGCCGCGCAGGATCTGGCCGACGATGTCGACCAGCAGGTCGAGATCGCCGCCGGCTTGATCGGCCTTCCCGCCGACGAGGTCAGGCCGCACGTGCTTGCCGCAGCGAAGGCACGCCAGGAGCAGCCTCGCGAGCGCTCGCCGGAACGAATCCTGAGCCAGGCGAGCCCAAGCCGCACCCCGCGCACGGTCGTCGTCGAGCGCCGGACGAGACCGACAGTGGTGATCGAGCGGCGCGGCCGTCCCTTCGAGCCCCGGCGCTGATTCGACCCGGCTCGATCCCGCCGACTTGACCCTGCCTCCCCGGGCTCGCAATCCCGGCGGATGAGTGCGCGCGATCATCTCTGGCGACCCTATACCCAGATGAAACATGCGCCGGCTCCCCTGGAGGCCGTGCGTACCCAAGGCAGCCGGATCATTCTCGCCGATGGACGCGAGTTGATCGACGGCATCGCCTCCTGGTGGACGGCGGTTCACGGCTACAATCATCCTCACATCCGCCAGACGGTCGCCGATCAGCTCGAACGGATGCCGCATGTGATGTTCGGCGGCCTGACGCATGCGCCGGCCGAGCGGCTCGCTGCACGTCTAGTGGCCTTGCTGCCCGGCGACCTTTCGCGCGTTTTTTTCAGCGATTCCGGCTCGGTCGCGGTCGAGGTCGCGCTGAAGATGGCCATCCAGTTCTGGCGCAATCGCGGCGTCGAGGGCCGTACCCGCCTGCTCGCCTTCCGCGGCGGCTATCATGGCGACACGCTTGGTGCGATGGCGGTCTGCGATCCCGAGGACGGTATGCATCGTCGCTTCGGAGCCTACCTGCCTAGCCAAGTCTTCTGCGATCTGCCGATCGATGCCGAGACCACAGCCGCGCTCGATGCCACCATGGCACGGCATGGACCGGAACTGGCGGCCATCATCGTCGAGCCGCTTGTCCAGGGCGCAGGCGGCATGCGCATGCATCCACCCGAAACGCTGGCGACGATTGCCCGCCTCGCCCGGCGTCATGGTCTGCCGCTGATTGCCGATGAGATTTTCACCGGGTTCGGGCGCACCGGGACGATGTTCGCCTGCGAGCAGGCAGGGGTCACGCCCGATATCGTCTGCCTGTCGAAGGCATTGACCGGCGGGACGATGGCCCTTGCCGCCACGATCGCGACCGACGAGGTCTTTTCGGCCTTCTGGTCTGACGATCCGGGCGCTGCGCTGATGCATGGGCCGACCTTCATGGCCAATCCGCTTGCCTGCGCGGCTGCCAATGCCAGCCTCGATCTGTTCGAGACCGAACCACGGCTTGCTCAAGCCGAAGCGATCCGGATTCGTCTTGAGCAAGGCCTGGAACCGCTGAGGGACCGGTCCGGCATTGCCGATATCCGTGTTCTTGGCGCAATCGGCGTGGTCCAGTTCGCCAAAGCGCCCGATCTCACAATTCTCAAGCGCCGCTTCGTGGAACACGGGGTCTGGGTGCGGCCCTTCGGCGATATCGTCTATCTGACGCCGGCTTTGACGATTTCGCCGGTCGAGCTCGACCGGTTGATCGAGGCCCTCCTCAGCGTGCTTGCGCCGGCAACAGCGCGCTGATTGCAGCGCAACGGCAGAAGCTGCGCTGCAACCCTCGGCGCCGTTCGCGGTTGGCTCATTGGGCACCAAAGCAGCCTGAACGGCGCAAGCATAGAAAGACGCCCGACGGTCTCGAAACCAGCGAAGGAGTGCATCTTGGCGAGCGACATCTTGGCGAGCGAGCCGACGGATTCCGCGCCTGATCGCCCCGTCATCCTCCTGGTCGAAGACGAAGCGCTGACGATCATGGATCTCGGCGACGTCCTGGAAGATGGCGGTTACGACACTGTGCAATGCGCCTCGGCCGAACGGGCGCTCAATATTCTTCAAGCCCGCCCCGATATCTGCGGGCTCGTGACCGATGTGCAGCTTTCGGGCCGGGTCGACGGGTTCGAACTCGCCAGTTCCGTGTCGCAGGTGCGACCGGAACTCCCGATCCTGATCGTATCCGGCCGCGTCGCGCCCGATCCCGATCGGATGCCGCAGGGTGCTCAGTTCATCGCCCGGCCCTGTGCCGGTGAGGACATCCTCGATCACCTCAAGAGGCTGATGCCCGAATGCTGAGCCTGAAGGACAGGCCGAACCTGTTGATACGGATCCGGCAGATGATGTCCTTACGCGGAATTCAGTGGCGTTGAGGCGTCGCGCGCGCTTCGTGATTGCGTTACGCCTCAATCGAGTAGTGCCAGTCATCGGATCGTCATGGAAAGCCTGGCATGTCGGCGGCATCCGCGGGGAGCATCGGTCATGTCGGGCAAAGAGGACGCATCCGTCGGCTCAGGAGGAGCCGACCCGCGTTCGGACGTGCCCGCGCTCGATTCGAGCCAGAACGCTTCGGGCAAGGCCGGCAAGGGTTCCAAGCCGATTCGGCCCCCGGCATCGAGGAGCGTCGGCTGGGCGCTCGTCCAGGCGGCCCGTCTGCATCGCGCCCGCATCGGTGATCGGCTCGCAGCGCTCGGTTTGTTCGCGGGTCAGGAGCAGGTCGTGCAGGCCCTCGCCGTCGCCGGTTCGATGACGATGGGCGATCTCGCCTCCACCTTGCGTGTGAGACCGCCGACAGCCTCGAAGACGATTTCGCGGCTTTCCGCGCTCGGTATCGTCGAGCGCCGCACGGAGACCGGTGACGGGCGCATCGTGCGCGTGCGCCTCACCGAGGCCGGCCTTGCCAAGGCCGCCGCGATCGAGCGGATCTGGGATGAGGTCGAGACCGAATTGCTCGACCGGCTCGACGGCAAGGAAAAGCGGCGGCTCCGCAAGCTCCTGCGCAAATCCGCGCGCAGTCTCGCCGAGGCAGCGGGTCTCGACGAGCATCCGGCCGATCACGAGGCGGATAGCGAGATCGAGGACGACGAACCCTTGCTCGCGCCGACGGCCGACGACGCAGCCCGCCCTTCGTAGCGCATCACGAGCGGCCGAATTTCCTCGTTCCGATGCCGGGTGGTTTCACCACTCGTCGTCGTGCGCCTCTTCCGCCGGAAATTCGACCTGCCGGATCGCATCCATGCGATCCTTGCGGCTGTAATAGCAGCGGAAGGTCGGATGCTCGTGACAGACCTTCCTGAGCTCCGTCAGACACTGCGCCTGCGGGCGGCTTCCGCATGCTTCCTGCGTCACCTGCACCATTCTTCGGGTGCCTGAGCCGAAACGGCATGAGGTCCTAACTGGAGGCCGCCAATCGATAGGACGGATACCAGGACGGCTCGGCCGAGCATCGGCAATCTCCGTTTTTGAAAATGCGTGATCTCAGGAATGCTGGAATATTGTGCAATGCGCCGTGATGAATCGCGCGCAAGTCGGCTAAGCAAATATCGGGCCTGATTATACAATTTTCGGTTCTTTATGGTTTTCCGCGCGTCTTGGCGGAGCCCGCTCGCCAAAGGCTTTCGCCTCGAAATCCACCCTCATGGACCTGCCGGCCTTCAGCGTGGTCTACGGAGCCCGCTCGCCGAGAAGGGAATAGGCTCGCGTGAACCAGGTGAACGGTACCGCTCGCCCCGCGCTGCTGCGTGGGAGCGATGCATGGCGGGAGCGGCTCACCGGCATCGCTCTGATGTGCGTCACCGTCATGTTCTTCGCGAGTCTCGACGCCTCGGCCAAGCGCCTGGCCCAAGCCGGCATCGACCCGCTGGTCACGACCTTCATGCGTTATGCGGTGAGCGTCGCACTGGTCTCGCTGGTGCTCAATCCAGTGACCCGGCCGGGCCTGGCGCGAACCCGGAAATTGCCGCTGCAGATCTTTCGCTCGTTGTTGCTGTTCGGCTCCACAGCCTTCAACTTCCTGGCATTGCGAAAACTTCAACTCGCGGAAACACTTGCGATCCAGTTCGCAGCCCCTCTCGCAGTCGCGTTGTTGGCGGGCCCGTTGCTCGGCGAATGGTCCTCGCGCGGACGCCTCGTCGCCATCGGGATCGGATTTCTCGGCGTCCTGGTGATCGTGCGGCCAGGCTCGGACACGATGCAGCCAGCCATGCTGCTCAGCCTCGGCAACATGCTCTGCTATGCGCTCTACATCATCACGACGCGCAAACTGGCCGCCACCGACAGCAGCGCCACGACGATGTTCTATTCAGGCCTTGCCGGATTGGCGCTGATGTGTCCGCTCGTGCCCTGGATCTGGACCACGCCGGATTCGGCACTGGTCTGGGTCCTGTTGTTCGGCGTCGGTCTGTTCGGCACCCTCGGCCATTGGCTGCTGGTGCTCGCCCATGCCCGCGCACCGGCTAACGTGCTGGCTCCGTTGATCTATACGCAGCTTCTCTGGTCGGTGCTGCTCGGCTGGCTGATCTTCGATGACGTGCCGAGCGTTTGGACGTTGCTCGGCGCGGCGATCATCGTCGCCTCGGGGCTCGGTCTCCTCGCACAGGATGCCGCACGACGGCGCCGGATGCTGCGGAGCGCGGCTATGCCGTCCGCTTGATTCTCGTCTGCATCCGCTTAGCGAGAATGGAAAAGGCTCATGCGGACCGGCTGGTAGCCCGGCCGCGATGGCAGCCGGCTGCGGTAATCGGCTGGGCTGAGATCACGGCCGAGTGCCGCGGCGGACCCCCCGACGATGCCGCCGATCAATCTGCCCAAGGCAGCGCCGATCGGGCCGCCGACACGATCGCCTTCCGCCGCGCCACGTTTTGCGCCGATGGCGACACCTTGGGCATGGGCTGAGCCCGCACATCCAAGCACGGACACCATGAGAAGGGTGGCGGCGAGGACGGGTTTCATGACGGCATGACCTTCGGATTCGGCGTGGCCCGGATTGTCGGACTTCCGGTGCTTGCCTTCACGCAATCGGTAGGATTTCCGCGAAGGCAGTCCCAACGATCAACGACCATGCCCAAAAATGGTGGCATGGTGCCGCACCGGAAGACTGCCGAGCCGAATTTCTCCTCACGCGCCGACGCGAGCGACCGATCGGCGCGCGAGAAGCAACCAATCAGCGATGACGGCGATGATGATGGCGGTAGTGACCTCTGCGTGAGGGAAGCCCGGTGCGATATCCGCGCGGTCCCGGATCCATGCCCAGAGCACCGGCAGCGCCGCCGACCGCACCTCCGACGACTCCGCCCATGACGGAACCGATCGGACCTCCGACCCGGTCGCCTTCCGCCGCACCGCGTCTTGCACCACGCACGATGCCTTGCGCATCGGCCAGGCTGGTCAGGGCTAAGCTGGTCAGTGCGAAGGTGACGGCAATGGCGAGATGTTTCATGATATTGGCTCCGTTGAGACCTTGATGTTGCGGGTTATCCTGCAACAGCAGCGTGTCTCGAACGCATGTTCTCCGTCTTTGGCTCCAAGATGGGAGTCTCTTTGGATTACCGAGGTGTCACAAAATGCCTTCATGGCTAAGAGGATGTCGTGACAGACGCGGTTCGCTTGGCATCCTGCGGGCAGCGCCAGAAAGGAAGTGACTTCGAAAGCTGACGCTGCTTTTCGAGCCAGCCGAAACGCTTCGACACCCTGCGGCATGGAACCAAGTCCGCTCTCAAGCCGATGGCGAGTGGCTGCGCCGGGTTTTTTGAATTCCCCTTTTTCGTGCCATGTTCTAGAAGCGCCCGATGCGCGATTTTCGCTCAGCTCCTGGCGCCGCATTTGTCGCTGCGCGAATTACCGGCCCGGCCTCAGCCTGAACGCCGCGCGATTCTTGCGCGCCGGGCTCGAGAGGCCGGGACTTACGTTAGCCGACATGGCTCCGCCCTCCGCCGACTGATCCGAACCGACGCGCATCCCATGACCGAGACCGCTTCCCCGCATGCGCAAGCGCCATCCGACGCTTCGCCCCCGGCCTCCCGCGACTATTCCAAGACCTTGTTCCTGCCCAAGACCGAGTTCCCGATGCGGGCCGGTCTTCCGACGCGCGAGCCACTTCTGTTGGAACGCTGGGCGAGGATCGATCTCTACGGCCATATCCGTGAGGCGGCGAAGGGCCGCCCGAAATTCGTGCTGCATGACGGGCCGCCCTATGCCAACGGCAACATCCATATCGGGCACGCGCTCAACAAGATCCTGAAGGACGTGATCGTGCGCTCGCAAGGCGCGCTCGGGCACGATGCCAATTACGTTCCCGGCTGGGATTGCCACGGCCTGCCGATCGAATGGCAGATCGAGGAGCGCTACCGTGCCAAGGGCCGCAACAAGGATGCGGTGCCGGTGCTGGAATTCCGCCAGGAATGCCGGGCTTTCGCGGCGGATTGGCTCGACAAGCAACGGGAAGAATTCAAGCGTCTCGGCGTCACCGGCGACTGGGACCACCCCTATTCGACCATGGCCTTTCCCGCGGAGGCTGCGATCGCTTCCGAACTGATGAAATTCGCTGTGACCGGCCAGCTCTATCGTGGATCGAAACCGGTGATGTGGTCGGTCGTGGAAAAAACCGCACTCGCCGAAGCCGAGGTCGAATACGAGGAGCACACCAGCGACACGGTCTTCGTCGCCTTCAGGACCAAAGGACAGGTCCCGGATGCATTCCAGCACGCTCGCGTGGTGATCTGGACGACCACACCTTGGACGCTGCCCGGCAATCGCGCGGTCGCCTATTCCCGAAAAATCGCCTACGGGCTTTACCGCGTCACAGACGCGCCGGTGGAAAACTGGGCCAGGACTGGCGAGACCTACCTGCTGGCCGATGCGCTGGCCGAAAGCGTGTTCAAGGCTGCCCGGGTGGAAGCTTTCGAACGGATCGCGGATGTCTCGGCAAGTGACCTTGCCGGTCTGACACTCTCCCATCCCCTTGCCGGCCAGGTGCCGGGCTATGATTTCGATGTCCCGCTGCTCGATGGCGACCATGTCACCGACGAGGCTGGCACGGGTTTCGTGCATACGGCGCCGGGCCATGGACGAGAGGATTTCGAGATCTGGATGGCCAATGGCCGTGCTCTTGGCCAACGCGGAATCGAGACACGCATTCCCTATACGGTCGATGCCGATGGTGTCTTTACCGACGAGGCTCCAGGTTTTTCGGGCAAGCGCGTCCTCACCCACAAGGGCGAGAAGGGCGATGCCAACAAGGCGGTGATCGCGGCCTTGACGGAGGCCGGCGCGCTGATTGCGCGCGGGACACTCAAGCACCAGTATCCGCATTCCTGGCGCTCGAAGAAGCCGGTGATCTTTCGCAACACACCGCAATGGTTCATCGCGATGGATTGGCCGGTTCAGACGCTCGGAAACCGCTCTCTGCGCGAGGTCGCCCTGCAGGCGATCGAGGACACGCAATGGGTACCGCGGCAGGGGCGGAACCGCATCGGCGGCATGGTCGAGGGCCGGCCTGATTGGGTGGTCTCGCGCCAGCGCGCCTGGGGCGTGCCGATCTCGGTCTTCGTGCATCGCCAGACCGGTGAGGTCTTGCGGGACGAAGCCGTCAACGCGCGTATTCGTGATGCCTTCGCGCAGGAAGGCGCCGACGCCTGGTTCTCGGATGCGAATGGCAGCCGCTTCCTTGCCCCTGAGCACGATCCGGCCGACTATGAAAAAGTCACTGACGTCCTCGATGTCTGGTTCGATTCCGGTTCGACCCATGCTTTCGTTCTCGACGACGCGCAGGCTTTCCCCGGTCTCTCCGGCGTGCAGCGTATCCGTGAAGGCGGTCGCGACCGTGTGATGTATCTCGAAGGTTCGGACCAGCATCGCGGCTGGTTCCAATCCTCGCTGCTCGAATCCTGCGGCACGCGCGGCTACGCGCCCTACGACGTGGTTCTGACTCACGGCTTCGTTCTCGACGGCAAGGGCGAGAAGATGTCGAAGTCGAAAGGCAACGTCGTCGCGCCGCAGAGCATCATCAAGGAATCCGGCGCGGACATCCTGCGGCTCTGGGTGGCGGCCTCCGATTATTCGGACGACCTGCGCATCGGCCCCGAGATCATGAAGACGACGGCCGAGACCTATCGCAATCGCCTTCGCGCAAATGCCCGAGCTCGAGCGGTTCATCCTGCATCGGCTTGCCGAGCTCGATGGCGAGATCCGGCATGCCTACGAGACTTACGATACGGCCCGTGTCGTTGCCCTGCTCAACGGTTTCCTGACCGGTGATCTCTCGGCCTTCTATTTCGACGTGCGTAAGGACGCGCTCTATTGCGATCCGATCTCCTCCGTGACACGCCGGGCTTCTCTCCAGGTGATCGACGAGGCCTTTCGGCGTGTCGTGATCTGGATCGCGCCGATTCTTGCCTTCACGGCCGAGGAAGCCTGGCTCGATCGCTATCCGTCAGAAGACGGCTCAGTGCATCTGCAGGCACTGCCGGAAACGCCGGCAGAGTGGCGCGACGAGGCATTGGCTGCGCGCTGGCAGAAAATCCGCCGGGTACGCCGCGTGGTGACGGGTGCGCTCGAGATCGAACGAGCGGCAAAGCGTATCGGTGCGAGTCTCGAAGCGGCACCGACCGTCTTCGTTGCCGACGCTGATCTGCTCTCGGCACTCGACGGCATCGATCTGGCGGAAATCTGTATCACCTCCGCGATCGAGATCGTGGCAGGCGATGCGCCGCCGGATGTTTTCCGCCTGGACGAAATCAAGGGTGTCGCGGTGCGCTCAAACCTCGCTCCCGGGCGTAAATGCGCACGCTCCTGGCGCGTGTCGCCCGATGTCGGAATGGATGGGGAGTATCCCGACGTGACCTCGCGCGATGCCAAGGCGCTCAGGGAATGGGATGCCGCGCATCCGGGTGCTATGTGACCATGACTCCATTGCGCATTGGTCTTCTCGTCGCTCTCGTGACCTTGATTCTCGATCAGGTCTCGAAACTCTGGCTCTATTTCGGCACTGACCTGGTGCTGACCCAGCCTTGGCCGCTCACGACGTTTGCCGATTTTGTCGTCGTCTGGAATCGCGGCGTTTCCTACGGCCTGTTCCAGCAGGATGGTGGTGTCGGCCGTTGGCTGCTCGTCGCGCTTGCTCTCGCGGCAGCTGTCGCACTGGGATTCTGGATGTGGCGTGCCGGCTCGCGACTTCTGGCCGCAAGCCTTGGCCTCATCATCGGCGGTGCGGTCGGTAACGCGATCGACAGGGCCGCCTATGGCGCCGTGTTCGATTTCGTCCATCTGCATGCCGGCGAATGGTCCTGGTACGTGTTCAACATCGCCGATGCCGCGATCGTGGCGGGCGTCGTCGGACTCATCATCGACAGCCTGAGGCCACAGCGACACGATGAGGTGCCCGATCCGTCTCGTCCCTCGCTCTGACGAACACTTCGGTTTGCGCCGCATCCAGACGCCTTACCTTCGCCCGAAATCGGGCTCAGGCCAGACGTGTCGGCTCAGGTGAACATCGCGCGTGATTCTCGCGGATAACCGAAGCGGGTCTGGAGCCGACAGGCACCGAGGGGCAGCATGACCGTGCAAGCTATGACCGCACGAGGCTTCGGTCTCGTTCTCGGAATCGCGGTTCTTGGTGCCCTCGGCCCATCGCCAGTCCAGGCTGAAGAAGGCGAGTTCATGCGGGGTGCCTTGAGCGGCATCGGCCTGATCGAGCCGGATCGTCCTTCGATTACCTATCGCGAGCGGGCACCGCTCGCCATGCCGCCGAAGCTTGGCGGAAACGGCGATCTCACAGCCGGCTTGCCGCTTCCTCAGGCGCGCCAGGCGCCCGATCCGCAATGGCCCAAGGATCCGGAAATCAGCCGGCGTGAGCGCGCAGCGACTGAGGCCAGGAAACCGATCGTGCGTGGTGCGCAAGGGCGCATGAACGACAATAACGAGACGTTGTCGGTCTACGAGATGGATGCCGGCCGCAAGGCTGGTGCCAGCGCTCTCACTGGTCCGGCCGGCTCTCCCAACCGTGGCGATACGCGCGATTCGACCTGGCTCAATCCGTTCGAACTTCTGTCCGGAACGAAGGCCGATGCCGAGCCTTCCGAGATTGAACCTGAACGCGCGGGCCTGACCGATCCGCCGACCGGTTATCGCAAGGCGCCGATGAAGGTCGCCAAGCCGAAGGGCGGCCCCGTCGGCAATTCGATCAGTGGAAACGAGGAAGCCGATCCACGCGCTTATCTGCGTTCGCAAAGCGCGCGTTGAGCAGGGGTAGCATACTCTCGCCGCTTGCAATCTGCTCTTGTTGCGCTTGAGTGATTTGCACTCGCGAGCGATACCCGCGAAACTGCTTCCCACGAAGTCAGCGTATTCCTTGCAAAGCGTATTTCTTGCAATGGGACGAGACCACACCCACCGTCCGACCACGTGATTGAGCCACGTGGCGCGTGTCGATCCGCGCTTTGCCGGGTTCAGGACGGCTTTTGGATGACGAAACCGGTCGCACGAAGGACCTTTGAGGATGTTTCTCTACCGGAAGGCCATCGCCCCCGTCGGGCCGCTTCGCGCGAGCGCGCAGGCAGGACGGGTCGAGGCCGCGCCGTTCGGCCGCTCGGAAGCCGGCGGTCCCGATGTATCCGCCTTCGTCCTCGATAACGGGCTCGACGTCGTCGTGGTGCCCGATCATCGGGCGCCAGTCGCGACGCATATGATCTGGTACCGCAACGGCTCGGCCGATGATCCGCTCGGCCAATCCGGTATCGCCCATTTCCTCGAGCATCTGATGTTCAAGGGCACCGAGAAGCACCCGGCCGGCAGTTTCTCGAAGGCGGTGTCCTCATTGGGTGGGCAGGAGAACGCCTTCACCAGCTACGATTACACCGCCTATTTCCAGCGCGTCGCCCGCGATCACCTCGGCACGATGATGGAATTCGAGGCCGATCGCATGAGCGGGCTCGTGCTTTCCGACGATGTCGTTGCGCCCGAGCGCGACGTGGTGCTCGAGGAGCGCCGCATGCGTGTCGAGACCGACCCGAACGCGCAGCTCTCCGAAGCCATGGCCGCCTCGCTCTTCGTCCATCACCCGTATGGCATTCCGATCATCGGCTGGATGCACGAGATCGAAGAGCTCAACCGCCATCACGCCATCGATTATTACAAGCGCTTCTACACGCCGGAGAATGCGATCCTCGTCGTCGCCGGCGATGTCACGCCGGACGAAGTCCGCCGGCTCGCGGACGGCACCTATGGCAAGGTCGCGCCGCAGGGCGCCCGTCCAATCCGGCTACGTGCCCGTGAGCCGGAACCGAAGGCTTTGCGCCGCATCGCGGTCGCCGATCCGAAGGTAGAACAGCCGACCTTGCAGCGGCTCTACCTGACGCCCTCCTGCATCACCGCACGTGACGGCGAGTGCCATGCGCTCGAACTCTTCGCCGAGGTCCTGGGCGGGGGCGCCACCTCCTATCTCTACCGCAAGCTCGTGCTGGAGCTCGGCGTCGCCGTGAACGCCGGCGCCTGGTATATGGGCTCGGCGATCGACGAGACACGCTTTGCCGTCTACGCCGTGCCGGCCGAAGGCATCAGCCTCGAGAGCCTCGAAGAGCATCTCGACCGTGCCCTGCGCAATGCCGGCGAGGCGCTGGAGCCAGAAGCGATCGCGCGTGCCAAGACACGCCTCGTCGCCGAGACGGTCTATTCCTCGGACAGCCAATCTTCGCTCGCACGCATCTACGGCGCGGCCCTCGCCATCGGTGAGACCGTCGAGGAAGTTCGTGGCTGGCCGTCCGAGATCGAAGCCGTCACCAAGCCGCGTCTCGCCGCGGTTGCCGAGCGCTATCTCACCCCGGCCCGTTCCGTGACCGGCTATCTGACGAAGGCGCGTGAATTCGATGCGCCGATCGTAGCAGCGCTCTGACGATCCTTGGAGCGTGCCGCCGTTTCGCCGAATCGGAAACATGCTCTAAGCTCTTCTCCTCGCATGATGTTTTCGGAAAGTGCGATCCCGCCTTTCCGCATCGTGCCTAAAAGAGAACCCGGCCTGCCGCTGGATGCCGGTTCGTATGTAAGACGCGACAAGGACATATCCGATGAACCTCGCCGAGACTGGCAACCGCGCCACGACCGCGCCGATGCAGGCGAGCCCGGTTGCCGCGGCGGCAGGGATCGAGGCCTGGCAGGTCGCCTCGCCGGTCGTGCCGATGATCGCGATCGCCTTCACCTTCGAAGGCGGCGCCGCACAAGACCCAGACGGCAAGAGCGGGACCGCGCAGATGATGGCCCGCCTGCTCGACGAGGGCGCAGGTGATCTCGTCTCCGACGCGTTCCAGGAAGCGCTCGCCGCACGCGCCATCGAGATGCATTTCCATGCCGGCCCCGATTCCGTCGGCGGTTCGCTCAAGACCCTCGTCAAGCACGCTGACGAGGCGATCGATCTCCTGGCGCTGGCTTTGGCCAAGCCCCGTTTCGATACAGCCGATATCGAACGGGTGCGCGCGCAGATGATCGCGAGCCTGCGTTACCAGCAGAACGAGCCCGGCGTGATGGCCTCGCGCCGCTATTTCCGCGAGGCCTTTCCCGGCCATCCCTACAGCAGACCTTCGTCGGGTACGGTCGAGAGCGTGGCTGCGATTACGCGCGATGATCTCGTCGTCATGCATCGTCTCCTCATCGGTCGCGGCAGCCTGAAGATCGCCGTCGTCGGCGCCGTGGAAGCCGATTCGGTCGCACAGATGGTGGATCGTGCTTTCGGCGGCTTGCCGGAAGCCGGCATGCTCAACTCCGTACCCATGACATGGATCCATGATCTCGGCCGCCGCATCGTCGTCGATCTCGACGTGCCGCAATCCGTGATCCGTTTCGGCCTGCCCGGCATTGCCTGGCGCGATCCGGACTTCATCCCAGCCTATGTGCTCAATCACATTCTGGGCGGCGGTGCCTTTACCTCGCGCCTGTTCCAGGAAGTGCGCGAGAAGCGTGGCCTTGCCTATTCGGTCGGCACCTCGCTCACCAGCCACCGAGCGGTCGCCATGACTTGGGGTTACACCGCGACCAAGAACGAGCGCGTCGGCGAAGCGCTCGACGTGATCGGTGATGTGATCGGGAAGCTCGCTGCCGATGGCCCGAGCGACGAGGAATTGCAGAAGGCGAAGGACTACCTCACCGGTTCCTACGCCCTCGGCTTCGACACCTCGACAAAGATCGCCAACCAGCTCGTCCAGATCGCCTTCGAGGGTCTCGGCATGGATTACATCAGTCGCCGCAACGATCTCGTCGCTGCCGTGACACAAGCCGATATCCGCCGTGCCGTTCAACGTACGCTCGGCGACGGCAGCATGCTCGTAGTCGCTGCTGGCCGGCCCGCAGGGCTCTGAGCTACCCTCATCTTTCGCGGCGAACCGATCAGGAGGATTGAGGTCGCTCGCGGGTACTCCCGCCCGCTATCGGCGCGCCTATAGCGGCCCCTGCTTGGCGAATTCGGCCAGGACACCGCGCAAGACTTTCAGGCGCGTCTCGTAAGCCTGCTTCAGGCAGGCGACATCGCCGGCACAGCTCTGGCGCTCCTTCAGCCACGCTTCCTGCTCGTCCTGCAACTGGCTGCGATTGCCCATTGCAAGCAGGTCCTTCAGGATCTCGAAACGCGTGGCCATTTCGACGTCGAGATCGTTGAGGCTCAGCGTCGCGCAGATTGCTTTCTCGTCCGGGGCCTCGGCCTTCGCACAAGGGAAGCTTGCGGCCTGTGCTGTCCCGCCGAAGCCAATCAGCATCGCTACGATCGACAAGGTTTTGATCGGCAAGGCTCTGGCAAACCGCATGAGGAACTCCGTCTTCTGAAGGACGATGGCAGGTTTCATCCGCCGGGCTTTACGACGACGAGGATGACGATGACGATCATCAGCAGCGTCGGAACCTCATTGATCATCCGGTAGAAGCCAGGCCGCCGGATATTCCGATCCGCTGCGAAGTCCTTCACCATGCGCGAGAACCAGCCATGGAGTCCCGATAGAGCAAGCACCAGGGCAAACTTCGCCTGAAACCATGGCGCGGCATAGGCTCCGCTTTGAATCGCCAGTGTCAGCCCGAAGATCCAGGTTGCGATCATCGCCGGCAGTATGATCGCCTTGAGCAGCCGCCGCTCCATGATCTTGAACGTCTCGGACTGCATCACTGCGCCGGCCGGCAGGCTCGCGTGGTAGACGAACAGGCGCGGCAGATAGAGCATTCCCGCCATCCAGGCGATCAATGCGATGACATGGCCCGCCTTGATCCAGAGGTAGTAGTCGGACATCGCCTAGAGCATTTTCGCCTGAAGTGGAAACCGGTTCATGTGAAGAAAATGCGACACATCAAAGGGTTAGAGCAGTGTCCATGATTCGGGAATCATGGACGCTGCTCTAGCTCAGGATGCATTGCGCCGTAGCCTCTCGAGCATCCGCTCGACATGCGCAACTGGCGTCTGCGGCGTGATGCCATGCCCCAGATTGAAGATGTGCGGTGTTTCTCGCGTCGCCTCGAGAATCGCATCGACACCCGCATCGAGTGCGTTGCCGCCGGCGATGAGCGTCTCGGGATGCAGATTGCCCTGAGTCACCGCATCAGGAGCAAGGCGCTCGCGTAACGCGGCAAGGTCTACGGCCCAATCGACTCCGACGGCGTTGGCCCCCGTCTCGCCCAGCACGCGGGTATGTCCGTCCAAGCCGGAGCCGCGTGCGAAGACGATCACCTTGGCATCCGGCACCTGCTTACGCAGTCCCGTGATCATTCGCGCAATCGGTTTCAGCGACCAGCGTGCGAGCGGATCATCGCCGATGTCAGGTAAAACACCTGCATGGGATTCGAAGATCTGCACCGCATCAGCTCCAGCTCGGAGCTGGCGGACGAGATAATCGGTCTGCACCGCCACCAGCCTATCAATGATTGCCTCGAGCAGGGCAGGATCCTCTGCCGCAAGATTGCGCGCTGGTGCGAGGTCCGGCGTGGCACGTCCACCGATCATGTAGCTCGCGACTGTCCAGGGCGCACCGCAGAAGCCGAGCAATGTCGTCTCGCCCGGCAAGGCTGCTCGGATCCGTGTCACCGCTTCGAAAACCGGTTCGAGATGACGGAAAATGGCTTCATCCTCCGCCGGACGAAGCCGCTCGAATTCCGTACGGTCATGAAGGGGATCGAGCCGAGGTCCTTCACCTTCGACGAAGCTCACATCCTGTCCGAGCGCATGCGGTACGACCAGGATGTCGGAAAACAGGATGGCTGCGTCGAAGCCGAAGCGCCGGATCGGCTGTAGCGTCACTTCCGTCGCCAGAGCGGGATTGTAGCAAAGATCGAGGAAGGAACCGGCTCGAGCACGTGTCTGTCGGTATTCGGGAAGATAGCGCCCGGCCTGGCGCATTATCCAGGCTGGCGGTGGTGAAAGGCTCTCACCCGACAAGACCCGTAGGAGCGCTCGGTCCGTTCTCTCTCCGCGCTCCGACTCTACCTGACGCATCGTTTCTCCCTGTCCTCGTCCGACAGGAGCGAGGGTTTGTCGTTGGCGTGTTCGAATGACCGATGGGTTGGACCGGATTGATCGCGACGATGGCGATCTCCACACGGCCCTTCTTAAAAGAGAAAATGAGATTCTAGGATTCTGTTTTTTCTCTTGGAGGCATGAATCATGAGGTCGCAACCACGTCCACAGCCTGTCCCCATCGGATGGGCGTTAAGCGATCTTTAACGGATTGCCGCTAGACTCGTTAAATCGGCTTAACTCGCCAGGGGTTTACGTGTCGCCTCTGCCGAGGTCGCACCCCGTCATCCTGGATTCTCCCATCGGGCTGCATCGAGCAAGCCCGAAACCAGGGTCTGTTGAGGGCAGAGTCGAGAATTCCCGGCCGAGTTCGACTAGACCATACCGGAAAGCCGGCTTATCCCCATCCATCGACTCATGAGGTCTGGCCTGGGGATAGGAGCCCGGAGATTGCATCTGCCGCCTGAGACGGGGAACGGATGCGACGGGTTTATCGATGAGCCGCAGCTACTTCCATCTCCATCTAGTCTCGGATTCGACAGGCGAGACCCTGATCAATGTCGGGCGCGCAGCTGCAGCGCAGTATGAGGGCGTCTCGGCGATCGAGCATGTCTATCCGCTCGTGCGATCGGGTCCGCAGCTCGAACGCGTTATCTCCGAAATCCAGGCCGCGCCGGGGCTTGTGCTCTACACGCTGGTCGGCCGCGACCTGATCGCGAGGCTCGAGGAAGCTTGCCGGGCCACCGGTTCGCCGACGCTGAACGTATTGCAGCCGGTCCATGCCTTGCTGCATTCCTATCTCGGCACGGATTCAACCGCTCGGCCCGGTGCCCAGCACATGCTCAATGCGGAGTATTTCAAACGCATCGACGCGATGAATTTCACGCTGGCGCATGATGACGGCAATCTGCCGGTCAATATCGACGAGGCCGATGTGGTTTTGGTCGGCGTTAGCCGGACCTCCAAGACGCCGACATCGATCTACCTGGCCAATCGTGGCTTGAAGACGGCCAATCTACCGCTGGTGCCTTCGATGCCACTTCCGGCGGCTCTGGCGAATGCTCGCAAGCCACTCGTCGTCGGACTGATCGCGAGTCCCGAGCGGATCGTCCATATCCGGCAGAATCGGCTTCTCAGCCTCAAGGCGGATGACAACTCGACTTACGTCGATCGTGATGCCGTGGCCGATGAAGTTGCTGCCTCGCGACGGCTTTGCGCGAAGTATCGCTGGCCGACGATCGATGTCACCCGCCGCTCGATCGAGGAAACCGCTGCCGCGATTCTCGATCTCTACCGCGAACATCGACTCAAATTCATCGCGACCTGATGAGCAGGGTGCAAACAACCGGTATCTGGTTGCGAGACGATCCGCTCATACTCGCCTCGAAGAGCAGTACACGGCGTGATCTCCTGATAAGCGCTGGTTTGTCCGTAGAAATACAGGCGCCGGAGGTTGATGAACGTGCGTTGGAAGCAGGCGAGATCCTCTCGCCGATCGAACTTGCCCTGAAGCTTGCACGAGCGAAGGCTGAAGCAGTCGCGACGCAGCGTCCCGGTCGCATCGTGGTGGGGGCCGACCAGGTGCTCGCGCTCGATGGCGCTGTCTTTCACAAACCAGCCGATGCCGCGGCTGCGCAGGCACAGCTTGCCCGGCTGCAAGGACGCACGCACGTGCTGCATGCGGCGGTCGCGATCGCCGGCGAGAGTGGGACGGAGACGTTCTGCGAGGATGCCTGCATGACCATGCGCGTCCTCGATGCAAATGCGATCACGACCTATGTTGCACTCGCCGGGGAAGCCCGGATTATCCAGAGCGTCGGCGGCTATCAGCTCGAAGGATTCGGCATTCATCTGTTTGAGCGGATCGAAGGCGATCATTCGACGATCCTCGGCCTGCCGCTCTTGCCGCTCCTCTCACGATTGCGCGCGATGAGATTGCTTGCGTTGTGAACCCGACAGGATTTCGGTGCTGACGCGATCGGCTCAATGTTTGACGCTGGCGAGGTAGACTTCGTTGACGAGCGAGGAATTGCTCCATGGCGTCTGTCTGCCTTTCGTCACGGCGATCACATCGCGGCGAACGCGCTTGAGCAGCGTTTCGATTTCCAGTTCGGGTGTCGTCATGTGCTGCAGCAAGGCACCGGTGAAGGGCGAGTTGCGGGTGCCCGCCCCGTCCAGAGCGACGTTGCCAGGATCGGTCGCGAAGGCGACGAGAGTCCCGCCTTCGGTCCTGATCGGGGCTAGACCCTGCCCGACATCGGAAGAGCGGGACGATGATGCCGATCGTTTGAGCGTGCGTGTGAAGGGATTGTCGCGGCAGGCGTCGAGAATGACGATATTGGTGCGCGGCTGGGTCTCCATGGCCCGCAGGACGGCGTCGAGATTGATTGCATCGACTTCGAGTGCAGCGACCGAATCGAGCTGCGCGTCGATCGGAATCAGGTAGTTCGTGCCGGAGACCTGTACGCCATGCCCGGCATAGAAAAGCAGGCCGAGATCGGCATCAGCCAACTTGTCGGAAAACTCGCGGATCGCGGTACGGGTCGCCTGGAAGTCCAGGTTCCGGCCCTCCACGACATCGAACCCGAGCGCTTTCAAAACTCCGGCGATGTCCTCTGCATCATGGGCCGGGTTCGGAATCTCAGGTGCGTGCCGATATTCGCTGTTGCCGATGACAAGCGCGACGCGCTTCTCGGCAAGATGAGATTTGATTGAGAGATTGGTCAGCGCATCCGGCAGCGGAACGACGGGTTTTGCAAGGTCGATCACGGGCGCAGGGGCCGGCGAGGGGCTCACGAGCATGGCCGTGTCGGGACTTTTCGGCGCCGGTCGTGGTCTCGTTTGAGCCGGTTTGGGTTGCGGTAGGTCGGTGTATGTCGCTGGGCGAATTGGGGGCTGTCGCTTTGGCCTTTCAGGCGCGGAGAAGGTCGGGGTCCACACAGGTGGGGTTTTCGGCAGAACGAATGGGGCTTGAGCGACGACAGGAGGCGCATCGGCAAAGCCGGACAGGTCGATCGCGGGGCGATTGAGCATCACCGCGGCTAATGAAGAAGACATCAGAATAGCAACGCGCTCTCCCCAAACGACACCTTTGGCGTTGTTCCAAAACGCCGCGAAGCCAAGGATGCCGTCCCCATCCGCGTGATAGCGTACATACTCGTCATCGCCGGACGGCGTCGTGGCGGAGATGACGAACCAATCGTCCTTCATGACGGCGTAATGGATATCGGTGCCGTTGCTGCGCATCTTGTCGAGCAGGGCTTCGTAATTCTGCGCGGGCGTCGTGTTTGGCAGGTAGTTGTAGGCGACGTTGAACCGTTCTGCCGGGTCGCGGAATCGGACACCGTACTTGTTCGGGTAGGCATTCAGGCCCATGCCCTGCGGCATCCAGAGCGCGCGTCCACGGATCGGATGTGTGATCTCGCGGAAATCCCACATTTTGAACAAGGGTCTGGCATTGGCGAGCAGACGATCCCAAGTCCGCCCGTCGATGCTGCCGCTGGGCGGAAGATTATTGCCGAGTTGAAAATCACGGGTCGCGTTGAAGGTATTGAGCGTGAACCGCTCGGAGGGGACCGCGATCTGATGCCCGGCGGCAATCAACAACACCTGGGCAGTTACACGCTGAGGCAAATCGTATGAGGAATTGAAGACGTTCTCTGCGGTGAAGTAAGCGGCCGGCCGCTGAGCTGCGAGAACGGGCGAAATCAGCAGAGCCAGCGCCAGCAGGATTGATCCGCACCGCATGATTCGTGACTCCGAACGATCGTGCCACAATGCTGCCGCAAACGTTACAATGGCAAGCGCTTCCGTGTCTGCAAATCACGGTTAAAAATTGGATGAACAATTGTCACGATACCCCACGCCATGGGCTCGTTGCGCGTGATTCCGCGACGACAAGAAAGGCGCACGAAACGCGGAATTCGCTTAAGAAAATGGGATGCAGGACCACGCACACGACCACCACAATCACGATCATAAGGAGCGCGGAGGCGCCCATTCCCATGCGCCAAAAGATTTCGGCAGGGCCTTTGCCGTCGGGATCGCACTCAACCTCGGCTTCGTCATCGTTGAGGCGGTCTATGGCTTCCTCAGCAATTCGATGGCACTCGTTGCCGATGCCGGGCACAACCTGTCCGACGTGCTTGGACTCGCGGCTGCCTGGGTAGCAGCCGCGCTGGTCAAACGGCAGCCGAGTGCGCGTTTTACCTATGGTCTGCGTGGCTCCTCGATTCTGGCTGCTCTCTTCAACGCGGTCTTCCTGCTTGTCGCCACCGGGGCGATCATTCTGGAGGCCGTGCAGCGGATTTTCACGCCGGCTGAAGTCGGTGGAGTGACCGTGATGGTGGTGGCCGGAATCGGCATTCTCATCAATGGCTTTACTGCCTGGCTATTTGCGTCTGGGAGCAAGAGCGACATCAACATCCGGGGTGCCTATCTTCACATGATGGCTGACGCGGCCGTCTCGCTCGGTGTGGTGCTGGCAGGTCTTCTGATCCTCGCGACAGGTTTCGATTGGATCGATCCGGTCGTCAGTCTCGTCATCGCGATCCTGATCATCTGGACGACCTGGAGCTTGCTGCGAGAGAGCCTCAACATGGCGCTGAGCGCCGTGCCGGACGGCATCGATCCGGAGGCTGTGCGCTCGAGCCTTGCCGGTCGACCTGGCGTCGTCGCGCTCCACGACCTGCATATCTGGTCGATGAGCACGACGGAGACGGCGCTGACCGTGCATCTCGTCATGACGAACGGCGCCTCAGACAGGAATTTCCTGCGCGAAACGGCAACGGAACTGCGCAACCGTTTCGGCATCGCGCATGCGACGCTGCAGGTCGAAGAAGCCGGAGTGACCGCCTGTACGTTGCCAACCGAGTGCGTAGCGTGAAACGCGCTTTCGTCGTCGGCCATCCGATCGCACATTCGCGCTCGCCGCTGATTCACGGCCACTGGCTGAAGATGCTTGAGATCGCCGGGACTTATGAGCCCATCGACATCGCGCCGGAAAATTTCGCGGAGTTTCTGAAAAGCTTGCAGGAACAAGGCTTTGCCGGTGGCAACGTCACTATCCCGCACAAGGAAGCGGCCTTTCGCCTTGCCGATATCGTGACACCACGGGCGAAGGCGATTGGTGCGGTCAATACGCTGGTACTCGGTGCGGATGGTCGTCTCTACGGTGACAATACCGATGCACTCGGCTTCATCGCGCATCTCGATCAGACGCTCGGACAGGATTGGCCGCTTCGCAGCGGCGGCAATGCCTTGGTGCTCGGTGCAGGCGGTGCTGCGCGAGCGATCGTTGCCGGACTGGCCGAGCGTGGGGTGAATGCAATCAGAATTGCCAACCGGACACCGGCACGTGCGCAGCTGCTGACTGCGATTGATCCCTCGCGTGTCGTTCCCCTGCCTTGGGAGGCCGTGCCCAATGCCCTTGCCAGGACGGGCCTTCTCATCAACACGACCTCGCTCGGAATGAAGGGGCATGCTCCACTCGAGATCGATCTGTCGCCTCTTCCAGCAGACGCTGCGGTTGCCGACATCGTCTATGTGCCGCTCGAAACACCGCTTTTGGCGCAGGCGCGAGCGCGAGGTCTTGCTGCGGTGGATGGCCTCGGCATGCTACTGCACCAGGCCGTGCCGGGTTTCGAAGCCTGGTTTGGCAGGCGGCCTGAAGTCACGCCGGAATTGCGTGCGAAGATCGTCGCGGACCTCATAACGTGACGAAATCTCGACGTGTTACTGGTTCGGGTCCGAGAATCCTTGGGCTCACCGGGTCGATCGGCATGGGCAAATCGGCAACCGCAGCGATGTTTTCGGCCTGTGGTGTACCGGTGCATGATGCAGATGCTGCCGTACATGTACTCTACGGACCGGGTGGCGCGGCAGCGAAAGCCATTGGCCTAGCCTTTCCTGGAACCGTGAAACCGGATGGCAGCGTCGACCGAGCAGCCTTGCGCGCCAAGGTGCTCGACGATCCCGATTCCATGAAGCGGCTTGAAAGCGTGGTGCACCCGCTGGTTCAAGCCGAGTCTCGTGCCTTCCTGAACCGACATGCAGATGCTGCGCTCGTCGTGCTCGATATTCCGCTTCTGTTCGAAACCGGAGCAGAGACGCGTTGCGATGCCGTGCTCGTCGTCAGTGCACCGCCCGATGTGCAACGTGCCCGCGTACTCGCTCGTCCTGGCATGACCAAGGAGACATTTGCTGCCATCCTCGCCAAGCAGATGCCGGACGAGGAGAAGCGTCGACGAGCGGATTTCGTGATCGACACAAGCCCGGGTTTCACGCACGCAAGGGCCGAGGTCGAGCAGATCATCGCTCGGTTGACAGAGGGCAGCAACCTAGCCGGTTAATGGATCCACACTAGAACCGTCCCACCAAATCCCCAGGCGCTTGAATTCAAAAACATGCTGCGCGAGATCGTCCTCGATACCGAAACCACAGGCACGGATGCACGCGGCGGCGACCGGCTGATCGAGATCGGCTGTGTCGAGTTGCTCAATCACATCCAGACCGGCAAGACCTTCCACGTCTTCATCAATCCGCAGCGTGCAGTCTCGGAAGGCGCCTTCGCGGTGCACGGACTTTCCGACGCGTTCCTTGCCGACAAGCCGGTCTTTGCCGATGTGGTCGATGCCTTCGTCGAGTTCTGCGCCGATGCCCGTCTGGTCATCCACAACGCGGCCTTCGACGTGGGCTTTCTCAATGCGGAACTCGCCCGGCTTGGGCCGACGGCGCCTGCACAGATCGCGTTGGACTCGGTCATCGACACGCTGGCGTTAGCGCGGCGGAAACATCCGGGTGCAGCCAACAGCCTCGATGCGCTCTGCAATCGATACAGTATCGACACGACCCGGCGCGTCAAACACGGGGCGCTTCTCGACGCACAAATCCTTGCCGAGGTCTATATCGAGCTGCTCGGCGGCAAACAGACGAGCCTTGGTCTTGCCGTCACGCGCGAGACTCATGTCGTCACGATCCAGGGCGAAACGCCGGAAATCGGTGCTCCATTGCGTCAGGTGCGGGAACATCTCGACGCAGATGCGCGCGCACGTCATGCGGCTTTTGTCGACACGCTCGGGCCCGGTGCGATCTGGAAGCGCTATCTCTCGGAAACCTAAGGCTTAATCGCCTCTCGGCATTGTGATGCCGAGGCCCGAGCATCGTAGGCCATTCGATGCCATAGGCGACAGGCGGGGAGAATCCGTCTATGCTGCAGTGCAACAAAAATCTTGCATTGCGACATTAAACAGCCATATACCATCCATATGGATGGTTTGAGGCTCGATTAGATGGCCGAAGCGATACAGCGAACGAGGACGACTCCACGACCTGTCGAGAGCGAGAAGATCACGATCAATCTCGGCTTCGTCGATCTTGGACATGTCGATCTTCTGGTCAGTGAAGGGGTCTATGCCAACCGATCGGATTTTATCCGCACAGCGATTCGCAATCAGATCGATCGACATGCGGACCTCACGCGCCAATCCATGGCACGCAATCAGATCGAACTTGGTCTGCGTCACTATCCGCGATCGGAGCTCGAAGCTTTGCGCGAGGCTGGAACGATGCTCGACATCCGAGTGCTCGGCCTTGCCGTGATCGCATCCGATGTCCCGCCAGAACTCGCACGGGCAACGATCGCCTCGATTGAGGTGCTGGGCAGCCTGCAGGCAAGCCCGGCCGTGAAGGCAGCGCTTGGTGATCGCCTGCGCTGATCGGTGTCTTCGTTTCTCTCACCTTCTCCCGAATTTCGCGCCTCTTGGCGCTGCTGTGGAGCTTATCCTCCAATGACCGACACTTCGATCTGGATGCCCGACTTGACCGCCATGACGGAAGCGGCGCGCCTGACGAAAGCAGGCCGCCTGCAGGAAGCGACGGCTTTGATCCAACGTGGCTTGTCCGGCGCGGTGCAGCCTGCCGAAAATCGGAAAGCTGAAACGATCGACCATCGGGCTGGCCGCATCGAAGCCATGCCGCATGCCGCTGCTACGGATGAACTTCATGCCGCGATCCTGCCCGAGCGGGTGCGCGAGACGATGGCGCAGGTGTTGAGGGGCTTGCGTGGCGTCGCGCCGGCTCTGAAGGAATTCGGCGAGTCGTTCGGACTTCATGGCAAGCCGCCGCACAAGCCGGATGACGTACCCGAAGACCGTTTCGTCGAGCGGTCCTTCTCCAACTCCGCTGGCGCGCGCGACTACAAGCTGTTCATTCCCAGCCGACATACTGGCCGCAGGCCGCTCGTGATCATGCTGCATGGCTGCACGCAATCGCCTGACGACTTTGCGCTGGGAACCGGGATGAATGCGCTGGCAGAGGTCGAGGGCATCTACGTCGCCTATCCACGCCAGTCACAAGCCGCGAATGGCCAGAAATGCTGGAACTGGTTCCAGACCGGCGATCAAGGCCGCGAACGTGGAGAAGCCGGCATCATTGCCGGGATCACACGCGCGATCATGGCGGAGCACCTGGTCGATCCGGCGCGCGTCTACATCGCTGGCCTGTCAGCAGGTGGAGCGGCGGCGGCCAACATCGCTCGTGCCTATCCGGATCTCTATGCAGCGGTCGGCGTGCATTCGGGCCTGGCGGCCGGCTGCGCGCAAGATCTGATGTCAGCCCTGATGGCAATGAAGACAGGAGCTCCCGGCGGCGAATTGCCCGGTGCTTCGTCGGGATTTGGTAGCCGTGCGATGAGCGCGGCAACCCGGGTGCCGACCATCGTCTTCCACGGCGACAGCGATGCGACCGTCAATCCGAAGAATGGTGAAGCGGTGTTGGCGCAGGCCGGAATCGCGAATCTGACGCTAACGCGCGAGACGGGAACCGAACCCGGTGGTCACGGCTTCGTGCGAACCCGCTATGCTGATGCGACCGGACGGACCCAGGTGGAATCCTGGGTCGTCAAGGGCAGTGGCCATGCCTGGTCTGGCGGTAGTACGGCCGGGAGCTATACAGATCCGCGCGGTCCTGATGCCTCCCGTGCCATGCTCGACTTTTTCGAGTCTCACAGACTCGGCGACAATCTGCGCTCGTGAAGCCGGGATCGGGAGGCGAAGGCCTCCCAGTTCTCGGACTTTCTGGATTTAGACTGAGGCCGGTGCAATGCCGAGATTGTCGATGAGACGCGTCCGGCCGAGATAAGCCGCAGCGAGCACGCGAGCCGGGCGTTCGAGACGCGTAACGGGGGAAAGCGTCTCGGCATCGCGGATGTCGAGATATTGTACGGGTGAAAACCCGATCTGTTCAAGTTCCGCTCGCCCTTGTGCAAGGAGCGTTGCTGAATCTTCTCCAGCCGCAAACCGTCTCGCAATCTCGTTGAGCACGGCGTGCAGGTGAGGTGCGATGGAACGCTCAGCCTCGTTGAGGTAGCGATTGCGTGAAGACAGAGCGAGACCGTCCACCTCACGCAAGGTCGGAACGCCCTGAATGGCAACGGGGCTATCGAGATCCCGCACGACCCGGCGGATGACCTGAAGCTGCTGATAATCCTTCTCGCCGAATAGTGCGATATCAGGCCCGACCTGGTTGAGAAGCTTCATCACCACCGTGGCTACGCCGGAGAAATGACCCGGACGGAATTCGCCGCACAAACCTTCGGACAAGATTCCCGGCTCAATGCGCGTGGCAAAGCCATCCGGATACATCGTCGCGACGCTCGGCAGATAGACAGCGTCAGTTCCGGCTTTGGCGAGAGCCTGCAGATCGGTATCGAGATCGCGAGGATACCGCGCGAAATCCTCGGTTGGGCCGAACTGGGTCGGATTGACGAAGATGCTGGCAACGACGCGCCGGCCAACGGCACGTCCCTGCGCAACGAGTGCGAGATGGCCTTCGTGCAAGGCACCCATGGTCGGCACGAGCACGACGCTCTCGCCGGCCGCGCGCCAGGCACGAACCTGATCGCGCAAAGGTGCAGGTGTTTCGAATTGCAGGAGCGGAGGCATGAACTCGGAACGCGATGAAGCAACAGCTCTTGGGTTTCAGAGCGCGATGGTTTGGGAAGGGAGGATTCCACCTTTCCGCATCAGAGCGCTGGCCGGCCTGCATGTAGGCAGATCCTGGTTCGGATGCCAGGCGATGTCAGGACGCTACCGCGTCCCAGGTCTCGGTGACGACCTTGCCGCCATAGGATAGCCGTGCCCTGAGCACGACATCACCCGCGGGAAGCGGCTTCGGCGGCCGATATTCAGCGACGATCCGCCAATTGCCGGTCTGCGGCACGTATTCCGTGTAGGGATCGACAATACTGCCCGCGCTTGTCGAGATCGCGATGTCGAGCTTGGCCGCAGGGTCCTTCGGCAGGCTCTTTCCTGCGAATTCGATATTGTAGAGCCGCCGTTCCGGGCTCGGAGGAGTGGTCCTGCGCAAATTCTCGGCCGAGCCGATCCATGTCCCGACAACGCGGGCAAGATCGCTCGACAATTGTGCATCCGGCTCCTGGCCGATCGTGGCCAGCCCATAGGCGAGCGTGATCGGCCTGCCGGGTTCGACACTGGCATCGGGCACGAAGGCAGCGACGATATTGTCGGTGGATTCCTCGCGCGTCGGAATCTCGAAGAGCTGTACCGCACCGGCCTTGAATATCGTGCTTGCCGGATCGGGCTTTACCCAAAGACCGGGGCGATCCTCGTAGCGAGCATAGGTGTCGAGAAAAGCGCTGAAATGCCGCTCGCGCTGCAGGAGCCCGAACCCCTGGAGAGGCTCGGTGCGGAAGGCGGAAATCTGCGATTGCGCCCGGCCATTGACGAGCGGTCGCCAAAGCCGGTCACCAGGGCTTTGAATGAGCAGCCCGTCGGAATCATGGACTTGGAGGCGGTAATCGTCGAAGGGCGCAGCACCATGCGCACCCGGCCCATTGGGGCCGTAGAGGAACATGCTGGTTAATGGCGCGAGGCCCAGGCGCGCAATCGCGCGGCGAGGATACAGCGAGGCGGCAACTGCAATCCGGGCCGGATCGCCAGGCGTGACGAAAAAGCGGTAAGCGCCGGTCAAACTCGGCCCATCGAGAAGCGCCAATATGGTGATCGTCGGATCATCGCCCGCCGGCTCCTGAATCCAGAAAGCCGTGAAATCCGGGAACTCCTCGGATCCGGGACCGAAGGTGTTGATCGCAACCCCGCGCGCGGACAGGCCATAATACTGGCCCTTGCCACGCAAGCGAAAATACGAGGCGCCGAGAAAGACGAGAAACTCTTCCCGGACCTCAGGGTGAGCCGTGTCGAAGGCGGTCGACAGCCGGAAACCGGCAAAGCCGAGCGAGCTGGGAAAGGTCCGGCCCTGCAAGGCTGGTCCGAGATCGAACAGGCTGGAATCATAGGTAAGTGCGCGGGGTGGCCCGTCCTTCGGCTGCAGCGTGATCGCGACGCGTTTGCGCTGGAGGAAGCCGCGATGAAACAGCTGCAGCGTGAAACGCCGGCCCAGCGGAACGGTCTTTTCCGGCCGGAACAGGATGGATGAATAGGCATCGTAGGTCAGCCCGGCGAGCTCAGCCGGCAGGTCGTTGGGAGCCGGACGATAAGGTTCACGGGACAGGGCTTCGGCCTGTGCGGTGAGTTGATCGAAACTCGTCACGGATTCCGGCGCCGGCGGGGAAGAGGGCATCGGCGATCTCGCATCCGACGGCTGTGCGGCCGTTCTGGCACCATTCAGATCCAGGACGCTAGGAAGAAACAGACAAGCGGCCGATGCGAGGGTCGTCCGCACTGCACACCGCCGCGAGACACCCGCTTCATCGTTCTTGTCCGATTGGACTGACGCCGTCTCGCTCTCGGTGCGCATCCCGACCCCTCGGAATCCGGGGGTGGCCCCGGTCTCAAGCGTCGAGCCGGTGACCTCACCCATGACTTCTCCTTTGTCCCAACGAATAGCGACGGTCGAGAGGATGCCGGTCGAAGCCGGATCCTCGGAGCTTCCGCTTCGGCTTGCTCTCATCCTGCTTGGTTTTACCACCATTGCCGCCACCACCTTCGCGGCGCTTGCCGCCTATGGCCTGCCGAAGGACATGCTCGGCTGGAGCGTGCTGATCCTGTTCGTGTTGGCCATGAGTGGACCGGCCTTTGCGGCTTGGCGATACATCTATGGTTTCATGGCCGTCCGTCTCGGCAAGCATGCAAGATCGGCTCTGGAACGCCGATCCGAGACCATCTCACCGCAGGCCAGTGGGTTATCGCGCAGCGCTGTCCTCGTTTCGACATCTGGCGGGGATCCGATCGCCGTCTTTGCAGCCGTGCGGGCGATGGCTCGCTCGCTGCGCCGGGAAGGCGGCGACGGCTCGGATATCGATCTCTTCGTGATTTCCGATGCCCGCGAAGGCGCGATCAGCGCGGTCGAGGAGCACGAATTCAACCGCATTCGAACCTGGGCAGGGATCGAGGGACCCGGAATACCGCGGATCCGTTACCAGCGCTGGCTGCCGGCTAAAGGCGGTATCATCGCTGCATTCTGCGCCGAGCACGGGCATGATTACGATTTCATGATCCCGCTTGGAGGCGACGGCTTGATGAGCGGTGCCACCTTGCGCCGTCTCGTGCGACTGATGGAGGAACACCCCCGTATCGGGCTGATCCAGACCGTGCCCTGCACGAACGGAGGCGGCGGATTGTTCGCACGCATCCGGCACTTCGCCATGCGCCTCTACCGGCCACTCGAATTGCGCGGACTGACATCCTGGAATGGGCAGGATGGTTTCTGGGGCCGCAATGCCATCCTGCGGATCGAGGCTATCGCCGAAAGTGGAGTTGATTGGGAGTGTCACCTGCTTCCGGAGATCAATGGCAGCTGGATGGTGAGGCCGACAAACCTGGTCGATCATCTCGGTCACCGGACCCGCCCGTCCGATCGCCTCCTGTCGCTGAAGAACTTGCCTTGGGCACGGCCCCGTATCGGTATGCCGGCGGAGCTCGCGCACCCGATCTGGGTCGGTTTCCTCGCGCTCGGCACGGTGCAGGCGGTGAGAACCGGAGACCTTGGCCTGCTGGGCTTTGGCCTGAGCGGATTCACGCCGGCTGCCTGGACGCTCGGGGGGCTCGTCATCGTCACCATGACGCTGCCGAACATCCTCAGCCTCGTGAATGTGCTGATCAATCCGCAAAGCCGTGCGGCCTTCGGTGGAACAGTGGCCTTCCTGAAAAGCGCAGCTTTAGAACAGCTTGCCTGGATGCTGCTCTGGCCGGTGATGACCCTGTCCGCGACGAATGCCTTGCTCGCGGCGCTGGTCGGTGCTGGCTCACGCCGAAACGCGCGAATCCACGATAGTTGTCCTGTCGACTGGCGCGCGGCTTTCCGGCGGCAGACCAACGTTGTTGTGGCGAGTCTCGTGCTTGCGGCTTTGCTGATTTACGCGGGCAATGCCGTGCTCGCCCTCTGGATGGCGCCAATTGCGCTCGCGCTGATCGCCAGTCCCGCGACCTTGCTGCTCAGCCAGTCCGATCTCGGCCCACGCGCCAAGGCGCATGGATTGTTCTGGACACAAGACGACGCGGCCCGCGCCCTGGAACTCATTGAGTTCGATCGCTTCCGTCTGCCGGCCAAAGTCCTGCGCTCGCGCACCGCATCGACTGCCCGCCTGAAGGCGAAAGTTTTGACGACGCGCGCCCGTCCTCAACTGTCAGGGAGATCGACAGAGGCGGCACTCGCGCCCTGACGCGGGAAAGTCTGCGATACCGTGAGAATTCCAGTTGAATTTTGCGCTCAGGCTTGGAACATCAATCCCGACAGGCAGGACGCCTCGGGTTCGATTGAGTTTCAATGGCGCGCCTGATCAGGATCGCGGATTGGAGCGGCACCAAGCGCGGCAACGTGGTCTTCGTGCATGGCCTCGGCGGCCACCCTTACGACACTTGGCGGCGCACGGAATCGGACGGGACCTTCTGGCCGCTCTGGCTGGCGGAGGAGGTTAAGGGCATCAGCGTCTTCACGCTCGGCTACATCTCGCCGCCGACCAACTGGCTCGGCACCGCCCTGCCGTTGCTCGACGAGGCGGGGCATTGCCTGCGCATCCTCTTGAATGCGGACGATTTGCGCGAGGGGCCGATCACCTTCGTCTGCCACAGTCTCGGCGGGCTCATCGTCAAGAAGATCCTTCGCGCGGCGAACGAGCAGCGGGCCAATCCGGCGATCGCGGATCTGTTGGCGCGGACGAAGCAGGTGGTCTTCATCGCCACGCCCCATACCGGCTCCGACAAGGCCACCTTGATGGAGCGTTTCGGCTTCCTGGTCTGGGGCTCGGAATCGGCGCGTGACCTCGTCGCGAACCGGCCGGAATTGCGCGATCTCAATTTCGGCTACCGGGAATTCGTGCGGACCCGAAACGGCGGCATCGCGCATCGCGCCTATTACGAAATGGTCAAGACGCTGCTCGGCGGTATCGTCGCGCCCGATTCGGCCGATCCCGGGCTGCCGGACTGCAAACCCGTCGCGATCCGCGAAGACCATATCACCATCGCCAAACCGCGGCGGCGGGACGAACTCGTCTATGTCGAGACGCGGAACCTGATCCGAACATTGGCACCGGAGCCGGCCGATGCTGGCGAGATGCGCGTCTATCCGCTTGAACCGTTCACGATGGAATGGTCGTGGTGGCAGCTGGTGCCGAAACTGGTTCGGCTCGCTGCCATCGTTTTACTGGGCCTTGTTCTCTGGCAGGGCGTGCCGCGCCTCTACGCCGCCTTGGCGAAGGTCGAGGAAACGCATGAGATTTCGAAGGAAAGCGCGACGAAGATCGACAGGATCGAGCAACTTTTGCTCACACAGGCTGCGAAATCAGGCTCGCCCACTCCACCGCCTGATGTCGAAAAACGCTCCAGCGAAGAGTTGAGAGCGGCCATCAGTGAACTCGCCAAGCGCACCGACGATCGCTCGAAGCGAGCTTTCGCCCTTCTGGAACAGGGCGATACCAAAGGGGCTGAAGCCCTGTTTGCAGAAATCCGGGACGAGAAGATTCGCGAAGGACAGGCTGCCAACCGCGAGGCTGCCCAAGCTTCACGCAACATCGCAGCCTTCACGCGGCTCACCAATGTCGCGAAAGCGGCCGATCTCTATGCTCAGGCCACGAAGCTCGATCCAGACAATCCTTGGAACTGGATCGATCTCGGCGACATGGCTGTCGAGGCTGGCCGTCTCGATCAAGCGCGTGAGGCGTTTACTCAAGCGCTTACCATTGCAGAACGCCGATCGAAATCAGATCCTGGAAATGCAGATTGCCAGTATAGCTTATCCGCCTCGCAAAGCAGAGTTGGCAATGTGTTGACGGCGCAAGGCAGCCTGTCGGCTGCGCTCGACAGTTACCAATCTTCTTTAGCAATCGTTGAGCGTCTAGCAAAGAGTGATCCTAACAATGCCGAATGGCAAAGAAATTTGTCCGTTTCGCGGGATAAAATCGCCGACGTGCTGAACGCGCAAGGTAACCTGCCGGGAGCGCTCGACAACTACCAATCTTCGCTGGCGATCCGTAGCCGTTTGGCGAAGGGTGATCCCGGAGATGCTCAATCGCAATCCGATTTATCGATCTCGTATGACCACGTAGGGAGCGTGTTGAGCGCCCAAGGCAACTTGGCGGAGGCGCTCGCTAATCATCGGGCTTCGCTGACAATTCGGGAACGCTTGGCGAAAAATGAACCTGGAAACATTGAGTGGCAGCGCGGTCTGTTCGTCTCATATGGGGTGATCGGTGATGTTCTGAATGCGCAAGGACATCTATTGGAGGCGCTCGACAGCTACCAAGCGTCGCTGGCGATTGCCGAGCGTCTAGCGAAGGGCGATTTTGGAAATGCTAGCCGGCAATTCGATCTTTCTGCCGCGCAAGACAGGGTTGGCGAAGTGTTGGTCGCGCAAGGCAATCTGTCGGCGGCGCTCACTAGCTACAGAGCTTCGTTGGCGATTCGAGAACGTTTAGTGAGTCAAGACCGAAGTAATATCGAATGGCAGAACGGCTTATCTTTATCACAAAATAAGATAGGTAATGTATTTATTGCACAAGGTAATCTATCGTCCGCGCTTGATTGTTATAATATTTCACTAGAAATAGCACAACGTCTTGCAAAAGACGATCCTAGCAATACTTATCGACAAAGAGATCTGGCTATCGCGCTGGATAAAGTTTCAGATGTGTTGAGTGCGCAAGGCGATCTCGTTGGAGCGCTCGAAACCTCGCGCGCTTCACTGAAAATTGCCGAGCGCCTGACAAAAATTGATCACGATAATATTGTTTGGCAGCGCGATTTATCGGCTTCATACATTTCAATTGGCGACCTGCTGAAAGCTCAAGGTGATTTACCGGGAGCACTCGACAGCTACCGGTTGGCGCTAACGATTGCCAAGCTTCTGGTAAAGTTGAATCCCAATATTGTGCTAATGATTACTCAGAGTAGAATTGGAGCTATATTGAAAGAACAGGGTGATTTGTCAGGAGCACTCGACAGCTACCGATCATCATTGACAATTGTCGAGAACTTGGCGAATAGCAATCCTGGCAAGATCTCATGGCAACTCGATTTTGCCGTAGGTCTTGGCAATGTCGCTTCCATCGTTGGGCAAACAGGGGAAAAGGCGGAAGCGCTTGATGGACTCCAACGGGGCCGTGCCATCATTCAAGTCTTGATACGTCAATTCCCTGACGAAAAATCATACCAAGACTACTTGACACAATTCGATCGCGAAATTTCCAAACTTCACGATTGATCAACCCTATACATATGCCGACGCAGAGTTATTGCCTTGAGCCTCCTTCACCTCTTCCTCCTGCGCCGCGCCAGGATGTTGAGGACCTCGACTCCGGCCGAGAACGCCATGGCGGTGTAGATGTAGCCCTTGGGCACATGCGCGCCGAACCCTTCGGCGACCAGCGTCATGCCGATCATGATGAGGAAACCGAGGGCCAGCATCACCACGGTCGGGTTCACGGCCAGGAACTTTGAGAGCGGATCGGCGGCGAT
>JBGAFL010000007.1:0-114528 GCA_044227265.1 Methylobacterium sp.
AGGTCACTCGGATAGCGAAGCCCGCTCCGGTCATAGCGAGCCCGGTTCTCGTTTGTCCACATCGGCAGCCTCCAAGCAGCCGACGTCTTGAATCACAAATCACTCACATCATTCAATATGTCATCGGACAGACACTGAAGCCGGCCGATACAGAAACTGGACTGGGCCTGCTGGATGCGCGGGCGTAGGAAGACATGCAGATCTCTCGCACCACGTCTTGCGCAGCTTTCGGGCCGATCATGTCCGACAGCGGTTACAAGCAATTCTGCCCCGTCGCGAGGGCGTCCGAAATCCTCTGCACGCGCTGGACGATGATGTTCTTGCGCGAATTGTTGCTGGGCACGACCCGGTTCAACGATCTGCGGCGCGGTCTGCCCCGGATGTCACCCGCTTTGCTCTCGAAAAGACTCAAGGAACTCGAAGCGGCCGCAATCATCACGCGGACCAAAGCTTCCGGCGGTGCCGATTTCTATGAATATGCGCTCACGCAGGCGGGATTGGCTTTGAAGCCGATCGTCGACGACCGGGGGGAATGGGGCCATCGCTGGATCACGACCACGGCCACCTTGGCGCATCTCGACGTCGATTTGGAGATGTGGAACATGCGGCGCAACATCAATCCAACGCCCCGTGCCGAGGCGGCGGAGCACGCTTAAGGTCATCCATCGCGATCTGCCGGTGGCCAGGTTCAATTGCTGGCTGCTCGACGAACCGGGCAAAGCGTCCGATTTCTGCTCCGTCGATCCGGGTTTCGACGTCGATCTCTATGTGACGACGGATCTTAGGACGATGACGGAAATCTGGATGGGCTGTACCAGCCTCGCACGCGAGAGAGCAGACGAGCGCCTCTAGCTCGCCGGCGACCGACAGTTCGCGGACACGCTGCCGATCTGGCTCGGTTCAAGCCGTTTCGCGAATATGGATAAGCGCGTTGCGTGATCTACCGGCGATGATGGTGCGGAGCCGCCAAGGCACGCACAGGCTTAAAGCTTGATATCGACGATCGTCCGAAACAGCGAAGTGGCGCGCCCGAAAGGATTCGAACCTCTGACCCCCAGATTCGTAGTCGCCCATCTGAGGTTGTACCGGGTTGTACAGCGTTGCCTGAAATGTCCCTTAACTACGTACAGTGACAGCGCTTTTTGTGTCCTGACGTAGGACAGCGTTTCCCCTAATATCCCCCTGTAGTAGTGAAACGGTGGGTATCCGGTGGGTATTTTGAGCCTCCGGAATACCCACCGCTTGGGGGTGCGGCGTGCCGGTCGTTCAGTTCACGAAAGCGTTCGTCAAAGGGCTTGCCCGCAATCCCGTTGCGGCGCAGACGATCTTTTCCGATCCGAAGCGCCCCGGCCTCGTTTTGATCGCGCGCCCGACAGGGCAACACACCTGGGCCGCAGAATTTCGCGTCGCGCCCGGTGGGCGGTCGGCGCCCAAAAAGCGCGTGACGGTCGGCCCGGTCGACGAGATCACACCCGAGGATGCCGCCAAGCGCGCGGCCGAGATTCGGGCGATGGCTGCGGCCGGCCGCGATCCGGCAGCCGAGCGGCAGGAAGAACGGCGAACCGAATCGGTTGCCGAACTGATCGAGCAATTTTTGACGCGGCATGTCCGCGCGAGGCGCAAGCCGCGCACGCACGAGCTTTACGCCCAAGTCGCGCGAAGCTGGATCGCGCCTCTAATCGGCTCGGCGAAGGCGGCCGCGCTCACACGCGCCCAAGTCTCGCGCATGCATTCCGATATCGCTGCCGGCAGGGGCGGATCGAAAGGCGCACGGGGCGGCGAGCGCGCCGCAAATCTCGCGGTTTCGATCTTGTCGAGCTGCTACTCTTGGGCAGATCGTAACAGTCTAGTTCCAGAACAATTCAACCCGACGCGCCGAGCTACCGAGAAATTCGAAGAGCGAAAACACGAACGATATTTAGATTTAGAAGAATTGACTCGACTCGGCGATGCTATCACCCTGGGGATGACTGATGGAATTGCCTGGAATATCGATCCGACCAAGCCGGCGAACAAGCATACGCCCAAAAATGCTGCGTCGCAACGGATCAAGATAAATATTCATGTGGCATCAGCGATTCGCTTGCTTGTCTTCACCGGAGCCCGCAGAAGTGAAATCACCGGCCTTCGCTGGGATGAAGTCGATTTTAAGCGGGGGCTGCTGCGGCTCAAGGATTCCAAGACTGGCAAGAAGACGATCATTCTCAATGCGCCTGCTCTGGCGATACTGGCAGAATTGCCACAGGTGGGATTTTACGTCTTCCCAAACCGAGCCGATCCGCTCAATCGCCCGATGGATAATTTCGACAAAGCTTGGCGTGCGATCATACGACAAGCAAACCTGCCCGGCCTGCGCATCCATGACCTTCGTCACACTCATGCCTCTACTGGCGTGAGTGACGGAATGTCCTTGCCGATGATTGGTCGTCTACTTGGCCACAAGAACGTTAATACGACGGCTCGTTATGCGCATCTTCATCAAGACCCGGTCCGGCAGGCCAGCGAGCGGATCGGCCGGACGCTGGCGAGCGCGATGGGCGGACGTGCCCCAGGGGGTGACGACGGTAACGTGGTGCCTTTGCGCCAGGGCAGCACCTTTTGACCCCGTGGCCCCGAACAGCTCGGCCGCATACGGCGCGCCAGAAAGTCCATCAACGCCGATGCCTTCGAGCGTGGTTGACTGAGCCGCTATGGCGTCCTGAAACGGCGGCTTGGGTACTGGCAGGCATCGATCCCGAGCGGACGTTTCGCGGCGAGCCGACGCTTGAACACCTCGGTTACGTCGGGTGGGGGTGGCTCCCGGGCGGCCACCGCGAAGGCTGGCCCGAGTGCGGCGACGAGCTCGATCAAGCCGTCAAGGACGAAATCGAGCGAATCGAACACATCTTGGCAGATATCAAAGATTACACGCCGCATTTGCGAAGGATGCCGAGAGAGTGGATCGAATATTTTCAGAAACGTGGCGGAACGCCGCCTTGGCTTGAGACAGCGAAGGCCGATCCTCGATGCGGATTATACTTGAAATCACGACGCGATATTTCACAAGTGCGGCGTGAAGCCGGCCGGAAGGGCGGTCTTGCCAAACGCAACAACAATTCGCCCGTGTCGAATAACGTCGCCATACGTCAGGAAATCCTAACAATGGCACGGAATAAAAACGGAAAACCGTCGTCTGCCTACAGTTTGGCGCAAGCTTCCGCGGCTAAAGGCGACACTGCTCCATTGAAAACTATCGAGAAGTGGTTCTTGCGTGAGTTGAAGAAGCCTAAGATACCCTGCTAGCAAATTTGCTAGCAGGGTAAGTTTTGCTCCGGCTGGGTTACGACGTACCACGGGCGCCTGTAGGCAGCTCTCCGTAGCAACGGAGAATTTGCCATGTCACCGCGAGAGTATCTGACGGTTCGAGAAGCAGCAGCACATTGCCGGTTTTCGAAATCGTACTTCGATAAGCTTCGAATGCGTGGAAGAGGTCCACGCTTTTTCAAAATTTGCAACCGAATACTCTATCGCCCTGTCGATCTCGATACTTGGATTACGGAGGCGCGCCATGGATAAATTCAAATACAATTTGAAGAAAAAAACACAACCTCGGGAATCAGCTCCGGCAATGTGCGTCTGGTTACGGTGAACGAGCCATGAAACGATTGAATGCACTCGCCGAAAAACTATTGCTGAGGCACCTCGCTAAGTTTGAGCCGGGACAACTCTCTCTGGTCCGCGATGGGAAACTTTTCCACCAAGACGGATCAGAGCTTTCGGACGCTGAGGCTCGCCGCGTCATCCGCGCGGTCGATCAAGCGACGCGTTCGCCGCCTGGCCCGCTCCGGCCGAGCTTGACCGTTTCGAAAAAAGGCAAATCCGCGCGGATTTCAGCTGGCCGCTGAATCGAGCGGCCCGACAGGGAGCAGCCCGCCGGGCCGAAACTACCAAGGACCGATTTTGGCGCAAGAGGACGCTCGTGCCCGGGCGATGACGACATGGTTACAGCAAGCATGCGCGCGAGTCGAACGGTCGCCTCGCTCGATCCCCTGCCAATTTGGTGCGCATGGCGCCACGAGGCCGATGAAAAGGGCCGCCCTGTAAAACCGCCGATCTCGGTACGCACACACAAAAAAGCCGACACGAGCGACACAACACACTTGGGGACACGTCGGCAGGCTCAGGCGGCCGCAAATGCGGTCGATGGCGGTATCGGGCTCGTGATGGGGCTACTGCCAGACGATGCCAGTCTCGCGATCGGCATGGCTGATCTCGATGGCGCCCGCGACCCCGAAACCGGCGCGTTGGCGGCATGGGCCGAGGCGATCATCAGGAGATTCGATTCCAATTCCGAAATCTCTCCTTCGCACGCCGGCGTCAAAGTATTTTTTCTGTTCCGAGTTGCCGATCTTCCGAAAATCCAAAAACTGATAGGCCGAAATAAGCTCTCGATCGCATTCAAGCGTGGTCATCACGAGGGGATCGAAATCTATCTCGGTAAGCGATACGGCACAATTACCGGGCAGGCCATCGACGATTATTCAACATTGATCGCGGAGCCAACGCTGTTCGAAGTCGATTTGCCTACATTGCGATGGCTCATCGCGGAGGCTGGGCCGGAATATTTAAGACGATCTCCCCAGGGGTGTGAGAAGGACCAATCGGGCTCGGCGTATGGCTGGCGATTCCTCAAGGAACGCATGCGGTTCGGCGACGACGACGAGGCGGCTCTGGCGGCGCTCCAAGCCAATGGCGGCGCAGCCGGCGAATGGGCGAGCCGGGCGCCGGAGCGGGAGATACTGAAGACCGTGGCGAAGGCGCGCGCGGAAGTCGCGGCCCGTGCGGTCGACCCGGATGCCGCGTTCGACGACACGGACGTGGCAAAACCGGATTGGCTTGCGATGATGAACGAGCGGCATGCCGTTGCACGGATTGGCGGCGATACGCTCGTTATCAACACGGACGGGAAAGTGATCACGTATTCATCATTTGCTGATCTCAAAAATCTCTATTTGAACAGAATAGTTCGGCATGATGGCAAGATTGCGAGCATTGCAAGTCATTGGATCATGCACCCACAGCGCCGGACCTACGAAAACGGGGTGGTATTTGCCCCCGAAAAAGCTTTCGTAGGCGCTTACAACCTATTTCAAGGATGGGGTGTCGAGCCGAAAGCCGGTTCGTGTCGGTTGTATCTTGATCATTTGTTGCATGTAATCTGCAAAAATGATGAAACAAATTTCAATTGGTTGGTGGACTATCTCGCGCACATTGTCCAAAAACCTTGTGAAAAACCGGGCGTTGCGATTGTATTGCGCGGAAAGAAGGGTGTCGGCAAAGATACGCTCGGCGAATATTTGCGTCCGCTCCTCGGAAAGCATTGTGTCAAGATCGGTCACATCGATCAATTGACCGGTCGGTTCAATTCGGCATTACAGAATACTCTGCTAGTTCATGTTGAAGAATTGTATTGGGCGGGCAATAGAGGTGCAGAAGGTTCATTGAAACACCTTATTACATCTGAAAAACTTCGAATTGAACCAAAGGGAATCGACAGTTTCGAACTGGATTCTTTTATTCGCCTGTTGTTGACTTCAAATGAGGATTGGGTGGTGCCGGCAAGCGATGGCGAGCGCCGGTACTTCGTGCTCGACGTGTCGAACCGCTGGGGCGTCATTGAGGCCGACAAGAAAGCTCGGGCGGCCTATTTCAGCGCGCTCTATGGCGAGCGCGACAAGGGCGGCGCGGCAGCGCTGCTAGACATGCTCCAGCGCCGGGACATCTCGAAATTCAACCCTCGACAGGCCCCTGAGACCGAGGGTCTGCTAAACCAGAAAATCGCGTCGCTCCGAGGTGAGCAACGGTGGTGGTTGGACGTCCTCATGTCTGGCGAGTTGCCGCGTGATGAAATGGACGATGTGCCGGATTGGTCGGGCCCGGTTTGGGTGAAGCTGTCTCGCCTTCACGACGATTATGCGGATCGGATGAAGCGTGAACGGCACGAGGCGCGCGCGCTTGCCCTCAACGTATTCGGCGCGAAACTCGCCGAAATGTGCCCCGGCCTCACGTCCGGCACGCGATGGATCGACAGGAAATCAGTCCGAATGCACGATCTGCCGCCGCTTTTCAGGTGCCGAGAGGCATTGGAAAAGCTCTTTGGTGGGCCAATCGATTGGCCGGATGGCAACTTCGACCACCTGATTTGAGCGACTTCCCCAGGGGGGTGAGGATTCCTAACGGGTTCGGAAAATACCCGTTAGGAAAAAAGCCAGCAAGTTCAACACTCTAACGGGTCTAACGCCCTAACGGGCTGTTCCGACTGACACGCATGTGCACGTGCGCACTCGCTCACACACGCCCGTGTGCATGCGCACGCGCACGCGAAATTTATACCCATCAGACCCGTTAGACCCGTTAGAGTGTTGAAATTAAAGGGATAATTCCTAACGGGTCTCCTAACGGGCTTTGGAAAGGGCGTTAGGTCAATCTCTAGTTTACAAATCTCGCCCCCCGGGGCGAAATCGCGATCCACCTCCCTGGGGCGAAACATCAAGCACCACCATGCCGCGCTTGCCGGTATCCGGCCGTTCGATCAATGGCCTTTTCGTGCTTACGGCCAAGCTGGAATCGCCGCGTGCCGGGGCTCAGCGCCCCCCTCGGTCGGTCGAATACCGAAGAAGGACCCTGATCGCACTTTCTGTTTACCTCTATTTAGCGCGCTGACGTTAAATAGTGTTTCAGATTGGGGGAGCGGTTCTATGTCGGCTGTCCAAGTGTATGGCGGTGATTTTCTGCCTGGACCAGCAAGCTATATGCTTGGGATCCTGACATTGAAGACGCATGAGCACTGGATCATTGGTGAGAGCATAGCGATTTCTCGGATTGTTTCGGTAGAAATCGTCGCTCAAGAAACACATAAAAGCATTGCTTCTTCGGTAGGTAGAGCAGCTGTCGGCGGATTGATGCTTGGCGGGGCAGGTCTAGTTGCCGGCGCGATTATGGGAAAGAGCAAGTCAAATATTACGTTTTCTGCAATGTTTGACGACGGCAGACGCTTACTTGCTTCTTCAGATATGCCAGTTGTTCAAAAATTACTAGCGGCAGCGATGGCAAATTGTGCCATGAAAAAACCGCAGGCACCGCAAATACGTGAATCTCAAGACCAAATGCGATCTGAGCCGCCTTTAAATGCTGCACAAGAGCAGCTCTCACGCGAAGAGCTCAAGTCGGTGGAACCAGAATTATCTTCGGCAAGAACAATGGCTGCCATCTCCTCCTCACCGAAACGAAGCGTATTTGGTCAAAGGCGCGGCTAAAATCTGCCAACTCCCCAAGACGGGCCGTATAACGCTCATTAGCGACCGGTCCACCCCTCGCGGCACTCCCGGCAGCCCGACAGCACTTAACGAATGTCCTAGCAGACGGCATTCGGCCTGCTTCGTTTGCCGCCATGAACCCGCTCGGCATCGCCTCATTCGATCTCGCCAGTTTCGATCCTGCTGGCCGTGAGCCCGCCACGGCGACGGCGCCCGCTGGGGCCGATTAGAAGTAGCCCTCGGCTTGCAATGCGGCCTACTGGAAAGCCCGTCGACCACACGGCCGAACTCGCTGAACTGCGACAGGCCATCACGTTGCTGTCCGGGCTGCCCGCCCTTCACGCGGCGTTGCAGGCACGCTTCGACACACTGGCGGGCACGCACCGCGCGCTCGGGCACAGAACCGCCGAACTTGAGCCGCCCGCGCCGCGCATGGTCCTCACGGCCCGAGTTGGCGACCGGGTACGCTGACTCTCCCCCCAGGGGTTTTTCGAATCCGTGGGTATCCGGTGGGTATTTTGCCGGTTTGCGGGTTTGAGCGGACTGATCGCTCACTCGGCAAGTCGTTGGTTTGAAAAGGGAAAACTGGCGCGCCCGAAAGGATTCGAACCTCTGACCCCCAGATTCGTAGTCTGGTGCTCTATCCAGCTGAGCTACGGGCGCCTTTCGTTTCGGCTTGGGCCGAACGACGCCGGGTGTCTAAGCGGTTCACCTGGGCTTGGCAAGCCAAGGTTTTCGCGAAGTCGGCCCGGTCTTGAACATCAACATGCCGCCCTGTGGCGGTTCTCTGGTTGCCTTCAGTCTAAGGAAAATGGTGGAGCCTAACGGGATCGAACCGATGACCTCTTCCATGCCATGGAAGCGCTCTCCCAGCTGAGCTAAGGCCCCACTTTATTCTCGCGAACACACAGGGCGCCGCGAGAGCCTCCGTCGGTCGGGTCCGCCGGAGAGGCGGGTTCTATATGCGGGTAATCTGACCGCATCAACCCCTTTCCGCACCGACAAACCATTCCGACCACCACGTTGCCGAGAGGTCACGTCGGCGTGTCGTTCGCCTACCCCTCTTCGTCGTTGTCGGAATCGTTGTCGATCAGATCGGAGACGTCGTCGTCGCCATCTTCCTCCTCGAGGAAGGTGTCGTCGTCGCCGCCGCTGCGTCCACCTTCATCGTCGCCCGCATCATCGTCGTCCACCGAGACGTCTGCATCGTCACTGGTTTCGGCCTCGTCGAGAGAGACCACCTCGGGGCGGTTCTCGTCCTCGTCCTCGTCTTCCTCTTCGGACCGCGCCGCAGCGATCGGCGCGGACACCCGTGTCGCTGCGAGTTGAAATGCGGTCCCGCATTTCGGGCAGATCGCCGGGTCGCGGGCGAGGTCGTAGAATTTCGCGCCGCAATTCATGCACTGGCGCTTGATGCCGAGTTCCGGTCTGGCCACGGGCGAAAACCTCTGGGGCGCGGGTATGGAGAGCGCGGCCCCGTTAGTCGGCCCCGCGGGGCATGTCAAATGCCCGTGTGCCGATCGTTTCCAAACGATGCATTTCGAGGCCCGTCTGCCCCGATCCCCAATCGCCTGAGCGCGGCTCCGTGGCCGGCCCGCAGAGTCCGAGGATGACGAGGGCAAGCCCTCATGCTAACGGGCGCCTTTATGCCCGGCTGCAGCTTTCCACCGGAACCTGCGGTGCGGCGTCGATCCTGCCAGCATCCCGTGAAGTCTTCGCTTTTGTCGAACTCGCCGAATTCGCACGCCGCCGAGCCTCGTCCGCTGACCGCCTCTAGCGGCGGCCCGTTGCGCGGACGGATGCGTCCTCCGGGCGACAAGTCGATCTCGCACAGGTCGATGATCCTCGGGCTCCTTTCGATCGGGCAGACGCGGGTCGAAGGTCTGCTCGAAGGCGAAGATGTGTTGCGCACGGCCGAGGCGGCCAGAGCCCTCGGCGCAACGGTCGAGCGGATCGGAGAGGGGCGCTGGCAGATCCGGGGCGTCGGGATCGGTGGATTGCGTGAGCCGGCCGAAGTTCTGGATTTCGGCAATGCCGGGACCGGAGCGCGGCTGATGATGGGCGTGACGGGCGGCCATCCGGTGACAGCCGTGTTCGACGGGGATGCCAGCCTGCGCAAGCGGCCGATGCGGCGGATTCTCGAGCCATTGCTGCGTATGGGGGCGGAGATTGTCAGTGAAGCCGAAGGCTGCCGGGTGCCGCTGACCTTGCGGGGTCCTCGGGAAGCGATCCCGATCACCTATGAAACGCCTGTGGCCTCGGCGCAGATCAAGTCGGCGGTGCTGCTCGCCGGCCTCAACGCACCCGGCCACACTACGGTCATCGAGGCGGCCGCGACGCGCGACCACACCGAGCGGATGTTGCGCCTGTTTGGCGCCGAGATTTCGGTCCGTCCGCACGGGCCCGACGGGCATGGACGCAGCGTCACGCTCAGCGGACAGCCGACCTTGCGCGGAACGGACGTCGTCGTGCCGACCGATCCGTCTTCGGCGGCGTTTCCCCTGGTCGCCGCGCTGATCGTGCCGGGTTCGGAGGTCACGATCGAGGGCGTGATGATGAACCCTTTGCGGACCGGGCTGATCACGACGCTGATCGAGATGGGGGCGCAGATCGAGCGGCTGAACGAGCGCGAAGAAGGCGGCGAAACGGTCGCCGATCTTCACGTGCGGGCAAGCCGGCTCAAGGGCGTCGATGTGCCGCCGGAACGCGCGCCGGCGATGATCGACGAATATCCGGTCCTCGCGGTCGCGGCGGCCTTCGCCGAGGGAACGACGCGCATGAACGGCTTGCACGAACTTCGCGTGAAGGAATCCGACCGGCTCGCCGCGGTCGCCGCTGGGCTCGTCGCCAATGGCGTCGTCCACACGATCGAGGGCGACGATCTGATCGTTAAGGGCGAAGGTGCGCCCCCGCCCGGCGGCGGAACGGTCGCGACGCATCTCGATCACCGCATCGCCATGTCCTTCCTGATTATGGGGCTCGCGACGAGGCGCGCCGTCACCGTCGATGACGGGGCGATGATCGCGACGAGTTTTCCGAGTTTCGTGCCGGCCATGCAGGCTCTCGGCGGGGTCATCTCGGGATGATCGGCATGGTGATCGCGATCGATGGCCCGGCGGCCTCGGGCAAGGGCACGCTCGCGCGGCGCCTCGCCCAGCATTACGGATTGCCCCATCTCGATACCGGCCTGCTCTACCGGGCGGTCGCGATGGCGATGCTCGATACAGGGTTTCCGCTGGAAGACCGTGCCGAGGCGGCGCGGGTCGCGGCCGCCTTGGTCGCCGACCAGCTTGCCGATCCGCGCCTGCGCGCACGCGCCATGGGGGAAGCGGCCTCGCGCGTGTCGAGTGTCCCGGAGGTGCGTGCGTCGCTCCTCGCCTGGCAGCGCCACTTTGCAGCGAACGAATCCGGCGCGGTACTCGATGGGCGTGACATCGGCACCGTCGTCTGCCCGGATGCGCGGGTGAAGCTGTTCATCACGGCAAGTGCCGAGGAACGGGCGCGCCGGCGCCACCGCGAACTCGCCGAGCGTGGTGAGGAGACGACCCTCGCGGCGATCCTCGCCGACATCCGGGCGCGTGACGAGCGCGATTCGAGCCGAGCTGCCGCTCCGCTCCGCACGGCGGACGATGCTTATGTGCTCGACACGACCGAGCTCGATGCCGAAGAGGCCTTTGCCGTCGCGCGCGGCGTGGTCGACAGGGCGCGCGTGCACTGAGTCATCGGCCGCTGCGCCAGTGGCTCGCGCGTCTATGAGGTGACGACCCTGAGACGGGCAGGGCGCTCGCTCATCCGACCTTCCTCGCTCAGGCGCACCGCCACATCGGACGTTTGCAGCAAGCTGAGTGGCGCAGTCGCGAGATTGACTGAAAGCCACAGGACACGCGCTTCCGGTCTGCCGAGGTGTATCGCACCCGAGACGATATCGGCTCCGCGATGTCCGAGTTCGATCAGGGCAAGGCCGCGCCGCGCGAAAAGGCGCGTCGTTACCCGGATCGCGGTCGCAGCGCCGGGATCGGCAAGTATCCGCCGCCGTGAGCGCCGCGCATCCGTGAGGAGAAATCGCTCGGTCGCATCCCGAACCTCATCCACAGCCGATACGCGTTCGATCCAGGTCGGCGTTTCGCGTGCGGTGATCTCGATGAACTGCCCGGCGGGAATTGGCGCGGGGCTGGGATGGGCTTCCACGCGAAGGCGCCGATCAGCCGAGAGGTCGCGCAGCAACCGGCTGTCTGCGGAGATTCGATCGAGCCGCAGGCTGATGCGAGAGCGAAGGCGGGCAAGATGCGTGATGACTGCTTCGATCGTAGCCGAACCGGTGCCGGGCTCGCTCAGGGGATCGACGGGGCGAGGCGCGATCGGAGGATGCCAGAGCCGGACCTGCGATCCGCCCCAGACAGCGTGTGGCAGAACCAATGGCACCACACCGCGCAGGATCGGATCGCTGTTTTCTGCGACTGTATGAGCGAGCGCGAAGGTCACTTCGCCCGGCCGGGCGAGGTGTCTTGCCGCGCTGAGCAGGAAATCCGGATCGGAAAAGGGATCGTAACGCGGCAGCCGCGCGCAGAGGCTGCGCCAGGCTGCGCATTCGCTCTCGTGGAGCGTACCCGCCCTGCGTAGAACGACCTGCCAACCTGCGGCACGCATGGCATCCGAACCGCCAGAGCGGGGCCGCGTATCGGCCAAACCGCCCTGCAGGATCGTGAAGCAGCCACGCATCGTTTCGTCCCGTTCCGTTTCTCTGGTGTCCCGTCCTGAGACGGTTCACCGGCGCGGCCATTATTGTGCCGTTAACGGTACAAGTCCGATGCCGGATGCGTCAGCCCTGCGGAATTGCCAGGGGATTGTTCGTCAACGCCGCCGCATCCGGTGCGTCAATGCCGGGGCGCCCGAGAAATGCGTTCCAGATGCGTTCGACGAAGGCCGGATCCAGATCGCGCACGATGAGGACGAGGCGCGAGCGCCGGTCGCAATCGGGCCATGCGTCGAGCGTGACCGGCGCATGCACCACGTGCTGAACGCCATGGACGACGACGGGGTGGTCCGGGTCGTCGGCCAGTGCGACGAGTCCCTTCAAGCGCAGAAGCTTCGCGCCATGCGCCGATCGTATCAGGTCGAGAAACATGTCGAAGGCTGCGCGCGGCACCGGCACATCGCTCGTCAGATGGAAGGCACGAATTGACGCGTCGTGCCGATTGACGTCGTGTGTGTGGTGAGCGTGGCCATGATGCCCACCGGCATGCTCCCGCCCGCCGTGATGATCATGCTCGTGATCGTGATGATGGTGGTGGTCGGTCACCGCCTCCTCCCCGAGCCACGCACGAACGTCCGACGATTTTCCGTCGAGCCCGAAAAGGCCACCGAGCAGGGTTTCCACCGAGACGTCGGGTCCATCGATCGTGGCCGTAGGATTGAGCCGGCGTAGGCGTGCGACGAGCCCAGCGATGTCGGCCCCTGGCAGCTCGGCTTTCGTGACGACGAGGTGATCGGCCACGGCCGCTTGGCGTAGCGCTTCGGGGTGTGCATCGAGCGTCCCGGATCCGTTGACCGCATCGACGACCGTGACGACGCCCTGCAGCCGAAAACGCAGGACGAGATAGGGGTGATAGATCAGGGCGTGCAGGATCGGCGCGGGATCTGCGAGCCCGGTCGTCTCGATCACGACGCGGCGAAATCGCGTGATGCGGCCATTGTCGCGCTTTCGCAGCAGGTCTTCGAGCGTCGTGATCAGATCGCCGCGCACGGTGCAGCACAGGCAGCCCGCGCCGAGCAGGACCATGTTTTCGTCGATGGCCTCGATCAGGAGATGATCGAGACCGATCTCGCCGAATTCGTTGACGATCACCACCGTGTCGGCCAGTGCCGGATCGCGCAGCAATCGGTTCAGCAAAGTCGTCTTGCCGGCCCCGAGAAAGCCCGTGACGATCGTCAAAGGGATTGGCGCGGGCCGACCGCTCTGTTCCTTCGTCACCGGAGGCATCGTTTCCACTTCGGAGAGCGTCCTACTGGGCAGCCTGCGCGCTCTTCTTGTCTGCGATCTTCTTTCCGAGAGCCGATTTCGCGGCGCTCTTCTCGGCAGGCTTTTCAGCCTTCGGCGCCGACTTGGCGGCGGATTTTTCGGGCGTGGCGGCCGGCTTCTTGGCTGCCGCTTTCGGTTCGGGTTTGGCTGCCGCTTTCGGTTCGGGTTTGGCCGCCGATTTCGCCGAGGACTTCACATCACGCGCCTGGCCATCGACCGGTGCATAGGCGCTCGTCGTCGCCGGCACTTTGGGCTTGGGATCGGTCACCGCGGCAGCGCGCAGCTTGGCCGCCTTCTCTTCCTTCGCCTGTCTTGCGGCTTCCTTGGCCGCTTCACGCTTCTGGCGAGCCGCTTCCAGCTTTGTCGCCTTTTCGGATTGCGCGTCCATTTCCTGTTGGGCGAGCGCCGCAGCACCCTCGGCAGGATCACGCCCGGTCCAGACCGGGATCGGCTGGAGCGGCGCACGCGGAGGCAAGGTCCGCCCACGCAGCGAGGCGCCGTTCAGCGTCGCGAAGGCGAGGACGGAAGGCGAGGCGGAGGCAGCTCCGAGCAACTGCGCGTTCGTGTTGTCGGCTCCCGGCGCTCCGGATGCGGTCAGGGCATTCTGGCCCTCATCGATGGGCGCCGACTTGGCCTTGCCGCAGACCTGCGGACGGATATCCGGCGGCTCACCGATATTGGAAACCGGGAGGCTTTCGAGGGTCGGCGCAGTCCATCCGGCGGACTGGCTGAAGCCGTAATCGAACAGATCGGCCGCCTTGAGATCGCGTTCGCGGGCGCTCGGCTGGCCCATGACGACGGTGATGATGCGCCGGCCGTTGCGGGTCGCGCTGGCGACGACGTTGAAACCGCCCGAGCAGATGAAGCCGGTCTTCATGCCATCGGCGCCGGCATAGCGGCCCAGAAGGCCGTTGTGGTTGGCCATCACGGCCTTCCCGTATTGGATCGCCGAGATCGAAAATAGATCGCGCGCCTCGGGGAAGTCGCGCAGCAGCGCGCGGCCGAGGATCGCCATGTCGCGTGCCGTGGTCCATTGCCGCGGCTCCGGCAGACCATTCGGATTGTACCAGCGGCTCTCGCGCATGCCGATGCGGTGTGCGGTCTCGTTCATCATGTCGGCGAAGCCGTCGACCGTACCGCCGAGATTCTCGCCGATCGCCCAGGCGACGTCATTGGCCGATTTGACCATGATGATCTTGAGGGCATTCTCGAGCGTGAGCTGGGTGCCAGGCTTGAAACCCATTTTGGAGGGCGGCTCGGCAGCGGCGGCCGGCGAGATGGTCAGGAGCGAATCCATCGAGAGCCTGCCCTGCCGCACCAGGTCGAGCGCGACATAGGTCGTCATCAGCTTCGTAATCGAGGCCGGGAACCAGGGATCGCTCGCGGCCTGGCTGTATATCACCTTACCAGAATCGACCTCGACAACGATGATCGGTGCCGTGACAGCGTGGGCAGAGCCGGCCAGGACGCCCATCGTGGCGAGGCCGCCGATCACGCGCCCAAGAAAACGGTTCAACATCGCACGGATCTCGATCGTGAAATTGTTGGAGGGGTACCCCGCGGCACCGCCCTCCGCCGGCCGTGGTAAGGCAGGATGCCTGAACATGAACCCGGCCTCCATGGCGAGACCAAGGCGGAGCAGTTCCGCTCTGCGCCGATCGATTTGGTCAGCCTCTCCAGAACGAGACACTTATCACAGGGTTGCGTTCGAGACACAGTTCAGTTCAGGCGATGACGCAATTGCCGGAAACGAAGCATCTCCGGCATCAAATGGAAAAGACCGCCTCGGACGTCGGATTTCGAGGCCGTAGCGGAGTTTCGATGGCCTACGCGGTCAAGGAATTGTTCCACACCCTGCAGGGCGAGGGCGCACAGGCCGGCCGTGCTGCGGTGTTCTGCCGCTTTGCCGGCTGTAACCTGTGGTCGGGCCGCGAGGAGGATCGGGCCGATGCCGCTTGCCGCTTTTGCGACACCGATTTCGTCGGGCTCGACGGTGAAGGGGGTGGCCGTTTTGTCTCCGCGCAGGATCTGGCCGCGGCGATCGCGGAATGCTGGCAGGGCGGCCCGGTCAACCGCTACATCGTCTTCACAGGTGGCGAGCCGCTGCTCCAGCTCGATACCGCGTTGATCGCCGCCGTGCATGAAAAGGGCTTCTCGATCGCTGTCGAAACCAACGGCACATTGGCGGCACCCGCCGGAATCGATTGGATCTGCGTCAGCCCCAAGGCAGGAACGCCTCTCGTCCAGACGAGTGGCCAGGAGTTGAAGCTCGTGTTTCCTCAGATCGGGGCCGAGCCGGAGCTTTTCGCCGAACTCGATTTCGCGCATTTCTTCCTTCAGCCGATGGACGGCCCGGACCGGCTCGCCAATACGCAGGCGGCAATCGAGCATTGCCGAAGGGACGCACGCTGGCGGTTATCGGTCCAGACCCACAAGGTGGTCGGAATTCCCTAGCGTTCCTCGCCGCTTGCCGCTTCTGCGTCGCTCTCGCAGCCGATGAGGCCGCGGAGCGCTTCACCCGAGCCGGTCAGTGCGGCGAATGCTTCACGTGAGCCCACTTGTTCGTCGAGCGCGTACGGCCCAGTTATCGCCCATCCTGAAAGGAGTGTCGCAATGACGAAGGTGCTGGTTCTCTATTACTCGTCCTGGGGGCATGTGGAGCAGATGGCGCTTGCCGCTGCCGAAGGCGCGCGCGAGACCGGCGCGGAGGTCGTGGTCAAACGCGTTCCGGAACTGGTGCCCGAGGAGGTCGCCAAGCAGTTCCACTACAAGCTCGATCAAGCGGCGCCGATCGCCGAGCCAAGCGAACTCGTGGAGTATGATGCGATCATTTTCGGGACGCCGACCCGCTTCGGAAACATGGCTGCCCAGATGAAGCAGTTCCTCGATCAGACCGGCGGGCTTTGGGCCAAGGGCGCATTGGTCGGCAAGGTCGGCTCGGTCTTCACCTCGACCGCCACGCAGCATGGCGGACAGGAGACGACGCTGACGAGCTTCCACACCGTGCTCCTTCATCAGGGCATGGTCATCGTCGGATTGCCCTACACCTTCGCCGGCCAGAGCGGCCTCGAGGCGGTGAAGGGTGGCACCCCCTATGGCGCCTCGACCCTCTCGGACAGCGATGGCAGCCGGCAGCCGAGCCAGATCGAACTCGACGGGGCGCGTTTCCAGGGCCGGCACGTCGCAACGATCGCCGCAAAGCTCGCCGCCTGAGCGGCCGTCTAGCGGAGCGCACAAGAAAAAAGGCTCGGATTGCTCCGAGCCTTTGGAAGGGAAAAGGCCATTGGGGGCTGAACTGGCCTTCGTGAACGGACAACCCGCTCGGTGGAGGCCGGTTCCCGGAAAGGTGAAAAATATTATCGCGGCGCAGCGGCGCGCTTCAGCCGGTCGTTGATCGCCTCGCCGATTCCGTCATCCGGGATCGGGCAGATTGCGATCGACGACGCACCCGATCCATCGAGCCGCCGCAACGCCGAGAAAAGCCGCGCGGCCGCTTCCTGCAAATCGCCCGTCTCGCTGAGGTTCTCGGAGGCGACCGCGCCTCCGAGCCCAGCCGGCTCGAATTGCCCAAAAAGCAGAGCGGCTTCGCCCGTGGCAACTCGCATTGCTTCGAGCCGAACGCGGGCCCGCGGCGCGTAGTGCGATGCCAGGAGGCCCGGACCGATCGGGCGGCTCGCGGGTTCCGGCGGTGCCAGGTCACGTCCGAGAATCTCGGCCAGATCTGCGCGTGCGATGCCGCCGGGCCGCAGCAATCTGGGGACCTCGTCGAGACAGGCGATGACGGTCGATTCGACGCCGACCTTGCATTCCCCGCCATCGAGCACGGCCGCGATCCGCCCATCGAGATCGGCCAGCACGTGATCGGCGCTTGTGGGGCTGATCCGGCCCGAGCGGTTGGCGGAAGGAGCGGCCAAGGGGCGCTCAAAGCGCCCGAGCAGATCGCGCGCGAGATCATGCGCAGGAACGCGGAGCGCGACGCTCGCGAGCCCCGCTCGTGCCAGATCGCAAACGCGGCAGGTCCGCGCGGCCGGAACCACCAGAGTCAGCGGCCCGGGCCAGAATGTGCTGGCAAGCCGCATCGCGGCCTCGTTGAAGATGCCTTCGCGCAAAGCGTTGGTCGTGTCGGGCAGATGCGCAATGAGAGGATTGAAGCGCGGGCGTTCCTTGGCCGCGAAGATTTTCGCCACGGCGACAGGGTCCGACGCATCCGCGCCGAGTCCGTAGACCGTCTCGGTGGGGATGGCGACGAGTTCGCCCGATGCCAGCAGGTGAACGGTTTTCGGCACCCCGTCCGTATTCGGATCGAGGCGTTCCGTCGCGATGATGGGATCGCTCATGGCGGAAACGGGCTGAGGCTTCGGATGGTGGGCTTGGAGGCGGTCGATATGGCGGTCGTGCGCCGTCGGTCGTATGAGGTGGCAGGCCGTAGCTCCCCTCGGCCTTGGACGTCAAATTCGTGCCTGTGATGGCACCAGAGGATGGGTATGAGCTACCGCGCGCCAGTCGACGAATTGATCTTCACGTTGCGCAACGTCGCAGGCCTCGATGCGGTTCTTGAGGGAGCTGGGCACGACGTCACGCCGGATGACGCCGGCGCGATCCTCGATGAGGCGGCAAAGCTTGCCAATGGCGTGATCGCGCCGCTGAACCGGATTGGCGATCGCCAGGGCAGCACGCTGAAGGAAGGCGCCGTCACGACCCCTGAAGGCTGGCAGGCGGCTTATCGTGCCTTCGTCGAGGGAGGATGGAACGGGCTGCGCGCCGCCCCAGAGCATGGAGGCCAGGGCCTGCCACATCTTCTGGCTGCCGCCTGCACCGAGATGTGGAATGGCGCGAATGTCAGTTTCGGCCTCTGCCCTTTGCTCACCGCCGGCGGCATCGAGGCACTCGCCGCGCATGGCTCTGATGAGTTGAGAGCACGCTATCTCGAAAAGCTCGTCACGGGCGAATGGACCGCGACGATGAACCTGACCGAGCCGCAGGCCGGTTCGGATCTGTCCGGCCTTCGCACGCGCGCCGAGCCGAATGGCGATGGCACATACCGGATCACCGGCTCGAAGATCTTCATCACCTATGGCGAGCACGATCTTGCTGACAACATCGTGCATCTCGTCCTCGCACGCCTGCGTGCCGCGCCGGCCGGAACGCGCGGAATCTCGCTGTTCCTCGTGCCGAAATTCCTGCCCGATGGCCGGGTGAACGACCTGCGCTGCTCCGGGCTCGAGCACAAGCTCGGCATTCATGCCTCGCCGACCTGCTCGATGGCTTTCGGTGACGGCGGCGGCGCAACCGGCTGGCTGATCGGCGAGGAGAATCGCGGTCTCGCCTGCATGTTCACGATGATGAACGCCGCCCGGCTCAATGTCGGGCTGCAGGGCGTCGGCGTTGCGGAAGCCGCATTTCAGAAAGCCCTGGCCTACGCGAGTGAGCGCCGGCAGGGGCGGGTGCCCGGAGCGGATTCGGCGAGCCCGATCATCGCTCACCCGGATGTGCAGCGCATGCTGCTGACCATGAAAGCCTATACGGCTGCGGCGCGCGCCATCTGCTATCTCACGGCCCAGGCGCTCGACGCTTCGGAAGCCGAGGAGGGCGCAGCGGCTCTCGACCGCGCCTCGCTGCTGACCCCGGTCGCCAAGGCGTTCTCGACTGACATAGCAAACGAAGTGAGCTCGCTCGGTGTCCAGGTCCATGGCGGCATGGGGTTCGTCGAGGAGACCGGAGCGGCGCAGCTGATGCGCGACGCGCGGATTCTCGGCATCTACGAAGGCACGAACGGCATTCAGGCCATCGACCTCGTAACCCGCAAGCTGCCCCAGAACAGCGGAGCGACCGTGCATGCTCAGATCGCCGGCATGCGGCGCGTCACGGACAATCTACTGAAGAACGATGCGCCTGCATTCGGCCATGCGGCCGCGCGCCTGCGCGATGCGATCGCCAGCCTCGACCGGGCGACGAGCTTCCTCCTGAAGGCGCTCAGCTCCAACCAGACCGATGCGGCATTGGCCGGGGCCACGCCGTATCTGCGCCTGTTCGGCCTGACCCAGGGGGCTGCCTGCCTCTTGCAGGCGGGACTTGCTTCTTCGGCTGCGCTGAAAGGCGGGGATTCCAGTCCGGCGCATGCAGGGCGGATCGCACTTGCGCGCTTCTTCGCCGAGAACCTGTTGCCGGCGGCGAGTGGGCTTGAACTCGCGGTGATCGATGGCGGCGGCTTCCTAGGGGAAGCGGTTGCGGCGTTGGCCGAGTAATGCGCGCCTGTTGACCCTCCTCCCTTTGCGGGGGAGGGTGCCCACTCTTCCGAACACCCGATGGCGCGCGGCGCGACCTGTCGCGCAGAGAACTGGCTGACGAGATCAAGGAACGATGACGGATCACGTCACCATCGAGGATGTGCGCGGCGGCGTCAGGCTCCTCACGTTCTCGCGGCCAGAGAAGAAGAATGCGCTGACTGGCGCGATGTACGATGCCCTGCGCGGAGCGCTCGCCGAAGCGGACGCATCGGATGCGATCGGCGCGGTCGTCTTTGCTGGGCAGCCGGGTGTCTTTTCGTCCGGGAACGACTTGGCCGATTTTCTCGAAGGCGCGCGCGCTGTGTTCACCGACGCGCCGGCGCTCCAGTTCATTCGGCAGCTTGCACGCACCCGGACGCCGATGGTCGCCGCGGTCGACGGAATCGCCGTCGGGATCGGCGCAACGCTGACGCTGCATTGCGATCTCGTCTTTGTCGGGCCGAACGCGCGATTTCGCATGCCGTTCGTCGAGCTGGGCCTCGTGCCGGAGGCGGCTTCGAGTTTCATCCTGCCGCGCCGCGTCGGACGGCTGAAAGTGACCGAGCTCCTGCTGCTCTCCGAACCCTACGATGCCGATGCCGCCGTTTCGCTCGGCCTCGCCAATGCGGTGATCCCGTCGGATATGCTGATCGAGCACGCCCTGGCCCAGGCGGCGCGGATTGCCGCGCTCCCGCGAGACGCCGTAGTGGCCACGCGACAGCTCATCCGCGGCGATCAGTCCGGCGTCGAGGCTGCCATCGAGCAGGAGGCGAAAGCCTTTGAAGCGCGGCTTGACTCGCCCGAGGTGCAAGCCACGCTCAAGGGCTTTCTCAGCCGCAAGTCGAGTTCAGCCACGTGAGCGCTCCCGATCTGCGAGGAAAGGTTTGCCTCGTCGCGGGCGCATCGCGTGGGGTTGGTCGCGGCATCGCCCGCGGTCTCGGAGAGGCCGGTGCGACGGTGATCGTCACCGCTCGGTCCAGCGAGGCCGGCGCGCGCACCGAAATGCGTCCCGAGACGATCGAGGATGCCGCGCGCGAAGTGGATGCCGCTGGTGGAGAGGGGCACCATTACGTCTGCGACCATGCCAGCGAGCGTTCCGTCGACGAGATGGTGCATTGGGCCCTGCGACGCTTCGGGCGGATCGATGTCGCGGTATCGAGCATCTGGGGCGGAAACGAAGGCTTCGATGGCGAGCGGTACCCGGATGGCGCGCGCTGGGGCTCGCCCTTCTGGCGGCGATCCTCCGAAGGGTTTCTGACATTCCAGAGGGGCGGCCCGCTGGCCAGTCTGCTCTTCGCCCGCGCGATCGCCCCAGCCATGGTCTCGGCGCGGCAGGGGCTTTTGGTGTTCGTGTCCTTCGAGACGGCGGCGGGCTATCTCGGCGACATCCATTACGATCTCGCCAAGGCGACGACGAACCGGATGGCGTTCGCTTGCGCTCAGGAATTGAAGGGCTTCGGCGTCTGCGCTCTCGCCCTTTCGCCGGGTTTCGTGCGCACCGAGCGCGTTCGCGATTTCGGGCAGGAAGCCCAGGCCACGGAAAGCCCGCTCTATCCCGGCCGTGCCGTCGCGGCGCTCGCGGCCGATCCGCGTGTGATGGTAAGGGCAGGGCGCACGGAGCATGTCGCCGATCTGGCGCGCGCCTATGGCTTCACCGATGCCGATGGCACCCAGCCCGAACGCTTCCGAATCGAGGAGAGCTGAGCATGGCTGAAAGCCTCAAAGGCCGTACCCTGTTCATCACCGGCGCCTCGCGCGGCATCGGCCTCGCAATCGGCCTGCGCGCGGCACGGGACGGCGCCAATGTCGCGATCGCCGCCAAGACCGATCAGCCGCATCCGAAGCTCGACGGCACGATCTACACCGCTGCCGAGGTGATCCGCGCGGCTGGCGGCCGGGCGCTCCCGCTCGTCGTCGACGTGCGCGAGGAACAGGCCGTTCGAGGAGCGCTCGACAGGACCGCCGAGGAATTCGGCGGCATCGACATCGTCGTCAACAATGCCAGCGCCATCGCTCTGACCCGCACGCCGCAGACGGACATGAAGCGCTTCGATCTGATGCACCAGATCAATGCGCGCGGCACCTACATGGTCAGCAAATTCGCGCTTCCCCATCTCGAGAAATCGGACAACCCGCACATCCTGATGCTCTCGCCGCCGCTCGACATGGCGGAGAAATGGTTCGCGCCGCACCTCGCCTATTCGATGGCGAAGTTCGGCATGTCGCTTTGCGTGCTCGGGCTCGCGGGCGAATTGCGAAAGCAGGGGATCGCGGTCAATGCGCTCTGGCCTCGCACGACGATCGCGACGGCGGCCGTCAAAAATCTGCTCGGCGGAGAGGCGCTGATCCAGGCGAGCCGCACGCCGGAGATCCTGGCGGATGCGGCGCATGCCGTCTTTCTCAAGCCGGCGCGCGCGTTTACGGGGCGGTTCCTGATCGACGATAGCTTCCTGGCGGAGGAGGGCGTCACGGACTTTTCAAAATACCGCGTCACACCGGCAATTCCTCTTGCGCCGGACTTCTTCGTGCCGGATGCGAGTGTGCCGCCCCCAGACGCGCTTTCCTGAGTATCGGTTCCCTTGATCTTCATTCACCAACCGGCCTCCACCGTCACGCCGATGCTGGAGCGCCGTTCGCTCGAATTGCAGGACGTGATCCCCGAGGACACGCTCTGGCTCGACATGATCCGACCGACCCGCGAGGAGGATCTCAAGGTCGAGTCCTTCCTCGGCATTTCGGTGCCGACGCGCGAGGAGATGAAGGACATCGAGCCCTCGGAACTGCTCTATGTCGAAGATGGCGCCCGCTACATGACCGGGCGCGTGCTCTCCAAGGTCACTGATTCCGAGGAGCCGGGGCTGGCCGGCATCACCTTCATCCTGCGCGAGAATCGCCTCGTCACCGTGCGCTACGAGGAGCCCCAGGCCTTCCGAATGTATGCCCTGCGCGCCGGGCGCACGAGCGGCAGTGGACCCTCGCGCAACATGTCCGGCGAGACCATTCTCGCCGGGCTCATCGAGGCGGTGATCGACCGCGCAGCCGACGTGCTGCAGCTCCAGGGCGAGCGCATCGATCGCCTCTCGCGGAAAATCTTCGAAGAGAAGGCCGACCCCGCTCAGCGCAACGTGACCTTGCAGGACACGCTGCGCGCGCTCGGCCGGCATGGCGACCTGATCTCGAAACAGCGCGAGAGCCTCGTCTCGATGGAGCGCATCCTGCTCTCGCTCTCGGCGACCTACCGCACCACCAAGGCCCCGCGCGACCTGCGCGAGGATGTGCGCTCGACCCTGCGCGATCTGCAATCACTTGAGGAGCACGCGACCTTCCTCTCGACCAAGATCCAGTTCCTGCTCGATGCGACGCTCGGCCTCGTCAACCTCGAGCAGAACAACATCATCAAGCTGTTCTCGGTCATGGCGGTGGTCTTCATGCCGCCGACCCTGATCGCCTCGATCTACGGGATGAACTTCGAGTTCATGCCGGAGCTGAAATGGCACTTCGGATACCCGTCCGCGGTCGGCGTGATGGTGATCGCGGCGATCCTGCCCTACGTGTTTTTTCGCTGGAAGAAGTGGCTGTAGGTCGGAGGATCAGGCGACCGCCTTCAGCTTGCTCACGCCGCCGCACGAATCCTGCGTATTGGCGGGCATGAGCGGCGGCTCGACGAAAGTCCCGGAATCGATCGCGGCGATTCGCTGGTCGATCGTGCGCACGACATACCGTGAGAACGGATAGAGATGGGCGAAATGCGCCGCGTTGCGCAGGACTTCCTGAAACGCGCCGGGGCGGTGGCGCAGGATATCGAAGAACGTTGCCCAGAAATGACGCGCCAATTCCGGGTGGCGGACATTCATGCTCCATAGGAGGCGCAGAAACGCCATGCCGTCGCGCGGGACGGTTCGCCACCAGATCTTGCGAGCCTTGGGCCAATGCCGGTTGAGCATCCGTCCGAGCTGACGCACCCGATCGAAATAGGCGGCCGGAGCGTACACCTCCGCGACGACGTCGCGATAATCCTGCATGATCTCCCGGCGTGGGCGCAATGTCGTGAAGTTGAGTCCGGCGGTACACATATCGCCGGATTCCGTCATCGATTTGCGGAAGAAGTCGAACAAGCGCCCCTCGCGTCTGAGCCGGCGCTGCAGCTGGGTATTCGGCAGAGCCGTGAGCAGGCCGACCGTCGCGGTCGGGATTGCGGTATCCGCTATGCAATTCGCCATGCTGCGGGAGACGCTTTTGGTCTCCGTGTCAAAGCCGATGATGAAGCCGGCCGCGACATACATCCCGGCTCCGTAGATCCGGTGCACGCTCTCGGCGATCGAACGCCGTGTATTCTGCTTCTTCTGGGTATGGGCGAGGGTTTCCTCGTCCGGGCTCTCGATTCCGACGAACAGGGCAAAGAAATTCGCCTTTCGCATCATCTTGAGGAGTTCGGCATCGTCCGAAAGGTTGAGGGAGGCCTCGGTTGAGAATTTGAAGGGGTAGCCGTGCTTCTTCTGCCACTCGAAGAGATGCGGCAGGAAGGCCTTCACCGCCTTCTTGTTGCCGATCAGATTGTCGTCGACGAAATCGACATGGCCGCGATAGCCCATCTCGAAGAGGCGATCGAGCTCGGCCAGCATCTGCTCCGTCGTCTTGGTGCGCGGCGCGCGCCCGTAAAGCTCGATAATGTCGCAGAACTCGCAGGTGAACGGGCAACCGCGTGAGAACTGCACGTTGACCCAGAGATAATTCTTGAAGGTGAGCAGGTCGAAACGCGGGATCGGCGTCTTCGTGACATCCGCCTTGAATTTCGGCGCCGTGATGCGCCCGTGGCGCTCCCCGCGCTCGAAGACTTCGACGAACTGGCCGATTACCTCTTCTGCTTCGCCGATGACGATAAAATCGGCAGTCTCGAAATTCTCAGGAGTAGAGGTCGGCATTGGGCCGCCGAGACAGATCGGCACGCCGAGCCGGTTGCAGCGCTCGATGATCGTGACGAGGTCCGGCTCCTGAGGGAGCATGCCGCCCGTCATGACGAGATCGACATTCGCGATGTCGGCGTCGGTGAGTGCGTCCCCCGCATTGCGGTCGATCAGACGGAGCGACCAGCTTTGTGGCAGGAGCGCCGCCAACGTGATCAGGCCGAGCGGCGGAGCAAGGCACTTCGCGCCCTGAAGCGCGCAGGCCGCCTCGAATCCCCAGAAGGAGTTGTCGTTCAGCTTGGGCGAGATGAGGAGGACGTTGGGGGCACGCTCGGACAAGGCGGTGTCTCCATTCGCTCAAGCCCCGTGCCCGTACGGGCCAGAGCCCACATCTCCATTATGCAAGAGGTCACGGGAGCGAAATGCAATCTCCGGTGGGACCCGAAATCCACTGGTGATCGTGGATTACGGCAGAGTGAAGACTTTGTGCAACGCTGCCCGCGCTCGGCACCGAAAAATGCCGATACGGATTGGGACAGCGGCTGCCAGCGCCGGACCTATCGGCGCGTCACCCGTACCTGAAATCGATCTGAACAGTTCCGGCGCGTGATCCAGGCAACAGCCTCGAGATCACTGGCGCACCGCATTTGTGCTGCGCGCTCGCATGCATCGTCGGCTGCATGGTGCGCGCGCATGGCACCATCAGGGGCGGGGGGCGTCGACGGCAGCCAAATCCCGTCAAGCGGATAGCAAGACTGAGCATTGCTCAGGGCGCCGCGCCGGACGTCTACCGTCGAACCGCACCAAAATCGACGAACCTGCGATATCCTCGCAGGTACATCTCTATTCACAGGGGAGAGCAATTCCCCCTGCGCAAAACTTATTTGATCTTCGATTCCTTGAACTCGACGTGCTTGCGGGCGACCGGGTCGTACTTGCGCATCGTGAGTTTCTCGGTCTGCGTGCGCGAGTTCTTCTTCGTCACGTAGAAATAGCCGGTATCGGCGGTCGAGACGAGCTTGATCTTGACGGTAACGGCCTTGGCCATGGCTCAAACGCTCCGAAGCGGGTCGATGGCGCAGCCGCGCTTCACCTTAGGAAGCTCGCGTTCCGACGCCGAGGTTGCACGCCTCGCGGTGGTGCGAAACGCAAAAGGGCCGGGCAGGCCCGGCCGAATTCGAGCGCGAAATGCCCTATCGGCCCCTTGGCGTCAAGATCGACGTCAGGAACCGCGCGGCGGATAAGTGTGCTCCTCCGCCGGAAATGTTCCGGCACGCACCTCTTCCGCATAGGCGCTGGCGGCCTGTTCGACATGAGCGCGCAACGCGCCGTAACGCTTCACGAATTTCGGAGCGCGGCGGCTCAGACCGAGCATGTCGTCGAGGACCAGGATCTGGCCGTCGCAATGCACCGAGGCGCCGATGCCGATGGTCGGTGCCGTCACTGACGCGTCGGTCGCGACAGCGCGGGCGACCGGCTCGACGATGCCCTCCATGACCATCGCGAAGGCACCCGCTTCGCTGATCGCCGCCGCATCCTGCAGCAATTGCGTCCGCCCGGCTTCCGTGTGGCCCTGCACACGGAAGCCGCCCATCGTGTTCACGGATTGCGGGGTCAGGCCGATATGGCCCATCACGGGAATGCCGCGCTCGGTCAGGAACCGTACCGTATCGGCAAAACGAGCGCCGCCTTCCATCTTCACCGCGCCGGCGCCCGTCTCCTTGAGCACCCGCGCCGCCGTCAGGAATGCCTGCTCGGGGCTCGCCTCGTAGCTCCCGAAGGGGAGGTCGATGATCACGAGCGCATGCTGCGTGCCGCGCATGACGGCCTGGCCCTGGAGGATCATCATCTCCAACGTGACCGGCAAGGTCGATTCCAGCCCGTGCATCAGCATGCCGAGCGAGTCGCCGACCAGGATGAAATCGCAGTGCGGATCGAGGATACCGGCGAGGTTCGCGTCGTAGGCGGTCAGGCCGACGATCTTTCGCTTCTCGGCCTTTAGCCGGGCGAGATCGACGACCTGAACGCGCCGGCCTTGCACGATCTGCGACATTGCACATGCCTCGTCATTGCCACATCGACCGGCGCGCATTGAGGGGCCGGCCCGCCGGGGATGTTACCCGAGCGTGCTCTGCTGTTGCCGAAAATGGGGCTCATGTCACGGAGCAGCGAGCGCGGAAGCCGCTGTCCTGTCCTCGGCAATTTGGGGTACGGAATCGAGGCGTGTCGCCCGGAGCGGCCGGATTCTGATGCGATAACGCGAACGTTTCGCTGCCTTTTTGAGGCATTTCCTCCCTAGACTGCGAGCCGTCTCCGGGCTGGCTTTTTTCTGCCACATTTCGGCTAGTGTCAACACGGGCGGCCGAAACGATCCGTTTGAATTTGCTGATTTTCTAGGCTTGAGAGCAGCGAGTGGCGGATTCGTGAGCCGGCTCCTGGCTATTGCGTGCCTTCGAGAAACACCTCGATCCATTCGGGTTGGGTTTCGCCGACCGAACGGCCGATTTCCTTCCGTCCCTTGAAGGCGATCAGGGTGCTTTGCATCCGAGCTTCGAAACGCCGCACAAGCGATTTCTGCGTGTCGAAATCGATCTCGTAGATCGCGAGATCCCGGTATTTCGGATCTTCCCCGAGCCGCGCGAGGATCGGCTTCTGCGCCTTGCAGATCGGACACCAGGGCGAGGAGACCACGACGAGAATCGGTTGCCCCTGCTCTTGCGCCTTGTCGAATGCGCCCTCATCGAACGGCACTGGCGGCGCGGCGAAGACCGTTCCCGACCAGAAGCTGAGCAGGATCGCAGACATTGTGAGGAGGGCGCGCCGCGTCGTCATCCGGTCCGAGACCCCCGAGCGATGCTTCATCATAGCATCGCTCGCCGGAAGACGCCGACGGATTCTGCAGCGTGCGACCAGATGGGCGCGATCAGCGACGACGTCCTTCGCCGCTCAACGCTGGGTCTCTCCAGTGGCTCCGGCGGGTCCATCATTGGCCATCGAGGTCCAAGCCGGATCCGGTTTGAGCACGACCGTCTCGTGCGCGTCCTGCCACCCTTCGATCCCGGTCGGAAACCAGTAGATCTGCGAATAACCCGCCTGGACAAGCCGTTTTCCGGCATTCCAGCTGCCCCAGCATTCGGGGCGGCAGAACGTCACGATCTGTCTTGAATGATCGCCGCCGGTCAGAGCGTCGATGCGCTTGAAGAAGGCTTCCTCTTGAACCGCCGTAAGCGGTGCCGCGCCCGCGCCCGGTAGCCAGATGGCGCCTGGTATCGAGCGGTGGGTCGGGAGCCACGCCGTCGCCGCGGGCAGGCCTTCGGGCTTGCGATCGGCCAACGCAACGTCAAGAAGCACGGGCCGCTCCGTCTCCCGCGCCAGCAGTGATTCCAGCGCGGCGAGATCGATCACCGTCGCGCCCTTCAACGTCGCGGGCGTATAGCCCCGTTGAGGGCCGGTATAGAGGTTGGCTGGTTCCGGAACGTCGATCGGCGAAACCGCCGGTCCGGCGCCGCAGGCGAGCGCGGCGACGACCATCACCGCGGCGCCCCTGCCAAGAGCGAAGGTTCCGGACCTCGGCATGGCCGAAGCCTTAGTTGCTCGCCGACGGGGCCTCGAAGGTCTTCTCCCAATGACCGTCCTGGTTGTCGGAGGCTACGACCTTGATCGGGCCCTTTCCGATCGGCTTGAACGAGAAATTTATCACCGGGTTCTGCGAGATCGAAATGTCGCCATCCATGTGGAAGATCAGCGTATTGCCATAGGAAACGTCGAGCTTCTGGATGTAGCGGGCCGGCGTGTAGTCGCGCGTGACTTGGTTCATCTGCATGCCTGAGAAATTCGGGTGGCGGATCATCAAGGTCGCCTCGATCGGCTTGTTCGATGCTCCATCGCCGACGAACTTCATCCGCATGTCGCCCATGCCCTTCATCGCTTCCTCGTCGCTCATCCCGACAGGCGCGGAGCAGCCACCGGAGGCTTTCACGAAGGCGGCGGATTCGTAAAACTTGCCGTCCTTCATCTCCGTCACCGCGTGCACATTGGTGTAGTTGTTGACCCGCACCCGCAGCTTCACCTCGCCTGGATCGGCCGCCGGCCCGAAGGTAAAATGTGCCGCATAGGGCGTGGGATTGTCGTCGATGATGAAGGACAGGCTCTTGATCTGATCCTTGTCAGCCATCGTCAAACCGATCGGGACCAGCGAAGCGTCGTCCGCGCGCTTGGGTGCATCGATCTTCACCATCATGTCGCTTGGCTCGATCGTCTTATCGCCGAAGATCTGTTGCTTGACTTCCTGCCAACGCGCCGTGCGCTCTGCGTCAGTGTCCGAAGCACCGGCGGCGTGAGCCAGACCCGCGCTCGCTAGCGAGAAACCGAGCGCGACGACCAGAGACTTCATGGTTCCCTCCTGCTTCATGCGAGACGAGCGCGCGCTCATTCCCATTCGAGTTCTTTATACGCTTGCGTGACGTTGCGGGCATTGTAGGAATCGAACAAGGCCCATTTTGCCTGTTCGGATTGCCCAACCATTTGAATGGCCTTCTCGATCGGGATGCCTGCAGCGATCGCCTTGCGCGTTTCGTCGCGCAGCACGGCGAGATAACGCGTCAGATCGGCAAATGCCGGCGTGATCTCGACAGAAGTCGGTCCGTGGCCGGGGACGGCGCGAGTCGCGCCTAATGCCTTCAGCGCATCGACCGCCTTGAACCAGCCGAGCAGGCTGCCATCGAGCGAGGGGACCCGGTGGACGAACAGGAGATCGGCCGGGAATAGCAAACCGCTGCTGTGATCCAGCATCGACAGGTCGCAATTGGTGTGGGCGGTGCCGTGTGCGGTGAAGCTGAGTGTGCGTCCCCCGAGATCGACCTCCGCCTTGTCCTTAACCTCCAGCGTCGGCATGACGACGGCACCGGTTCTGTCCTCGCCGAGTACATCGACGAGCCGCTCGCGATAGAAATCGCCCCGCGCTTCCAAGGCGTTGCGCAAGGCGTGATGACCGATGAAAGTCACGCCTTCGGCCTTGAACGCCTGCGCCCCAAAACAATGATCGGGGTGAACATGGCTGAGAACGACATTGCGGATCGGCTTGTCGGTACGCTTTACGATCTCGCCTCGCAGCCATTCCCCGTCGGCGAGACTGCCGCCCGGATCGGTCACCAGGACCGAGTCATTGCCGATCACGAAGCCGATATTGGCGATCGCGTCATTGTTCTCGGCGGTCGCTTCGGCATCCAGCCCACGCCTGACGAAAATGCCGGGACCGACCTCGTCGAGCACGAACGTCTCGCTCGCGCGCACCGACCCAGGGAGGCAGCACAGGCACAAGCTGCCGAACAGGGTTTGGCGCCGTGTTGGACGCATCGTCATGCGCCGAAACTCCTGCCGCATGGGGCCGACTGCACCATTTGGAACATCCTCCCGTTCTCTTGTCTACCATCTAGTAGGTAGACAAATTGCTCGTCAAGTTGCAGGCACGACTTTACGAGCCAGTGATGGCAGAACCCGAAACGGATTTCCGAACGAAAGCGGACGATGCGGGACACGCGCGGTGAATTGTTGATCGAGGCGGAGATCCTCGTTCGCAGGCGGGGTTATTCGGGATTCAGCTACGGCGATCTCGCCGAAGCCGTCGGGATCCGAAAGGCCAGCATCCACCACCATTTCCGGACCAAGGAAGACCTCTGTCGCGCGTTGGTGGAGGCTTATGACGCCCGCTACGACGAGGCGCTTGCCACGATCCTGAAGAGCGATCGGGATGGGCTCGTGCGGGTCGATGCCTATGGGCGGCTTTATCTCAACGGTGTCGAGACTGGTCTCGGATGTCTCTGCGCTGCCCTTGCCGTCGAACTCGACACGTTGCCGGAGACGATTCGGGACGACGTCGCCCGCTTTTTCGAGAAACACCTGTTCTGGCTCGAGCGGGTCCTCGCGGAGGGAGTCGCACATGGCAGCCTGCGCGCGGATCTCGATCCGCCGGCCGCAGCCCGGATGGTCATAGCAACGCTGGAAGGCGCGTTGCTCCTCGAACGCCTGCTCGCGGGGCCGGAAGGTTTTGGGTCGACGCTTGCTGCCTTGCGCGACGCTTTGAGAACCAGGCCGGTTCAGGGAGGCGGCGCGGCGCGTACAGCCGATTGAGGATCAGCCTTCCATCGAGGCGTCGATACTCCAATATCAGGGGCCAACCCCTGCTGTTTCTTCACGCCAGATTCGACGAGTTCCCATGGCCGATGCTGCCCCCCGACCCTCGACCGAAAAGATCCCAGTCACGGTGCTGACCGGCTATCTCGGGGCAGGGAAGACCACGCTGCTCAATCGCATCCTCACCGAACCGCATGGCAAGCGCTACGCCGTGATCGTCAACGAGTTCGGCGAGATCGGCATCGACAACGATCTCGTCGTCGGTGCCGACGAAGAAGTGTTCGAGATGAACAACGGATGCGTCTGCTGCACCGTGCGCGGCGACCTCATCCGCATCATGGATGGGCTGGTGAAACGGCGCGGCCGCTTCGATGCGATCATCGTCGAGACCACAGGCCTCGCCGATCCGGCGCCGGTCGCCCAGACCTTCTTCGTCGACCAGGATGTCGGGGAAGCCGCGCGCCTCGATGCGGTGGTGACGGTCGCTGATGCGAAATGGCTCTCAGAGAGGCTGAAGGATGCGCCCGAGGCCAAGAACCAGATCGCCTTCGCCGACGTGATTCTGCTCAACAAGGCCGATCTCGTCTCGGCCGAGGACCTCGACCGCGTCGAGGCGCAGATCCGTGCGATCAACCCTTACGCCAAGGTCCACCGTACCGAGCGTTGCGATGTGCCGCTCGAGGCCGTGTTGGAGCGCAATGCCTTCGATCTCGGTCGCATCCTCGATCTCGAGCCGGATTTTCTCGAGGAGGGGCACCATCACCACCACGATTCCGAGATTCAGTCGATCGCGGCCCATATCGACGGGCCGGTCGACCCGGAAAAATTCATGCCCTGGATCTCGGAACTCACGCAGGTCCGTGGTCCGGATATCCTGCGGGCCAAGGGCATCGTCGCTTTCCCGGACGAGCCGCGCCGCTTCGTGTTCCAGGGCGTCCACATGATCCTGGATGGGGATCTGCAGGCCGAATGGGAGCCCGGCGTGCCGCATACGTCCCGCGTTGTTTTCATCGGACGCAACCTCGATGCGGCGGCGATCCGAGACGGGTTTCTCGCCTGCAAAGCATGAGCGAGGCCGAGACGCTGCTTTCTTGAATTTCAACCTTTCGGTGGTTCGATCCGCGTCAGAAGCGGATCGCATCCGAGCGGTAGACCGTCGGCAACGGACGGCGTCCCGCGCGTAGCGTCGAGCGATCCCGCGGAGCGCGTTGCGTCATGACGTCCACGACTGCAATACGGCCGGCCCGCACGCGGTTGGACGCCTGGTCCGAAATGCCCGTGCGCGAAGTGCTTGCCTGCTTCGCCAAGGTGCTGCATTCGGCCTTCATCTTCTTCGCGTGCTTCGCCTTTTCCGAAGCGTCGCCCTACGACATCGTCGCGATCCCGACGATCGTGCTCTGGTTCCTGCTGGGGTTGCGCTTGCATCGCGGGATTTTGCCGCTGGTCTGGCTGCTGATCCTCTATCTCGCTGCGATCGGAATCAGCTTGATTCCGTACCTGGACGAGCCCGTCCCGGTAACCTGGACGATCCAGCTCTACTATCTCGCACTCACGGGCGTGTTCTTCGCGATGCTGTTCTCGGAAGATACGCACGATCGCATGTCGACCGCGCTGAAGACCTACATGGCGAGCTGCGTGTTCTCGGCCGCCCTCGGGATCATCGGCTATTTCCAGGTACTTGGCATCGAAGACTTGTTCAGCAGGTACGGACGCGCATCCGGCTCGTTCGCCGATCCGAACGTGTTCGGCTCCTATCTCATACTGGGGCTGCTCTACCTGATCCATTCCTTGCTGCTGGGAACGGCAAAACGGCCGCTGCTCTCGTTGATCGCACTTTTCGTGGTGCTGGCCGGCATTCTCCTATCCTTCTCGCGCGGATCGTGGGGTGGCACGATCGCCGCCAGTGCGCTGATGATTGTCTCGACCTACGCGTCGAGCCGCTCGCCCGCCCTGCGCCGGCGAATCGTCGTCCTCAGCGCCGTGACGGTCGTGCTCTGCCTCGTCGCCTTGCTCGGGCTTCTGTCCGTCGACAGCGTCGGCAAGACGTTCGAGAACCGTGCCTCGGTCACCCAGGATTATGACGAGGGCGAAACCGGGCGCTTCGGCAATCAGATGCGCGGTATGGCGATGCTGGCGCAGCTTCCCTTTGGGATGGGGCCATTGCATTGGCGCCTGATCTTCAACCTCGAACCTCACAATTCGTATATCGGCAGCTTCGCGAATGGCGGCTGGCTCGGCGGCGCGGTCTTCATCCTTCTCGTTATTTCGACGACCTTTGTCGGCGTCCGGCTGCTCATCGTCGAGTCGCCCTTCCGACGCTACGCACAGGTCGTCTTTCCGGCGCTGCTGATGTTCTTTCTGCAGGGGATGCAGATCGACATCGAGAAATGGCGCCACGTCTACATGATGCTCGGGATGATCTGGGGTCTCGAAGCTGCGCGGCTTCGCTGGCTGGCGCGGAGCAACGCGCAGCCTCGAACGGCATCCCAAGGGCACAGGCATGCGGGCATGCCACGGACGGCCATGGCGTTAAGTCACCGTTAACCACCGCTGACTACCGCTGACCGGATGATCGCCACTTGATGAGCGGTCGCGGCCGCTCGTCACGAGCAGTCGGTGGGGGCGCCTCCGATGAGCATGCTGCCGGTCTCCGATGCGGAGCGCGTTGCCGCCCTCCATTGCCTCGGCATTCTCGACACGCCGAGAGAAGAGCATTTCGAGGCCGTCTGCCGGACGGCGCAGCGCATGTTCGGCGTCGCAACGGCGGTGGTCTCGCTCATCGATGCCGACAGGCAATGGCTGAAGACGAGTTCCAGCCTGATTCCTCAGGAAGTCCCGCGCGAACAGACCATCTGCAATCACACCATTCGTGGCGACGGCGTCTTCGTCGTTCCCGATACCACCAAGGATGCCAGGTTCGCGGACGGCGACCTCGTGGTGAGCGGGCCGCGCATTCGCTTCTATGCGGGTGCTCCCCTGATTCTGCGGCCCGGCATCCGGCTCGGCGCCATGTGTCTGATCGACACCAAACCCCGCGAGTTCTCGGAAAGCGAGGTAGCCGCCCTGCGCGACCTCGCCGAGATCGTGGTGGCCCATCTGCGTCTGCACGAGGCCAATCTCCGGCACGCGGAAGCCGTCGAAGCGCGGCGCGGCCGGGAGCAGATCATCGAGGCTCAGGCGACGCAGCTCAGGACGCGCGAGAGCGCTCTCTTCGAGGCGAACCGGCTGCTGATCCTCGGCGAATCCATCGCTCAGGTCGGCCATTGGAGGATTTCGAGCGCCGATGGCGCGACGGTATGGTCGGACGGCACCTGCCGCATCATGGGGCTGGAACCCGGATCGCGCATTCCGCCGATGCACGAGGCCATCGACACATATCACGTGGGCGACCGGGACCGGATTCGCTCCGTCGTGGATACCGCGTTGCAAGAGCGTGGAAATTTCGATTTCGAATCCACGATACAGCGGCCGAACGGTGAGGCCCGGTCGGTCGCGGTCAGCGGCGTCGTCGAGACAGATTGTGACGGCGAGGCGATCGGACTCTTCGGAACGATCATCGACATCACCGAACGCAAGCGAGCGGAAGAAGCCCTGACACGGAGCGAAGCCCGGTACCGCAGTTTGGCCGAAGCTCTGCCGATCCTCGTCTGGGCGACCCGCGACAAAGACGGGACGGCGACCTACGCCAATGCCTGCTTCAATGCCTATTACGGCGCGATCGGCACCGCGCGAAGCGAGAGAATCAGCCGCAACCATCCGGACGATGCAGCCCGCATGGAAGCGGCCTGGAGGCAAGCGATCGATTCCGGCTCGACCTACGCGGTCGAGGGCCGGTTGCGGCGCCATGACGGCACTTATCGTTGGCACAAGATCGTGATGATCCCGATCTGCCAGCCCGGATGCGACAGGCCGGCGGAATGGCTCGGAACTGCCCTCGACATCGACGACATCATCATCGCCCGCACGCGCCTCCAGGAAACCGGCGACCTTCTACGGATTGCGCTCGAATCTGCGCAGGCTGGAGCCTGGCATTGGGATATGCGGGCCGGCACGACGACGCTCGCCTCGGAATGCGTGCAGATCTACGGTCTGCCGGGCGATAAACCGATGACGATACCCACAGCGGAATGGACCGAGATGGTCCATCCGGACGATCGGGCGCCAATCTGGGAGGCGATCCAGAACGCGGTCGATACCCAGTCGAGCTACGTTGCGGATTACCGCCTAGCCATCGGCCCGACCGATCGCTGGATGCGGGCGTCGGGCAAGGTTCTTCTGGACACGGAAAACCGCCCCTACCGCATGGTCAGCCTCAATTTCGATGTGACCGAGCAAAAGCGTGCTGATGCTGCCTTGGAAGCGGCCCGGCTCGAAGCCGAACGGGCGAGCGAAGCGAAGAGCGAATTCCTCGCCGCGATGAGCCACGAGATCAGGACCCCGCTGAACGGCATCATCGGCTATGCCGACCTGCTGCTCGACCGTGACCACCTCAGGCGAGAGGATCGGCATTTCCTCCAATTGATCCAGGGTTCGGGCGCGGCGCTGCTGACCGTTGTGAACGACATCCTCGACGTCTCGAAGATCGAGGCGGGACAATTCGATCTCGATCCGATTTCCTTTCCCTTTCGCGCCCTGGTTGAAGACACCGTTGCGATTGTGCGTGGCAGCGCGCTCAAGACGCCGCTGACGATGACCTGCCGGATCGATCCGGCATTGCCGCCCCATGTCCTCGGCGATCCCAACCGCCTGAGACAGGTGCTTTTCAATCTTCTGAACAATGCCGTGAAATTCACCCCTGCCGGCTCCGTGACGCTGACGGTCCGGCAGGCGGGCGGCCATCCCCCGTCCGACGAACCGGCCACCGAGCGTATGCGCTTCGAGGTTACCGATACAGGGATCGGGATCGCGCGCGCGCAGCAGGATCGTTTGTTCAAGCGCTTCAGCCAGGTCGACGGGTCGATCGGCCGGCGTTTCGGAGGGACCGGGCTCGGCTTGGCGATCTGCCGGCATCTCGTGACGATGATGGGCGGCGAGATCGGTGTCGAGAGTACTGAGGGGGTCGGCTCGACCTTCTGGTTTACCGTCGTATTGCCGAAATGCGCGGAAGCGGTGAACCCGGCTTCGCTGCCATCGGTTTCAGGACCCGGCGCGGCTCCGTCGGCACATTCGGCGTCGGCTGTGCCACTCGTCGGACACGCAGCCGGTAGGGCGATCCGCCTCCTGTTGGTCGAAGACGTGCGCGTCAATCAGGAGCTCGGGCGCGCCGTTTTGGAGCTGAATGGATATCGCGTCGATATCGCCGACAATGGCGCACAAGCCGTCGAAGCCATGACGAGGATGGCATCGGGCGTCGTCAGCTACGACCTCGTTCTCATGGACATTCAGATGCCCGGCATGGACGGGATGACCGCAAGTCGGCTCATCCGCTCCCTGCCTGCGCCGGCCAGTGACGTTCCGATCGTCGCGATGACCGCGAATGTCATGCCTGGGCAGATTGCGGCGTTTCAGGATGCCGGCATGAACGCCCATGTCGGCAAGCCCTTCAAGCGCGCCGAGCTGTACCGGACGATCGACGAATTGGTGGAAGCCGATCGCCGCCGTGATGACACTGCGCGGACCAATCGTACGGATTTGACCGAAGCGGTTGCGCATCCGAGCCATTCGGTCCTCGATCGAGATGTCTTCGCCGATACTGCCGGTCGGATGGGTAGCGAGGGCATTCGAGCGCTGCTCGGCCATCTCGAATCCGAAATCTCGAACCGCTTCGGATTCGTCGAACTCGATCATGGCGAGGGGGCGACACTGGCGACCGGGATCGACCGGGACAGGCTCGCGCACGATGCTCATTCGATGATCTCGGCAGCGCGCGTTCTCGGCTTTCAGGCCATGTCCGACTTGTGCCGGGAGGTCGAAACGGCTTGCCGTGACAAAGGCGAGCTCGAGCCACTGTTGCGGCGCTTGGCGTTCATGCGACGCGAGATGATCGAAACGATCAGGACGCTGCGGGCGGCCTGATCGTCGCTATTCATCTTCGGTGAGCGGATCTGCCGTCCAAGCCGTCGCGAAAGCGGCGAGTTCGCGCGCATTTGCGAAGCTGATCACGGTGACGATCCGCTCAATCGGCGTTCCGCCGGGATAGGGCGCAAGCGATACCGTTTCGCGGGTAAGACGCGCGCTCGGGGCTTCCCGGGTAATCCAGTCGCGCGCTTCCGGCGTCAGTTGCTCAGGCCCGTCGAGCGCCCGGGAATCGGCACGCAGCACGATGAGCGCGGAGCCGAGCGCCGGATTCCGAGCCTGGACCTGTTTGACTATGTCGATCATCGTCGGCGCGAATTGCTATTCCGCGAAGTCGTTGAGCTGCACGACGGGCTGGACATCGGTGAAATTCGGAATGTCGCCGAAGATTTCCTTGCCGTGCGCCTTTGCCGCCGATGCGAAGGCTTGAGCTGATTCGAAGCTCAACAACGCCATCACCTGGAACGGAGCATCGCCGCCATCGGGCGTGCCGATGGCCTTAACGATCTTGTAATCGTGCAAACCGAGTGCCGACCAGCGCTCGCTGACGAGCGGCATATGGCGTTGAAGGTAATAGTCCATGTCGAACCGGGTACCGCTGCCGCCCGGATACATCACGCTGACGAGTATCATGGAAAGTGCTCCCGCAATGCCCGCGCGATGCGGGCACCGGCCAATTGAAATTAGTGCAGCTTGACCCGCGCGACGGTCCGGCGTGTCAGGGCGCGGGCGGCAGCATCGAGTCCGGTCTTGACCAGGCCGTTCACCGCCATCTCGTGCATCTTGTAGAGCGAGCGATACATCGTCCGAGCGAGAATGCCGGCGATGAACATGTTCTTGCCCTTCATGAACCCCATCAGGTTGCCAACGGTCGTGTGCTCACCGAGCGAGACGAGCGAGCCGAAATCGCGATACTTGAAGGGCGTAAGCGGCCGGCCAGCGAGCAGGTTCACGATCTGCTTGTACATGTGAGAGGCCTGCTGATGAGCGGCCTGCGCGCGCGGCGGGATCGGGGTCTCCGAACCGGGCTCGACGAAATACGCGCAATCGCCCATCGCGAAAATGTTCGGATCGCGGGTCGTCTGAAGGGTCGGCGTCACGACGAGCTGGTTGTTGCGGGTCGTCTCCAGGCCGTCGATTCCCTGAAGGAAGGGCGGAGCTTTGACGCCGGCCGCCCACACGACGAGTTCCGACGGGATGAAGCCGCCATCGGCGAGCTGAACGCCATCGGCGCGAACCTCCGTCACGCGTGAGTTCAGGCGGACGTCGATGTCGAGCTTCGACAGAATTTGCATCGCGTCCGACGACAGGCGCTCCGGCACCGCTGGCAGGATGCGTGAGGCCGCCTCGACGAGTGTGATCTTGAGATCCTTGGCCGGGTCGATCCTGTCGAGCCCGGTCTTGGCGACCTCGCGCGTGGTGCGGTGAAGCTCGGCGGCGAGTTCCGTGCCCGTCGCGCCCGCTCCGATCACCGTAACGTGTAGCTGGCCGGGCCGAACGGGCCCCACCTGGGTATGGGCACGCAGCATTCCGTTGACGAGGCGCTGGTGGAAGCGCACCGCCTGATCCGGCGTATCGAGCGCGATGGCATAGTCCGCCACGCCGGGCGTGCCGAAATCGTTGATGGTCGAGCCGACGGCCATGACCAACGTGTCGTAGGGAATGTCGCGCACCGGAGTGACCTCGCGGCCCTCGGCGTCGTAGCTCGCGGCGATGTGGATGACCCGCCTCGCGCGATCGAGCCCCGTCATCTCGCCGATGCGGTAGCGGAAATAGTGGTCGTAAGCGTGGTGCAGGTAGTCGACGGCGTGGTGGCCGACATCGAGGCTGCCGGCCGCGACTTCGTGCAGGAGCGGCTTCCAAATATGGGTGCGCGCGCGATCGACAAGGGTGACGTGCGCCCGGTTCTTGCGCCCGAGCTTGTTCCCGAGCTTTGTGACGAGTTCCAGCCCTGCCGCGCCGCCGCCTACGACGACGACCTTGTGGCGGTCTGTGACGGATTCGCCCGGAACCATGGAAGCCCCACCTTTTTCTGTTTGGTCGTGTCCGCAGCAAGCTGCGGCCCCGATCTTATGCAGTACCGCGACACGATCCGGCTCGAGATATCCCCGGGCTGATCCGCCGAGAATGGCAGCGGAGGTTCGATCGGCATCGCCCGCATGTGCTTGGGAACGCTTCTAGGTCCCTGGGCAAACTCTTGCGAGCGATTGCGATTCTAGAACTGGCGCCAAACCGGCTTCGATGCAACGGGACACGACGTGCTCTGCGCCGAATTGGAGGCCTGCCCGCCTCGAAGCGCAACAGGACTTCCGTGCAATGAGGCTAGGTCGTCCCCATCCAGTGGCGGCTTGCCGGCAGCTTCAGGCTCAGTGAGCTTCGAAGTTACGAGGGCGCGCCGGGCTGTCGCAAGGGATGAGCGCGCGCAACCGGCTCCAGCGCAAGGCAGGCCTCCGCCACGCGCTTCACCGTGGGGTAAGGGGAGGTGTCGATCCCAAAAATCGCGGTCCCGACCCACAGGCTCACGATATCGCCTTGAGCGAACCGTCCGGTACCGGGCTCGCCCGAGAGCCTGGCTTCCAGCGTGGTCAGCCCTTGGTGGAAGGCGTAGCGCAGGAAATCCAGCGCGCGCTGCTTGTCCAGGCCGTAAGCTTGCATGAGGTGTTTGCGGACCCGCGGCGTGTAGAGCGGATGCGTATCGCAGGCGACGAGTTGCGCCAGCGATCGGGCGCGAGCCCGCGATTTCGGATTGGCCGGCAGCAGGGGCGTCTGCGGGAAGCTTTCTTCGAGGTAGTCGAGGATCGCCAAAGATTGGGTCAGTGGCGGTCCGTCGTCGACGAAGACGGCCGGCACCGCGCCCTGAGGATTGATCGCGAGGAAGTCGGGCTTCTGATGGTCGCCCGCATCGATGTCGAGGAAGACCTCTTCGTAGGGAATACCCTTGAGGTTCAGCGCCGAACGCACGCGGAACGAGGCCGCCGAGCGCCAGTTTCCGTACATCTTCATCGCACACCCTCCCGTCGCGGCGCCGAACCCAACTGGAAAGCCGGTCTTCGGGCAAGCGCGGAGTTTCCGATCTCGCGGATGGCGGATCAGGCACGGATCGCGCATAGACGCGACGGACCGAAGACCGCTGCAAGGCTCGCGCATGCAGATCGCAACCCCCTACCTGATGTTTCTCGGCGACGTACCCGACAAGCTCGCCGCCAAGACAGCCTATGGCATCGTCGACTGGCGGCCCGAATGGTGTGTCGGCCAGATGCGCATGCCGGGCTGTGCCGCCGATCTCGGCATTCCCGACCTCACCCTCGAAGAGGCGGTCGCGAAAGGATGCCGCACGATGGTCGTGGGGGTCGTCAATGCCGGCGGGGTGCTTCCCGAGCATTGGATGGCGGAAATCGCGGCGGCGCTGGAGGCCGGACTTGATGTCGCGAGCGGGCTGCATATCCGGCTCGGCTCGGTCCCACAAATCGCTGCGGCGGCAGAACGAAACGGTCGCGCGCTCCACGATGTCCGCCTCAGCACCGAGCGGTTCGACACCGGCAAGGGCGTCAAGCGAACCGGGCGCCGGCTGTTGACGGTCGGAACCGATTGTTCGGTCGGCAAGAAATACGCCGCTCTGGCGCTCGAGCGCGGCATGCGCGAGCACGGCTTCGAAGCGGATTTTTGCGCGACGGGCCAGACCGGCGTGTTCATTTCGGGCCGTGGTGTCGCGATCGACGCGGTCGTCGCTGATTTCATCTCCGGCGCGGTAGAATCGATCTCGCCGGCAGCCGATCCGAATCACTGGGATCTGATCGAGGGCCAGGGCTCGCTGTTCCACCCGTCCTTCGCCGGGGTCAGCCTCGGGCTGTTGCACGGTGCTCAACCCGACGCCTTCGTCGTCTGCCACGAACCGACACGCACCACGATGCGCGGCGTCACGCACCCGCTGCCGAGCATTGCCGACGTCATCGCGCTCACATTGACTTGCGGGCGGTTGACCAACCCAGGGATCCGGCCGGTCGGCATTGCGATCAACACGCAGGCGCTCGCCGAGGAAGAGGCGCGGGCATTGCTCGAACGTCTTGCGGAAGAACACGATCTGCCCGCCACCGATCCGGTTCGCTTCGGCGTCGAGGCAATCGTCGATCGGATTGCCGCCGACTTCGTGCAACAGGATTGAGAGGGGTTCGATGCCGCGTCGCCTGACAGTCACCGTCGAGCGGTTCCCGATCGCCGGCGCCTTCACCATCGCGCGCGGCAGCCGCACCGAGGCCGTGGTGGTCGTCGCCACCATCGAAGAGGGGACATGGCGGGGACGCGGCGAATGCGTGCCCTATTCCCGATATGGCGAGAGTGTCGAGAGCGTCGCTGCGGCGATCGCAGACCAGGCCAAGGCCATCGAAGGCGGCATCGAGCCTCTCGATCTCTTGAAGCGCATGCCGGCCGGGGCGGCCCGCAATGCGCTCGATTGCGCGCTCTGGGACTTCGAGGCCAAACGAGCGGGACACCGGGCTTGGGAGATCGCGGGACTGAACGCACCCGGTCCCGCGATCACCGCCTTCACCTTGAGCCTCGGTGATCCGGACAGTATGGCCAAGGCCGCGCAGGCCGCGGCCTACCGGCCACTGCTCAAGGTGAAGCTCGGAGGGGAGGGCGATCCGGCCAGGATCGCGGCCGTGCGTCGCGCGGCTCCCGATTCACGGCTGATCGTCGATGCCAACGAGGCGTGGCGAGCGGAGACCCTCCTCGACAACCTCGCCGCCTGCGCGAGCGCGGGCGTCGCCTTGATCGAACAGCCGCTGCCTGCCGGCGAGGATGCCCTGCTTGCGGATATCGACCGGACGATTCCGATCTGTGCTGATGAGAGCCTGCATGATCGCGCCGGTCTCGATGCGCTGGTGAAGCGCTACGATGCGATCAACATCAAGCTCGACAAGGCAGGCGGCCTGTCGGAAGCGCTGCTCCTCGCGCAGGAGGCCGAGGCCCGCGGGTTCGCGCTGATGATCGGTTGCATGGTCGGTACCTCGCTCGCAATGGCGCCCGCCATGCTGCTCGCGGGGCGTGCCGCGTATGTCGACCTCGACGGCCCGCTCCTGCTCGCGCGCGACCGCGAGCCGGCCCTGGTCTACGACGGGAGCCTCGTTCATCCGCCAGCCGCGGAGCTCTGGGGGTAGTTTAGCCGGCTAGTCTCGCCGCCGCATTCCTAGCGCGCGGCGATGCCACGCCAGGGCAGGCGGCGATCCGCCTCCGACAAGGTGTCCTGGGATGGGCGCGCCGAGGCGAAGCGCCGGGAGATATCCTGAAGTCCAGTACGGACCACGCGATCCCTGGCCTCAGCCGGCACTCCCGCCGCGGCCGCGAGCAGCTTCGATACCGCGAGTTTTGCGTCCGCGCTCCCATCGGTTCGGGAAACGGCCTGGTCGCGCTTGCTTGCGAAGAACGCGAGCAGCCCTATGACGATGCTGGCACGCAGAATGAACGACATCACGGAAGATTCACGACCGGCTTGGCTCTGTTTGCCCTCACGAGCGCCACCATCGCATGTCGGTTCAAAGGACGCGCCTCTGCTGATGCCGGAATGCTTCGGCGTGGTGAATGAAGACTTCCGCAGCAGGACACGCCTTCGAGAATTGCGCAGCGACAGCGTGAGTCCTTGTGGACAAACTATCGCGAGACCGCCCGGCTGCCATGTAACGGCGGCAAGCTTGACCGCATGCGACTCATTCCGACCGCTCTCCTTCATGGTCGCTTAAACCGGCTCTGCGACGGTTCGTCGAAGTCGAAGCCATGGGCTTGAGGAGCGCGGAGAGCGGCCATCGTGTCTGGTCGCCCGCGCTGCGCGAGGCAGTGTTGCGTATATTCGGACTATTCGCGTCCCTGATCGATGCGCGGCTTGCCGGGCTCGTACATGTATCGGCGATGGCCGAGCCGGGCGTGCGCTTTCGGCACGAGCGGTTCCTGATGTCGCGTCTCGCGACAGGTGCCGTGACGATGGCCGCGCTGCCGCCCTTCCTGCTCTGGCGCGGCGTTCCGAGCACCATCGAGGCGATCGGCATCGTGAGCCTGTTCCTGCCGATGCTGGCAGCCGCCCTGCTCTCGCGAACCGGAATTCTCTGGATCGCGCATGCCTTGTCATCGGTCGGGCTGACCGGTGTCGTGGTGTGCCTTGCCGCGATGACGGGCGGGTCGAACTCGGCCGCCGCGCTCTGGCTCGTCGCAATTCCGTTGGAGGCGGTGATTTCCGGCTCCAAGCGCGCGACGCTCGCGGCCGCGGTCATCGCCATCTTCGGCGCCGTGCTCGTGGCCCTTTCCGGCCAGTTGGACCTCGTCATGCCGGGCATAAGCTGGCCGAGCACCGTCGCGATGCCGCTCTTCGCGATCACGGCAATCGGCCATATCGCCGCCCAGGCCATGGAGCACCTGCGCCGCGAGGCCGAGTGGCATGCCCGGTTGCGCGACAACGAAACCCGCGACCGGATGCTCCTGTCGGCGATCGACGACCTGGTGACGTGGCACGATCCGAACGGACGCGTACTCGAGGCAAGTGCTTCGTCGGCTAAATTCGTCGGCGTCGAGGCGGAGCGCCTGCGTGGGTTGGGTTTGCTCGACCGCGTTCACGTCGGCGATCGGCCCGCGCTTCTGAAGGCCATCAGCGATGTGGCCGTCGATGGTGAGCCGGCGCTTGTCCCGTTCCGGCTACAGCTCGAAATGCCGGGTGCCGATGGCAGTCGCACGATCTTTGCCGAAATGCGGGCGCACCGGATCGAATCCGGCAGAGCCGGCATGGGTTCGCCGACGGTCGTCGCGGTCAGCCGCAATGTCTCCGAGCACCACCGCCATGCGGCGGAACTCGAGCGCGCCCGTGCCGATGCCGAGCATGCCGATGCCGTCAAGAGCCGGCTTCTCGCGACGGTCAGCCATGAGCTTCGCACGCCGCTCAATGCGATCATCGGATTTTCCGACATGCTCTCGGGCGCTGGCGCGGTTCCGGTCTCGCCCGACCGCGTGCAGGAATACGCTGGCATCATCGCCTCGTCCGGCCGACATCTGCTCGATGTCGTCAATACCCTGCTCGACCTTTCCCGCATCCAGAGCGGGCATTTCGAACTCGCGCCGGAGCCGGTCGATGTCGACGAGTTGATCGCGCGCTGCTGCGAACTCATGCAGTTGAAGGCCAAAGAGGCCGGAATCGTGCTGCTGCGCCGGCCCGCCCAGGCGGGAAGCCAAGTGACCGCGGATACTCGAGCGTTTCGTCAGGTGCTCATCAACCTGATCTCGAATGCGATCAAATTCACCCCGGCCGGCGGCAAGGTCGAAGTCGGCCTGAGGCTCGGCGCCAATTATCTCGACCTCGTCGTGACGGATACAGGCATTGGCATCGCCGAGAAGGACCTGCCACGGGTTGGCGACCCGTTCTTCCAGGTCGATTCCGGATACGGGCGCAGCCACGAAGGCAGCGGGCTCGGACTTTCCGTCGTGCGGGGGCTCGTTGGCCTTCACGGCGGCTCGATGTCGATCGAGAGCGAGCTCGGGAAGGGAACGATCGTCACCGTGACGCTCCCGCGCGTCTGCAGTTCAGCGAGCGCCTCGATGCTCTCCGCGCCGATCCGCACCTCGGTGCGGCGCATCGGCCCCGTTTTCGACGAGGGTGCAGGCAAACGCCCGATCGGTCTGTTCGATCATGACGCAATGCCTGCGCCGATCACGTCCCAGCCTCTGTTGCGCGCCGGATGAGATCGATGCCCGACGTTTCATCGTCGCCGAGCGCATACGACTTCTGCGCGCTCAAAGGGCCGGGCATTTACCCGGCCTTTCAGCATTTCCTCTTATGGTTGGTCGAGCGAGGAGGACGGTGATGCACGAGCCACCCACGCAACACGGCCAGCGGGAGATCGTCATTCCCGGCGACATGCGGAAACAGCGCGCCGGAGCGGCCGCGAAGGTTCGCCAGCCGGCCGCGCCGCGGCGCGTCGTCGGTCGATCGGCATTGTGGGCTACATTGCGCGCAGGCGCAGCCTGGACAGGAAAGACGTGCCTCGCACGTCCCGGAGAGGCTGTCGGCTCGCTCGTCGCGCTCGGTGCCGTCGTCTACGTCTCGCTCAATGCATTGGGATTTCAGGCGGGCCGTCACCCGGCCCCGATCCTGCCGGTCGTGGCGGAATCGGAACGGACACGACCGGTTGCGGCCCCGAGAGTGCAGGAGCAGGCGACGACCGGCACGATCGCCAAGGCAGAAGAGGCCGCTCCGAAGCCGAAATCCGAAGCCCGCGCTCCGGTCGCGCCGGCGCGTGACGGGATCGCCGAGGTGTTGCGGGCGGCCGGCGAGACCACGGCGTCGGTGTCCCCGAAGTCGGACAAGGCGGTTCTGAAGGCCCAGAAAGCCTTGGCTAAACTTGGCTATGCCGGAATCAAGCCGGATGGCATGATGGGGCCCGGCACCAAGGCCGCCGTCGAGAAGTTCGAGCGTGAGCACAAGCTTCCGGTCACGGGCGAGCCCACTGGTCGCACCTTGAAGGAATTGTCGGCGAAGGCAGGGCTTCCCAAAGGCTGATCGACGCTCCAGGTGCTCCACTGGAGCGACGCCCTCCGTCGATCGGATGGATCGCTGCGGGGGCGGCGAAACTGCTGACAGGGAGCAGGTTGGATGGCGCGGCTGCGTTCCGATTTCTGGGTCGCTGCCCATCTTCGCCGGCTCGGCACCGAGGGCATTTCTGCCGTTCTCAGAATGCGTGGCGCGGCCGAGGCAGGCGCGATCTTCGTCAAGGTAGACCGGCTCGACGGGACGGCGGATTTCTACGGACCTGCGCCGCAGGCCGCGATCGCGTCCGATGATCCGGGAGATCGTCTATTCGCACCGATCCTGCTGGGCACTCCGGGCCTCGATATCGAGGCCCGGATCGCAAAGGAAATCCGCTTCGACAGCGATCTCTGGATCATCGAGATTGACGACCGAAGCGGTCGTCACAACCTCCTGCTGGTGGAATGAGCGGAGGCGATACCCTGTGCCCCCGGGACCGCAAGGATCGTCCTTGGGCCCGGTTCTGCTCACCCCTTGCGGCGCTGACGGTTCGGCTGGGCGGCGCGTTTGAAGATCTGCTCGACCGCTGAACTGCGCGGCCGAACGGCATCGTCGCCGTAATAGGGCTGGTGCTCGGCCGCGCCCATTCGGTCGGCAAGCGTGGTGTCGAGTATCGCGGCGAGGAGATCGCGGGCGACAGGCCGCGTCGTCATCCGGAACAGCGTCACCAGCGCGAAGACCCGCTCAACCGAGCGGGCCACCGCCTCGCTCAATGTCAGGAAGATGTGTACGACCTCCGCCTCGCGCAGATCGGCCGCGCGCAGTGCGAGCGTCAACAGATCGTATCGCGATGCGGGGTCTGGCGCGTAGGTCAGGAAGTTCGCGGAGAGGCCGAGCTCCTCAGCCAAGGCCGCGGCAAAGCCTGGCACGTCGCGTTCGATCGACAAGCCGATAAGAGTCGCACCGAGGTCGCGCGAGGCGGGCGGAACAGACCGAAGCGCGGCAGTCGTTGCGATCGCATCCTGGATCGATGTGCGCTCAAAGGGATCCGCATGGAGCCATAGCGGTGCGAGATCGCGCAGCGCGAGATCGGTCCGCGCCAGGATGAGGCGGGCGAGTTCACGGTCTCCGCGCGCCCGAACGATCAGCCTGTCCATCGTTCGCCGATCGATCCGCGCATCTGAGTTCCGAACGAGGTCGAGATCGGCCGCTTCGGTATCGGCGTCGCGGGCGCGCAAGTTGGCGGCCCGCTGGGCTATCGCGGTCTCGAATTCCAGTCCGGCTAACGCTGCCGCATCGACGATGGCGGATGTGAGCTTGGGGACCGTCGTGAGCACGATCCTGCCACTTTCCCCGCCGCGCGCGGCGAGTGCGACGAGAACCCCTTCTGGAGTTTCGGCGAATGGCGCGAGCTTTTCGGCGACGATGGTCGCTGTCTCGTCGTCGACGATGGGGATCAGACCGGTGGAGAGGGCCTCGAACGCTTCCAGGTTGTCCCGATTGCGGATCGGAGCAGCCAGGAACAGGTCCGTTTGCACACGCAGGATAACCGGCTTGAGATCGAGCTGTGGATCGCGGGACAGTTCGATGAGGCCGGACAAGTCCGGGGCGTTAACCGCAGATGTGTCCATGTGACTTCGAATACGCAAAACTCGGCTAAGGCTTTCCTACCGAGATTGCGTGAATCGACCTTTAACCGCCGCGACCGTGCAACCGCTTCCTCGCGATCACGCCGGCAGTTTCTGCACTTTCGTGACGTCCTTGTCGGCCGGCGGCGGCAAGACCACGGCATTTCCGGCGCCGATCTTCTGCGATGCCGACGCCGAGCCCGCCTCGCCGGGCGCCGATGCCAGAGTCGAAGGGGCGGCGGCAGAAGCGGCGCCGTTGATCGATTCCTCGCCGCGCGCAATCGCGGAATCCGGATCAGGGCTTTCGGAAGCCTTAGCCATGCCGACATCCGCTCGGGTGTCGTCGGGGCCAGCCAGAATTTCCGGCGGCGCCTTCCAGACGAAGGCGTCCAGCTTGCCTGTCACCGGAGAGGCCGGGGCCCAGCGTTCCGAAGCGACGCCGTCTGCGATCCAGGCCGGATCGCGGGGTGCGCGGGCCGCACGTGCCATCCATTCGCGCGCCTGACCCGATTGACGACCATGCTCGGCTTCCTCGATGCGTGCCATCATCACGCAAATCCGCACGGTCGGGCGATCGGCCAGGATCGGCGCCAGGGCCTCGCGTGCTTTGGCAAAGTCGCGCGCCTCGAAGGCGGTCTGGGCGATGGCGATCCGCGCCTCGGGATCCCAGGAAGAGAGGCGGGCGAGGGTCTCGGCGCGCGCCATGCGGTCGCGTGTCGAGTCGCCCGAGCGCAGGGCGAGATAAACCTTTGCCAAATCAGGGTGCGGACCAGCCTTCCAGGCCGCTTCGATGATCTTGGCGCTCTTGCGCAGATCCCCACGCCGCGCCAGCAGCCGGCCCGCGACGCAGGCGGCAGGCACCAGTTCGGGGGCGAGCTTGACCGCCTTCAGTGCCTGTTCGAGCGCAAGATCCGGTTCGCCGGCCTCATGCGATTGGGCGGCCGCCGTGAGCAGCACGGCCCGCTGGCGGCGCGAGCTGGGCTTGTCCATCAGGCCCAATGCCGCGCGACGTTCGACATGGTCGGTCGCAGCGGACCAATCGCCGTCAGCACATTGCGCCTCGAGAAGGGCGTCATTGGCCCAGGTCACGCTGGGGGCGAGGCGCGCGGCTTCCGCGGCATAGGCCCTCGCTGCCGTCTCGTCCTCCTGCCGGCATGCCTCGACATACAATCCACGAAGGCCAAGGACCCGGGTTTCGGGAACATCGGTCATGCGCTTGAAGGCGCGCTCCGCCGCATCGCGATCGCCCGAGATCTGCGCGGCCTGTGCGCTCAAGAGCAGGGTGAGCGGCTGCGCGCCGAGCAATCGCTCGGCATCGCCCGCATGACGCTGCGCGGCCCTCGGATCACCCGAACCCACCGCGATCATGCCGCGAGACAGCGCGGACATGCCTTTCGCGCGCCGGCGCTCGCGCGTCGAGCGGCTCAGGAAAGCCGGCAGGCCCATCGTGCCCCTGTAGAGCGCGAAGAGCAGGTCGATGACTAGCGCGACAATGAGAACGCCGACCAGCGCAACCGCGACGCTGGTGCCGATATTGTAGCCCTTCCAGACGACTGTCACCGTGCCGGGATTGTCGGCAACCCAGACCGCGCCGAAGGCAACGAGAGCGAGAATGCCGAGATAGACGAGAGCGCGCCACATGCCGTCTGGAACTCCTGGACCTTAGTGCGCGATGGGCGCCGTTTGCTGCAATTGCAGCTGGGCAGCTCGTTGGAGATCGAGGCTCAGCCCCCGACCTTGCCGCTGGATACTTCCCGACCCGCCGCATCGGTCAAGCCGATTTAGCATCCAGCTAGGCGGCAACCGGCTGGGGTAGGCGTGCGGATGGGCTCGACGAACCTTCACCGGACGCTCGCGGGCGCCGACAGACCCTTGAACGCTTCGGTGAGCAATGAGCGGGCCGTAGAGCGGGCCTCGGCCACGGCATTCAGCGTCGTGCCGAATTCACCGCCGGCCGCGCGCGCCGTCTCCGGGAGCGCCTTGAAGGCCTGCAGGGCTGCGTCCACGTCGCCGCGCCCGAGCGCTGCCTGAACCCGCGTGACGAGATCGGCCTCGCTGATTGCGGCCGACGCAGGGGAAACCGTTTCCTGGGAAGCGTCGCTGACGCGTTTCACCTGGACGATCGATTCTGCCATGTTCTTGAGCCGATCGGTGAAAGTGCCGTTTTCCGCGAGCTTGCGCGCCTGCGCCTCACGTTGCGCAGCGGCAATGCGATCGGCAATCGGACGGAACAATTCGGCAAGTCGAGCGGCACTCGGCGCGCCGGTATCGGCAAAACCGACGAGCGGCGCGAACTTGGTGCCGTCGCCGGAATCGCTGCCGCGCAGGCTGGCAAGCGCATCGGCATAGGGCGCCCCCGTCTGGAGTGCGGTTGCGATCCGATCGGAAGCCACGACGCGAAGGGCGGCCTGGAGCGTCGAAGCGCGTGCGCTGCCCTCCACCGCCTTATCGAGGCTCGAGATCTTGTCCGCCTGTTCCGTGAGTCGCAGATCGACAGCCTTGATCGCACTCTGAGCTTGCGCCTGACCAGCCTCGGCAGCCTGGCGGCTCGCCGTAGCCGCCAGTTGCGCGGCCTCGGAAGCGGCCTTGAAACCGGTGTCGAGCGATTGCTGAATCTGGTCGATCCGTTGGCCGAGGGCCGTGTCGGACGCCTCGTTGGCCTTGGACCGCGCGTCAATCGTACCTTCGAGGGTGGCGAGTTTCGGCCCGAGATCCTCGGGTGGCGGGGGCGCCGGCTCGGCGCTCTTGGTTTCCAATGCCTTGAGGCGGCCGTCGAGATCGGTGAGGCGCTGCGAATCCTCTTCACTCAGCGTCGCCGACAATTTCGAATCGGCAGGCTGATCGCGACCCGGCTCTTCCTGGAGGGCCGAAACCCGCTGATCGAGCGCATCGAGGCGTGCCGCAAGGTCGCTGGGAAGGGCGGCACCCTCTGCGGGCGCCGGCGGGGTCGCCGCATTCTTCAAAGCTTGATCCGCACGATCAAGTGCCGACTTCGCGGAGGTTGCTGCCGAGGTCGCGGCCTGCTCGCTCGCACCGAGGCGCTTGTCGAGCGCGGCGAGCGCGTCGCTCTGCGCGTAGGTCTCGAGCTTCTTTTCGAGAACGTCGATGCGAGGATCGCTTCCCTTCGGGCTCGGCGCGGCACCGTGCATGCTGACGACGAACAGTCCCGCCCCCAGCATGCCGCCGACCAGGCCGCAAAGCGCGGCCGCTGCCACGGCCATGCCACCGATTGGCGAAGACGCCGGGATAGGTGTGGCGGGCGATTTGGTACTCTCCGTCGCCGTCGCGCCATCTCGAGCGCCGGTCGAGGAGCCGCTCCAAGAAGGTCTTGCCCGATCCGGTTCCTTCGCCGACGCCTTGTCCGATTCCTTTGGCTTGGCCGCCTTCAGGTCGAGAATCGGGCCGTCCGCCAGCAGATCGCTTCGGCTGAGGCTCGTCGCGGACGTGGTGCTGCTCGAGCCGGTTCCCGATCCCGTCGCTTTGCCGCTCTCGGATCCGATGGCGCTGCTCCCAGTTGCTCCGGCTTTCGATGGCTCGGTGGGTTTGGCGCCTTGATCGGATCCGGCAGGCGCGCCCACTGGAATCGCGGTACTGCCCGTCGCGCCGGTTTTGAGGGGCTGAGCGCTGGCCGAGACGGGAGACGGCCCAGCGCCGGACGCATTGCCGCTGCCGGTTGCCGGCTGCGAACCGGATTTCAGCTCCGAACCCGACTTGCCGTCAACGCTTTTCACGACGGTCGACGACGAGGTGGAATCGCTCGCCGCCGCGCCCGGCTTCGAAGACGGCGTGCTGGCGGTGGCGGATGGGTCGCCGGGCCGAGTATTGGATTTCGGGTCCCCGTCTCGTGGTGTCGTCACGGCCTTTCCACCCTTCTGTTCCTCGCCGGCCCGTCGCGGCTCATTGTGCAACCGCCGAGACCTTCGCGCTGCCTTGGCGAGCGATCGCAACCGTTTACTCGGGAAACGCCCGAATGCCGACCTCACCTCGGGCGCCTTGAGGATGGACCTCACTCGGCCGAGTGGCCAAGCCCATCCAGCAATGCGCGCTCCGTCGGTCGCGTCGGCACGAAATGGGCCGGGATCCCCACTTCGACCAGAGGTAAGGCCACGTCCGCTGACAGGCAGTAATGTTTCAGTGCGCGAAACGCTCCCCCAAGACCCGCCGCTCGCGTCAAATTGAGCGCCGTTTGCGCGCCACGTCGTGAAAAATGCAAGGCGGCTGCGAGGACATCCTCGCTGTCGTGATCCGACAGAGCGCAGACGACCGTTTGCGGAAGCTTCATCACGTGACGCGCCGTATAGGCCGTCCAGATTCTTACGTCGTAGCCGGCCGCTCGCAAGGTCTCCGCCGGTTCGGCCTTTCGATTCTCGCCGGCAGCGAGGAGCAGCGACGCGCCTTTTCGCAGATTGCTTCGAACGACCCGGGCGAGATCGGCGGCATCGCCTCCGGCCGTCGTGACATTGCGGAAACCGGCATCGCGTGCCGTCTGCGCCGTGCGATCGCCGACTGCGAAAATCTGTTCGTTCCGGCCGATTCCGAACCGGTCGAGCGCCGGCACGCCCTGTCCGCTGGTCAACAGGATGCCGGCGTAGTCGCCTTCTGGCGGCGGCACGTCACTTGCTGAAATCTCGAAAAGCGGGGCGACCAACGGCTCATGTCCGAGCGCACGCAGGGCGGCGGCCGTGCGCGTAGCGCCGGGCTCCGGCCGCGCGACCCAGATCCGCATGGCATTCCTCCAACCCAGCCGCCCGCTGTCACGCTGCCGAGAACTGCCGTAAGCTGACGATGAATCTTCGACCAAAAACCCTTTGCCAAAAACCATCAGTTACGAAAGTCCCGGCCATTTGGGGCCCGATGCGGCCCGCGCGAACGGAACACCATGAAGATCCTCGGCATAGAGACAACTTGCGACGAGACGGCGGTCGGCGTGGTCGAGCCAGCGGAAGGAGAGGGCGGCCGGATCCTCGCCAACGAGGTCCTCAGCCAGATCGCCGAGCATTCCGTCTATGGCGGTGTGGTGCCGGAGATCGCGGCGCGCGCCCATGTCGAGGTTCTGGATCGGCTGATCGCTCGCGCGCTCGAGAAGGCCGATGTGAAGCTTTCCGATCTCGATGGCATTGCCGTCGCCGCCGGTCCCGGTCTGATCGGCGGTGTCCTCATCGGCCTCGTCACGGCGAAGACGCTGTCGCTCGTCGCGCGCAAGCCGCTTCTCGCCGTCAACCACCTCGAAGCCCATGCGCTCACGGCGCGGCTCACCGATGGCATCGCCTTTCCCTATCTGCTGCTCCTGGCTTCTGGCGGCCACACCCAGCTCGTCGCGGTGAAGGGGGTCGGCGACTACGTCCGGCTCGGCAGCACGGTCGACGACGCGATTGGCGAGGCCTTCGACAAGGTCGCCAAGCTTCTCGGGCTTGGCTATCCGGGCGGACCGGAAGTCGAGCGGATGGCCGAGAAGGGCAATTCCGAGCGCTTCGCTCTGCCTCGGCCGATGCTCGGCCGGCGCGTGCCCGATTTCTCGTTGTCCGGCTTGAAGACGGCGCTTCGCATCGAGGCCGAACGGCTGGTGCCTCTCTCGGAGACCGATATCGGCGATCTTTGCGCGAGCTTTCAGGCTGCCGTGGTCGATGTGGTCGCCGATCGGGTGCGGGTGGCTCTGGGAAGTTTCGAAGCGGTTGCGGGTCGCCCGACCGCGCTCGTGGCGGCCGGCGGTGTCGCCGCCAATGGCGCGATCCGCCGCGCGCTCGCCGCACAAGCCGGGGAGGTGGGCTTGCCTTTCGTGGCGCCCGCGCTCGATTTGTGCGGCGATAACGGCGCGATGATCGCCTGGGCCGGGCTCGAGCGGCTGCGCGTCGATCTGATCGACGATCTCACCGCCCCCGCGCGTGCCCGCTGGCCGCTCGCTCAAGCGCCAGCCGAGTCGGCCGCGTCATGAGCTCGGCGAACGCCAATTCCGACCGCGTCGCCGTCGTCGGTGGCGGATCCTGGGGAACGGCCTTGGCGAATGCCGCTGCGGCGGCAGGTCGCCCAGTCACGCTCTGGATGCGTGATCGCGCGGCTGCCGACGAGATGCAGTCGACGCGCGAGAATCGCCGCTATCTTCCCGGCATTGCTCTGCATGAGCGCGTGAGCGCGACCGGCTCGATCGACGACCTGAACGGAGCGGCGACGGCGCTCATGGTCACCCCGGCCCAGACCTTGCGTGGCGTATTGGGGAATTTGTCGCCGGCCTTGCGCGGCGCGTCACTGGTCCTTTGCTCGAAGGGAATCGAGCGGGGAACCGACGCTTTCATGAGCGAGATCGTCGGCGAATTGCAGCCCGATGCGGTCGTCGCGGTCCTGTCGGGTCCGAGCTTTGCGACGGATGTCGCGCGTGGACTGCCGACCGCAGTGACACTGGCCTGCAAAGATGGCGCGAAGGCCTCGCAACTCGCCGGGTTGCTCTCCGGTCCGGCATTCCGGCTCTACCACACGGACGACGTCCGCGGCGTCGAGATCGGTGGGGCTGGCAAGAACGTCCTCGCGATCGCCTCCGGCATCGTGGCTGGGCGCGGCCTCGGCGAGAGCGCACGCGCCGCCTTGATCGCCCGCGCCTTCGCCGAACTGATGCGATTCGCGCGCGCCTATGGCGGCCGCCCTGAAACCTTGATGGGCCTGTCGGGTCTCGGCGATCTCGTCCTGACGGCGTCCTCACCGCAATCGCGCAACTTCGCCTTCGGAGAACGGCTCGGCCGTGGCGCTTCGCCGGAAGAGGCCTCGGGCGGCAAGCTTGCGGAAGGAGCCTTCACGGCTGCAGCTCTCATCGCGCTCGCGCGCGGCCGCGGCGTCGAAATGCCGGTGGCCGAAGCGGTCGCGGCTATCGTCTCGGGCGGCGTCAGCGTCGAGGACAGCGTCGCGCGCCTGCTCGCCCGGCCGCTCAAAGGCGAATCCGACTGACGGTCGCTGGCGGCCGGCAGGGTGGCGAGCTAGAGCGTGCTGCGTTAGCACGGAAAGCTCCAGAACGCTCTAAGTTACTAGTGTCGCATGATGTTTTCGGTGAACCGGATTCCACTTCACCGCATCATGCTCTAGATCGAGCACCCATCAAATCGTTGTGGAGCTGCCGCGTGGCCCATTGGCTGTTCAAGTCCGAGCCGTCTTCCTGGTCCTGGTCGCAGCAGGTCGAGGCGGGCGAGAAGGGGACCTTCTGGAACGGCGTTCGCAATCATTCGGCCAAGCTGCAGATGCAGGCGATGAAGGTCGGGGAGCGCGGGTTCTTCTACCACTCGAACGAGGACAAGGCGGTGGTCGGCATCGTCGAGGTCATCAAGCCGTACTACCCGGACCACACGGACGAGACCGGCAAGTTCGGGATGGTGGACATCCGCGCGGTTGCCGCCCTGCCGAAGCCGGTTACGCTCGAGGCGATCAAGGCCGCGGCTGATCTCAGGGAGATGGTACTCGTCAAGAATTCGCGCCTGTCGGTGCAGCCGGTGACGGATGCCGAATGGGCCACGATTTGCCGGATGGGTGGCGCCGAGGAGAAGCTCTGACGGATAGCCGGTTCAACGGCGAAAGGCGGCGATGCTGGCCAAAGCCGCCAATCCCGCTGAGATGACGGCACTCCAGCCCGCTAATGACAGGCCGAGGAACCGCCAGGCAGCTGTGGAGCATTCGACCACATGCGTGGTGTCGAGGGTTTTGAGAAAATCGTTGACGTCCTGCGGGCCGGCTCCGCTGCCACCGCCGCAATCGCTCGGTCCGAGCCAGAAACCCCATTCCGCACCGGCATGGTAGATGCCGAGGCCGGCTCCGTAGAGCAGGATCACGGCGATCAGCCCGAGAAGGAAGCGGGCAGGCCGCAGCGGCAGAAAAGCTGCACCGAGAGCGAGCGGAATCGCGAGGTAATAGGGCACGCGTTCGGTGAGGCAGAGCTTGCACGGCACATAGCCGAGCCCGTGCTGGAAGAAGAGCGCGCCGCCGACCGTGAGCGCCGCGCCTGCGGCCACGAGCAGAGCCGCCCTGCGCGGCGTCAGAAGATCCGAAGCGCTGATCACAGCAGATACTTGAAGGCGACGAAGCCGAGGATGATCACCGCCGCGAACAGTCCGGCGACGACATTGAGATGGCGATCGAGCACCGTGCGGATACTGACGCCGTAGCGCCGCAACAGGGCGGCGAGCAGGAAGAAGCGGCCGCCGCGCGTGATGATCGAGAGCACCACGAACCAGAACAGGTCGTAATGCGCGAAGCCCGAGGTGATCGTGACCAGCTTGAAGGGGATCGGCGTCAGCCCTTTGAGCAGGATCACCCAATGGCCGTAGGTCGCGTAGGATTCCTGGAAGGTCTTCGCCTTGTCGGAGAGGCCGTAAAGGTTGAACAGCCACTGGCCGACCGAATCGAAGAGCAGGGCGCCGATCGCGTAGCCGAGCAATCCGCCGAGGACCGAACACACAGTCGCGACGGTGGCATAAAGCCAGACGCGATCCGGCCGACTCACCGCCATCGGCACCAGCATCGCATCGGGCGGGATCGGGAAGAACGAGCTTTCAGCGAACGCCACGGCGCCGAGCGCGTAGGGCGCCGACGGCCTGCCCGCGAGGTCGAGTATCCACTCGTAGAGACGGCGGAACATGCGCGATCGGATCGTCCGGTGTTCGGAAAGCGCCGCCCTTTGAGCACAGCCGAAGGGCCGAAGCGAGAGCGTTGGTCGAAATCAGGTCCGGCGCTCTGGCCCGATCGCCGAACTTGTGCGAAGAGGCGCCTCAAGCGGGCGTGGCGGAACTGGTAGACGCGCCGGACTCAAAATCCGGTTCTGGTGACAGAGTGTCGGTTCGATTCCGACCGCCCGCACCAGAAGTTTCCGAGCTTCTTCGAACGGTTCTTAAGCCCGTTCAGCGGGCCTGACCCGCGCCGGAATGAGCGCGTGCCTGCTTTCCGGATGCGGGTTTGCCGGCCGGGTGCCCCTCGACGGTGAATTCCACGACGCCAGAGCCGGCCTTTTCGAATCTGATGATGCTCTGCACGACCATGCCCTGTTCGAGCGGGCTGTAGAGGCCCTTGAACAGCAACTGGTCCCCGTCGGGCCGCAGCGTCAAAGTCTCCCCCGGCCGAACGACGATACCCTCGGCGGCGGATTTCGGACGAACCTCGAAATGCTGCGCCTCGGCGATCGAACCGCTGACGAGGCGGTCGGGAACGCTGCCGGTATTGGTCACCGTGAGGTAGCCGGGCGCATCCTGGGCGTTCTTGGCGGAGGCGGGCGCCCAGGGATGGCTGATCTGCAGCGAACCGATCTTGAAGGTCTGATCGGCGGAGGCAGTGCACGTTGCGCCGAGCAGAAGTGACAGAGCCGAAGCGAACACGAGGTTGCGCGAGCGATATTTCATGATGTGGCGTCCTGATCCCGGGCGGACATGTCTCGCGCGATCCGTTCAAGAATGGCCTCACGGCATAATCGTGGCGAACGGCAAGGTGCATGCGCAGGCTGCGTGACGAAAGCCGGTGATGTTGCACGGCTGAATCGCCGCAACGCCCGGTTGCCTGCCCTCTTCACGCAGCGCAAGAAATGTAGAGGATCGGCCCACTTCGGATCTGCGTGGAGAGACAACGCGCCGCGGTCCAAGGAGCTCGGAGTTCGGATCGATTTTTTTGCGATCGGAGTGATGCAGCGCCGAGCGCAATCAGCCCAGGAGCCCGCGATGACGACACCGGCCAGCCAGTTCGTCTGGTACGAGTTACTGACATCCGACACGAAGGCGGCAGAGGCGTTCTATGCCGAAATTGTCGGCTGGCAGATGGTGGATTCCGGGTTGCCGGGCATGTCCTACACCTTCGCCTGTGCCGGCGAGCGGCGCGTCGGCGGCATCATGACGATCCCGCAGGAGGTTCGCGAACGGGGAGGCAGGCCCGGCTGGCTCGGCTATGTCGCCGTCGCCGATGTCGACGCCAAGGCGAGCGAAGTGGTGGCGCTCGGCGGCAGCGTTCGGCGGCAGCCGGATGACATCCCGAATGTCGGCCGCTTCGCGGTCATCGCCGATCCGCAGGGCGCGATCCTGACGTTGTTCAGGGGCCAGGGAACGCCGCCTCCGCCGCCGGAAGCTGGCACGCTCGGCATGCCGTCCTGGCACGAACTCTACGCCAAGGACTGGCAGGCGGCCTTTGCTTTCTATGAGGCTCTGTTCGGCTGGAAGAAGGATCGGGCCGTCGATCTGGGGCCGATGGGGACCTACCAGCTGTTCAGCGCTGGCGGCGCCGCGATCGGCGGCATGATGGATCTGCCGCAGGCACCGATGCCGAGCTGGATGTATTACTTCTCCGTCGGCGACATCGACGAAGCCGCCGCGCGAATCCTCGACAAGGGCGGCGCCGTCCTCAATGGCCCGATCCAGGTGCCGAGCGGCGGCTGGATCGTCCAGGCCGTCGATCCTCAAGGCGCAGCCTTTGCCCTGTTGGGAACCAGGGAGGGCGCGGACGCAGCAGCCTGAGGGTGCCTTGACTTCAATCGGCGCCGAGAGCAGCGCTGCGTTCGGGCTGCTCGCTGCAGCCCGACCTCAGTTCTGACCCCGAACCTCTACGGATTGCTTGCCGGCGCGACCGTGATGTCCAACGTCCTCGTCATCGACAATTACGATTCCTTCACCTGGAATCTCGTGCATCTGATCGGCCCGCTCTGCGGCGGGATCGACGTCGCGCGTAACGATGCGATCACGCTCGACGAGATCCGCTCTCGCGCGCCGGACGCCATCGTGCTCTCGCCCGGCCCCTGCACGCCGAACGAAGCCGGCATCTGTCTCGACGTGGTGAGGGAGCTCGGCTCGCAATTCCCGATCTTCGGCGTCTGCCTCGGGCTGCAATCGATCGGCCAAGCCTATGGCGGCGATGTCGTGCGTGCGCCCTCGCCGATGCACGGCAAGGTCTCGACCATCACACATCGGGCCGAGGGCGTGTTTCGCGGCCTCAACGCGGCGTTTTCGGCGACGCGCTACCATTCGCTCGTCGTCGAGCGGGCGACCTGCCCGGCCGCGCTCGCGGTTACCGCCGAGGCCGATGGTCTCGTCATGGGGTTGCAGCATCGGACGTTTCCGGTCCACGGCGTACAGTTCCATCCCGAAAGCATCCTCTCGGACAACGGTACGCAGATCCTCAGGAATTTCCTCGACATCGCGGCTGCGTGGCGCGCCGGCCGTGACAAGCCTCAGGCCGGCGTGCATTGACACGATCTTCAGCCTCTCCCGCGCAGGGGAGAGGGAGCCCAGCTTTCGATGTCTCGGTCATGGATTCCTTCAAGCCTCACCTCGCGAAAGTCGCGACCGGCGCCGCGCTGACGCGCGAAGAAGCGCGTTCGGCCTTCGACGATTTGCTTTCCGGCGAGGTCAAACCGGCACAGGCTGCCGCCTTTCTCACGGCGCTCAAGGTGAGGGGCGAAGCGACGGAAGAAATCGTCGGCGCAGTTTCGGCTATGCGGGCCCGAATGATGCCGGTCTCCGCCCCAGCGGGGGCGATCGACATCGTCGGCACCGGCGGCGATCATTCCGGCAGCTACAACGTCTCGACGCTCGCTGCGATCCTCGCGGCCGCCTGCGGCGTCCCGGTTGCCAAGCACGGAAACCGGGCGGCCACCTCGCGTTCCGGAGCTGCCGACGTGCTTGCGGCGCTCGGCGTCAAGATCGGCCTCGATCCTGAGGGTCTCGAACGGTGCCTGCGCGAGGCGGGCCTCTGCTTCATGTTCGCGCAGACGCATCACGGCGCTATGCGCCATGTCGCGCCGATCCGGTCCGAACTGCCGTTCCGCACGATCTTCAACATGCTGGGACCGCTCTCGAATCCTGCCGGAGTCGAAGGGCAGGTCTTCGGAGTCTCGCTTCCGGCCTGGGCCGAGCCGCTGACGCAGGTTCTGTCTGAGCTCGGCAGCCAGCGGGTCTGGACTGTGCATGGCTCGGACGGGCTCGACGAGATTACCGTGACCGGGCCGACGGCGGTCGTCGCGCTGGAAGAGGGGCACATCTCGCGCTTCACGATCGATCCGCGCGATGTCGGTCTGCCGCTCTCTACCCTCGAAGACTTGCGCGGGGGCGATCCCGAGCACAATGCTGCGGCGCTCAGTGGCGTCCTCGACGGCCGGCGCAATGCCTATCGCGACATCGCGGTTCTCAATGCGGGTGCCGGTCTCGTCGTCGCGGGGGCGGCTTCAACCCTGGCGGAAGGCGTCGCGCGGGCCGAACTCGCGATCAATTCCGGTGCGGCGCGCGCGACCTTGGCCCGTCTCGTAGCGGCATCGAATGCGTAAGGATCCGCCGATGGACGACACCATCACCGATGTGAGCGCCGCACCACCGGTCCCAGCGACATTGGAACGCGCGAGCGTTCTCGCGGGGATCGAGGCCTATAAGCGCCGCGAAATCGCGGAGGCGAAACTGCGGCTGCCGCTTTCCGAACTCGAGAAGAAAGCCGCTCGGGCTTCACCGCCACGCGGTTTCGCTGCTGCGATTGCGGCGACGATTGCTGAGGGCGGCACGGCCCTGATCGCGGAGGTCAAGAAGGCCTCTCCCTCGAAAGGTTTGATCCGCGCCGATTTCGATCCCGCCGTTCTCGCAGGAGCCTATGCGCGAGGCGGCGCGACCTGCCTGTCGGTGCTGACGGATTCGCCCTCTTTCCAGGGCTCGCCGGACTACCTCGTTCAGGCGCGCGAGGCCTGCAATCTGCCCGTGCTGCGCAAGGATTTCCTGTTCGAGCCCTACCAGGTCTTCGAGGCGCGAGCCTGGGGGGCAGATTGCATCCTGGTGATCATGGCCTGCCTCACAGATGCCGAGGCGGTCGCGCTGACGGAGGCGGCGCATGAACTCGGCATGGATGTGCTGGTCGAGGTCCATGACGCCGAGGAACTCGAACGGGCCTTGCCGCTCGGTTCTCGCCTCGTCGGCGTGAACAACCGCAATCTCAAGACCTTCGATGTCTCTTTCGAGACAGCGATCCGGCTGAAGCCCGGCATCCCCGCTGACCGCATCGCCGTGGCCGAAAGCGGGATCGGGACCCACGCCGATGTTCTGAGGCTGCGAGCCGCAGGTCTCGATACGATCCTGGTTGGCGAGAGTCTGATGCGGCAGCGGGACGTGACGGCGGCAACTCAGGCTCTGCTTCTCGGCGAGACCAGGCAGTGAGCGCGCCGAGCCTCACGCATCTCGACGCGGCCGGCGCGGCCAACATGGTCGATGTATCCGAAAAGGCGGTGACGTCCCGGATTGCGCGCGCCGAAGGCCGGGTCGTTATGCTCCCTGAAACGCTGCGCCTGATCCGCGAGGGTGACGCGAAGAAGGGCGACGTGATCGGCACGGCGCGCCTCGCCGGGATCATGGCAGCCAAGCGCACGTATGAACTGATCCCGCTCTGCCATCCGCTCCTGCTCTCCAAGGTCAGCGTCGATGCAGTCTCGATCGCCTGCCTGACGATCTACGACATGGTCAAGGCTGCCGACCGCTTCATGCGGATCGAGGGCATTCGCCTTCTCTCGAAGGATGGTGGCCGCTCGGGCTCTTGGCAGGCGGAAACGGCACGATGAGCGGTCTCATTCCGGTAGCGGATGCGCTGGCTCGGGTGCTGGCGAACATCGCAGGACCTGTTGAGGGCGAGACCGTGCCGATCGTCGAGGCCGGCGGACGCGTTCTTGCCGAGCCGGTCGTCGCACGTTTCTCGCAGCCTCCTTTTATGGCCTCGGCGATGGACGGCTATGCGCTGCGCAGCACCGATGCTGCGGAGATTCCGGCCGAGCTGCGTCTGATCGGCACGAGCGCTGCAGGACATGGCTTCGAAGGTACCCTCGGCGCCAAAGAGACCGTTCGGATTTTCACGGGCGCGCCGGTGCCGCAGGGGGCCGATGCGATCCTGATCCAAGAGGATGCGGAAGTTCGGGGCGACACCATCGTCGCGCGTGAGCCCGTGACTCCCGGCCGCTTCCTGCGCCCGGCCGGGCTCGATTTTCGTGACGGCGACGTCCTGCTACGGGCCGGCGACACGCTCGATGCCCGAAAGCTGGCGCTCGCCGCGTCGAGCGGCCAGGCCAGCGTCGGGGTGCGTCGCCGGCCGCGCGTCGCGATCCTGTCGACGGGCGATGAACTCGTGCAGCCGGGCGAAGCGCGCCGCTGGGACCAGATCGTCGCCTCGAATGCGCTCTCGGTCGGCCTTCTGGCTCGCGAGGCCGGCGCGGAGGTGATCGATCTCGGCATCGCTGCCGACACCACGCAAGCGCTGACCCGAGCCATCGCACGCGCCCGTTCCGAACGCGCCGACCTGCTCGTGACTCTCGGCGGAGCCTCGGTGGGCGATCACGACCTCGTGCAGGGCGTGCTCCGCGAGGCCGGAATGGACCTTGCCTTCTGGCGTGTCGCATTGCGGCCCGGCAAGCCGCTGATGTCCGGCCGCCTCGGCCCGATGGCGGTGATCGGGCTTCCCGGCAACCCCGTCTCGGCGATCGTCTGCGGTGTGCTGTTCGTCGTTCCCGCAATCCGCGCGTTGCTCGGCGATCCGGCCGCCGGGGCCGACCGGAGCGAGCCGGCCATTCTCGGCAGGGATCTGCCCGAGAACGATCGGCGCCAGGATTACATGCGGGCGGGCCTCGAGCTTGGGCCGGATCGGCTGCCGATCGCCCATCCTGAGAACCGCCAGGACTCCTCGATGCTGGCCGTTCTCGGTCGCTCGGAGGCCCTGCTGATCCGCGCCCCGAATGCGCCGCCGGCGCTGGCTGGTGAGCCCTGCCGCATCATACGCCTCGACCGCCGCCTCGTTTGATGGTCCAGGCGGCGCGCGCGGCGGATTCGTCTTGCATCTGCCCGAATTTCTGCCGAAGAGGGCGCCAACTACCGGATGCAAACGGGAAAACAGGCGGCGTCGTGCCACCGATGCACGTCCGAGCGGGGTTGTTCGATCGATGACTGAGGAGACGCCGAAGGAACTCGGCTCGGCCGATATCCAGAAGGTGCTGGAGCTTCTGCCTCACCGATATCCGTTCCTGCTGATCGACAAGATCATCGAGATCGACGGCGACGACAGCTGCATCGGCATCAAGAACGTCACCTTCAATGAACCCCAGTTCACCGGGCATTTCCCCGGCGCACCGGTCTTTCCCGGGGTGCTTCTGATCGAGGCGATGGCGCAGACGGCCGGCGCGATCTGCTGCCGTCACGTCATGGGGCAGGACGAGAAGTCGACCACGCGGCAGGTCTTCTTCACGACCATCGACAAGTGCAAGTTCCGTAAGCCCGTCGTGCCGGGCGATCAGGTTCGCCTGCACATGAAGAAGACCAACCGCCGCCGCACGATGTGGTGGTTCCGCGGCGAGGCCCGCGTCGATGGCACCTTGGTTGCCGAGGCCGAAATCGGCGCCATGCTGGTGATCGGATGAATCGCGCAGACATTCATCCCTCCGCGGTCGTCGAAGACGGTGCCCGGATCGGAGAGGGCGTCCGCATCGGTCCGTTCTGCCATGTCGGGCCGGATGTCAGTGTCGGCGATGGCTGCGAACTCTTCAGTCACGTCGTCCTGGCTGGCCGCACGACGATCGGTCCGCGCACGCGGATTTACCCCTTCGCCTCGCTCGGACATCCGCCCCAGGATCTGAAGTATCGCGGCGAGGCCTCGACGCTCTCGATCGGTGCCGATTGCCTGATCCGCGAGGGTGTCACCATGAATCCCGGCACGGCCGGTGGCGGCCTGGAAACGGTAGTCGGTAATGCCTGCGCCTTCCTTGCCAACAGCCATGTCGGCCACGATTGCCGTGTCGGCGACAACGTCGTCTTCTCGAACAACGTGATGCTTGCCGGCCATTGCACCGTCGGCAATTTCGCGATCCTCGGCGGAGGAGCCGCCGTGATCCAGTTCACGAGGGTCGGCGCCCATGCCTTCGTCGGCGGGCTGTCGGGCCTCGAGAACGACTGCATCCCCTACGGCATGGTGCTCGGCAACCGCGCCTATCTGTCGGGCCTCAACATCATCGGCCTGCAGCGTCGTGGGTTTTCGCGCGAGGACATCCATGCCCTGCGCCGAGCCTATCGCCAGATCTTCGCGCCGGAAGGCACGCTGATGGAGCGTGTCGCCGACGTCGCAGTGGAGTTCGACGCACATCCGGCCGTGCAGGAGATCCTCGCCTTCATTCGCGAGGGCGGTAAGCGCTCGATCTGCACGCCGCGCGGCGCTCCGGCAGCCGGCTGATCGGTTCGATGGCCGGTTCCGCTTCCGCCGGCGCAGAGGTGGCGACGCGCAATACGAGCGACGCGCCGGCTCCGCTGGCGCTTGTCGCCGGTGCGGGACGCCTGCCGGAACTCGTCGCCGCCTCGCTCGAACGGGCCCGCCGACCCTATCGTATTCTCGCGGTGCGCGGCTTCACCGAACGCTCGATGCGCCGCAGGGCATCAGCGACGGTCGATCTTCTCGACATCCCCGGCACGTTGCGCATCCTGAAGGAATGGGCGCCTGCCGGTGTCGTGCCGGCTGGTGGCGTCTCGCGGCCGAGCCCGGCGGCCCTCCTCAACGCGGCCCATGCGGTACGCAACCGTGACATCATTCGAGACCTCACGGGGGGGGACGATCGTCTCCTGCGCTCCATCCTCGGCCTTCTCGAGGACGAAGGGCTTCGCGTCATCGGCGTGCACGAGGCTGCACCCGATCTTCTGAGCGGCCGGGGCCGCCTCGGCCGTCACGCACCTGATGCTGAGGCGCAAGTCTCGATCGATGCGGGCCGGAAGCTGCTTGCAACGCTCTCTCCCTACGATGTCGGTCAGGCCGCCGTGGTCGTATCGGAGCGCGTCATCGCTGTCGAGGGGCCGGAGGGGACTGACCGCATGCTCGAGCGCGCGCGCTCCCTCATGCGCAAGCCCTTCGGATTCGGATCGCCCACCAAGGGCACCGTTCTCATCAAGCTGCCGAAGCACGGCCAGGACCTGCGCATCGATCTTCCGGCCATCGGCCCGCGCACCATCAGCAAAGCCGCCGCGGCCGGCTGTAGCGGGCTCGCGATCGGTGCCGGCTACACCCTCGTCATCGATGCCGAGGAGACGATCGCGGCAGCCGATCGGCGTGGCCTGTTCTTGATCGGCCTCGACGTCCAGCCGTGATGCACCGACACATCTGGCTCGTCGCAGGCGAGGATTCCGGGGATCAGCTCGGCGCCAAGCTGATGCGGGCGCTCAACGAGCTTTCACCCGAGACGCTGAGGCTCGAAGGCGTCGGCGGCGAAGCGATGATTGCTCAGGGCCTGCAGTCGCTCTTCCCGATCGATGATGTCGCGGTGATGGGGTACCTGCCGGTCCTCGCACGCCTCCGAACCCTGCTGCGCAGGATCCATCAGACGGTCGATGCGATCGTCGCCGCACGTCCAGACGTCCTCGTCATCATCGACAGCCCCGGCTTCACCCATGCCGTTGCCTCGCGCGTTCGCAAAAGGCTCGGTGATCTGCCGATCGTCGATTACGTCTCTCCCAGCGTCTGGGCGTGGCGGCCGTGGCGGGCCAAGGGCATGCGGCCGTATATCGACCATGTGCTGGCCCTGCTTCCGTTCGAGCCCGAGGCCCACAGGCGGCTCGGTGGACCGAGCTGCTCCTATGTCGGGCATCCGCTGATCGAGCGGCTGGCCGAATTGCGTCCGGGGCCGGATGAAGCCCGAGCCCGCGCCTCGGCCAAGCCGCTGATCGCGGTCTTGCCCGGATCCAGGCGCTCCGAAATCGAAAGGCTGATGCCTGTCTTCGGAGAAGCGCTCGCGCGCGTCTCCGCACAAGCCGGACCGATCGATATCGAACTGCCCGCCGTGAACCGGCATCGGGCATTGATCGAGCGCCTGACGACGTCCTGGACGCTGCCGGTCACGCTGATGCATGGCGAGCGCTCCAAGCATTCGACCTTTCGCCGCGCCCGTGCCGCGCTGGCCGCCTCCGGCACGGTGACCTTGGAACTCGCGCTGGCGGGTGTGCCGATGGTCGTGGCCTACAAGGTGTCGCGCGCGGAGGAGATCGTCGCGCGGCGCCTGATCCAGGTGCCGACGATCGTGCTGCCGAACCTGATCCTGTCCGAGAATGCGATGCCGGAATTCGTCCAGGCGGAATGTACGGCTGCGCGCCTAGCCGATGCGCTCGCACTCTTGCTGACATCGGGACCCGAGCGGATCAGGCAACTCGACGCGCTGGCCCGCATCGACGGGCTGATGCGCCTGCCGTCAGACGAGATGCCGAGCCATGCGGCTGCCCGGATCGTGCTGGAAGCGAGCCGGGCAGCCTGAGAGGGCGATCAGCCGCGCTGGCCGATATTGACGTATTCGCGCTGCGCTGCGCCGATATAGAGCTGACGCGGGCGGCCGATCTTCTGTGACGGATCCTGGATCATCTCGGCCCATTGCGCGATCCAGCCGACCGTCCGTGCGAGCGCGAACAGAACGGTAAACATCGAGGTCGGGAAGCCGAGTGCCTTGAGTGTGATGCCGGAATAGAAATCGATGTTCGGGTAGAGCTTCTTCTCGATGAAGTAATCATCTTTCAGCGCGATCTGTTCGAGCTGCAAGGCAACTTCGAGCAACGGGTCGTCCTTCATGCCGAGCTCGCTCAAGACCTCGTGGGTGGTCTTCTGCATGATGCGCGCGCGCGGATCGTAGTTCTTATAGACGCGATGTCCGAAGCCCATCAGGCGGAACGGGTCGTTCTTGTCCTTGGCCTTGGCGACGTACTTGCTGACGTTTTCGGGCCTGCCGATCTCCTCGAGCATCTTGAGTGCCGCTTCGTTGGCACCGCCATGGGCTGGTCCCCAGAGGCAGGCGATGCCCGCCGCGATACAAGCGAAGGGATTGGCGCCCGACGAGCCGGCGAGCCGAACCGTCGAGGTCGAGGCGTTCTGCTCGTGATCAGCGTGAAGGATGAAAATCTTGTCGAGTGCGCGAGCGTAAATCGGATTGACCTTGAACTCCTCGCAAGGAACCGCAAAGCACATCCGCAAGAAGTTCGCCGTATAGTCGAGATCGTTCTTCGGATAGACGAAAGGCTGGCCGATGGAATACTTGTATGCCATTGCTGCTAGTGTCGGCATCTTAGCGATCATGCGCATCGAGGCGATCATGCGCTGGTGCTCGTCCGAGATGTCAGTCGAGTCGTGATAGAAGGCCGAGAGTGCGCCGACGCAGGCCACCATGACCGCCATCGGGTGCGCATCGCGCCGGAATCCCTGGAAGAAGCGGCTCATCTGGTCGTGCACCATCGTGTGGCGCGTGACCCGGTAGTCGAAATCGGCCTTCTGCGCGGCCGTCGGGAGTTCCCCGAACAGCATCAGGTAGCAGGTTTCGAGGTAGTCTCCGTGCTCGGCGAGTTGCTCGATCGGGTAGCCGCGATAGAGCAGGATACCCTGGTCACCGTCGATGTAGGTGATCGTCGACTCGCAGGAGGCGGTCGAGGTGAAGCCGGGATCGAAGGTGAAGATACCGGTCTGTGCGTGCAGCTTACCGATATCGACGACGCTCGGACCGATCGTGCCGGCCTTTACGGGGAGCTCGACGGTCTTGTCGTCGATCGTGATGGTGCTGGCGGAAACGCTCATGGAAGCGCGAACCCTTTCTGGCGACGGGACAGCACCGGGCCGGACGTTGACGGGTCGCGCGCCTCGGACCGAAGCGGAACCGCAACGATGCTGCAGTTGCTCACTCGGCCATGGGGTTAGCGGATCGGTCGACCGTCAGCAACGGGGCCGTGGAATTGCCCGCAAAGGAGCGAAGCGAAATACGGGCCGAATGGCAGAGCTGCAACCTGAGCGGCCACCGCTTCACGCGGGCAGGGCATCGCGCAGCCGGCCGAGGCATTCGTCCCGCCCGAGCACCGTCATGACGTCGAAGAGCGGCGGCGAGGTCGCTCGTCCGGTCAGCGCAGCGCGCAGAGGCTGAGCGACTTGGCCGAGCTTCAGATTCTGGTCCTCGGCGAATGAACGAACGGCTGCCTCGGTGGCTTTCGCGTCCCAGCTCGGCAGGCTTTCGAGAATCGCCAGAAGCGCGCGCAGGCGCTCCGGAGCATCGCCGCTCAAAAGCGCGAGTGCCTTCGCATCCGGCGCCAAAGGACGCTGAGCGTAGAGATAATAAGCACTGTCGAGTAGCTCGACGAGCGTTTTCGCTCGCTCCTTCAAGCCGGGCATCGCTGCCTGGAAGCGCTCGCGCAGAGCGGGGTCCAACTGGGTCGGCAATCCGCGAGACGGACCCGGAATCGGAAGGATGGCATCGATCGCATCCACAAGGGCGGCGTCCTCGCTTCCGCGGATATAGAGGCCGTTGATGTTTTCGAGCTTGGCGAAGTCGAAGCGGGCCGGCGAACGGCCGATCGCCTTCAGGTCGAAAGCCGACACCATCTCCTGTGTCGAGAAGATTTCCTGGTCGCCATGGCTCCAGCCGAGGCGCACGAGATAGTTCCGCAATGCCGCCGGCAGGTAGCCGAGTTCGCGATAGGCTTCGACGCCGAGCGCTCCGTGGCGCTTCGATAGCTTGGCGCCATCGCTGCCGTGAATCAGCGGAATATGCGCCATGGCCGGCACCGCCCAGCCCAAGGCCTCGTAGATCTGCGCCTGCCGAGCCGCGTTCGTGAGATGGTCGTCGCCGCGGATCACCTGGGTGATGCCCATGTCGTGATCGTCGACCACGACCGCGAGCATGTAGGTCGGGTTGCCGTCCGAGCGCAGCAGCACGAGATCGTCGAGATCGCGGTTCTGCCAGGTCACGCGGCCCTGCACGGCATCCTCGATCACCGTCTCGCCGGACGTTGGGGCCTTGAGCCTGATGACGGGCTTCACACCCTCGGGCGCCTCAGAGGGATCGCGGTCACGCCAGCGTCCGTCGTAGCGCAACGGCCGGCCTTCGGCCCGCGCCCGCTCGCGCATTTCGGTCAACTCCTCGGCGCTGGCATAGCAGTGGTAAGCCCGGCCGGATTCGAGCAGGCTCTGCGCAACCGCGCGATGCCGGTCCGCGCGCGCAAATTGGTAGATGACCTCGCCATCCCAATCGAGGCCGAGCCAGCGCAGCCCATCGAGAATCGCGTCGATCGCGGCCTGCGTCGAGCGTTCGCGGTCGGTATCCTCGATCCGCAGCAGCATCTTGCCGCCGAAACGGCGCGCATAGAGCCAATTGAACAGAGCCGTGCGAGCTCCGCCGATATGTAAGAATCCGGTAGGGGAGGGCGCAAAGCGCGTGACGACGTCTGACGGCATCGAGGACTTGATGTTCGAGAAACGGAGACGGGATCGGCGGCATGCACAAGCCGATCGACCGTTCGGAGCCCGCGCCTGTAGCACGCGAGAACGGACGCGTTAAGAATTCTGCGCGGCTGGTCCGTACGCTTCTCGGAAGACAGGACTTCGGACATGGCGCTGAGCGCCATAAGCGTTGCGGTTCGAAGCCTCGCGGCGCAGGCTTTTCTGCGCCCGAGCTCCAGCGTCTCGTTCTTGCCTGCGATCGCCGCGTGGTTCTCCGCCGAATTCGACCGCGAGATCGAACAACGGCGGCTCTTTCCCTGGCTCGCCGTAGCTTTCGGGTCCGGGATCCTCGTCGCCTTCACCGCCACGCAGGGCCGGCCGAATTTGGCCGCGCCTCTGGTCGTCGCGACCGCAAGTGCGGCCGCGGCCTGCTTGGTCCGATCGAATCCAGTCTCGCGCGCCGCATTGCTCGGATTGTGCGCGGCCTGTCTCGGTTTTGCGGCGGCGGTCTATCGGGTCGATGCCGTCGCGCGTCCGATCCTCGCCCGCACGATGGTCGCCAAGCTCACCGGCACGGTCGAATCTCTCGACGAGCGCGAGAATGGCATGCGCCTGATCGTCGCGGTGGAGCGCTTCGGCGATCTGCCGGAATCATCACGCCCCGCGCGGGTGCGCGTCAGCCATTATGGAAACCCGGCACCGAAACCCGGCGATCAGCTCGTTGCGACCGCACGTCTGTTGCCGCCGCCGGAAGCGGCGCGGCCTGGCGGCTATGATTTCGCGCGGGATGCCTATTTCCGCGGCATCGGAGCCGTGGGCTCTCTGGTCGGACGGGTTGAGATTCGTTCGCCCGACGGGGCGCTGCCCTGGCGTCTGCGTCTTTCGGCGGCGATCGATACAGCCCGCAATGCGCTGACGCGTCGGATCGCCGAAGCCAATGGCGGCCAGGCCGGGGCAGTCGCCGCGGCTCTCGTCACCGGAAAGCGCGGACTGATCGCGCCCGAGACCAACGATATCCTGCGCGCAGCAGGCATCTATCATGTCGTTTCGATCTCGGGCCTGCACATGGTCCTCGCGGCGGGTGTCGTCTTCTGGCTGGTGCGTGCGATCCTTGCGCTGGTGCCAGCCCTGGCGCTGTCCTGGCCGATCAAGAAGATCGCGGCCGGGATCGCCATGGTGGGCGTGACGGCTTATTGCGCCTTTTCCGGCTGGGATGTCGCGGCGGAACGCTCGCTGATCATGACGCTGGTGATGCTCGGCGCGATTCTGGTGGATCGCCCCGCGCTCAGCATGCGCAACCTGGCGATTGCCGCGCTGATCGCGCTCGCGCGCGAGCCGGAAGCGCTGCTAGGCCCGAGCTTCCAAATGTCGTTCGGAGCCGTTGCAGGACTGATCGCCTGTGCTCCGCTTCTCGACCACCGCTTCTTTGCGAATGAACGGCAGGGGATGTTGGGCCGCGCCCTATCCTTTGCCGTGACGACGACCGTCGCAACGCTGGCGACCACGCTCGTGGCGCAATGCGCGACGGCGCCGTTCTCGATCTTCCATTTCCAGGGTGTGCAACCCTTCGGTCTGATCGGAAATGCTCTGACGCTTCCCCTGGTCTCGCTCGCCGTGATGCCGGCAGCGGTGATCGGGATTCTCGCCTATCCCTTCGCGCTCGATCAGCCGGTCTGGTGGCTGATGGGGCAGGCCGTTCGCGGCATGCTGGCAATCTCGGCCTGGATCAGCGAACTCGGCCAATCGACCGTGCTGGTGCCGGCCTTCGGTCCGTGCGCGCTTCTCCTGCTGTCGGCGGCGTTGCTTCTTTCGACCTTGCCTGTCTCGCAGTTGCGCTGGCTCGCACTCGTGCCGGGATGCATCGGTGTCGTCCTTGCCGCGAGCCCAGAGCGCCAGGACATCTATATCGACCGCGAGGGCAGGGGAGCCGCCGTGCGTGGCGCCGACGGATTGCTGGCGATCCTCGGGCGCCCGTCGTCCTTCGTCCTCGAGCAATGGCTCAAAGCCGATGGCGATCGCCGCAAACCGACGGAGCTTGCCGCTGGCACACAGCGCTGCGATCTGGTCGGCTGCACTATCCGCAGTGTCGATGGAAGCTGGGTTGCGTTGACCCTCGACAAGCGCGCCTTGCCCGAGGATTGCAGCCGCGCCGACATCCTCATCACTCCGCTCAACTTCACGCTGACATGCGCCGCCTCGCTGACGATCGATCGCCGGTTCCTCGCAGCACGCGGAGCCGTCGCGATCCGTCTCGGGCGCGATCGCAATGGAGAACGCGTGGCCACGACCACGACGGTCCGGGAGCCAAGATCGCCACGCCTTTGGAGCCCAGGATGGCAGAACGAGGCGCCTCGCGAGGCCTCGGCGACCAAGTCCAGCCAATCGCCGCCTGAAACTACGGAACCGCCGGCTGTCCAGCTTGGGGACTGAGGTTCAGTAGCGACGAACGAGACTGACCAACCGGCCCTGGATCCGCACGCGATCCGGGCCGAGCACACGCGTTTCGTATTCGGGATTGGCCGCCTCGAGCGCGATCGACGAGCCGCGGCGGCGCAGCCGCTTCAAGGTCGCCTCCTCGTCGTCGATGAGCGCCACGACGATGTCGCCGGTATTGGCCGTGTCCTGGCGCTGGATCACGACGATATCGCCGTCGAGAATGCCGGCCTCAATCATCGAATCGCCGCGCACTTCGAGGGCATAATGCTCGCCGCCCGACAGGAGATCGGGCGACAGGGTGATCGTGTGGCTCTGGTTCTGGATCGCGGTGATCGCCGTACCGGCGGCGATCCGGCCCATCACCGGAATCACCACTGCCGCCGGATCGTCATCGTTATGCCGGGTCGGCGCAGGTGGCTGGGCGACGGGCTGCTTGCTTCGCCCACCCTCGACCACGCTCGGCGTGAATCGGCGAACCTCGCCCGATGAAGAGGGTGCCGGACGGCCGCCGCCCGTCTCTGGAACGCGGATCACCTCGATCGCGCGGGCGCGGTTCGGCAAGCGCCTCAGAAATCCTCGCTCTTCGAGGGCGGTGATGAGCCGGTGAATCCCCGACTTCGATTTGAGATCGAGTGCGTCCTTCATCTCATCGAAAGACGGCGGCACGCCGCTTTCGCGCATCCGCTGCTGAATGAACTGGAGCAGCTCCAATTGTTTGCGCGTCAGCATCAAACCCATCCGGACCGTATCGCCACAGCTCATCGCATCGCGGGCGAAACAAAACACGAACACAGTAGACGTTCGTCAAGTGTTCCGCAAGCCGGTCCAGTCCGGTGAGATCGGGCCGAGAATTCGACGTCGGTGCCGCGACGCTCGAACAGGACGAGTGTTCTATCTTGGAAAATATATATTTTTCAATAAATTGGATGCAATCATGGTCGGCCGGATGACATCGCGCGACGTCACCCGCGCCTCGAAGTATCGTTGTTTCGGCGCCGCGAAGAGTTTCACGATCGACAAAACTCAGCTCACACAGCCTCGATCGCCAGCGCGATGCCCTGGCCGCCCCCGATGCAGAGCGTGACGAGGCCGCGCTTCAACCCATCGCGGCGCATCGAGTGAAGCAGCCGTGTTGCCAGAACTGCGCCGGTCGCGCCGATCGGGTGGCCATGGGCGATGGCGCCGCCCTCGACATTGATGATGTCCTGAGGGATCCCGAGTTCCTTGGCGACGGCCAGCGGCACCACCGCGAAGGCCTCGTTGATCTCGACCCGCTCGACATCGCCGAGCCGCCAGCCGGCCCGCTCCAAAGCCTGCTGCACAGCCGGGACCGGGCCGAGCCCGAACAGGCCGGGCTCCAGAGCGCCGACGCCGTAGGCGGCAAGCCGTCCGAAGGCATCGAGCCCGTTCTCGGCGGCAAAGCCGCGTGTCGTCACCAGCATGGCCGCGCCGCCGCTGTTGAGGCCGGGCGCATTGCCCGCGGTGATCGTGCCGTCCTCACGGAAGGCAGGGCGCAGCTTGGCGAGGCTCTCCGCCGTCGTCTCCGGCCGGGGCGCCTCGTCGCGCGCGATGCGCTCGCTGCCCTTCCTGCCCTTCACCTCGACGGCGACGATCTCGGCCTCGAAAAGACCGGCATCCCGCGCGGCGGAAAAGCGGCTTTGCGATCGGGCTGCCCATTCGTCCTGTGCCGCGCGGGAAATCTCGGACCTTGAGGCGAGATCCTCGGTGTGCCAGCCGGAATGCTCACCGGAAAAGGCGTCGTTCAAGCCGTCATTCAGCAGGCTGTCGAGGATCTGGGCGTGGCCCATGCGGTGGCCCCATCGCCCCTCGGTCAGCAGGTAGGGAGCGCAATCCATGTTCTCCATGCCGCCGGCCACGACGACATCGTGATGGCCGAGCGCGATCTCGTCGGCCGCCGTGGCGATGGCCTGGGCGCCGGATCCGCAGACGCGGTTGACGGTGAGCGCCGGCACCGAGACCGGCACACCACCATTCACGGAAGCCTGCCGGGCCGGATTCATGCGGTTGCCGGCCTGGATGACGTTGCCCATCACCACGCTGCCGATTTTTGCCGGATCGAGTCCGGCCCGTTTGAGGCTGGCGCGGATTGCCGCCGCGCCGAGATCGACGGCCGGCACGCCCTTGAGGGCGCCGCCGAAGGCGCCGATCGGGGTGCGGACCGGATTGCAGAGAACGATGTCGCGATGCGTCATGACGGCACTCCTGTGGTTCGGGCAGCAGAAAGGCTGCCCGCTCGATGATCGAAGCGGGGAATGGCTTGGGGTGTAGATGCCGGAAAGCCTGCGCTTCCCGACCCGTTCAGGGGTTGGGGAAGCGCTCGACGCGCCGATGCGTGTCGGCATCGGCGGCGGGGCCCGCGACCAGCCGCACCCCGATCGCGGACAGCGGAATTCCTGATTCTCGGTCGACCAGCACAGGATCGACGCTACGGCCGGTCTTCGCATCAACCAGGTCGAAGCTCTTGCCTTCGGGAGCGAAATGGCGATTGCCCCAGGCGAAGAAACTCGTCAGCACCTGCCGGAAATCGCGGCCTCGCTCGGTCAGCACGTATTCGTAGCGCGGCGGACGCTCGCTATAGCAGCGACGCTCCAGCAGCCCCGCCTCGACCAGAGCCTTCAGGCGCCGGGTCAGCATATTCGGGGCGATGCCGAGGCTTGCCTCGAATTCGTCGAAGCGCGTCAGCCCGTAGAAGGCATCGCGCATTATGAGGATGCTCCACCATTCGCCGACGCGCTCCAGGCTGCGGGCGACCGGGCATTGCATGCCGTCGAAGCTCTTGCGTTCCATGCCCTCAATTTAGCATGAAACTATCATCATGCAAGTAACATCGCGGAATTTCTCTGCGCTGACCGTCGGAGGAAATGTCAGCGTCCCTGATCGGCCGCCACGGCAGCGATGCCGGCGCTCGCGGCCCAGGCATTGACGTCGGTCTTGCGGATCGCCGCCGCCATCAGGTCCGGGAATAGGTCCGGCGTGCAGGCGAAGGAGGGGACGCCGAGCGCGGCGAGTTTGGCAGCGAGCGCCCGGTCGTAATAGGGCGCGCCTTCATCGCTCAGTGCGAGCAGCGCGATCATCTGCACGCCGGACGCAACAAGCTGATGCGCGCGCTGCAGCAGCCCGGCCTCGACGCCGCCCTCGTAGAGATCGGAGATCAGCACCAGGATCGTGTCCTCCGGCCGCGAGATCCGCTCCTGGCAATAGCCGACCGCGCGGTTGATATCGGTGCCGCCGCCGAGCTGCACCGAGAACAGGACCTCGACCGGATCGTCGAGCTCGTCAGTGAGATCGACGACCGCAGTGTCGAACACCACGAGCCGTGTCGAGACGGCCGGAAGCGAGGCCATCACCGCGCCGAAGATGCTCGAATAGACCACGGAATTGGCCATCGAGCCGGATTGGTCGATGCAGAGGATCACGTCCTTGAGGCTGGCGCGCTGGCGCCGTCCATGGCCGATCCGGGTCTCAGGAATGATGGTGTTGTAGTCCGGCTGGTAGTGGCGAAGGTTCGCGCGGATCGTGCGGTTCCAGTCGATCTCGGTGTGGCGCGGCCGGCGGTTGCGGCTGGAGCGGTCGATCGCGCCCGAGATCGCCTGACGCAGAGGCTCCTCGAGCTTCTTCATGAGCGCCTCGACGACCTTCCGCACGACGAGCCGTGCAGTTTCCTTGGTCTTGCCGCCCATCAGGCCGCGCATCGAGATCAGCGTCGAGACGAGGTTCACGTCGGGCGTGACCGCCTCCAGCATCTCGGGCTCGGTCAGCATGCGCTTGAGGTCGAGCCGCTCGAAGGCGTCGCGCTGCATCACCTGCACGACCGAGGTCGGGAAATATTCGCGGATATCGCCGAGCCAGCGCGGCACGGACGGCGCCGAGGCACCCAAGCCCCCCTGCGATCGGAATCGTAGAGGGCATCGAGCGTCCGATCCATGCCGGCATCGCGTCCCGAGAGGCCGACGCAGACCCCATCCGCCTCGCCGCTCCCGAGAACGAGGCGCCAGCGGCGCAGGCGTTCGGTCTCGCTCATGCGAGCCTCCATGCGGAAATTGGCGAGACATCCGCGCGCATTCCCTCGCCCCGCTTGCGGGGAGAGGGCTTTGCCGAGCTTGTATTCGGCAAAGCGAGGCGGCAGCCGAAGGTGAGGGGGTGGTACCGGATGAGGCTCATCGTGCGACTGCCCCTCACCGCCGCTTCGGCTTCGCCTCTCGCTCCCCACATGGACGACGAGGTCCATGTGGGCCTCTCCCCATCCGAAGTCGGGTTTACCCAACTTCGGCAAATCATTTGGATCTGGGGCAAGCCCGAGATCCGTGCGGGGAGAGCGACTGTCTTTCGGATCAAGCGATTTTTGGCTGCCACGGTGTTTTGCTCCGGATCATGGCGTTGAGGATGGTGAGGAGCTTTCGGGCCGTTGCGACGATGGCGACGATCTTTGGCTTTCCGGCCGCGACGAGCCTGTCGCGGAAGTCTTTGAGGGTCGGGTTGAAGCGAGAAGCGACCAGGGCGCCCATGAACAGGGCGGCTCGAATGCTGGCCCTGCCTCCTCCGATGAAGCTGTTTCCGCGCCATTGTCCGGATTGGCGGGTGAAGGGGGCGAGGCCCGCGAGCGCCGCGATCTGGCGACGGTCGAGGGTGCCGAGTTCGGGCATCTCGGCGATCAGGGTGCGGGCGATGGTCTTGCCGATGCCGGGCATGGAGGTGAGCAGGTCCTGCTTCTCCCGCCAAGCCTGCGAGTTGCGCAGGGTGCCGTCGAGATCGACATCGACGCTGGCGAGTTCCTTCTCGAGCGCCCGCACCAGGCGCTGGATGCTCTTGCGCAGGCGAGCCGGCGCCCGCATCTCGCGCTGGCGCTCGGCCCCGATCATCGCCACGATCTGGCGGCGTCTTGCCACGAGATCGGCCAGGAGCTGCGTCTCGGCGTCCGGCAGCGGCCGGATCGCCGGCCGGGTGGCCTCGACGAAATGGGCGATGACGCCGGCATCGATCGGATCGGTCTTGGCGCGCTTGCCCAAAGCATTTGCGAAGGCGCGCACCTGGGCCGGATTGACCACCACGACCGGGAGCTGGGCCGCGGCCAGGCCCGCCGCCACCACGCTCTCGAAGCCGCCGGTCGCCTCGCAGGCCACCGCCGTGGGCGACAGCTTGGCGAGCCGCGCGCACAGGTCCGTGATGCCTTCGCCGTCGCGGCTGACGGCAAAGGCTTCCCCGCTCGGCCGGACATGCACGTCCAGCCGATGCTTCGAGACGTCGATCCCAACGAAACACGCGTCCATCCGATCCCATCCTTGCGCAAGCGGGCTTCGCAGCGAGCGGCCCAAGCGACTGTTCGGGTTCGATGGAACGGCAGGCGAGGATCCGCGCTCTCCCACGGGCTTGGTGTCCCTCAGGGCGATCGGTCTCACGCCTGCCACCGCATCCCGATCCTTACCAGATGACGGCACATCCAAGTTACAAGGGGCGGCGGGCCATCCTCCCGTATAGCGTCTCACGCCCCTTCCTCCGCCTTCACCGGCTCCGGCCCGAGCAGCAGGCGCAGGATCGGCAGGACCAGGGCCGCGCGCTCGTGGTCGAACACACGATGCGGGTCGGCATCGTCCGGCGCGGCGCCACCCGGACGGCGCAGGGCTTCGCCGATGGCGCGTCGTTCGGGCTTTTGGATCGTCGCGAAGGTGCGGCGGACCAGCGGCAGCAGATCGGTAAAGAGCTCGGGATCGATCCCCGTCAGCCACTCGTCGAGCACTTTGAGCAGACCCGAGCCGTGGATCAGAGCGGTGCCGCTATCCTCCAGGAATCCGGCGATCCAGGCGGCAGCGGGAATCGCGCCGGCCGCACGCGAAAGCGCCAGACGCAGCCGCGTACCGGCCTCTTCTGCCGTGATCACACCGTCATCGAACAACAGGCGCGTCGCTCGGCCGACGACGCGACCATGCACATGCTCCTGGTCGGCAAGCGCGGTGAGCGCGCCCTGCCAGACCCGCTTCAGCTCGGCCTCCTCCAGCAGAGAGAGCGCTCCGTGCACGGCATCGATATGCTTCTTGGCGCCCCCCGCCGCATCGTCGTCGAGGCTCTGGCAGGCCGGGACGAGGCCGGCGGCGATGCGCGGCACGATCCCGCGCACGATTTGCTTGACCGGCTCGGTGTCTGAGGAGCGCACCGAGCCGTAACGCGCCAACTCGGCGAGTGGCGAGAGAGCCGCCATCAGGTCGAACACGTCGGAGGAGAGTGCGGCGCGGTCCTCCAAGGCCCGGATCACGTCGGAGGAGGCCGCGGCGAGGTCGGCATCGAGCAGGGTGCCGATCAGGCCGGCAAGTTCTGCGACGCGGCTCGCCTCGCGCGCCTTCCCGCGCACGCGGCCGGCCGCCGCGTCGGCGACCGTGCCGCCCTCGGCCGAGGCTGCGACGAGATCGACGACCCATTCCGGCTGCCAGGCCAGGGCCCAAGCTTCCTTGAAGGTGCCGCGACCGCGCGCGTGACGCTTCTGCCCCCAGGGAATGCCGATCAGCGTGAGCCGGTTGAGGAAATGGCTGCGGGCGAGGTCGGTCTCCTTGCGCAGATCGAGTTCGATGTCACGGCTGCCGCCCTCGGGGGCCAGCCGCAGCTTCTTGCATTGCGCGGCGAAATCCGCCTCGACCGGTGTGCTTGGGCTGCCCTCCGGCGTCGCTCCGAGTCGCTCGCCGATGACGAGTTTTCTGCGGATCAGGCCCATCGGAGCCGGATCCGCGTAGCAGAGGGTCGATTCCGCTGCCTCGTCGAGATCTTCCAATGCCGGGCGCGAACGGCCGCGCAAGCCTGCCAGCATGTCGGCGAGCCGTGCCGCCTCGATTACCGAGGCTGGGGAGGCGTCGAGGTCCTCCGCACGCAGCAGGGCGGCGGCGCGGGCGAGCCACCGCGAGGCAACCCGGTCGCCGTGGTTCCAGACCGTGTCATACCATTCCGGCGAGAGCACGCCGGCGCGGTAACCGCTCGCGGTGGCGAGCCGCTCGTAGGACCAGGGCGCCCAGGCGCAGGCGACTTTGGTCTTGGGTAGACCTTTCAGGATCGCGGCATCGGTCGAGGATTGGCCGCGCGCATCGTGCCGGGCGAGAGCCGGGGCGTGCCAGGCACCACAGACCACGGCGATGCGTTGGTGCCCGTCCTTGGCCGCCTTGCGGATGCACGAGCGCATATGCGCTTCGCGCGCCGCCTCGCGGCGATCCTCGGGCTCGTCCGAGGCCTCCTCGACCTCGCGAAGCGCCGTCATCGCCTCGGTGATCGCCTCGAACACGTCCGAGCCGGCATTGGCGCGGCTCTCGACGAAGGCATCCCACCAGCGCTCGCCATCGGGATAGCCGGCCGCGCGCGCGAGTTCGCCGAGCGGATCGCGATGGATCGCGACCGGGGCAGGTGGCGTTTCGGCGGACGGCGCCGGAGGCTCGGCTTCGTGCCCGGCCTCCTGCTGCGGCGTCTCATCGACCGGCGCTGCCGCAGTCACCGGTTCGTCGACAAAAGCCTCATCCGCGAGCTGGATCGCATGCGGCAGATCCATGAAGTTCACCGGCACGCCGCGCTCCAGCGCATGCCGCATCGCCACCCATTCCGGCGAGAAGCCGGCATAGGGGAAGAAGGCGCAATGCCGCGGCTTGTCGGTCCGGTAGACGAGGAGCGCCACCGGTGGGGTCATGTCGGCCTTCGCCGCGAGCGGGATCAGCGCATCGGCATCGGGCGGGCCTTCGATCAGAACGCAATCCGGCTCATAGCTGGTCAGCGCTTCCGACAGGCTGCGCGCCGAGCCCGGCCCGTGATGGCGGATGCCGAAGATGCGGATTTCGGGCATGGGTCAGACCCGCACCAAATTCCCTCCCCCCTCTGCGGGGGAGGGTGCCCCCCGAACGGGGGGTGGGAGAGGGGACGGCGCAGGTCTATCAGGAAGCGGCGTTCCCCTCTCCCGACCTTCGCTGACGCGAAGCCCACCCTCCCCCGCAGAGGGGGGAGGGAATTGCGGCGCGCACCACATGATCACGCACTCTCGCGCGCGGCGCGGTAGAAATCCTTCCAATCGCTGCGCTCCTTGACCACTGTCTCGAGGTATTCGCGCCAGACGATCGCGTCCTGGACCGGGTCCTTCACCACCGCGCCGGCGATGCCGGAGACGAGATCGTGGGCGCTCAGCGTGCCCGATCCGAAATGCGCGGCGAGCGCCAGCCCGCTTCCGACGACGCTGATCGCCTCGGCGGTGGAGAGGGTGCCGGAAGGCTGCTTGACCTTCGACTTGCCATCGGTGGTCACGCCCTCCCGCAACTCGCGAAAGATCGTGACGACGCGGCGGATCTGGTCGGCTCCGGGCGGCTCGGCCGGGATCTCGAAGGCGCGGCCGAGCGAGGCGACGCGGCTCTCGACGATCTCGATCTCGGCCTCGATCGTCGCCGGCGGAGGCAGCACCACGGTGTTGAAGCGGCGCTTCAATGCGCTCGACAATTCGTTGACGCCGCGGTCGCGATTGTTCGCGGTCGCGATCAGGTTGAAGCCCTTGTTCGCCGCGACCTCCTCGTTGAGCTCGGGGATCGGCATGGTCTTCTCGGAGAGGATCGTGATGAAGCTGTCCTGCGTCTCCGAGGGAATGCGGGTCAGTTCTTCGACGCGGGCGATCAGGCCCTGCTCCATCGCCCGCACGATCGGGCTCGCGACCACGGCCGCGCGGCTCGGCCCCTTGGCGAGCAGCAGCGCGTAGTTCCAGCCGTAGCGGATTGCCTCCTCGCTGGTGCCGGCCGTGCCCTGTACGACGAGGCGTGAGGTGCCGCAGATTGCGGCCGAGAGATGCTCGGATACCCAGCTCTTGGCGGTGCCCGGAACGCCGAGGAGCAGCAGCGCGCGGTCGGTGGCGAGCGTTGCCACCGCGACCTCCATCAATCGGCGATCACCGATGTATTTCGGAGAAATCTTCGCGCCGGAATCGAGCGTGCCGCCGAGCAGGTAGGTGACGACCGCCTGGGGTGAGAGCTTCCAGTTCGGGGGCTTGGGCCGCTTGTCCGTTTTTGCGAGCGCCTCGAGTTCCTCCGCGAAGGCTTCCTCGGCGGCGGGGCGCAGCTGGGCGGTCTTGGCTCCGTTGGTTCCGCTCATCGTGTCGCGAACTCCCGTCTGATCGTGGCGCGCAGGCTCAGGGTTTCGGCCATGTGGTTGAGCTGGTGGCGCAGATAGGTGTCGAAATCGTCCGGCAGCCGGCTGACGATCGCGGCTGCGGCCGCCTCGCAGTCCTCGCTCGGGTCGGCACGCTTGCCGAGCCGCGAGATCAGGCTGCCTTTTCGCAAGGGCCCGGTTGATTCCGGGCCGCCCCGCACCCGCAAGGCCAGCCAGTCGAAGACTGCTGCAGTGAAGAAGGGCGAATAGGATTCTCGGCCCTGCTCCATCGTCGCCAGCAGCAGATCGAGGCCCGGCGCTTTCAGCATCCGCGCGACCTCCCGCTCCCAATCGGCCTGAGGCAGGCCGGCGAGCGATCGGGCGAGGGCATCGCGGATATCGCCGGATGGCTTCACGCCAGCGAGCTTTCCGGCATTGGCCTCGCGCAGCGTGGAAATGAGGGCATCGCGCCAGGAAAGATCGCGCTCCCGGCTCTGGGCTGCGACGAAGCCGTCAAGCAGCGAATCCGACCATTCGCTCTTCAAAGCCTGCTCGATCCAGACCTTCGGCGGATGGCTGGCAAAGGCTTTCAGCGGCGCGTGCCTGAGGATCTGCTCCAGAAGCTGGGCCTTCGCGCCCTTCTTTTTCCAGGCATATTGCGAAGGCTCGACGCCGTCGCGCACGAGATCCGGTGCCTCCTCAGGCAAGGTCACGGCCAGAGCGTGCTTCTTCGACACGATCATGTGGCGCTGTTCGTCGATCCGCAGGGCGGCAGTGACGCGCGCGGCCATGCGCTCCAAGAACCGCGAGCCCGGCAGATAGGGCAACAAGCGCTGCGCGGTCCGGCGCACATCGCCTGCCCGGTCGTCAAGGCAGGATTCGAGGAAGGGTTCGTCCGCGAAAGAAAGGCCGATATCCAGCGCGCCGAGGAAGGCCGCGCGCGCATCGGCCTTCTCGCTCTTGAACGCACCTTCCAGCGCCTTGCGGGCGGCCTCCGGGTCGCGCTCGCGAAAATTGGCAAAGGCTTCCCGGCGGACAGCGAGCGTTCCCTCAGTCCAGTCTGCGCCACTTGCGGCACCCGCCGGGGCGATAGCCGGCTCGGCATCGCCCTCGCCGGCTGCTTCGGACGAATCCATTGCATCGCCCTTAGTCGGTTCCGACGCGGCGGCGCCGCAAGCCCGGTCCAGCCAGGCGAGTTCGGCACCAGCGATCGACTGGCGCAAGGCTTCGCTCGCATGGGTCCCGCGCCAGTCTTCGAGCAGGGGCAGAAGTTCGGGTGGCAGCCGGAATCCGCCCTGGGCAGCGACGTCGCACCATTCCTCGATCATGCCGGATTGCGATCCGCCGGATCCGATCAGGGTGACGAACCGTGCGGCGGCCGCAGGCGGACATTCGGGCCCAACCGCTTCGAAAGGCTCAATCGGTGCGAAGGCGCCAGGTCCGATGCCCGCGCCTGCGAGGTGATAGGCGCCCACCGCGCCGATCTGCGCGAGCAGATCGCCTCCGGCATCGCCGGTTTGCGGCAATTCCGCCAGTGGGCCGGCCGCCTGCCGCGCCGGCGCGCGCTCTGCGCCGATGAGGGCGGCTGCGAGCGTCGGCCCCCAGCCATCGGCGTCGATTGCGATCCCGTCACTCATGCGACACGCCTCAGGAAGGGACGCGGATCCTGCGCCGGAGCGACGTAGATGCGGCCATCGACGGACAGAGCGAGAGGGTTCAGAGCAAATCCATCATAGAGCCCGAACAGATCGACCTCGCGCCCGCCTGATGCCGCGACGAGGGCGCGGGTGCGCGGCTCGGCGAGAAATGGCAGGCTGCCGGTCGCGTCACCAATGCCGAACAGGCGATCCTGGCCGGTGCCGGTGAGCGCGCTGCCGATGCGCACCTTTGAGAGACGCAGCGGCCAGCGATCGAGCCATGGCGCGCTTGCCAAAGCGCCAGCCCAACTCTGGAGGCCGGATGCGATATCGCCGCTGCCGGGCAGGGGACCGGCGGGCGAGGCGGCGGATTTGCCGTCGCGCAGAACCGCCCGCAAAGGCGGATCGCCGGGATAGAAGGCAATCTCACCCGAAAAATCCTGACCGGCGGGGGGAGCCGGCGGAAGCGGCGAGCCCGGCGTGCCGTAATCGAGAATCTGAGCGAGGAGCCCGCTCTGCCGGCCGGCGAGCCAGACCGAACGAGCGGTGAGCTTATCGTCCTCCTCGATCGTATGGGCGAGAACGGCCCATTGGTCGGCGTGGCCGGGTCTTGCCGCCAAGTCTTCCGCGCTGACCGGATAGCCGATTGCGGCGCGGATGCTGGCGGCCTGTTCCGGGCTCAGGGCGTCGAGGCGGCGGCCCGCGCGCAGGATCAGGCCGATCCTGCCGATCGCCAGCGCAAGTGCCTCTTCGGGCTTGGGTGCGCCGCCGCGCGGCGCAGCGGCCAGCAATCCGGGCAAAGCCCGGACGCGGCGGGCGAGGGCGGGGGCCTGGCCATCGACGAGGCGGCCGGCCATGCGATCCCAGAAGGCGTAAGGTTCGGTGCGAACCGAGGCGAGGCCGCGCCGCATCAGGTCGCGCAGCCAGAGATCGAGTTCGTCGAGCGCAGCGGTGACCTTGTCGTCGCGGGCCTGACGGCGCTTGGCTTGCGCCTTCTCGTCGACGGGCTTTGCCGGCGCATCCGCCTTGGCCTCGGCCGTTGCCGCGCGCGTCGCCCGGCCCTTGGTCCAGGCAGTGACCCAATCCGGCTGTTCGCCTTCCTTGATCGCGTCGGGCGATGCCGCCTCGACCAGCATCAGCCCGAGCGCATGCTTGCAGGGGAATTTGCGGCTGGGGCAGGAGCATTTCGAGGCCGGGCCGGAAAGGTCGGCCACCGTGCGATAAGGGCTCGCGCCGCTGCCCTTGATCTCGCCCCAGATCACCTCGCCGGTTCGGGCGAGAGCGCTCCATTTGGCGGGTTTCGCCTGATCCTGCCCCGCCTTGCGGCTGGAGGCATCGGGCGCGAGATCGAGGATTTGCGCAGCTGTGAGACCCATGCAGCCTTGGGTAAGTCTACCTTCGTGGATTCCGGCCCGCTTTGTGCAGATCGGTGCTCCGCGCTCGTTGGGGCGCTGTCATGCCGCCAGGAAACGGCGGCGTCAATCACTTGAGATTTATAGATTATCAAAATCCAACTGGACGTTGCTGTCGTTCCGGTCGAACAAAGCCTGACAAATCACTCGTTTGTCGACCGAAATTCTCATCGGTGCGCCGCGTCTACCATTTGGTTCGCCACATCGCGCATTGCAGCGAAAAGTGCGGCCGAGCTTGGCGTGCGCATTGCAGAGACCGATTGTGCTCCTGCTGCTTCGGCATGCCGCGCAGACAATGAGCGCCCTTGCTTTCCGGCCCACACGCCTCCAAGCAGGCGCAATCGCGCCGCCCTGTTTCGTTAGGCGCCGAGAGAAGAGGCTGCGGAGCTAGGTATGCCCAAGATCACCTACATCGACCACGCCGGCACGGCGCGCACGGTCGATGGTGCGGTCGGTTCGACCGTGATGGAGGTCGCGCTCCGCAATAACGTGCCCGGGATCGATGCCGAATGCGGCGGCGCTTGCGCCTGCGCGACCTGCCACGTCTATGTCGATGAGGACTGGATGGAGGCCGTCGGGCCGTCCGAGCCGATGGAGCAGGACATGCTCGATTTCGCCACCGACGTTCGGTCGAATTCCCGCCTGTCCTGCCAGATCCGGGTCAAGCCGGAGCTGGACGGCCTTCAGGTGACGACGCCGGCTCGGCAGGGCTGACCATACCGTCAGCGCAGCAGCGCGCGCGTCGCTCCGTCGATCCCTTCCAAGGTCAGCGGAAACATCCGGTCCGAAAAGATGTGCCGCATCATGGCGATCGACTGGGTGTAGGGCCAATGCGCCTGGGCCACTGGATTGAGCCAGACGGCCTTCGGGAAATGGTTCAGCAGGCGCTCCAACCAGACCTTTCCCGGCTCCTCGTTCCAATGTTCGACCGAGCCGCCCGCCATCACGATCTCGTAGGGGCTCATCGACGCGTCGCCCACGAAGACGAGGCGGTAATCTGAGCCATAGGTGCGGATGACATCGAGGAGATGCGTGCGCTCGTCATGCCTGCGGCGGTTCTCGGTCCAGACGCTCTCGTAGGGGCAGTTGTGGAAGTAGAAATGGGCGAAGTGCTTGAACTCGCTGCGCGCGGCCGAGAACAGCTCTTCGGCGAGTTCCACGTGCCAGTCCATCGATCCGCCGACATCGAGGAAGAGCAGCACCTTGACGGCGTTGTGCCGCTCGGGCCGCAGCCGCACGTCGAGATAGCCTTGCCGGGCGCTCTCGCGGATCGTGGTGTCGAGGTCGAGTTCCTCCGCCGCGCCGGTGCGCGCGAAGCGACGTAGCCGGCGCAGGGCTATGCGCAGGTTTCGGGTGCCGAGTTCGGCCGTGTCGTCGAGATCCTTGAAATCGCGGCGATCCCAGACCTTGACCGCACGGAAGTTGCGGTTGCCGTCCTGGCCGATCCGGATGCCTTCCGGGTTGTAGCCATAGGCGCCGAAAGGCGAGGTGCCCCCGGTCCCGATCCATTTCGAACCGCCCTGGTGGCGCTCCTTCTGCTCGGCAAGGCGCTGTTTGAGAGTCTCGAACAGCTTGTCCCAGCCGAGCGCCTTCAACTCGGCCTTCTCCTCCTCGGTCAGGTATTTCTCGGCGAGCTTGCGCAGCCATTCCTCGGGAATGGTTGTGGTCTCGACGGCTTCGCCAACCGTCTCGAGGCCCTTGAAGACCTGGCCGAACACGCGGTCGAACCGGTCGAGGTTACGCTCGTCCTTCACGAGGGCGGATCGGGCAAGGACGTAGAAGTCCTCGACTCGCTTGCCGGCGAGATCGCGACCCAGCGCGTCCAGCAGCGTCAGGTGCTCGCGGAGCGTGACCGGAACCTTCGCCTCGCGCAGGGCCGTGAAGAACTGAAGCAGCATGTGCCGGAGAACGCCCCACCTCCGGGAACGGGTCAAGCCCTCGGTATGGTTGATCTCAAGCTGGCAAAGCGCGTGCGATTGCCAGGACTTGGTTCAGATTCTCTCAACCGATGTCGCAACAGGGGCGGTCAGCCTGTGGATAGTGCGCATTTTCGGTGGATATCCCCGCGACTCACCTTTGCGCAGTCACGAGCACCGTCATCAACTCAGAAGATAAGTCCATGCACAGGTGTTTGGCGTCCTGGACTTGTTGAGTGGATGGTGGTCATGGCCGTCGTCTTGCGTTCCTTGAGCGATTTTAAGCGCTTCCTGCGTAAGCCAGGTGCGACGATTCAGATCGTTCACAATACCCTTATGGACCGGCAACCGGAGCCGGCGCGCGAGGCTTATCGGCGCAAGGGCCTCTACGAACCACGCACTGTCCGTGCTCTCTCGAAAAAGGCCGCGGTATTTGACGTACCGGGCCATGACGCGACGGTCTGGCTCTATTGGGACAAGGGGACGCGCAAATGGCGCTTCTCCGGCGATACCGTTGCGGTGCCGCTGACGGCGGCCCTCGGAGCTCCCGATGAGGTCGTCTATCGGTGCACTCTTCCAGGCGAGAAGGAGCAAGATCGGCAGGCGGAACAGTTGGAAGCCTTGGTTTAGATCCGGGGTCGCCCCCCGCCGAAATCCGCTGATTCGCCCAAAAGAATTCAGGCTGCCGCATCGCCTTTCGGCGATTCACGAAGTTCGATTGGCTTGCCAACGGTGCGGCGCGCCCGGAATTGAGGCCGGGCGTCCTCCTCCTTGCGTTTGAGCATGATCCGGAATTCGTCACGCCGCTCGTGGATCGAAGCGATGACGAGGCCCATCGGCACGCCGACATCGACCAGTACGGCTTCCGAGAGCTGGAGCGAGGCTTCGATCGTCTCCGGCACGGCGTCGTCGACACCCATTTCGTAGAGTTGCGTGGCATGGCGCGCATCGCGAGCGCGCGCGACGATGGTGATGTCGGGCCGCTCGCTGCGTGCCGCCTCGACCACCGCCTCGACGCCGCGCGGGCTGTCCAAGGTGACGACGAGCGCGCGCGCGGTCGCGATCTCGCAGCGGCGCAGAAGGTCGGCGCTCGACGAATCGCCGAAATAGACCGGGTTGCCGAGCCGGCGCAGCTCGGCGACGCGGGCAGGATCGGAATCGAGCGCGATATAGGGGATCTGGTGGCGCTTGAGCATCTCGCCGACCATCCGGCCGACGCGCCCGTAGCCGGCGATGATGACCCTGTTCTGCTGGCGGTCCGGCGGCGGCTCCGCGCGGGCTCGGGGCAGGGCAGATACAGACACGCGGCCGCCGATCCGGCGTCCGATCGCCGCAAGCGCGGGAATCGCGACCATCGTCACCGTGGTCACGATCAGGGCGGTGCCGCCGATATGCTCGGGCACCAGGCCCGTGGCGACTGCGCCGCCGAGGAGCACGAAGGCGAATTCACCACCGGGTCCGATCAGCAGGGCGGTCTCGAGCGCGACGGGACGCGAAATCCGCATGATCCGCGCCGCGACGAGGATGACGAGCCCCTTCAGAACGAGCAGGCTGAGCGAGAGCCCGAGAACGACGACCGGCGCGGCAACGAGCTGAGCCGGATCGAGATTCATGCCGACCGAAACGAAGAAGACGCCGAGCAGAAGGCCTTTGAAGGGATCGATCGTCGCTTCGATGGCGCGCCGATACTCGGTTTCCGCGAGCAGAAGCCCGGCGACAAAGGCTCCGAGCGTCATCGAGAGGCCGCTGGCAGCTGCCGTCAGCGCCGTCGTCACGATAACGAGCAGACAGGCTGCCATGAACAATTCCGGCGACTTCGTGCGCGCGACGAGCTGGAACAAGGGACGCAGGGCGAGGCGGCCGGCAACCACGATGACGACGATTGCGACGACAGCCTGGCCCAGAGCGATGGCCAGCGTTCCGCCGACGCTGTTTCCGGCCTGTTGCTCGAGCACGGCGATGGCAAACAGCACGGGAGCGACGGCGAGATCCTGAAAGAGCAGGACCGCGAAGCTCGTGCGGCCCACTGGCGAATTGAGGCGCTTCTGCTCCGCGAGGACCGGAAGCACGATGGCCGTTGAGGAGAGGGACAGCGCGAGCCCGACGAGGACAGCCGCAGCCAAGGTCTGGCCGAATGCAATGAGCAAGGCGCCGATCAGTGCGGCAGAGACGAGCACCTGCATCGATCCTAGTCCGAAGACGATCTTCCTGAGGATGCGCAGCCGCTCCCAGGGCAACTCGATCCCGATCATGAACATCAGGAAGATCACGCCGAATTCGGCAAGATGGGCGATCTCGGAGCGATTTCCGATGGTGACCGGGCCGAGCCAGGGATGGGTCTCTGCCAGGCGGCCAAGGCCGAAGGGCCCGAGCAGCGCACCGGCGCCGATGAAGCCGAGCACCGGGCTGATCCGCAGCCGATGGAACAGCGGCACGACGATGCCCGCCGTGACCAGGAAGATGATCGCTTCCTTGTAGGCGCCGAGATGGGCGCCGGCCTGGGCCGCGGCTTGAGCGCCTGCGATCGGGTCGGTCATCGGGGTGCTTGCTCAGCCTCGCGCATCGGTGAAGTCCTGCCTGCAAGCATGACGGGTGCCCGGCATCATGAGCGCGCAAGCCACGATGGGGCAACGGAAATCCGAAGCGATCGAGTCGGCGAACTCGCGCGGCATTTAAGGCGAAGCTTGCGCCTTCGGCACGTGCCGAAGCGCACAGATCGTGTCTGCGCATCGCAGCGGGCCGATGCAGTAAAGCCACCGTCCACTGCTTCTTTGCGTGCGCGGACAGACGGCACAACTTCGGCACAATACCCGCATAAGCGTCGGTGTTAACGACGGGTTAAGGCCGAGCTTGGCGTGGCCTGAAAGTTCGAGTGAACCATGTGGAAACTGTCTCCCGACCGGGACGTCCTGCGCGAGCGGCGCGAATGGTCGCTCGATCAGCAGCGCTGGAAGCATGCGCGTGACGTCGAGCGTGGCTACCGGATCAAGTGGGGCTATGTCGGGATCGCCTATCTCGTCGAATTCATGGTCATCGGCGCCTCGTTGGCCGGAGCGTGGCTGTTCGCCGGCTATTACAGCGACGGTGACGAGCGCAGCTTCTATTTCATGCTGCTCGCGCCGGTCGTCTACGCCGCGGTCGAGCTCTGCCGCGTGCCGCTCGGCATTCTGGCGCGTACGCAACGATCGTGGTTCGTGCGCTCGCTCGCGATGCTCGGCATCCTGTTCGCGGCGGGGGTCACGACGAAATCGGTCTCGCAGCTCGGCGAGATGATGTTCCATCCCCGCCTGATGGATGCGGCCAAGTCCAAGACCGCGATGAAGGACGCGCAGGCCGATCGCGCGAGCATCGACACGCGGATCGCGGTCGCCGACGAGCGGGTCGCGCAATACACGAACGAACTCGACCAGATCGAGAAGCGTGCGGCTGAGAACTCGGCACAGCTTGCCGGCCTGCCGGCGCAGCGCTGCGAGCGCATCTCCGGCGTCAACAGCAAGGGCGTGCGCTACTCGAACCTGAAATGCGTCACCGATCCACGCACGGCGACCCTCAACGCGGCCGTATCGAAAGCCGGGGCCGATCGCGGGGCGATCACCAAGGATCTCGAGGAAGCGCGCAAGGCCCGTGCGTTGCTGGATCGGGGCGCGGCCGACCGCAAGGTCGCCGATACCGAGCAGGCGTACCGCAATTCGGTGAACCGCTCGCAGCTGCATTCCTTCACGGCGATGGTCTACGGCGTCGATCCGATCGACGTGACCGATGCGCAGGTGCACGCCTTCCTGCGAATCTTCGTGTTTGTCCCGGCTTTGTGCGCGGCCTTTGCGTCGACGATCCTGGCCCTGTCCGCCGTCTCGGTCCGCAAGACCTTCATGGACGAGGATGACCTCGGCTCGACGGTCGATCCGGAAGCGACGCCGTATCTCGTCGAATCCATCCTCGACGAAGTCCGCCGCGAGAACGCTCTCATGGGGCCGAAGCAGGCTCGCGAGGCGCATCCCTCCGGGGCCGTGATCCCGATCGATCGGCGCCACCCAGCGCCGGCCCAATCGAACGTGCCTGCGAGCGCGGCGGGAGCGACCGCATGAGCATCCATACGCCTGGAACCCACGAGAACCTGGTTCTCGCCCGGCAGGTGAATGGCCGCCTGCGCGCCGAGTCGCGCATGGTGTTCGCTCGCGCCTTCATGCTGCGCGCGATCGGGGCGGGCGCTTTCGCCGCGCTTGCCGGCATCGGCATCGGCGCCGCCGCCTATGGCTGGGCCTATTTGAACCAGTTCGATTCGGCCGCCGAGAAGATCGCTGCTGCGATGCAGACGGCGCTCTCCGATGTGACGCTCAAGACGAAGGGTGAAGTCACCCTCACGGACAACACGCTGAAGATCGAGAACCTGCCAGCTCAGAAGCCCGATGCGGTGCCCACGCCGACGAAGGCGCAACTCGGGACAGAGGCCGTGCCGGTCTCGCGCGCTGCGGTCAACACGACGTTTACGGTGTTCAAGCAGGTGCCCTATCTCGACGGGCAGATCGTGACAGGCTGGAATTTCAGGGCCAACGAAGACAAGCCGTACCAGCAATATTGCTATTTCTCGCGCCGGACGAACGAGACCAAGGGTCAGGTCTCGCAATTCTCGGCAATAACTGCGTCTGGCACGATGGGAAGTCGCTGTAGGGCGCAGCGCTTGCAGCGGGCGGCGAGGCCGCGTAGCGGTCTCGCTCTTTCCAACCTGGATCGCCCATGCGCTTTACCGGTACCTCTTCCTACGTCGCGACCCATGATCTGACGATCGCCGTCAACGCGGCCATTGTCCTGGAGCGCCCGCTCCTCGTGAAAGGCGAGCCCGGCACCGGCAAGACCGTCCTCGCCGAGGAGATCGCGAGGGGCTTAGGCGCGCCGCTCATCACCTGGAACGTCAAGTCGACGACCAAGGCGCAGCAGGGGCTCTACGAGTACGACGCTGTCTCGCGCCTGCGCGACTCGCAGCTCGGCGATCCGCGCGTCTCCGAGATCGCGAACTACATAAGGCGCGGCAAACTCTGGGAGGCCTTCACCTCTCAGCAGCGGCCGGTGCTGCTGATCGACGAGGTCGACAAGGCCGATATAGAATTCCCGAACGACCTGCTGACCGAACTCGACCGCATGGAGTTCCATGTCTACGAGACCGGCCAAACGGTGAAGGCGGCGCAGCGCCCGATCGTCGTCATCACCTCGAACAACGAGAAGGAATTGCCGGACGCATTCCTGCGCCGCTGCTTCTTCCACTACATCGCCTTTCCCGATGCCGAGACGCTGAAGCAGATCGTCGAGGTGCATTATCCGGGCATCAAGCAGCGCCTCGTCGAGGAGGCCCTGCGGGTGTTTTTGCAGACGCGCGAAGTGCCGGGCCTGAAGAAGAAGCCCTCGACTTCTGAGCTGCTCGACTGGCTCAAGCTCCTCGTCTCGGAGGATGTCTCGCCGGAGACCTTGCGCGAGCGCGACGGCCGAAAGCTGATCCCGCCGCTGCACGGGGCGCTGTTGAAGAACGAGCAGGATGTGAGCTTGTTCGAGAAACTCGCCTTCATGATGCGGCGTGAGGGCAGGGGTGGTTGAGGCAGGTTATTCCGCGGCGGCAGCTTCGAGCACTTCGACGTTGCCGCTACTGATTGCGGCCAGATGCCGGGTGATGCGCTCCGCATCCCAGTTCCACCATGCGATGGCCTGCATGCGCGCGGCATCGGCCTCGCTCAGCCGCTGCCGCACGATTCGCGCCGGATTGCCTGCGACAATCGCGTAGGGCGGCACCGGACGGGTGACGACCGAGAGCGCTCCGACGATCGCGCCGTCGCCGATCGTCACACCCGGCAGGATCGTAGAGCCCATGCCGAGCCAGACGTCATTGCCGATCACCGTGTCCCCGCGGTTCGGGAAATCCATCTCGCCGGGAAACCGGCCTGTCCAGCCGCCGCCGAAAATCTGGAACGGATAGGTCGATGGCCCGGTGAGCCTGTGGTTCCCGCCATTCATCGCGAAGCGCGTGCCGGCCGCGATCGCGCAGAATCGCCCGATCACGAGCCGGTCGCCGAGAAACGGGAAGTGGTAGAGGATGTTATCGAGGAAGGCGCCCGGTCCCGACGGATCGTCGTAATAGGTGTAGGCGCCCACGCGGACGTTCTCCGGAAGCGGGAGGTTCTTGATGAACGTCGTCCGCGGATGATCGGGCAACGGGTGCAGAACGTCGGGATCCGGTCCGAAGCGAGGATCGTGGGTCACGATGATTCCTTTTGATGCGCTGCCAATGCGCCGTGATGCTCACGGCGCGGCTTTGAACGGCTTCGGCCGTTTCGAGAGAATTTTCACAAGCGTCGAAGTGGTTCCCAGATCGGTCGGTGTTCCCTGTGGCGGCACACCGGCGATTCCGCGCCGGACTGGTCCGAACCCCACCGCACGTTAAGTCGTCACGGAAGGTGTTCGCAGTCCGGATCCTCACCGTCATGGAAACCAAAAAACTCGGCCGCACCGGCCTCGATGTCTCGCCGCTCTGCCTCGGCTGCATGACCTACGGCGTGCCCGAGCGCGGCATGCATCCGTGGACGCTCGATGAAGAGAAAAGCCGTCCGCTGATCCGGAGGGCGATCGAGCTCGGGTTCAACTTCTTCGATACGGCCAATTCCTATTCCGATGGCACGTCAGAAGAGATCCTCGGGCGGGCGCTGCGGGAGTTTGCGAGGCGCGACGAGATCGTGCTCGCCACCAAGGTTTTCTTCCCACTCAGCGATGGGCCAAACTCGGGCGGCCTTTCGAGAAAAGCGATCTTTTCCTCGATCGATGCCTCATTGCGCCGGCTCGGCACCGATCATGTCGATCTCTACCAGATCCATCGCTGGGATTACGGCACGCCGATCGAGGTAACGATGGAGGCGCTGCACGATGTCGTGAAGGCCGGCAAGGCGCGGTATATCGGCGCCTCATCGATGTTCGCCTGGCAATTCGCCAAGGCGCTCTACACGGCCGATCTCCATGGCTGGACGCGCTTTTCGACGATGCAGGATCATTACAACCTGCTTCACCGGGAGGAGGAGCGCGAGATGCTGCCCTTCTGCGCCGACCAGGGCATTGCCGTGCTGCCTTGGAGCCCGCTCGCCCGTGGTCGCCTCACCCGCGACTGGGACGAGACGTCGGAACGCCAGGACAGCGACCGTTTCGGCATGAGCCTCTACAATGCCGCCGTAGACTCGGATCGGCGTATCGTCGCGGCCGTGGCGAGCGTCGCGGCCGAGCGCGGTGTTTCACGTGCCCAAGTCGCTCTGGCCTGGCTTCTGTCGCGACCAGCCGTGACCGCACCGATCGTCGGTGCTTCTAAGCCGAACCATCTCGACGATGCGGTCGCGGCCCTTGGTCTCAACCTGACGGCCAAGGAGATCGCTTCGCTCGAAGCGCCCTATGTTCCGCATCCCATCGTCGGATACTCGTGAGACAGATGCGCCGTCTGATCCTGCTTCGTCACGCCAAGGCCGAACGTCCCGTCGGCTTGTCCGATCTCTCCCGGCCGCTCGCGGCGCGCGGCCGCCGGGACGCCGTCCATGTCGGCCAGTACATGGCGCAGGAAGGCCTCCTGCCCGACAAGGTGATCGTCTCGCCCTCACGACGGACCATGGAGACTTGGGACGGGCTCAAGGGCGCCTTCAAGGGACTGGAGGCAGAATCCGTCGGAGCACTCTACGACGCTTCGAGCTTTCGCTTGCTCACCGTGATCCGGGGTATCGCAGACGAGGCCAAATGCCTCCTTGTGATTGGCCACAATCCCGGCATGGAGGATCTGGCGATCCAGCTTTCCGGCAGCGGCGATCAACCAGGCCGCAAGGCGATGCGCGAGAAATTTCCGACGGCGGCTCTGGCGGTCATCGCCTTCGATCGGGAGCATTGGAACGACATCGATCGCGCGGGAGGCCGATTGCTACGGTTCGTAGTCCCGCGATCGCTCGGAGCCAGCGAGGCGGACTGACGGGATGGTTGTGGTTCTTGCACTGTTCCTTTGAACGGAAATTGCATTCGATCGTTGAAGGAGATCGGCCAAGCTCGCCCCGGAAAGCTCCACCGTGCTTCTCGAAGCGCTTTTTGCCATCGCGACGGTCCTGCCAGACTTCGAAGCCGGAACGCAGGCTCTGCGGACGCGTGCCGCATCTCCCTCGACATCGAGCGTCCTCTCCGCAGGGCCGGCCCCGGCAATTCCCTATTTCAGCGCGACCGCGCGGGCGGTGTCGAATTGGCGCAACGAGGCGGGCGCTGCTCTGGTACCGACCTCGCTCGCGCTCGTCGTCAAATATGCCGAGAGCGATCCGGCTTTCGTCGCGCGCTGCGTGAAGCTCAACAATTACTGGTGCATCAAGCAGGCGCGCTGGGCCGGTGAACTCGGCGGCGACGCCGAAGGCCATACGGGATTTGCCAGCGCCGCCGATGGCGCGGATGCCGCCGCGCAATTGCTGCGGCGCTATTATCGCGAGTTCGGTCGGCGCAGCGCCTTGGCGATCGTGCGCCGCTGGGCACCGGCCGAGTGCGGCCTTCCCCGACCTATCGGGACATCGCGGCCCATCGGCCGCACGACCGTGCCACCTGTCTCGCGTGCGGTGGCTCCATACGGGATCGGAAACACGCTCCGAGCCCGTTTTCTCGCCCGTCGTGGGCCAGGGGCTGCGCCACGGTCTGCCGCCCTCGCCAGATCCGGTTCGGGTGCAGGTCTGCGCGTCCAACCCTGGTCGGCGCGTGCTCGCCTCGCCGGCAATCCCAGCCGTGTGCCGCGCAGCGCACCACCTCCCTTGCCGGCGCTGAAGCCGGTTACCGATGTGGCCACCGGCGTCGGCCTGCCGCCGACCGCGACGGCTCCCAAGCCGCTCGTGTCTCAGGCCCCCGCCGTTCGACCGAAGCGTGCTATCCCGGCCGCGACCATGGCCGCCGCCGCTCCGCCGCAGAAGCCACCTCCCTCGAAAGGTGCGGCCGATCCGAACTCGCTGCTTTCGCCGGCACGGCTCGTCGCGGAATCCTCTGCGCTGCCATCGATCGTCGGGCGCTTTCCCGGCGGCAAACCGTATGATCTGCCTTCGACCCTGGCAGCCTTGCGCGGCAGCCTGCTCAATTTGCAGGTGCCACCGATGCTATGCAGCTCCGACGAGGTCCGCATCCGCAATTATGCGAACCGGATTGCGGGGAGCGTCGGCCTGAATGCGGATGACGATCTTCGCCTGTTCGAAGCGGACGGAACCCCGACGGAACGGCTTGCGCCGGTCATGCTGGCAATGTCGGCGGTCGAACTCGGCTCGCTGCGTGCCGCGCCCTTCCTGGTCGCTACCGCGATCGAGCGGCTGGGGAAGGGTGTGACAGGAGCCGCGGCCTCGGCGGATTAGACTTGCAGCCGAGCGGCCTGCGCGCCACCTCATCGCGACAGCCATTGTCACGATCATCCGCCGAGCCCGTCCTTGCCGCCCTGGAAAGACTTCGCCGCGCAAGCCGGCTCCGCGATCAAGGCGTTTGCCGAAGCCTCCAGCGATCTGCTCGTCCAGCCGAGCCTGAGGCTGGGCGTGACCGGACTGGCGCGCTCCGGCAAGACGGTCTTCACCACGGCGCTGATCCACCACCTCGTCGAGACGCACGCTTTACCGGCCTTCGCTCCGGCTCATGAAGGGCGCCTGCGCCGGGCTCGGCTGGTGCCGCAGCCCGATGACGACGTTCCGCGCTTTCCCTTCGAGGACCATTTTGCCGCGCTGACCCAAGAGCGGCTTTGGCCGCGCTCGACCGACCGGATCAGCCAGTTCCGGCTGGCGATCGAGGTCGAGCGTGCCGGCGGCTGGCGCTCCGGGCCGATGACCTTGATGCTCGACGTCGTCGATTATCCCGGCGAGTGGCTGCTCGACCTCGCGCTGATCGAGCAGAGCTATGTCGGCTGGTCGCGCGCCACCATTCTCGGCACGCGCCGCGCCGGCCGCGCCGCCATGGCCGCACCCTGGCTCGAAACGCTGGCGGGCCTCGATCCGAAAGCTCGGCTCGATGAAATCGTGGCCGAGCGCGCGGCGAACGCCTTCAAGACCTATCTGGCGGCACTCCGCAACGGGCCGGAGGCTGTGGCGACCACGCCGCCTGGCCGCTTCCTGATGCCGGGCGATCTTGCCGGCTCGCCGATGCTGACCTTCGCACCGCTCGATGGGCTCGGCGAAGAACTCGATCCCGACAGCCTCGCCGGTCTGATGGAACGCCGCTTCGAAGCCTACAAGGCCAAGGTGGTGCTGCCCTTCTTCCGCGAGCATTTCCAGCGCATCGATCGCCAGATCGTGCTTGTCGATGTGCTCTCGGCGGTCGATGCCGGTCCCTCGGCGCTCGCCGAATTGGAAGAGGCGCTCGACGCGGTTCTGCTGTCCTTCCGGATCGGCCGAAACTCGGTGCTCTCGCGCTTCTTCGCGCCGCGGGCCGACAAGATCCTGTTCGCCGCGACAAAGGCCGATCACCTTCACCAGACCAGCCATGACCGGCTGGAGGCCCTGTTGCGTTTGCTCGTTTCGCGCGCGATGCGCCGCACGGAGGCTGCCGGAGCGCGGGTCGGCACCGTCGCGCTCGCCTCGGTCCGGGCGACCCGCGAGACGACCGTGCATGATGGCGACCTTGTGCTGCGCGCGGTTTCGGGTACGCCCGAAGCCGGCGAGCGGGTCGGCGACGAAGTGTTCGACGGGACTGAGGAAGCGGCGGTCTTCCCCGGCGAGTTGCCGGCGCGTCCCGAGGCCGTGCTGGAAGGAGCGGTCGAGCCGGGTTCTCTCCGTTTCCCGCGATTTCGCCCTCCGCTCATCAAGCCCGACGCGATGGGCCGGCCCGGCCATCTGCCGCAGATTCGTCTCGACCGGGCAATGCAGTTTCTGCTCGGGGATCGCCTGACATGAAGCGCGACCGCCCTCGCGAGGCGCCAATAGGCGCGTTGCCGCCATCACCCCGACATTCGACGTTCGCAGCACGCCGTTGAGAGGCTGAACCATGTCGCAGCGTCCGCGTGCCTTTCGCATCCCCTCGGCCGACCCGGCCAAGCAGGCCGACGGCGCGGAGCCGCCTCCGCGCGTTGCCGAGAACGTGAGACTGGTCGAGGAACCCTTCGAGATCATCGAGGCGGCCGATGGCGCAGCCGTGCCGGTTGCGCCGAAGCGGCGCGCGCCATGGGTTGCGATCCTGTTCAGCGCGCTCGGTGGACTCGTCTCGATCGCGGTCGGACTGTCGATCGAGCGGTTGGTCGCCGATCTCTTTGCCACGGCTCCCTGGCTCGGCTGGGTAGCGCTCGGATTGCTCGTCCTGGCGATGATCGCGTTGCTCGCGATCGTCGTGCGGGAATTTGCCGGGATCTGGCGGGAGCGTCAGATCGAGGCCTTGCGCGCCAAGGCGATCGAGGCGCTCGCGACGCGCGACCATACCGCGGCTCAGGCGGTCGTGCGTGACCTGAGCGCGCTCTATGCCGACCGAGCGGCTTTGGCCGCAGGCCGGCAGCGACTCGAAAGCCTGGGCGATGCCATTCTCGACGTCGACGATCGGATCGGCATCGCCGAGCGGGAGCTGCTGGCGCCGCTCGACACACGTGCGACGAACGCCATAGCGCAGGCTGCCAAGCAGGTTTCGGCTGTTACCGCCCTGAGCCCCCGCGCCATCGTCGATGTCGCCTTCGTAGTCTATTCGGCCGTCCGCCTGCTGCGGCGGATCGCCGCCATCTATGGCGGGCGGCCCGGTCTCCTCGGTTTCCTGCGGCTTGCCCGAGCGGCCTTCGCGCATCTCACGGTCACGGGTGGCATGGCGGTGGGCGAGGGGATGATCCAGCAGATGCTCGGCCTCGGCATTGCCGCGCGGGTTTCGGCGAAGCTCGGCGAGGGCGTACTCAACGGAATGATGACGGCACGTTTCGGGCTTGCCGCTCTTGCCGTCTGCCGTCCGCTGCCCTTCACGCGCGAGGTCCCTCCGACCGTCAATGACGTTGCGGGCGAGCTGCTTCGGAAAGATGCAGGCGAGGCCGGCTGACGGAGGCGGACGTTGGCCGGGTCAATGTCCCAATGCGGCAAGCGTGTTGGGCACGGTGCTCGCTTGAGCCGGGCTCGAAAAATTTGACCATGATCTAGAGTCATTCTAATCTACTCTCCAGCGCCGCGGCCTGAAGGCCGTTGGCAGGAGAATTGGAGGGAATGACCATGACGAGCACGCTTCACGGGGCCTGCGCGAGCTGCCGCTTCTTCGACGACCACAAGACCAATGCCGGGCAAACTGCCGCGGATGAGGGACTGTGTCGCTTCAATCCGCCCGTCAGCCAGCCGGAACCAAAGGGGCACGGATTATGGCCGGTGGTCGGTGCCAAGGATTGGTGCGGCCATTTCCATCCGGGAATTGCGCCGGCGGAATGAGTATAGACACCTTGCGCAAACGAGGCCGGCGCCCTGCGCCGGCTTTTTTGTGCCTGAGAACCGAGCGGAATCGCGCTTCCGGTGACAGCCGAAAAGCTCGTTCGGCCATGATGCGGACACCTTCCCCGACGACATCGGAGCGCAGGAAAAAGCCGCGATGAATTGAGCAGCGGCGGCCTTCGAAACGACGCCTTCCGTGTTCGGCACGCGGGCGCGTAAGACACTCGGGAAGACCTGTATGAAGCCCACACCGATCGTACGATCGCCCAACACTGGCGCCCGCCTCGCCCGGGTGCTCGCGCCCTTCGCGGGTCTCGCACTCCTCGCGCTGCCGAGCCTCGCCCAGGCCGCTCCGCGCGACCCGAGCGGCGTTTGGTTGACCGAGGACGGCAAGGCTCGCATCCGCGTTGAGAAGTGCGGTCCCCAGAACACGAATATCTGCGGCTACGCAGTGTGGCTCAGAACGCCGCTCAACGACGAGGGCAAGCCGCGCATCGATTTCCGCAATCCCGATCCCAAGAAGCGCACGCGCGCCTCGCTTGGCCATCAGCTCATCATGGGTCTCAAGGGGAATGCCGACGGCCATTACGAGGGCAAGATCTACAACGCCGAGGACGGCAAGTTCTACGACGTGACGGTCTGGACCGAGGAGCCGGGCGAACTCACCGTGCGTGGCTGCCTCCTCAGCTTCCTCTGCAAGTCGCAGACCTGGACGCAGAAGACCGACATCGCCCAGGGCCAGTTGTCCGGCCCGACCAATGGCGCGAATGGTCCGCGCGCCGATGCGGAATGGGCTCCCAAGGGGAATGTCGCTGCTGGCGCGGCACCCGCCACGACGGGTGCGACAGGGAACGCGAAACAGGCGGCGGCCGGTCAGAAGCCCGCCGCCAAGCCTGCGGCGAAGACGCCGACCCCGAATGCCGAACCGGAGGAGTGAGCGCCGAACGCTCCTTTCCAGCTACGATTGTCGCATCGGCCCGAGAACGATTCTCGGGCCGATTTTTATTTCGGCTCAGATCTGGGACGCCCAGGAAATTCAGACGGGCGGCGCCGCGACGCGCTGGCGAAGTCCTGCAATGACGGCTTCCAGCATCTCCGAACCGATATCGCTCTCGCGTGAGGGGCCGGTGCCGCGGGTCGCGTAGACCCGCTCGTGGATGAAGGCGAGCTTGGAAATCACCGCCGGGGTGAGCTTGAACGGATAGAAGTTCGGCTGCCCCATGCTGCGGTTGAGCGAATTCAAGGCGTAGGTCAGCGGCAGCCACGCCGCCACCAGCCTCTTGAGATCGGCCGCGCTGTAGGGATCGAAATCGATCACCACAGCCGAGGGAGTTGCGGGAGCGGGGGCGCTGCGCAGCCTCGGGCGGACCTGGAATTCGAAGGCGCTCGCCGTCTCAAGCGTGTCGACGATGTGGAGGTAATGCGCGAAGGTCTCCGCGAAATCCTCCCAGGGATGCGCGGTCGCATAGGCCGAGACGAAGCTCTCTTCCCATTGCGGCAAGGGTCCGTTGGCGTAGTAGATCTTGAGCGCTGTTCCGTAATCGAGGCTCTCGTCACCAAAGATGTCGCGGAATCTCGTCAGGCAGGCATCGTTGCGAACCAGCATGTTCCAGAAATAATGGCCGATCTCGTGCCGGAAATGGCCGAGCAGCGTCCGGTAATACTCGCCGAACAACATGCGGCGGCGCTCGCGTTCCGAGTCGTCGGCTTCCGCGATATTGAGCGTGATCAGGCCGTTATCGTGCCCGGTCAGCAGGGGTGGGCCACCGAGTTGGCTCTCCGCGGGGTCTGCGAGGAAATCGAAGGCGAGGCCGCCGACGAATTCATCCCGGCTTGCCAGCGGCAGATCGAGTCTCAGGAGCGAATAGAACAAGCGTCGCTTGGCCGCTTCGATCTGGCGCCAGCGGGTCAGATTCCAGGAATTGCTCAGATCCGGGACGATCCGATTGTAGCGGCAGGCGTCGCAATAGGCATGCGACGATTCCTCGGGGACGAGCCAGTTGCAGGCGCCGAGCGTCGCATTGGCGCAGAATCTGAACTTGCGGCCATGATGCGCATAGGCATGCCAGAGTTCGCCGCCCGAGGGTTCGAGCGCCGACATCTCATGCACATCGCGGACATAGCCGAGCCGCCTCTCGCAACTCTCGCAAGTCGTACTTTCGAAAGAAACGGGCTGATCGCAGGCCTGGCATTGAAAGATTTTCATCGCGGCTCTCGATCCCGCCGCGACCGCAGCGGCTGACCTCCAACACCTATGACCCGGCAAACTGAGACAAGAAAGCTCTTGTGACTCGGTTCTCGGGTGGCGCTCTCAAACCTGCCTCGATGCACAGTTCTTGCATTTTGCGGTGCCGGTGCTGCGCCGCGTGTATAAGGCGCCCGCTTGGCCCCGGCGAAGCGGGTCCGCATAGGGCCGCAGCGAACCATTCAACCGGGAGCCGTCGTGTCGATTCAAGCTGCCCTGCACCACGTCACACGCTACCGCTACGATCGCCCGATCTCGCTGTCGCCTCACGTGATTCGGCTTCGACCCGCGCCCCATACCCGGACGCGGGTGCCGGCTTATGCGCTCAAGATCAGCCCCGAGAACCATTTCATCAATTGGCAGCAGGACCCGAGCGGCAACTGGCTTGCGCGCGTGGTCTTTCCGGAGAAAACCACCGAATTACGGGTCGAGGTCGATCTCACCGCCGACCTCGCGGTGATCAACCCGTTCGACTTTTTCGTCGAGCCATATGCCCAGCAGCGCCCCTTCGCCTACGAGGACGATCTCAAGGACGAATTGGCACCTTATCTCGTCGTGGAAGGCGCCGACGCGCCTGAGATGGATGCATTCCTCGAGAAACTGCCGGCCGAAAAAGGCACGGTTCTGTTTCTGGTCGCGCTCAATGCGCTGGTCCGGTCGGAGGTCAATTACGGCGTCCGCTACGAGCCTGGCGTCCAGATGCCGGCCGAAACGCTCCGCCTGAAGAGCGGGTCCTGTCGCGATTCGGCCTGGCTGCTGGTGCAGATCCTGCGCAGGATCGGCTTCGCGGCCCGGTTCGTCTCCGGCTACCTGCTCCAGCTCATTCCGGACACGACGGCCGTCGATGGGCCGAAAGGCACCGCGACCGATTTCACCGACCTGCATGCGTGGGCGGAGGTCTACCTTCCGGGAGCTGGCTGGATCGGTCTCGACGCGACCTCGGGCCTGTTCACCGGCGAAGGGCACATCCCGCTCGCGGCGACGCCGCATTACCACACCGCCGCGCCGATCTCGGGGGCTGCCGAGGCCGCGAACGTCGAATTCCATTACGAGATGCGCATCCACCGCGTTGCCGAAGCGCCGCGCATCACGAAGCCCTTCTCCGAGGACGTCTGGTCGGCGATGGATGCGCTCGGCGAGCGCGTCGATGCGGACCTAGAAGCGCAGGATGTGCGCCTGACGCTGGGCGGCGAGCCGACTTTCGTGTCGGTCGACGATTTCGAAGCGCCGGAATGGAACGCCGCTGCCGTGGGGCCGACGAAGCGCGGCCTCGCAGACAAGCTCGTGCGCCGCTTGCGCGACCGATTCGGGCCAGGTGGTTTCCTGCATTACGGCCAAGGCAAATGGTACCCGGGCGAGAGCCTGCCGCGCTGGGCCTTCGCCCTGTATTGGCGAAAGGACGGCGAGCCGGCCTGGCGCCATCCAGACCTCATCGCGACGGAAGATTCACCGGCCGATGCAGACCCGGCCAAGGCCAAAGCTCTGATCGACTCGCTCGCCCGCCGGCTCGGCCTGAGCGACTTCGTGTTCCCGGCCTACGAGGATGCGCAATATTGGAAGGCGCGCGAGAGCGAGCTTCCGGTCAATGTCACGACGGCCGAACCGCGAAGCGGGCAGGCCGAGAACGACGCGCGGATGGCCCGCGTCTTCGCCGAGGGCCTCGAGACATCGACCGGCTACGTCCTGCCGCTCGCCAATCTCGCCGTCGGCGACAAGCGGGCCTGGATTTCGGAAAGCTGGGAGTTCCGGCGCGGCGGGGCCTATCTCACGCCCGGCGATTCCCCGGCCGGTTTTCGCCTGCCGCTCGCCTCGCTTCCGTATGTGCCGCCGGAATCGTACCCCTATTACCACCCCCGTGATCCGCTCGAAGAGCGGGGACCGCTGGCCGAGGTGGTCTTTACCGACGGCAAGGGGGGATCGAGCCGGGAGAACGGTGCGGGCGTCGAAGGTGTCGCGGTACGCACGGCCTTGGCGGTCGAGCCGCGCAATGGCCGCCTCTGCGTGTTCATGCCGCCGCTGGAGCGAGCCGAGGACTATCTCGAACTCGTCGCCCATCTGGAGGCGGCCGCCGCGGAGACCGGCACGCCGATCCATGTCGAAGGCTACGAGCCGCCCTACGATCCGCGCCTCGGCCTCATCAAGGTAACGCCCGACCCCGGGGTGATCGAGGTCAATGTGCATCCAGCCTCCTCATGGCGCGAGGCGGTCACGATCACGCGCGGTCTCTACGAGGATGCGCGCCAGACCCGGCTCTGTGCCGAGAAGTTCATGGTCGATGGGCGCCATACCGGCACGGGCGGTGGCAACCACGTCGTGCTCGGCGGCGTGACCCCTTCGGATTCGCCGTTCCTGCGGCGTCCCGATCTACTCAAGAGCCTGACGCTCTACTGGCAGCGTCACCCTTCGCTGTCCTACCTGTTCGCCGGCCTCTATGTCGGGCCGACGAGCCAGGCGCCACGCATGGACGAGGCCCGCCATGACGGCCTCTACGAGCTGGAGATTGCTCTCGCCCAGGTGCCGGGGCCCGAGGAGCCGAACATCCCGCATTGGCTCGTCGATCGCCTGTTCCGCAACATCCTGGCCGACGTGACCGGCAATACCCACCGGGCCGAGATCTGTATCGACAAGCTCTACAATCCCGACAGCCCGACCGGTCGGCTCGGTCTCCTGGAATTCCGTTCCTTCGAGATGCCGCCAGATGCGCGGATGAGTCTGGCGCAGCAGCTTCTGCTCAGGGCGATCATTGCCTGGCTCTGGCGTGAGCCGCAGAGCGGCGGCTGTGTCCGCTGGGGCACGGCACTGCACGATCGATTCATGCTGCCGCATTTTCTCTGGGCGGATTTCCTCGGCGTGCTGGCCGATCTGGAGGCGGGCGGCTACGCTTTCGACCCGGTCGCATTCGAGGCACAGCGGGAATTCCGCTTCCCCGTTTTCGGTCGCGTCGAGAAGGGCGGAGTCGGTCTGGAACTGCGTCAGGCTCTCGAACCCTGGCACGTCCTGGGCGAAGAAAATTCCGGCGGCGGCACCGTGCGTTACGTGGATTCATCCGTGGAGAGATTGCAAGTGCGGGTCGAAGGCTTCGTGCCCGGCCGGCATGTGATTGCATGCAACGGAAGGCGTCTGCCCATGGCGCCGACCGGGCGGAGCGGCGAGGCCGTGGCGGGCCTGCGCTTCAAGGCGTGGCAGCCTGCTTCCTCGCTGCATCCAACGATTCCGGCCCACGGTCCGCTAACCTTCGATGTGCTCGATTCCTGGAGCGAGCGCTCGCTCGGCGGCTGCCGCTACCATGTCACCCATCCGGGCGGGCGCAACTACGAGACCTTTCCGATCAACGCCTATGAGGCGGAAGGGCGTCGCCTCGCCCGCTTCGAGGCCCAGGGCCACACGCCCGGCCGGGTGGCGATGCCCAAGGAGGAACGTTCGGCCGAATTCCCGTTCACCCTCGATCTGCGCACGCCGCCTCCAACGTGATGTCGCTGGGTGCGTTCGCCCTCGATGCCGAGATGTCATCGCCCGGCTCGATGGATTACGTCGATGACGGCGCGGCCGCCGAGCGCGTCCGGCTCTGGACGCAGGGCTATGCACGCCGGCCGGGCCTGCATGACGAAATGCTCGATTCCTACGGGGCCTTGCGTGGGTCCTGGCCGCGTCTGCTCGAGCTGCTCGGCCGTATCGACGAGCGTGAAGTTGCGGCGCGCTTCGCCGCGGCCGGGCGGCATATTCGCGATGCCGGCATTTCCTATCGGGTCTATGGCGACAAGCGCGATCATCTCTGGCCGCTCGGTTCACTCCCCCTTCTGATCGACGCGGCCGATTGGGCCGCCTTGTCCGAGGGCATCATCCAGCGCGCCGGGCTAATGGAGCGCATCGCGGCGGACATCTACGGCCCCGGCCGCCTAATCGCGGAAGGGTTTCTGCCGGCGGCGGCCGTCACGGTGAGCCCCGAATTCCTGCGTCCTGCCCATGGCATCGCCCCACCGGGCGGCCGATATCTCCAGATCTACGCCGCCGATGTCAGCCGCAGCCCCGACGGGCGCTGGCAGGTACTCGCCGATCGCACGCAGGCGCCGTCCGGCCTCGGCTTCGCGCTCGAGAACAGGATGGTGCTGGCGCGCGCCTTTCCCGATCTGTTCTGCGACTTACAGGTCGAGCGCCTGCCCGGCTTCTTCCACGCGTTCCGCGAGGGCATCGCGGCCGCCTGCCAGCGCAGCGATCCGCGCATCTGCCTGCTCACCTCCGGCCCCTATAGCAGCACCTACGTCGAGCAGGCGGCGCTCGCCCGCTATCTCGGCTTCCCGCTCGTCGAGGGCGATGACCTCGTCGTCAAGGACGGGATGCTTCATGTACGCACGGTGGCGGGCCTGAAGCGCGCCGATGCGCTCTGGCGCCGGATCGATGCCGATTATCTCGACCCGATGGAGCTGCGTGCCGATTCGCGGCTCGGTGTGGCCGGCTTGTTCGACGTTCTCCGGCAGGGCAACGTCGTGGTCGCCAACATGCCAGGATCGGGCGTCCTCGAATGCGGGGCCTTCAGCCCGTTCCTGCCACGCATCGCACGGGAACTGCTCGGCGAAGATCTCCGGCTGTCCGACCCGCCATCCTGGTGGTGCGGCGACCCGGAAGGCTTGGCGCATGTGCGCGCCAATCTTGACGCCATGGCACTCGTTCCCGCGGCGACGCCGGTGCGCGGGCCGGAACGTGATGCCATCCTCGGGCCGAAGGCGCATGTCGCGGCCCGCGAGCGAGCGCTCGCCGCCTTGCGCGATCGTCCGTTCGACTGGGTCGGGCGCGACCCGGCCCCGCTCTCGACAATGCCGACCTGGCAGGACGGACGCCTCGTGCCGCGGCCGTTCGTTATGCGCGTCTTCGCGGTCGCGACTCCCGATGGCTGGCGTGTGATGCCGAGCGCCTTCTGCCGGGTCACCGAGAAAGAGGATGTGGACGCGATCGAATTGCGCACCGGCATCCGCTCGGCCGATGTCTGGGTGATCGCCGACAAGCCGGTCGAGACGCCGCCTCTGCTGACATCGACCGCCCCCAGGATCCGCCGGATCGCGGGTTTCCTGCCCTCGCGCGCAGCGGACAACCTGTTCTGGTTCGGCCGCTTCGTTGAGCGGGCCGAGAGCGTGATCAGACTGGTCCAGCTCCATCTCGGCAATTTCGGGAATGCCGTCGTCGCCGATACGAGCAACGAGATCGGAAGGCCCACGGCCCTGCGGATCCGCGCTTTGCTCGACGAATGGGAATCGGTGAGTGCCCCGGATCTCGATACAGCGACTTTGGCGCGCGAGGCATTGAGCGGGCGCGCGGTCTATGGCTCGGCCGTCAATCACATCCTGTCGGCCCATCGTGTCGCCGCCAGCCTGCGCGAGCGGATGCCGGTTGAGGCCTGGCGGGCTCTGTCGGAATTGCGGGACCTGCTCGATTTCGGCGAGTCCTGGGAGCCGACGGAATCCCAGCTGTTCGGCCGGGCCGAACGGGCGCTTGGCCACATCGCCACGCTTTCCGGACTCGCCCACGAGAACATGAACCACGCGGCAGGCTGGCGTTTCCTCGACATGGGCCGGCGCATCGAGCGTGCGATCAACGGCTGCACTTTCGCGGTGACCTTTGCCAGCGATACGGCCACCGGCGAGGATCTCGGCGTGATGCTCGCCCTCGACGACATGCAGATCGCCTATGGCGCCCGCTATCTCGTGGGCGTCAATCTCGACGCCGTGCGCGACATGGTCATTCTCGATCCGAACAATCCCCGCTCGGTTGCTTATCAACTGGCGGCGGTGGTCGCCCATCTCGACGAATTGCCGGCCCTGCGGGCGGACGGCCTTCCCGAGGCGCATCGCCGGCTCGCCGCGCGCCTCCTGAACGTGTTTAGCACGGGCGAGGCCGTCGAGTTCGACGAGGTCACCCTGGCGCGCCTAGAAGGCGAATTGGAAGGCCTCGCCGACGCCATCGCCGCCCGCTACTTCCCCTCCGGTGCCGATGCCTTCCGGCCCGAGAAGCTGGTGGGCCTCGGCTGAACCCGTCGAGAGTTCAGTTGTGCGTGCTGGCGCGTCGGGTTTGGGATGCCGGCGCGCGCCGTGTTAGGCGAGCCTGCAGCTTTCTGGTGCCGGCGCAGCAATTCGTTCCTCGATGCTTTACACCGTTCGCCATCTGACGACCTACCGCTATGCACGCATGGTTCGGTATGCGCGATGCAATTTGCGCCTGCATCCTCGCGACGGCGGCGGCCAGCGCGTGCTCGAATCCACCGTGACGGTCAGTCCCGAACCGACGGTGCGTCTGCAGCGGAAGGATTTCTTCGGCCTCGACACCATGACGCTGCTGATCGATCAGCCGCACATGGAATTTTCCGTCGAGGCCTCCTCGCGGATCGAGGTCGAGCGGCCGGCTCTGCCCGAGCCGGAAGCCGGCTGGTCCTGGGAAACCTTGCGCGATGCCGCATTGGCCTCGCCCTCGCTGGGGCCGAATGCGCCGACGCATTGCCTGTTTCCGAGCCAGCGCGTGCCGCTCTCGGCTGCTGTGACGGATTATGCGCGCGAGAGCTTTCCGCCAGGACGCAGCGCCTACGGCGGCGCGCTCGAACTGACGAAACGCATCCGGGCCGATTTTCGCTTCGATTCCAAAGCGACCACGGTGACGACCCCGCTCGCCGAGGCCTTCGCCCTCAAAGCAGGCGTCTGCCAGGATTTCGCGCATGTCATGATCGCGGGGCTGCGGGGGCTGGGGTTGCCAGCAGCCTACGTCAGCGGCTACCTGCGCACCCTGCCGCCGCCGGGCCAGCCTCGGCTGCGCGGCGCAGATGCGAGCCATGCCTGGGTCGCATTCTGGTTCGGTCCGGGACAGGACGGCGAGGAAGACCGCTGGATCGGCCTCGATCCGACCAATGGTGTGGCCGTCCGCGACGATCACATCGAACTCGCACGGGGCCGCGACTATGCCGACGTCGCCCCGATCGACGGCATCGTCTCGTCCTCGGGCGCCCAGAAGCTAAAGGTCGAAGTCGACGTCATCCCCGACGGCGAGGAAGCGGCCTGAGGGCCATTCCCGCTATCGTGATGCCGTTTGCGCGGCGCAGAACGCATCGGTCGCCTCGGCCACGGCATGGGCTAGCCGGGACTGGCGATCGGCGCCGTTCAGTGCGAGTTCCTCCTCGCGATTGACGATGAGTCCGGCCTCCAGCAGGACCGCAGGCGCTCGGGACGTCTTCAGGACGCCGAGGGAATCGTTCCGGTAGATGCCCCGCCTCCGATCGAGGAAGGCACGACGCTCGCCGGGAATCGGTTCGGCATGATGCCGGGTGAAGGGTAGCCCGTAGGCCAGCAGATGGTCCGCGAGCAGCCGCGCGAAGACGAGGCTCTCGCCGGCTCGCGGGCTTGCCTGCGAGACGAATAGCGACCAGCCCTTGAAGCGGTCGCTGAAGCTCTGCTGCTGGCCTTGATGGATCCAGGGCTCGAGATAGCGCGGCTGAACGGAATCGTGATGGATCGACAGGAACAGATCCGCGCCCATCGCGTCGGCTCGCGCGGAACGAAGACCGAGATCGCCCTTCGGTCCGTCCGTGACCATGCGTCGTGTCGAGGTGAATCCGCCGGCGGCGAGTTGGGCTTCGATGACGGACGCCAGCCTGAGATTGAAATTGAACTCGACGTCGCCGCGCGCGCTGATCGCGCCTGGCGATTCCGCGCTATGCCCAACATCGAGGATCACGCGAAACGCCGACCGGTCGCAGGCTCGGGCGTTCGGGGCTCCTGCCGCGATGAGAGCGATGCCAGCGCAGGCGGCGATCAAGGGGCGCAGCGGGGTCTTGCACATCGAGCCAGTTTTTGGTTGCGGGTCCTAGATCTTGTACCCACCTGGTAAAGGGGATCGCATCGGATATCGAGCCTACCGAACTCGTGCCCGCGGAGAGCGAACTTCTCACCGATTCTGCCGGAATTCGAGCCGGCAGCTTCCGCTCGTCGTCGTCGCGAGCGCGGTCAATCAACCTAGGGATGCATTATGCACTGCGAGACAGGCTGGATTGCTTCGCTGCGCTCGCACTGACGACGAGGTTGCGGCGATCAATCCGCTCAATCACGTCAACCCAAATCCGAACCCCTGGGTAAATCCGGCAGCCGATGGACTTGGCCCCGCGATCGGCTTAATCCGCATGGCTTGAAGCGTCTGGCAAATTCCTGGAGACCGGACCTTGGTTCAATCGATGGCGGATGTGCGGGAGGCGATCTTCGCCTTCATCGCCGCCCGGAATCCCGAACTTCCCCCTGGATCGGTGACGAACGAGACCTCGCTGGTGACCAGTGATGCGCTCGATTCCATCGGCATCCTCGATCTGATGCTCGATCTCGGTGAGCGGTTCGGGGTGGAGATCGACGAGGATTGCTTCGACCTCGGCAATTTCGAAAGCGTCGATACGCTCGCGCGCTTTATCGACGACAAGCGCTCGACTTCTTAAATCTACGCGCATGTCGCCGACCAAGCTGCATCACCTGCTCGAAGGCCGAGCCCCGGACCACATCGCATTGGTCGAGGGCGCGCATACGCTCACCTATGGCGAATTTCGCGAGAAGGTATCGGTGCTTGCCCGGCAGCTCACCGCGATGGGCGTCGTGCCGGGCGATCGTGTCGCGATCTACCTTCCGAAATCGATCGCGGAATGCGTCGCGATCTTCGCCGTGAGCGCGGCCGGGGCGGCCTTCGTGCCGATCCATCCCACGTTGCGGGCGCGCCAGGTGCGCCACATCGTCGAGGATTGCGGCGCGCGGGTCATCCTCACGGATGCGACGCACCATGCGGTTCTCGACCCGAACATTCTCCACGTGGCGACCCCGGTCCTCAGACAGGGCGATGATTGGGAGAGCGCACCGAGCCGGGCCGCACCCGGTCCTCGCGAGGCGGCGCCCCCGGACCTCGCGGCGATCCTCTACACTTCGGGTTCGACCGGCCTGCCCAAGGGCGTGATGCTGAGCCATGCGAACCTGATCGCGGGGACGCGCATCGTGCGCAGCTATCTCCGGATCACGGAAGACGAGCGCATCCTCTCGGTCCTGCCGTTCTCGTTCGATTACGGCCTGAACCAGCTTCTCACCAGCGTCGAGCAGGGCGCGCGGCTGGTGCTGCTGAACTTCCATCTCGGCGACGAGATCGTCGCGGCCATCGAGGAGCACGCGATCACCGGCCTAGCCGGCGTGCCAACTCTGTGGACGCTGCTGACGCGTGCCTCGCCGCGCTTTTCCAAGGCCGATCTCTCAAGCCTGCGCTACCTGACGAATTCGGGCGGGAGCCTGCCGCTCGATACGATCAGGCGGTTGCGGACCCGGCTTCCGAAGACCGATCTCGTCCTGATGTACGGGCTGACCGAGGCCTTCCGATCGACCTATCTGCCGCCGGAGGAACTCGATCGTCAGCCGGATTCGATTGGCCGCGCGATCCCCGAGACCGAGATTTTCGCGATCGCGCCCGACGGGCGCCGTGCCCGGCCCGGCGAGCCGGGCATCCTGCATCATCGCGGGCCGACGGTTTCGCTCGGCTATTGGAACCGGCCGGAGGACACGGCCCGTGTCATCATTCCCGATCCGTTCCCGCCGCAGGGTGCACCGGGCGGTGTGGTCTGCCGGTCGGGGGATATCGTCGTCGAGGATGCTGACGGCTACTTTCGCTTCCTCGGCCGCGAGGACGCGATGATCAAGACGCAGGGCTTCCGCGTCAGCCCGACCGAGGTCGAGGCCGCCTTGATGGAGACCGGCGCTTTTCGCGCCGCGGCCGTGATCGGCCTGCCGGATCGCGGTGTCGGCCAACGCATCCACGCCGTGACCGTGCCCGCGAACGGTCATGTCGCGACGGGTGCGGTGATGCGTCACCTGCGTCATGCGCTGGCGCCGCATCTCGTGCCGCGTGCCATCGAGCAGGTCGAGGCGCTACCGACCACGCCGAACGGCAAGGTCGACTACAAGCGCCTTGTGGCCGAGCGTGTCGCGGCCGAACTCGAACATGCCTGAGCCCGGCAAGGCCGATCTCGCGGATATCTTGATCGCGCAGAATTTCGCCAGGGAGGACGGAATCCTCCAGGTCGGCGGTTTTTCCGTTCCCGAGTTCGCCGAAACCTTCGGCACGCCGTTCTACGTCTACGATGCCGGCTTGATGCGGCGAGCCTATCGCGGCCTGGCCTCCGCCGTCTCCGGCTTTGCGGAGGTCGATTATTCGGTCAAGGCGAATCCCGCTCCGGCCGTAATCCGGGTTCTGGCCGGGGAGGGGGCCGGTGCCGAGATCGCCTCCGGCGCCGAATTCGAGGCGGCACGCGAGGCAGGCATTGCCCCGAGACGCATTTTGTTCGCCGGTCCGGCCAAGAGCGATGCCGATATCGAACGGACCGTGGCGGCCGGCATCGGCGAGATCCATCTCGAGAACCGCGAGGAAATTTCTCGTGTCGCCGCTGTCGCCGGCCGCCATGGGGAGAGGGCGCGCGTCGCCATTCGGATCAATCCGGGTGCGGCAGCGCAGGGCGGCGCGATGCGCATGGGCGGCAAACCCTCGCCCTTCGGATTCGACGAGGAAGAGATCGATTCGGTCGCCGATGCGATCGAGGCTGAGCCGAATCTGAACCTCGCCGGCGTGCACCTCTTTGCCGGAACACAGGGCCTCCTCGCCGCGACCTTGCTCGCGCAATGGGCCTATGGAATCGCCTTGGCCTCGCGCGTCGCGGGACGCATCGGGCGGCCGCTGGAGACGATCGATCTCGGTGGTGGCCTCGGCATCCCGTATTTTTTGGGCGATCGCGCACTCGATCTCGATACGATTCGCGCCGGAGTGCCCGACCTCAAGGCGGCGCTCGCCACCGATCCGCTGCTGGCCAACGCGCGTATCGTACTCGAACCGGGGCGCTTTCTCGTCGGGCCGGCCGGGCTCTATGTGGCGCGCGTCAGGGCCGTGAAGGAGTCGCGCGGCAGCCGATTCGTCATCACCGATGGCGGCATGCACCACCATCTCGCGGCTTCGGGCAATCTCGGACAGGTCGTCAAACGCGATTTTCCGCTCGCATCCGTCGTCGAGAAATCTGGTGCTGTCCGCTTGCCGACGGTCGTCGTGGGTCCGCTCTGTACGCCGCTCGATATCCTCGCGCGCTCCGCACCGTTGCCGCCATTGCGGGCCGGCGATCTGGTCGCGGTGCTCCAATCCGGCGCCTATGCGCTCAGCGCAAGCCCGACAGGCTTTCTCAGCCACCCGCTTCCGGCGGAAATTCTCGTCGATTCAGGGAAGGTGACGGTCATCCGGGGGAGGGCTGCCGGCTGACGATGCTTTGGCTGCGGCCCTGCAATGTCGTGGGAAACGATGCGCTCAGCGTCCGCGCATCTGCTCACAGGCCTTGGCAACCATGCGCGCGAAGGCCGTCGCTGCCGCAGATGCCTGGACCTGGCTCGGAAAATTGGCCGGCGAGCGGGCGATCGTCTCGCCGCCATTGCCGCGCAAGGTCCAGGACCAGTGGCCGGGCCGCTCCTCGCTCACCTCGAAACGCATGGAATGCTCGCATGCACTCAACTCGTGGAGATGAGGATAGACCCTGAAAAAAGACGGCGTGTTAACGGGTTAGCGCATATCAAGCGCTCTCTGGCACACGACCCCTGCTCTCCCCGCAATCCCCGCTTTCCACAGGCTTTTTTGGGGCAGGGCGAGAGTCTCAAATGCAAATTGGCATCCAGCCAAGCAGAGCGTGGATCTGGACCGATCATCGACACCGATCCGATACCCGCAACAGGCCAGGCCAGGACGCCCTGATCAATCGCCGGCCGTAGTCTCTACGGAACGACGTGTCCGGCGACGGTATCGCCGCCACTGAGCGGCGCGATCGGCGTCTCGCAGAAGCAGCGCGCGCCGAGTGGTCTCGGTCCCGGCAGCGGGCATGAATAGGGCTGCGGGCCGGTCAGGCCCGGTTGCAGCGCATCGCAATTCAAGCCGACCTGCCGACGCATCGGGATCGGACGATCGTACGAGCGGCCGTCATAGGGGTATGGCCGGGGCGGCGCGTCATAGCCCTCGTCGTAATATTGAGCGACGGCGATTCCCGGAGCGGTCGCGGCGAAGACCATCACGACGGCGACGCTGAGACGAGAGAGTGAGCGCATGATGAGCGGAGTTCTCTTGGGCGAAGCCGGGCGAAGCGGTTGGACGTTCGCGCGAACCTTCGCTGACGAAAGAGGAGCCTCGGGCCACGCCGATCCGCCAATCGCCGGGTCTGCGCGTCGCGGGTATGCTGGCCAATCCTTGGCCGTCCTCCTCTTATGCAGCCCGATCGGACGAAAAGAGGGCGAAGCCTCCGCGCTGCGGAAAGGGAGCCCAAACGAAAATCGGCCCCCGCAATGGCGGAGGCCGATTAACCTGGATAGAGCTAGACCCGCGTTAACGAACGTCGGTCGGATCCAGAAGGCCAGTCCTTACGGCTGGACCTTCTTCTCAGCCTTGGCGACAGCAGCCTTGGCGGCCTCGGTGCCCTGATCGAAAGCCTTCTTGGCCTCTGCCGTGCCCTGTTGCACTGCACTCTTGGCGTTCTCGGCGCTCTGCTGCACCGCACTCTGAGCGAGGCCACCAAACTCCTTGGCCTGGGCCTGGATGCTGGCGAACTGGGCACGAACGAACTCGGCCTGATGCTGGAGCGCCTCTTGCACGTCCTTTGAACGGACGAGCTTCTCGGCGAGATCGAAAGCCGCGTTCACGTTCTGCTCGGCATATCCGAAGCTGCGCGAGGACAGCGTGCTCGCGTTGGTGCGGGCGAGTTCAGCGGAACCCTGAACGGTGTCGGCCGTGCGGCGGGCAGCACCGATGAACGAGTCGAAGGCCTTGCGAGCCTGGTCAACACTCTTCTCGGCAAAATCCCGCAATTCGGTCGGGACTTCGTAATTCGGATTGTTTGCCATTTTCCTCTCCTTCAGCGCCTAATGATTCATCATGGTGCAGCGCACAATAACACAAACTGGCCGCAACGCTACCCCCCGCGGGCACATTAGGGTTAACCGGTGATTAACGTGTGTCAGGTTGAGCCTGTGTCTATGCCGAAGCCGTTGGAGTCCCCAAACTTCCCAGCAGGGACCACGACCGTGGTTCGACGATAGGCTTCGGATGCCCGATTCCTCCCATTTGGCCGAAATCGACAATGAGACTTTCGCCGCAGCGGTCGCCCGCTGGTCGACGGATCCCGGTCTCGGCGCGATGTTCGCGGGGCCCTCCCCATCCCTGATCGTGCTCGATACGCAGGCACGCACTATCGTGCAAGCGTGCGGGTCAGCTGCCGAGTTGCGGTTCGCGATTGCCGACCGCCAAGGGCGGCTCAATCCCGCTCTCAAGCTCGGCGAACAACTCCGGGGTGTCCTGCAGAATCCGAATGGCTGGCGGCTGACGCGTCTGCGGCTCGATGCGAGAGGCCTCGCGCGCCCGACCGCATGCCGCGTGGCTCAGGCCGAGATCGTACCGGGACGTTCTGTGCTGGTGATCGCCCCCGTCGATATGTTGCCTGCCCTGCGGCCAGCGGATACCTGGTATGGCGAGGAACCGGCCCCGCAGGCGGCTTCCGCCCCGTCTCCCACGCATACCGAGCCTGCAATTCCAGCAGACCCGAGCGCCCGCTTTGTCTGGCGCAGCGACGCGGATGGTCTCGTCACGCATGTGTCGGGCACCGATGCGGACGTCGTCGCGAGCATCTCGGGCCGTTCCTGGGAGGATCTTTCGAGCAGCGGCATCGTCGTCGGCGAGGCAGTCCTGGATGCCTTGTCCGATCGTCGGACGTTCCGCGGGTTGCCGATCATCGTCAGGCCGCCGCAATCGGGAGACGAGGTCGAACTCGAACTGTCCGGTGCGCCTGCGGCACGGCCCCATCAGAACTTTGCCGGCTTCGGAGGGTTCGGGCTGATCCGGAAGCGCTCTGCACGCCGCCGCCTCGCTCCCGCGAAACCAGCGCCCGCCTCGGAACCCGCATCGATGATCGAGCGAGCCGCGGAGACGCCGCCTCGGCACGAGACGATCCCGGCCATACCTTCCCAGACGGCCCCCGCGGGGACATTCGCGTCGTCATGGAGCAGCACGGTATCGTCCGTCTCCCTGCCGATCTTCGGCGAACCGCTCGGTGGCAAGGTGATCGAGCCAGTCCGATCGGCGGAACCGCCGGCTGAAGTTGATGCCGACCGCGAACCGGATGCGAGCGTCACAGCACCGACGGACGCCGCTCTGTCCGTGAACGAAAACGCCGCGTTCCGCGAGATTGCCCGCGCGCTAGGGGCCCGCTTCGCCGGAGATGATGAAGAGACCGCGCCAAGTCGCGAACCTCAGGGAATCGCCGAGCCGGAGCCGCGCGGCGAGGTGACTCCCTTCCGCTCCCCATCCAGCACGCAATCCAACGCGGCTGCGATCGAGGCGGCGATCGTCAGCGCGCTGAGTCGTTTGCCGGCCGGGGTTCTCGTCCATCGTGATGGCGCCGTGCTGTTCGCCAACCAGCGCATTCTTGATCTTGCCGGATGTCGCACCCCCGAAACTTTGCGCGCTGTTGCCCACGCGCTCCTGAGAACAAACCTCTCCGGCGAGAAGCAGGTTGGTCCTGCCGATCAGGACGAGACGGTGTCGTTTTCGACGCCGCAAGGAACGATGGCTCGGCTGCTCGTGGAACGCGCGCGGATCGACTGGCAGGGCGAGCCCGCCAATCTCCTCCTTGCGCGCCCGGCGACCAGGGTGAATCCGCTCGCCGAGAAGATCTCTCAGAGCGTCTTTCAGGCGCGCAACCCTACACAGGCAAGGGATCAGCTCACCTTGCTGGACCACATCGAGGATGGCGTCACGACGATCGATGAGTCTGGTCGGATTCTCAGCATGAACCGGAGTGCGAAAACCCTGTTGTCCGGCGCGGAACGAGACCTCGTCGGGGGGTTCCTCGACGAGTTTTTCGTGCAGGACGACGGAAAGCTGATCGCGGCGACCCTGCGCGAGGCAGCCGAGGCCGGACGCAGTACGCCGCGTGACTTGCGGCTCCGCCATCGGCCGCAAGCGAATCTCAAATTGCGGATCGTGCGGCTGAACGCCACCGGTGGAGCGAATTTCTGCGCGATGTTGCGAGAGGCCGCGGCCGACCAGCGTTCCGCCAGCGATCCGCAGCAAAAGCCGACGCGCGGCAAGCAGAATCCGGCCGTCGACTTCATCTCGAAGGTCGAACAGGAAGTTCGTACGCCGCTCGACGGTATTCTGGCCTCGGTCGACGTGATGCTCGCCGAGCAGTTCGGCCCTCTCGGGAGCGAGCGCTATCGCGAATATCTGCGAGAGATCCAGAACTCGGGCGAGCATGTCCTCGGGGTCGTCGACGACCTGATGAATCTCGCGCGGATCGAGGCCGGCGGCGCGAATTTGAGCTTCACCGAGGTTCCCCTCAACGCCGTCATCTCGGCCTGTATCGCACAGTTGCAGCCGCAGGCGGCCCGCGATCGCAT
>JBGAFL010000008.1:0-113036 GCA_044227265.1 Methylobacterium sp.
GTCGAGCGCGCGACTGCCCCCGCTCCTGACAAGACCATCCGCGAGGCTCAGCTGACCCACCGACCGATGCGCCATCACAACCTCCTCCGACCACCAGAGTGAACCAGAGCGCCCGCACTTATGCAAAGCTCTCGTCAACCGATATCGACACGGTCCCGACTCGCGCACCAAAAACCGGAGTCGGACCTGCCCTCATCAGCCTTGGGACAGCCTGGGACGCGTGGGACGTTCGTCCCGATATCCGGTTTGCCGAACGAAATGACCGCGACGGTTTTCGCTATCCCTCTTTCGAGATTTCGAACCCGCTCCCTCGTTCCGAGGTGCTTCATCGGCGGTTTTTGAAGGCGCCCTCGAGCACCCACCGCGATCCCTGGAGCCCTCCTTCGAGTCTGCTGCGCAGCACCTCAGGATGAGGGGATTTGGTAGGATGGGCGTCTGCACTGCTTTGCGTTTCGGAGCCAGCATGCCCGCCTTCGTCTCCATCCTGCGATGCGCCGACGGCAGCCATTATGTCGGGTCGGCGCGTGAGGAGTCGCTCGGCAAGCGGCTTGCCTTGCGCCAAGCCCGTCCCTGCGCCAGAGCTGCCCGTATAGCCGCCGCGAGGATGACCCGATGAGCCCCGAGCCGATCCCGCAGACCGACGAACTCCTGTTTGCGATCGACGAGGCGGGCATCGCCCGCATCACGCTCAACCGGCCGCAGGCGCGCAATGCGCTGACCTTCGCCATGTATGAGGGCGGGCGGGCGACAAGGCCTTTGCCGCCGGCACCGATATCGCGCAGTTCCGCGCCTTCCGCACGGCCGAGGACGCGCTCGGCTACGAGCGCTTCATGGACCGGGTGATGGAGGCGCTGGAGCGCTTACGCGTGCCGACCATCGCCGCGATCGCGGGTGCCTGTACGGGCGGGGGCGCGGCCATCGCCGCTTCCTGCGATCTGCGGATCGCGACGCAGGATGCGCGCTTCGGCTTCCCGATTGCGCGCACGCTCGGCAATTGCCTGTCGATGGCGACCCTGAAGCGGCTCGCGAACCTGATCGGCCCGGCCCGCGTCAAGGACATGCTGTTCACAGCCCGGCTGGTGCCGGCGCAGGAGGCGCTCGCCTTCGGCCTCGTCACCGAAATGGTGGAGGATGCAGCGGCGCTGGGCCAGAGGGCGCAGGAACTGGCGACGCTGGTCGCGAGCCACGCGCCGTTGACGTTGCGCGCGACCAAGGAGGGTTTGCGCCGGCTCGGGCAGCAAGGCGCAAACCCGCAGGACGATGCGGCCCGGCCGGGCGATGACCTGATCCTGATGTGCTATCTCAGCGCCGATTTCCGCGAGGGCATGGAGGCGTTCCTCACCAAGCGCCCGCCGCTCTGGACGGGACGCTGAGGACGGTCGTTCAAACGCTTCTGTCGCCGTAGCTCTCGGCGATCACCGGAATCTTCGAGCGGATATGCTCGCGCATCAATTGCGCCAGCGTCTCGCCGTCGCGGGCATGCAGGAGCGGGATCATGCGCTCGTGCTCGTCGACGGCCCGCGCCCATTGCTCCTCAGTCTGGTGGGCGGTGTAGCGGGAGCGCTGGGTTCTGCCCGAGAGGCTCGCATAGATGTTCTGCAAGGTCGTGTTGCGGCTCGCCAGCATGATCGATTCATGGATCTCGCGGTTCATCTGGAAGTAGGGAACCTTCTGACGAAGCTTCCAGGCCGCGATCATGGCTTCGTGCTTGACGACGATCGCGGCGATCTCGCCCTCGGTGATCGTCCGGCAGGCCAGCAGGCAGGCGGTCGCCTCGAGCCCGGCGATGATCTCGATCATTTCCTCGATCTCGGTCTGCGAGATGCTCGCGACCCGCGCGCCGCGGTTGGGCAACAATTCGAGCAGGCCTTCGGTCGCGAGGATCTTGATCGCTTCGCGCAACGGCGTGCGCGAAATCCCGAAGCGCTCCGTGAGTTCGGCTTCGTTGATGCGCGCCTTCGGCTCGAGTTCGCCCCCATGGATGAGCTCGCGCATCCGATCGGCGACTTCGTCGTGCAGGTAACGCCGATGGATCTCGACGCCGGTTTCCATCTTATTCATCAAGCGATCAGCGTCGAAAGATAACATTATGCAGATTACAGAGATTCTACGCTTCTAGGCTCACCCGCCGGTTCTGTCGAGTGACGCTTGCAATCAGCCGCGACATCGACTGAAAATTGATGACCGCCATTGACGCGATACAGACGAATCCTCCGCAAGCCGCCCGAGCGTTATCCGATTGCTCTGCCGCCATCAATTTCATGCAGCGCATGAAACGTCCCGGCGAGGCCGCGCTTGCACACTTATTGTGGGGGTGGGCTGAGTTGATTGAGTTGGCCGGTCTGATTGAGCTGATTGAGGACGTCTTGAATGTTGCCGGCACCAAGGGCGTCCATCGGCGGCGGCGTGCCCGGGCCCGCTGAAATGCCACCGGCGAGATTTGGCGGCGCGACGGACGGGATGGCCAGGGTCTGATTGACGAGATCGGGGCACACTCTCTGGCAGAGAGGCTGCACGATCGTACCAGGCGGACAAACCGCGATCGCCTGGCCGTTCAAGCAGCTGCAGGAGCATTTGGCGAAGGCCAAGCCCGGCAGGAACACCAGGATCAAGCCGACCATGACCGCACGCATCGGCACCTCGTCACCCTTGTTTCGGCGCCAGCAAAGCCGGGACAACCGGCGGAAGTGAGGCGGGACTTTTGGGACGATACGCACCGCAATACGATCCGGCGAGAGCTGGGCCGCAACAGGGGCGGATCACGGCTCGTCGATGCGCTCGGACTGCGCCGCCGCCCAGGCCCGCACCTGCTCCATCCAGCCGTCGGGACAGAGCACGCCGATGCCGGGCAATACCAGCAGCGGCGTGATCCGCTCGGCGCGGTCGCGCTCGCGCAGGCGCAAGGCGCCACGGCGCGCGAAGACCCGCAGGATCTCGATCATCCGCGCTTCCTCCGGCGGATCGCTGCGGGCCGCGTTGCGGATCGCCTCGGCGATGTCGTCGCTCGTGCATTCGACCGCGCCATCGCCGGTGACGCGATGGTCGCGCAATCCCTCTTCGTAGGTGAGGCGCAGAGCCAGCAGCACCAGGGTCTCGTCCTTGCGCAGGCGCTCAGCCGGCGCATCGTGGCGCACGCCGTCGGCGGGCACGCGCAAGAACACCATCTGGTCGCGATGCGAGACCTCGAAGCCGTAGCCGAGGCAGGCGAAATAATCGCGGAAGAACGGAGCGTAATGCCGCGCGAGTTCGTAGGCGCGGCCGATGCCGGAGCTATCGGCATAGACAACCTGCGTCTTGACGAGCACTTGCAGCGCCCGGATCAGCTCCTCCTCGGAGGGCGCCTTCGCGCCGGGTGGCGGCGGCTCTTCGCCGTCGATGATGGCACGGAACGGCTCAAGCATCCCTGCCTCTGCGCGTGGACCTGATGGCTATGGATTCCATGGTATCAGGGCTGACGGGCGACCTCGAAATCCGGGCAATCGAGCCAGCCATTCGAGATCCGGCCCTCGACACGGCGCAGGTGATAGCGCTCCGCCAGCACGCCGTCGAACAGCATGTCGATCTCGCGCAGGCGCTGGAACACGACGAAGGCGTCGACATCCTCGATGACGATGCCCGAGCCGCGCAGGGCGCCCTCCCCTAACCTGTCCTCCAGAAAGGCGACGACCTTCTCCGGTGTCAGGGTCACGCGGCGGCGATAGGCGTCCTTTGCGGCAACGAAGGCCTCGACCGAGGGATCGCGGGCGGGTTCGGGCAGCGGCTCGATCGTGATGGGGCGCTTGCGCAGGCGCGGCGCGTAGAGATGCGGGGGCCCGAGCGGCAGGCACGCGGTTAGGATCGGCGGCGGGGGCGCCTGCCCGGCTTCCGTACAGCCACCGAGCGCGCGCAAGGCTGCGGCCGTCCGCTCGATCCGGGCAGAATCGCGGCGGTCGAGATAGCGCAGGGTCGCCGCCATGCGCCGCTCCAGCCGGGCGACGACATCGGACACCGCATCGAGATGCCGGTCGAGGCCTTCGAAGATCGCGAGAATTTCGGCGAGGTCGTCGCGCACCGCGCGCTCGGCGGCCTCCAAGCTGGCGGCGCGACCCTCGCGTAAGGACGCCTGGGCGAGGGCGCGGATCGTGAGATCGTCGCGCAACGCGCGCCCGGCTTCGCGCAAGATGCCGGCCCGGAACCGGAACGGGTTGAAGCGGGTGTGCAGGGTCCGGTAGTCGCTGACGAGGTGCCGTTCGACGAAATCCTCGAAATACAGCCGGAAGGCCGTGCTCGTGTCGGATTCGCGTAGGAGCCGCTCCTCGATCTTGCGCATGGCACCGGCGAGCCCGCGCAGATGCGCGAGGAAGGCGCGCGCAGCCTTGGCGGCATTGCGCAGGGCCTCGGAGCGCTCACCCGGATTGGCGATGGCGCTCTCCAGGGAGCCGAGCACTTCGAGAACCGCACCGCCATAGGAGCGCGTCTCGCCGCGATCGAGCCGCGCGAGATCCTCGAGCAGGATGCGCGCCTGCGGGTCGAAATCGACCACCGGCAGGTAGCGTTCGCGCCGCTCGACGAGCCAGCCAGCATCGAGCAGGCGCCGATAGACCGCCGAGCGGCGCTCGACCGGATCGATCGGCATGGTCTCGTCATCCGCGATCTGGTTCTGCGACCAGCCGGCGCAGAAATCGCCGATCGCGGCGATCAGTTCGGTCTTGCGCAGGGGCTCCGAGGCATCCGCGAAAACCTTTTCGCGCAGGTGCAAGAGCAAGGCGGCGTTGAAGGCCCGGCTCGGCGAGGCGAGCGGCCGGAACAGGTCGTCGGGCAGATGGGTGAACAGCATCGCGCCGCCAGGACAGCCCGAGGCTGCAGCCTAGGTCAACAGCCGGGAAAAGGGCAGCCTCGTTACGGAGGGCTCACATGCGTGATGAGGGCCATCCGCTATCGGACAATGGGAGGCCAGCAACCGGGTTTCGGGACGGATCGACCCGAACCCTCGCTCGATGGCCGCTCCCAGACCTCAGGCCGCCTTGGCGACGCCCTGGCGCTCCCTGAGGAAGTGCCAGAACTCGACGCCCTCGCGCAGGCGGCGCTTCATCATGTCGGGCGAGCGCACCATCTCGTTCACGATCGAGGCGATCTTGGGCACGCGGAAGTAGAACTTCTTGTAGAATTCCTCGACCGCCGCGAAGATCTCGGCATGCGACAGGTGCGGGTAGTGCAGCGGAGCGATCTGCACACCGTTCTCGTCGACGAGTTCGGCATTCTCGACGTCCAACCAGCCGTTCTCGACCGCCTGCTTGTAGAGGAAGGTGCCGGGATACGGCGCGGCCAGCGAGCACTGAATGGTATGCGGGTTGATGCGCTTGGCGAAGGCGATCGTCTCCTGGATCGTCTCCTTGGTCTCGCCCGGCAGGCCGACGATGAAGGTGCCGTGGATGGCGATGCCGAGATCGTGGCAATCCTTGGTGAATTTTTCCGCCACCTCGACGCGCATGCCCTTCTTGATGTTGTTCAGGATCTTCTGGTTGCCGGATTCGTAGCCGACCAGCAGCAGGCGCAGGCCGTTCTCCTTGAGCACCTTGAGCGTCTCGCGCGGCACATTGGCCTTGGCGTTGCAGGACCAGGTGACACCGAGCTTGCCGAGCTCGCGCGCGATCTCCTCGGCGCGGGGCAGGTTGTCGGTGAAGGTGTCATCGTCGAAGAAGAACTCCTTGGTCTGCGGGAATTCCTTCAGGCAGTATTTGATCTCTTCGACGACATGCGCCACCGAGCGGGTGCGGTAGGTGTGCCCGCCGACGGTCTGCGGCCAGAGGCAGAAGGTGCAGCGGCTCTTGCAGCCCCGTCCCGAATAGAACGAGATGTAGGGGTGCTTCAGGTAGCCGATGAAGTACTTCTCCATCTCCAGGTCGCGCTTGTAGACGCTGGTGACGAAGGGCAGCTGGTCCATGTCCGTCATGATCGGACGGTCTTCGTTATGGACGATGGTGCCGTCGGCATCCCGGTAGGACAGGCCCTTGATCTCCGACATCGGTACGCCGTCCGCGACTTCCTTGACGGTGAAGTCGAACTCGTTGCGGGCGACGAAGTCGACGACCGGAGCCGCAGCCATAGACCCCGCGGCATCGACCGCGACCTTGGCGCCGATCAGACCGGCGATCAGCTTCGGATTGGCGACCTTGAGCGCCTCGATGCACTTCACGTCGGACTTGAAGGACGGCACCGAGGTGTGCAGCACCACGAGATCGAAATCCTTCGCCTGGGCGACGATCTCGGCGAGCTTGATGTTGTGGGGCGGCGCGTCGATCAGCTTCGAGTTCGGCACCAGAGCGGCCGGCTGGGCCAGCCAGGTCGGGTACCAGAACGACTTGATCTCGCGCTTGGCCTGATAGCGCGAACCCGCGCCGCCGTCGAAGCCGTCGAAAGTGGGAGCCTGCAGGAAGAGCGTGCGCATGGGTTCGAGGCCTCGAGCTTGGGCGTCTAGGCAGTCTTGCGGAAAGGTTTTCGAAGCTTAGACCGAGGTCGCGCCGGTCTCAGAACCGATCGCGTGCTCCGGAATGAGCGTACCGTCCGCAACCACACGGTAATCGTGACCTTTCCATGTCACCGCCCCTGAGACGAAGCCCCAGGAGAAGTTCATGAAGGACAGCATGTCGCGAATTGGCAACAGCCAATAAGGCTGCGGTTCGAGGCCGAAGGCGCGCTCGAGGCGCAGGCACAGGATGATGCGGCAGGCAAGTGCGAACGCCGCTACCGCGAGCGCGCCATGGCCGCCTCCCGGCAGAAGCGCGCCGATCAATGCGAGCGGGAAGGCATGCGTGACGACCGAGCCGGCATAGCCGGCCGGGTCGACGTTGCGAATGGTGCGATTCCAGCGGAGTTCGTGCCGCCAGAGCCCGCTAAGCTCGGTATCGACGCAGGTATGGCCGATGGTGAAGTTCGGGATCGCCACCCGTCCGCCCGCCGCGCGCAGGGCTTCGCCCATGGCGTAATCGTCGGCGAGATCGTCCTTGAAGCTGTGAAAGCCCCCGATCGCGTCGAGCGTGTCGCGGCGGCAGGCGATGGTCGAACCGAAGCAGGGACGGGCAAGACCGAGCGAAGTCCCGACGATGACGTTGGGCGCGAATTGCACGTCGATCGCGAGCGCGGAGAGCAAAGCCGCGGCGCTGCGGTTGGCCGGCACGCCGTGATAGAGGCAGGTGACGCCGCTGACGCCCGGCTGCGACAATTCGGCGACGATTCGTTCGAGGTAATCCGGGCGCACCACCATGTCGCTATCGGCGAGCACCACGACCTCGTGGGCGATCATGGCCGACATGTTGATGAGGTTCGAGACCTTGCGATTCGAACCGTGCTGACTCGCGTCGATCACGAGATCGAGCCGGAGATCCGGATAGGCGCCCTGGAGCCGGCGCACCGTCTCGATCGCCGGATCATTCGTGCGCTGCACGCCGAACACGATCTGGACCGGCGAGGCATAATCCTGCCGGCAGAAGCTTTCGAGATTCTCGTAGAGATTCGGCTCGGCTCCGCAGAGCGGCTTGAGAATCGTGACCGAGGGGCGCGGATCCGCGTGTCCCAGGCGCGGGCTCGGACGTCCGGCGAAGCGGCCTGCGAGAAAGGCCGCCAGCAGGGCGTAGAAGCAGCCGAACAAAGCCGCGACCAGAAACAGCGACGACAGCCAGGCCGAGAGATCGATGAGGTCCATGACGTGCGTCGCTCGGTCCGGATGGCGTCTTAGGGCCGCGCTGGGCAGCGCGAATTCGTAACGTCGCGCCGATTCAAGGCGCTCGTTTGGCGGCGAGCATGCCGTCGACGCGCTGGCGCATGAAAGCGATCAGGGCCTCGGGGCCTTTCTTGACGGAATCCGCGAAGCTGCCGCGCATCGCGGTGACCTCGCTGACATTGCCGTTGAGCAAGACGTCCTGGATGCGGTTGCTCGCATTGACGACGTAATCGACCTCGTCATCGCCATCCTTGGTCGTGACCTTGGTATGGACGATCTGATTTCCGGACCGCGCCTCACTCTCGGGCTTGACGTCGAACTTGCCGCCCAAAGCCTGCGAGAGCCGGTTCGCATAGAGCGTCGTGAAATAGGTGTTGAAGCCCTCGGCGAGCGCGCTCTGCTGCTCCGGCTTCAGCGATTTCCATTTCGGCCCATAGGCGACCGGCAGCATCGCGGCGGTGTCGAACACCTCGATCAGCGTCGGCCCGAGCGCTTCGGCGCGGCTCTTGAGATCGCCGAGATTGGCCTTCCCGATCTCTTCGACCTTGGCGATCAGCTTGTTCACCGGCACGATCGCGGGATCGTCGGCCGCTCGGCCCGGCGCAATGCCGGTCGAGAGGGCGAGCAGTGCGGCGAGCACGAGCAGGATATGTCGGTTCAGGCGCATTTCTTCAGATCCCCGCGTTCGATGTCGAGCGGGAGCGGGTGGCCCATCGCGGGAGCGGTGGCAAGCCCAGCCCCCGCAAAGCCATAGGCGGGCTGGGGCTGCGCGGGTTCGAATCGGTGGCCGAGGCTGGCGCGGATCGTGTCGAACCCGGCAGGAGCTTCGGGCTCCGGCGCGGGCATGGCCTCCATTGCATGCCAGGCGATCAGGCCAGGAATGCCGATGCCGAGATCGGCCACGCGCTTGACGAGCGACAGGCCAAGGGCCGCCTCCGCCGGGATACCAAAGATCGCACAGAGCGCGACGAGACCGCCCTCCTGCGCACCGAGCGCTCCGGGAATCGCGAAAGCGGCGCCGCGAACGGCCTGGGCGAGGCTCTCGATCACCAGGGCCTCGAGGAAGCCGACGGAGAAGCCCATCGCCGACAGGCAGACCCAGACTTCGAGCGAGCCGATCAGCCAGCCGATCAGATGCAGCGTAATCGCGCCGGTCAGGCGCGGCCGATTGCCGTAGAGGCGACGCAGGTTGGCGTAGAGCACGTCGACGGCGCCGAGTGCCTGCCACTCGCGTGCGGTGGCAAAGCGCGCGATGGCGGCCTGGATCAGACGGTGCCCACCACGACGCTGCAGCAGATAGAAGGCGCCGAGCGCCGGTGCGGCGATCGCGAGTCCGCCAGCAACGGTGCGCACGATCGGGCCGTCGCCGACGAGCCAGAACAATACGCCGAGCCCGATCATCGTGAATAGGAATTGTGTCAGCGCCTGAGTCATCAGGTCGACGAACATGCTGGCGCCCGCAAGGCCGCCGCCCAGGCCGCGTTTCGTCAGCAGGCGCGCGCCGATGAAGTCGCCGCCGACCTGCGCGACCGGCAGCAAAGTGTTGATGCCCTCGCGCACGAAGCGCAGCGAGACGCAATCTCTCAGGCGCGGACGCCGCTTGCTGGGAAACACCGCGAACCAGCCCAGGCCCGCCCAGGCGACCGCGACCGCACGCAAGACCACGACGGCGAGCGCCCCCCAGCCCGCGCTCACCACGGCGGCCATGACGTCTTCGAGGCCCGACGAAAGGAGGAGCCACACGACGGTGCACAAGCCTGCGATCAGAGCCAGTGTCGTGAGGCGCTTCATGACCCTCTTTCTCGGTGCCGGCTATGGTCCGGAATGGTGTCGTCCCGCCGCGTCGCCGGCCCATCAAAAGGGGCCTGCAGCGCTGATCTTCGAGGCACGTTGCAGCTTTGGACAGCGTTGTCTATCACCCGCGGGCAACACCCAAGATCAAAGCGACATTAGAGCAACACCCACTGCCAAGTGTCGCAATCTTCATCAGAAAAGGGATTAAAGATGGACCGGGAAGCGTATCGCTCCGCCGAGCATTCGATGCTCGAAACGGCGGAGAGCGAGAGCCTTTCGACGGCCGCTCGTGGGGGGGCCGGCATCCCCTCTCCGCAGAGTCCGGTCATGGCCTGGAACGAGTGGGATCCGCTCGAAGAGGTGATCGTCGGATCGCTCGACGGAGCCACGATCCCGACCCATCATCTCACCGTGATCTTCAACCTGCCGCGCGCCGCACAGCCCTTCTACCGGCTTGCCAGCGGCTGGAAATATCCGAAGTTCATGAAAAAGCTCGCGCAGGCCGAGCTCGACAATTTCATCACGATTCTGGCCGGAGAGGGCGTCAAGGTGCGCCGGCCCGACAGCATCGATTTCTCGAAGAAGTACAGGGCACCGCGCTGGTCCTCGCGCGGCTTCTGCGTCGCCTGCCCGCGCGACCCCTATCTCGTGATCGGTGACGAGATCATCGAAAGCCCGATGTGCTGGCGCTCGCGTTATTTCGAGGGCGATGCCTACCGCTCGCTTTTCAAGGAATATTTTCGTAACGGCGCGCGCTGGACTTCGGCGCCGCGCCCGCAACTGACGGATGAGCTCTACAATTACGATTACCGCGTGCCGGATCTGAAGGCCGGGGAGCAGATGCGCTTCACGGTCAACGAGTTCGAGCCAGTCTTCGATGCGGCCGATTTCGTGCGCTGCGGCCGCGACCTGTTCGTGACCCGCTCCAACGTGACGAACCTGATGGGCATCGAATGGCTGCGCCGCCATCTCGGCCCGGGCTTTCGCATCCACGAGATCGAAAGCCGCTGTCCGCAGCCGATGCACATCGATTCGTCGTTCATGCCGTTGGCGCCGGGCAAGGTCCTGGTCAACCCGGACTACATCGATGTCGAGAAGCTGCCGCCCGTGCTGAAGAAATGGGACGTGCTGATCGCCCCGCGCCCCGACCCGGTCGAAGGCTTCATGAGCAAGATCTCGATGTGCTCGCCATGGACCTCGATCAACGTCCTCGCCATCACCGAGAAGAAGATCGTGGTCGATGCGAGCCAGCCGAGCCTGATCAAGGCGCTGAAGGATTGGGGCTTCGAGCCGATTCCGGCGCCGTTCCTGTCCTACGGGCCGTTCGGCGGTTCGTTCCACTGCGCCACGCTCGACGTGCGCCGCCGCGGTACGTTGAAATCCTACTTCTGAAGCTCGATGCCGGCCGGTCGTCGTATGAACTAGACGGCCCTGCTGCAACGCTTAGCCGCAGCAGCGGATCAGCTTCGGTTCAGCGCTGGACCGAGGCTGGCTTGCGGCGGCCATCGCCCGTTGCGGCGGGCGGCGGCGCAACGGGCGCCGGGGGCGTGGGAGGAGCGGCGCGCGGCACCTCGACGGAAAGGCGCTTCACCGGCCAGCCATCGGCCCAGCTCAGCATGTCGGAAAAGGCGGGATCGTTCTTGAGCCGCGTCGCGTCCCGGCCTGCGAAGGCGGCAGCCGCGGCCATGTCGAAGGTTTTCCAGTACGCGAGATAATCGAGCACGTCGGTCCGGGCATTGTTGATCTGCCCGACCAGGATCGACTGTTCGCCGCTCAACGCCATGTCGGGCGTCCATTTGAACGGGGGCTTTGGCGTTCCTGGTGCATCTGGCGGCACCGTGATGGCGCTGGCGTCAAAGGCGGGATCGACACCGGCCGGCGCCGTCAGCGTCGAGGTCATCGCCGGAAATCCGTGATCGTCCGACAGGGCGCGTATGAACAGCTTGCGGTCCTGGCCGACGGCGCTGGCATCGCGCAGGATCCGGCGCGCCGCGAGGTCGGCCGCGCGCGTGTCACGGTCGCCGATGAGCGTCAGCACCAGCGTGTCTGCCGGAATCGTGGAGAGATCGCCAAGCGTGATGCCACGCGACTTGGCATCGTGGGCGATGCCGCCGGGATTGACCGCAAAGAGCAGCTTGGGCGCCGGGAAACCCTCGGTCTTGGCATTCGCGGCGAGGTTCGCCGCCAATGGCGCGCCGGCAAGATGCCCGATCAGGGCGACACGGCTCGTGTCGGGCTTCGCATCGGCATCAGCTGCCAGCGATTCGAAAGCGGCCTTGACCAGGCGCCCCGCGATGGCGGTGGCATCGGCCGGCCGCGTCTTGTTGAGTTCCTGGAAGCGTGGAAACAGCACCAGCCAGCCCTGGCGCGCCAGATGATCGATCCATGCGCCGTAAGCGCGCGGATTGGGAGCGCCCCAAGCGTGCAGGAAGATCGCCACTGGCCGCCCCTCAGCCGGAGCTGCACCCGCTTTGTAGAAGGCGAAGGTTACGGCGCTCGCGGTGCCGATCGCGCGCTTCGTCACGGTCGCGGATTTGTCGCCGATGCCGCCCGGCCCCTCGGCCGGCTGGGGCGGTGGCGCTGCGGCGAGCGCCGGTAGCGCACAAGGCAGCGAGAGGATGAGACCGGTTGCCGCGAGTAATGTGCAGGCTTGCAGGCGCATGGGGTGCGGAAAACAGGTCCAAGGCCAGAATTGGCGCGCCTTCATAGCAGATCCTGATTTTCGTGCGACCGGCGCTGCATCATTGTGCCATGCGAAAGCTGTCGAGCCCGATGCGCGTTCTGTGCAATCCGGAGATCGGGATGGGCTACCGGCATCCGAGTCGCAGCACGCTAGAGCATCGGCTCGAAAGGCGGGAACCGGCTTTCGAAAAAAAGCCGATGCAACACAACTACCTATAGCATCGGACCGAATCTGAATATCGGTCCGACGCTATAGATCGATATCCCAGATTCGGGGATCATGGACCTCGCTGCAAGTTTTTTTGCTGCTCCGCATTGTCTTCACGTGAACCGGTTTCCACCTCACTCGAAAACGCTCTAGCGCTGCGCGGCCTCCTCGAGCCAAGCCAGGATTTCCGGTGCGCGCCAGGGTTTCGGAATGAAGGTCGCCGATACGCGCAGGTCGCTCGGCTGATCGCGGGCATCGCCCGAGGTGAGTAGCACGCGCACGCGCGGCCAGGTCACGCCGATGATGCGGGCGAGTTCGAAACCGCCGATCGTGCCGGGCGTGCGCACATCCGAGAACACGACGCTGACGTCCTCGCCGCGGTCGTTGAGAATGGCGAGCGCGCGCTCGGCGGTTTCGGCCTCGATCACGTCAAAGCCGGTCTCCTCGAGCATCTCGGCTGCGATGAAGCGCTCGTCCGGGTCGTCTTCGACGACGAGGATGATCGGCTTCCGGCCCGATGGCCGCTCGTCGCTCATCACGTCACCCTTGGCCCAACACAATCCTCGACGCGAACTGACGGATTGGCCCCGCGCATTCGGATCTTCACCCGGCCGCAGAATAGAGTGATGCCGCCACAGGTCTGTGATGACGGTGCCACAACGACAAGATTTATGAACCGAGTTCGGTAGGGCAAGCGCGACCGGGAGCAGAGTTCAGCCGACGCCATGCGACTTCAAGAAGGCGATGGCACGATTCCAGCCATCTTCGGCCGCAGCCTTGCGATAGCTCGGCCGATAATCGGCATGGAAGCCGTGCGGCGCCTCCGGGTAGATCACGAGTTCGACGCTGCGTCCTGCCGCCACGGCCTTGTCGCGCGCCGCCTCGACGCTCGCGACCGGGATGCCGGTATCGGCCCCGCCATAGAGTGCGAGCAATGGCGCCTTCAGATCCGCTGCGACGTCGCCCGCCGTACGCGGCTGGATCGCGGTCCGCTCTCCCCCGAGCGGTCCGTACCAGGCGATGGCCGCCTTCAGGTCCGTGCGGTGGGCGGCATAGAGCCAGGTGGCACGGCCGCCACGACACCAGCCCATCACGCCGAGCCGCCCGAGATCGCCCTTGGAATTCGACGCCGCCCAGGCCGCGCTGGCGTCGAGATCGGCGATCCATTGCGCGTCGGGCGTCTTGGAGATCACCTGGCGGACGATTTGCTGGACATCCGTCATCTTGGAGAGATCGCCCTGGCGCGCATAGAGCTCGGGCGCCACGGCGCAATAGCCCGCCTTGCCGAGCCGCCGGCAGATGTCCTTGATGTAATCGTGAACGCCGAAGATCTCCTCGATCACCAGCACGATCGGGAAGGGACCAGCGCCTGTCGGCACCGCGCGATAGGCCGGCATCGCTCCGTCAGCGACCGGGATGCTGACCTCGCCAGCCTCGAGTCCATCGGCATCGGTGTGAATCACTTGCGCCTCGACCCGGCTCGTCGCCAGGGTGAGACCGCTCATCAGACTGGTCATCACGAAACCTCGTCGCGAGAGCGGCCGGGATACGAGTCCGTCGAGCCCTTCGAGGGAGCCGGCGATGTCCGCCCTTTGCGGGCCGTCCTCTGGCAGCGTCATCCTGAGACCTCATCCATTGACGGATGACCGCATCACGCCGCGAGCCGAGGGTCAAACGGATTGCGTCCCGCTACCGAGGATGCCGCAGGGTTTGCCAGTTCAGGCGCTCGCACCGGCCGGGATCGGCCGAGCCAGATCCGGGCGGGACCGCGCGGCCCGCTTGCCCTCCGCCGGCAGAGGACGCTTGCGTGCGATGGATTTCGGCCGCACGAGGTCGCCGAGAGAGACGAAGCCATCGCGATGGCCGCTCCCCGATCGCAGACCGAATCCGACGGCGAAGGAGCGCGCCAAATCCGGATCGCGCGCGATCCCGAACCGTTCCAGAGCCTCTAGGAAGGCCTCGCGGAACAGGCGGGGCGTGCACCAGGATTTCTCGGAGAGATGCAGCGGCCAGGCCCACAGCCCGTCGCCGCGCCGGGCGCACAAGGCTTCGCGCGCGATGAAATAGCCCGTATCGCGATGTTCGAGGCCGTCCGCGGCAAGACGCCAATCGTCATTGGCGAACAGCACACGGCAAGATCCGAGGCCTGCATCGGAACTGAGATCGATCATGCCGTCCTCTCGCTGACGCTTCGGGTTACGGCCGATTCAGCCGGAACATTTCACGAACATTCGCTGCGATCGGCCAAGCCGTCAAGCGGTTCGTTCATGATACGTTCTGAAAACCGATCGCCGCCGCAAGCGGGCTATCGTCAGCGGGTCTTGAACATCGCGTGCTCGACGCGATCGCCCGGGCGGATGCCGAGCTTCGCGGCCGTCCCGGCATTGAGTTCCAGGACGCCGAGCACCGGCTCGCCTGAGGAAATGATCGCCGTCGAGAGCGGTTCGGTATCGGCGGCGACGCGGGCGATGGTCCCGTCAGCCCGGATGAAGACCATATCGAGCGGCAGATAGGTGTTCTTCATCCACATGGTCACGGGCAAGACGCGCTCGAAATCGAACAGCATGCCGTGGTCGGCGGCCATGGTCCGGCGATACATCAGCCCGCGAGCCCGGTCCGCATCGGTGCGCATCACCTCGACATCGAAGGCGTGGCGGCCGTTTTTCGAGACGATGCCGAGCGGCTCTGTGCGCAGGGCCGCCTCGCGCGAAGCCGGGCTCTCGGCACGAAGCGAGGCTGGGAGTGCCAAGCCGATCACGCCGGCGGCGATCACGGCGCTGAGGACGGCACGGCGCGGAAAATCGAGAACCATCGGAAATCCGAAAACGATGCTCGTTCAGTGGGAGGCGGGCAGCGCCCCGTCGACGAGACGGACTTCGGCCGCCATAGCGCCTTTCGAGCCGTCGCCATAGCGCACCAGGACACGGTCGCCCGGCTTGAGCTCGGCGATCCCGTAGCGGCGCAACGTCTCCATATGCACGAAGATGTCCGGCGTGCCCTCGCCGCGGCTCAGGAAGCCGAAGCCGCGCAGCCGGTTGAACCATTTGACGACCGCGCTCTCGAGCCCGCTCGTCGGCGTCACGCTGGCATGGGTGCGGGGCAGCGGCAATTCGGAGGGGTGGGTGGCCGAGGCCTGATCGAGCGAGATCACCCGGAAGGCCTGCCAGCCACGCGGCCGCTCGACCGCCTCGACGACAATGCGCGCACCTTCGCTGGCATTCTGGTGGCCATCACGACGCAGGCAGGTGACGTGCAGCAGGACGTCGGGCGAGCCATCGTCCGGGACGATGAAGCCGAAGCCTTTCGAGACGTCGAACCACTTGATGTGGCCGGCGATCTCGACGAGGTCGAGCGGCCGGTCGACCTCCTGTGCGCCTCGGACGGTGTCCTCGTGCATTTCAGCCGAACGTGGACGGATCTCACCGATCACTCGATCGCTCGACATGTAAGCAACCCACACCGAATCGCGCAGCCCGATTCGCGTTCTAAGTTAACAAAGTCTGGAATCGGCGGAAGCCCGATTGCCCGGCATCGCTGCCGTCATTGATCGCTTTTTCAACCGACCTCGGCAGAAGAGTCACAGTGGTGTTGCTCTTTTGCCCAAAAAGGCCGGCTCGGGGATATGCGGCCAGACATGTCAATTCCTCGCTATCGCAGTCTTCGGCCGCGGCGTGGATGCAAATGTTTTCGGCCCAGTACTCAATCCCTATCACCATGATTTGATTGAACGTTCTCGCTGGTCGGGCGCATCGGCGTCGCGTCCGTTCCCCTGCTGCCGTGCCGAGGGACAGGCTCCATTCGCCTGTCCTGAGCCGTGACCTGCCTTCGGCAGGGCGTGCGGCTTCGAGCCGATGCCGGCGATCATTCTGTTGCATCAGCCATTTTCCGAAGGCCGGTTCCCTTATCGGTAGGCCTCTGCTCTAGGTCGCACGGCCGCGCGACGTGTCAGCCGGTCGATTGGGACGCATCTCGAAGACGTCGAACGATGGGGTGAAAGGTGCTAGGTGCCGCCCGGATCGCGACCGTACCGCGATCGTTCGGGCAGGCAGCCCCGCCCGTCCCGTCTTTCGCCGGCGCCTCTGCCGGGATCGCCTCAGCCTGATGCTGCATGACCTCTTTCACTCAGATCTCGCTGCCGGGGGCCTCTGACGCAGCCGATCCTCGCGAAAACGTGAACACTGGCCGCATCGATGCGCTCGACGCCGCCCGGGGCGTCGCGCTTGCGGCCATGGCGACCTATCACCTGACTTGGGACCTCGGCTTCCTTCAACTGACGCCCATGAACGCCGCGTTGAGCTTGCCGGGGCGCATCGCGGCCCATGGCATCGCCGGCAGCTTCCTGACCCTCGTCGGGATCGGGCTCGTGCTGATGAACGGCGAGGGGATTCGCTGGCGGCCTTTCGGCCGGCGCCTCGCACGGATCGGTGGGGCCGCCTTGCTCATCACGGGCGTGACCTATCTCGCCTTCCCCGACAGCTACATCTTCTTCGGCATTCTGCACTGCATTGCAGTGAGCAGCGTGCTGGCCCTGCCCTTTCTCTTCCTACCGGTGCCTCTGACGGCTCTCGTCGCGGTAGGCGTGATCGCGGCGGCATTTCTGTTGCGCCACGCTGTTTTCGAGACCCCAGCCCTCGCCTTTCTCGGGCTGGCGAGCCTGCCGCCGAACACGAACGATTGGGTGCCGCTCTGCCCCTGGTTCGGGATCGTGCTCATCGGGCTGGTGATCGGCCGGCTCGGCTTGCCGGCCTTGCGGCACAGCGGGCTCGGCCGGTGGCGGCCCATGGGCAGGCTCGGCCGTCTCGCGACCTTGGCCGGACGGCACAGCCTTGCGGTCTATCTCATCCACCAGCCCATCCTGCTGGCGATCACCTACGGCATCGTCAGCCTGACCGGGCCGAATCCGAGAGCCGGAGTGCCGGAGTTCCGCCAGAAATTCGAGCGCAACTGCACCCGTACCGGCGGCAGCACGGAGGCCTGTCACATCGCGAGCCGCTGCGTCGTGCAGGTTCTCAAGCGGGAGAATCTCTGGGCGATGGGTATCAGCTATTCGCTTGAGCAGCGCGCTCGCGCGCAGGGCTTCGCGCAGCAATGCTATCAGGCGGCCGAGGGGACGTCCTCGCCGCCCTGATCGCCCTCAATCCTTCGCCCGCTCCACATAGGAACCGTCCGCCGTCATGATGACGACGCGGGTGCCCGTGGTGACATGCGGCGGCACGGCGGTCTTGACCCCGTTCGAGAGCAGCGCTGGCTTGTAGGAGGAAGACGCGGTCTGGCCCTTGGTGACCGGCTCGGTCTCGACGATCTCGAGCGTCACGCGCTGCGGCAATTCGATGGTCAGCGGCACGCCATTATGGGTCGAGAGCATCACGGCCATGCCCTCCTGCAGGTAGGGCGCGGCATCGCCGACCACATCCTCGGGCACCGCGAGCTGCTCGTAATTCTCGGGGTTCATGAAATGGAACCCCTCGCCATCGTTGTAGAGGAAGGTGTGCTCGCGATCCTCGACGAAGGCGCGCTCGACCTGCTCGGTGGTGCGGTAGCGCTCGGACACCTTAACACCGTCGGTGATGCGGCGCATGTCGAGCTGCGTCACCGGCGTGCCCTTGCCGGGATGGATGTTCTCGGCGAACAGGATGACGTAGAGCTTGCCGTCCTTCTCGACGACGTTGCCCTTGCGGAGCGTTGAGGCGATCACCTTCACGAGCTTGGACCTTGCACGAGCGTAGACTTGGGTTTGACGACCCCGGCGCGGCGCGCGCCATGGAGCTTCGGTGTTCAGTGCAGCCCCTAGCCCATATACGGCGCTCTTGCCAGTCGCCCCTGCGCAAGTCGGGAGCCGGCAAGGCGTGAGCGATCCTTCACCCTGGTGGCGGCCCGAGATCCATGCGGACCGGCGCCCGTTCCTCCTGGCGCGCAGCCGCATCCTGGCGGCCCTGCGCGCGCATTTCGTGGCGCAGGGCTTCGTCGAAGTGGAGGCAGCCGCGCTCCAGGTTTCGCCGGGCAACGAGGCGCATCTTTCCGCCTTCGCGACCGAGGCGATCGGCCATGACGGCGCCCGCACCCCGCTCTACCTGCACACCTCGCCGGAATTCGCCTGCAAGAAGCTTTTGGCGGCCGGCGAGATGCGCCTCCTCAGCGTCGCGCGGGTGTTTCGAAATCGCGAGCGCGGCGCCTTGCATCACCCCGAATTCACGATGCTCGAATGGTATCGGGCCGGTGAGAGCTACGACGTCCTGATGCAGGATTGCGCGGAGGTGCTTGCCTGCGCGGCGCAGGCCGCCGGCATCGACCGCCTGCGCCATCGCGGGCGCGAGGCGGATCCCTTCGCGGAGCCCGAGCGCTTGAGCCTGGCCGAGGCCTTCACCCGCCATGCCGGCATCGATCTCATGGCGACGATCTCGCCCGACGGCGCCACCGACCGCGATGGGCTCGCCGCCGCAGTCTCCAGCCAGGGCTTGCGTGTCGCCGCCGACGATACCTGGGCCGACCTGTTCTCGCGCGTGCTCGTCGGCCTGATCGAGCCCCGGCTCGGCGACGGGCGCCCGACCCTGCTCTACGAATACCCGGTCAGCGAAGCCGCGCTCGCCCGGCCGAGCCCGCGCGATCCCCGTGTCGCCGAGCGCTTCGAGCTCTACGCCTGCGGCATCGAGCTCGCCAATGCCTTCGGCGAATTGACCGATCCGGCCGAGCAGCGCCGCCGCTTCGAGGCGGAAATGACCGAGAAGGCGCGCGTCTACGGCGAGCGCTATCCAATCGACGAGGCGTTCCTGGAGGCGCTGGCGATCATGCCGGAGGCGTCGGGAATCGCGCTCGGCTTCGACCGGCTCGTCATGCTGGCAACCGGCGCGCCGCGCATCGAGCAGGTGATCTGGACGCCGGTTTCCTCGGGCAAGGGCGCATGACCCGCCCATTGCGCAGCATTGGCGATCTCGCGCGAGCCGGTCTGGTGCGTTCCGAAGATCTGCCCGAACTCGAAGCGGTCGCAGCGCGCTACGCCGTTTCTGTCACGGCAGACATGGCAGAACTGATCGATCCGGCCGATCCGGCCGATCCGATCGCTCGCCAGTTTCTTCCGCGCGCTGAAGAATTGGCGAGCGCCTCATGTGAGCGTACCGACCCGATCGGCGATGGCGTCCACGAGACCGTGCCCGGCCTCATCCACCGCTATCCCGACCGCGTGCTCCTGAAGCCACTGCATGTCTGCCCGGTCTATTGCCGCTTCTGCTTCCGCCGCGAAGTGGTCGGCCCTGATGGGCAGGGCAGCTTGAGCGAGGCCGAGCTCTCGGCGGCCTATGACTACGTCGCCGCGCACGACTCCATCTGGGAGGTGGTGTTGACGGGCGGCGATCCCTTCGCTCTCTCGAGCCGCCGTCTCGGCGCCATCGCCGCCGCGCTCGAAGCGATCCCGCATGTGCGTGTCCTGCGCGTCCATACGCGCGTGCCGGTGGTGAATCCGGAGGCGGTAGATGCCGCCTTGATCGCAGGCCTGAAGCGCTTTTCCGGCGCGGTCTTCGTGGCGCTCCACGCCAATCATCCGAGGGAATTCACGCCGGCGGCGCGTGCGGCCTGCGCGCGCCTCGTCGATGCCGGCATCCCTATGGTGAGCCAGAGCGTGCTGCTCGCCGGAATCAACGACGACCCGCAGACACTCGCCGCCCTGATGCGCAGCTTCGTCGAGAACCGGATCAAGCCGTATTATCTGCATCACGGCGATCTTGCCCCCGGCACGGCGCATCTGCGCACCGGCTTGCCCGAGGGCCAGGCGCTGATGCGGGCCTTGCGCGGACGCTTGTCGGGCCTTGCCCAGCCGACCTATGTGCTCGACATCCCCGGCGGCTACGGCAAGGTGCCGGTCGGGCCGGATTACCTGCATGTGAACGGCATGGGCTTCGTCGTGAACGACCCCGCTGGCCGGCCGCACGCCTATCCACCCGCCACGGCAGAACAGGAGGTCGGATGCGACGGCTCTGGGGACGGCTGAATTCCGTCAACGTGCAGAAAGCGGTCTGGGCTCTGAAGGAACTCGATCTCGATCATGAGAGAATCGAGGCGGGCGGCGCCCATGGTGTGGTGAACGACGCCGCCTACCGATCGATCAACCCGAACGGTCTCGTCCCGACACTCGAAGAGGACGGGTTCGTGCTCTGGGAATCGAACGCGATCCTGCGCTACCTCGCGCTCGGCCATGGCGGCGTGCTGGCGCTGCCGGAAGCGCCGCGCGAGCGTGCCCTCATCGACCAGTGGCTCGATTGGCAGGCAACCGCCTTCACGCCAGCGATGCGCGATGCCTTCAAGCAGAGCGTTCGCGTACCGGAAAAGGAGCGCGACCCGGATGCGATCACGGCGTCGCTGAAAGCGACCGAACCGCTCGCCGCGCTACTCGATCGGCATCTGGCGGAGCGGACTCATATGGCCGGCGCGCGTTTTGGGATCGCCGACATCGCGGTGGCCTGCGCGGCGCATCGCTGGCTCAACCTGCCGCTGGCGCCTGCCGCGCGGCCACATGTCGCGCGCTGGCTCGCCGAGCTCCGGCAGAGGCCGGCCGCGGCGTCCGTCCTCACGCTGCCGATCACCTGATCGCCGCCGTCCCTGTGAGAAGTGCGGCCTCGCCTGGCCGGCTCTCCTGCGCGGCGGTATCACCTTCGCGAGGAAGGCGCCCGCTGATCGCTCTGCGTCAATGCGTCCAGGGCTGGGTGCGGTTGAACTTGAAATTGTCCGAATAGGACAGGCCCTTGCGCGCAACCGGCTTGTGCGGTTCCTCGACGCGATAAGCGATACCGGCCCGGCTCGCATAGGCGATGGCTTCCTCCTTGGTATCGAAGAAGAGCCGCACCTGCTGGAGCATGTCGGAGGAACTCGTCCACCCCATCAGCGGATCGGCCTCGCGCGCGGCTGCCGGATCGTATTCCAGGAGCCATTGCTTGCTACGGCCGAGGCCGGATTGAGTCGGATCCTTCGCCGGGCAGTAGATGCGCGCGCTCGCCATCGATGGTGAAGTCTCCGAGGGAATGGTCGGGGCGATAGGATTCGAACCTACGACCCTCTGCTCCCAAAGCAGATGCGCTACCAGACTGCGCTACACCCCGATGAGTCAATCCACCTAGGGAAAGGGGCGTTGGCGGTCAATCGGGTGAACGCTCCCGACCCAGCCTATCGCATTCGTGCGATGATGGTTGAACCGCCCCAGTTTTCCCGATGGAGTCTGCTCTCGAGAGAACGGAGCCACGACGAAGCGAACTCCCCATTATATCAAGCACGCCCGCAGCTCCCCTTCGCCGGCCTTGATGGCTGGGCGCTACAGAGTTCGTCCGCTCATGGCGCTTGACCAGCGTGATTGCGCGACAGGTTTCGACCGCACTTGCACGCGCCCGTCAGCGGCTCCGCGCTCAGTCGCTGCCAGCCGCCTAGCACCCGACGAGCGGGCGAGTGCGCTCTGACACATACCTATCCCTTGGGATCCGAATGTCTTATTCCAACCGGTTATGCTAAACTCAAGCGGATTGGGTTGGGCCTGAGCCGCATTCGTATCATGCCGCGCTCATGTCGAGCTGCCGCGTCCGCGAACCTTAGCGCATCGCCGCAGACTGCCATTTCTGAGGAGAGAATTTATTTGTCCAATGATAAATTCACACAGCGGCGCGCCGAGCTGGCTCAAGCCGCACTCCAGACGCTACGGGAACTTGGATATGCGCACACGACCTTGCGGGAGATTGCTCAGAATTCCAGATTCTCGCACGGCGTGCTGCACTATTATTTTAACGACAAGATCGACTTGATCACGTATTGCATACGTGACTTCAAGACACAATGCATCAACCGTTATGATGAAATCACAAGTGCCTGCGGAGATTACGAAGAACTTGCAGAGCAATTTCTTCGTAATCTTGTAAATTCGCTGCAAAGCGACGCACTTCTGCATCGTCTATGGTACGACCTGCGATCCCAGACCATGTTCGAGGGTGCGTTCAGGTCGGAAGTCATGGAGATCGATCGCAATATCGAAGATATGGTCTGGCGCATCGTCAGCCGGGCGATCGAAATGAGAGACGAGGAGCCGGCCCTGTCCTCGAAAGTCGTGTATGCGACGATCGATGGCCTGTTTCAGCAGGCGCTGATCCGGCATCTCGCCGACGACCCCGAAGCCGGCGAGGACATGGTACGGGCGCTGCGCAGGTTTCTGCCTGTCGTGGGTCGACCGAAGCAAAACAGCGAACCGGTGCCAGTTCCGGCATCGGTTCGCCCGGCCAAGCGGCGGAAGCGGGTTACGCAATCTGAAATTGCGTGACGACGCAGGCGCCCCCGAGCCCGAGGTTGTGCTGTACGGCGATGCGCGCGCCTTCCACTTGCCGCGCGCCGGCATTGCCTCGAAGTTGCTGGGTCAGTTCGTAACATTGCGCAAGGCCCGTCGCACCGAGAGGATGTCCTTTCGATAGCAGGCCGCCCGAAGGGTTGGTGACGTATTTGCCGCCATAAGTGTTGTCGCCGTCGGCGATGAATTTGGTCGCGCCTCCATCCACGCAAAGATCGAGCGCCTCATAGGTGATCAGTTCGTTCTGCGCGAAGCAATCGTGCAGCTCGACGACGTCGACGTCATCGGGGCCGATTCCGCTGGCTTCGTAGACTTGGCGCGCAGCCGCCCTGGTCAGGTCGAACCCAACGAGCTTCATCATATCCCGATCTGCGAGGCTGGACTCGAAATCGGTCGTCATCGCCTGAGCCGCGATCTCCACGTCGCTGCGAATTGCGTGGCGGCGAGCAAATTCTTGCGAGACCAGCACGGCCGCAGCGGCTCCGCAGGTCGGCGGGCATGCCATCAATCGGGTCATGATGCCCGGCCAGAGCATCGGAGAGGCGAGCACCTCCTCGCTCGTGACCACATTCCTGAAAACGGCGTTCGGATTGTTCGCGGCATGACGGCTCGCTTTGGCGCGGACGGCGGCGAAGGCCTCGAGCGGCGTGCCATACTTTTCCATATGGCTGAGGCCGGCGCCCCCGAAGTAGCGCAAAGCAAGCGGCAACTCCCCCTTGCCGACGAGCTCTTCGACAAGGACGTCGAAGTCTTCGAACGGGCTTGGCCGATCAGGATACTGCAACTCGATCGGGCCGGGCTTCATCTGCTCGAACCCGACCGCGAGCACGCAATCCACCATGCCGGACTGGACCGCTTGGCGCGCGAGAAAGAGCGCGGTGGAGCCGGTCGAGCAATTGTTGTTGACGTTGACGATCGGGATGCCGGTCATCCCAAGCCGATAAAGCGCCTTCTGACCGCAGGTCGAGTCGCCGTAGACATATCCTGCATAGGCCTGCCGCACCGCCTTGTAGTCCAGCCCGGCGTCGGACAAAGCCGCCTGCGCCGCGCTCGACGCCATGGCGTCGTAGGGCGCGCTGGCGCCAGGCTTCGCGAACGGCACCATGCCAACGCCAGCAACGATGACTTTGGACGACATTCACCCATCCCACTCTTGCGATTGAACGCCAGCTCGCGATCCCGACATACGGGCGTGAGCTCGGCGCGTGCGAACGATTGATAGTCCTGGTGTCTCGATCGGCGGCGAGACGCGCGTGGTCGGGACGTTGTCCGACCGCCGACCTTTCCCATTGCGGCTCGCAGAGCGCCTTTATGCGCCGAGCTTCGTTAGAACCACCAGCCACCGCGAGCCGGGGACTTCGTAGGCATCTGCGGCTCCATGGCGCGACCGGGATCGTCCCGACCCCAGCAACTCATCGCAGAAGCCCGATCTTGCAACCCATGCAAACGCTCTGATCCGACCGAGACATTTTGGCCACAAGACACGCTGGTTTTTGACAGGCGTCAAGAAAAAACTTGACCCCTGTCAGGGGTGGCTTTTTATTGCATAGACCGATCGGCGCGGACTTATGCCAGCCGCATCGAGCACGAAACGAGACAAAAGCTTTCACCATTCGAAGATGTACTCATCTTCGATCCATGATTGGCGGAAATTACAAGAATACAACCAGCGAACAGCAACCTTGCTGTTCTCTGAACGACTTCCTGTGCCGTCATTATAAAACTCTATGATCAAACACCCGCAGCACTTTGGCCCGATGAAATGGCCACGTAGAGAATTCCTCACGTGGTTGAACTGTAAAGCAAAGTTGGAGGAAGTTCTATGTCGTTAAAGATGCTACGGAGAGCCCTCGCGTCGGGCGTCTTAGCGCTGGGGATCGGCGCATCGGGAGGCGCGAAAGCGATCGATATCATTCCTGGCGACTATACGGTCATGCCATCCGGCACGACGCTCGGCCTCATGTATTTCGGCTATTCCGGCAACAGCCACCTGCGCGTCTTCGACACCAACGTGCCGAATTCGAACTTCGACGTCGCGACCGTCATCCCGCGCATATTGTATTATTCCGATATCGGCGGCGTACCGATCGCCGTGCAGGCATTCCTCCCGAGCGGCGGCTTCACCCAACACAAGATCGGCGGCGCCCAAGCCGGCATGAGCAACGGAATCGGCGATTTGACTGGCGGTTTCACGGCCTTCGCACTGAGCGGAGCCGACAAGCCCGGCGGAACGAATCTCGGCGTGACCGCCTACGTTTCGGGGCCGACAGGCGCTTACAATGCCACCAGGCCGTTCAACATCGGGACCGGCACCTGGACATTCTTCCCTCAGGTCGGTCTCATCCAGAATTTCGGCAATGGTTTCTTCCTGGATCTCGCCGCGGACGTGACGGTCTATGCGGACCATAGCGAGCTTGGCTCGAATTACAGGCAGAACGAAACCTACCAGTTTCAGGGATATCTGCGGAAGAACTTCTCGCCGACGACGTTCGTGGCCGCAGGCTACAACGGCCGCTTTGGCGGAAAGCAATTCATCGACGGCATCAATACCGGCCTCAGGACGGAATCGAACGGTGTTCGCCTGTTCGCCGGAATGTTCGTCACACCGACGGTCCAGGTTACCGCGGTCGGTGGCTTCGACGTCACGAGGAACGAAGGCGGCTTCCGCAACGACTTCACGGCTCAGATTCGCTTGCTGAAGGTGTTTCCGCCCGCCGCTCCTCCCGCTCCCGCCACGCCGGTTGTGACGAAGTACTGAGCGCGCGACTGTTCATCCCAAGGCTGGTGACTTGCCCAGCCTTTCGAGTCCCTCGAACGGCTAGGCAAGTCGGTCCACCAAACTCGCTGGTGGATCGATCTCCCTCCGACAGCGGGGGCACCGCCTGTCGGAATCGATCCAGTTGCGGACGAGCAAAGTGATATCGTCGACGAAGTGATCTCGTCGACGAACAGATGCACCGCGCGTGTACCGCGTGTACCGCGCGCGAGGTCGAACCGGCCCTCGAACCGACGCTCACGCTCGGTTTCATTCACACTGGCGTAGACCTGCTTGACGGCATGCGCCGCCGAGACGTGTTTCGACATGGCGCTTGAAGAAGCGCTGCCAGTGCACGTCAGCGCCGCGACGCCGCGCTCGGCCAAGACTTCGCCAGTTCACCGAAACGATCGCCGCCCGCGAAGGCATAGGACCAAGCCGGCACGCGCCTCGATACGGCGCGAGAGCTGGACGCCGCGCAGCAGCTTGGGCTTCCTGCTCGCAGCGCGGATACCAGTGGAACGCACTGGAGAGCCGATCTCAGGATGCATGAGCACTCGAGAGTGCGAGGCGCCCTCTTCGGTCGCGTCAATGACGCATCTGCGGAGCTTACGAGACGCTGGCTTGCGACGCCCCTGCCCAAAGCCGACCGGGAACCGGATCGTCCTACCGGCCAAACCCCAGCTGATTCATCATGATCGATAGCGCTTCCAATGATCTTGACGATTGTCAAAAATTCTCTTGACAGTTGCCCAAATTCGTTAGAAGCTCCGGGCAAGCAAAGATGACGAACGGAGGAACGTCAACAAGAATCCTGTCATCAGACAGCGATCACACTCAACATTTGACTGCCGTTTCTCGTGATAGCGAGCTGGGGGCAGACAAATGATTGGTGTCTGAACTCCTGCTCGCTAATACTCCTTATGCATGCAAAGTCGAACTGACTTGCGTGAATCGGATGCTATTATCGGCTTATCAGAATAAAATCTCCGAATTGCCATCCGTTCGCGGCCGATTATCAGCCGTGATGCACCGGAAAGTGCTGAGCATTTTCGAATTCTAAGGAAAAACGCCAGTGGTCAGTGAAGGTCAATTACTTTGGACGCCGAGCGCCGAGTTCGCAGATAACTCGAACGTTGCGGTTTACACAAAATGGCTGAACGAGACGCGCGGCAAGAATTTTGAAAACTACGAACAATTGCGACAATGGTCGGTAACGGATATCGAAGAATTTTGGGCGTCGATCTGGGATTACTATAAAGTCTCGTCCTCGACCCCGTATGATCGGGTTCTGGATCGTCGGGCGATGCCGGGCGCAAAATGGTTCGAGGGCTCTCAGGTCAACTACGCAGAGCATCTCCTGCGCTACGAAGTCGAAGACGGCGACGCGGTCGCATTTCATCACCTGTCCGAAACGCGGCCGCTGAAGACGATGAGCCGCCGCGAGCTTGCGCGACAAGTACGAATCGTTGCGACCCAACTGCGCAAGATGGGCGTGACATCCGGCGACCGCGTCGTGTCCTACATGCCGAACGTCCCGGAGACCGCGGTCGCCATGATGGCAGCGACGGCGCTCGGCGCGATCTGGTCCTCGGCCGCACCGGAATTCGGCGTCAAGACGGTCACCGAGCGTTTCGCGCAGATCGAACCGAAGGTGCTGTTCGCTGTCGACGGCTATCGGTTCGGCGGCAAGGACTTTTCGCGCGAGGCGGAAGTGCGTTCCATCGTCGGCGGCCTGCCGACGCTCGAGCACATCATCTGGTTTCCGTACCTCAAGGAGGGCGAGCCCGCTCCGGATCTCCCGAACCTGATGACGTGGCCGGAGTTGATCGATCGCCCGGACGTCCCGCGCGAAGATTTCGAGTTCGTGCGTGTCCCCTACGACCACCCGATCTGGGTGCTGTTCTCATCCGGCACCACGGGCCTGCCGAAGGCAATCGTCCACAGCCACGTCGGCGTGCTGCTCGAGCATCTGAAGTTGATGCACCTGCATCTCGGCCTGCGGCAGGGCTCGACCATGTTCTTCTACACCACCACCGGGTGGATGATGTGGAACCTGATGATGGCCGCGCTCATGACCGGTTCGTCGTCGGTCCTCTATGACGGCAATCCGGCCCACCCCGACCTCGACCTGCTCTGGAAACTGGCGAGTGACACCGGGACCACGATGTTCGGCGCGAGCCCGACCTACGTTCAGATCATGGAGAAGGCTGGTCTCGAGCCGGGCCGGAAATTCGACCTGTCGCGCCTCGAATGCGTGATGGCCGCGGGCGCGCCCTCCACTCCCGAGACGTTCGATTGGTTCTATCGCAACGTCAAAGAGGATCTCTGGGTCACATCCCAGTCGGGCGGCACCGAAATTTGCAGCGGTTTCGTCGGAGCTGTCCCGACTCTGCCAGTCCATGCCGGCGAGATCCAGACCCGTATGCTCGGCATGGACGTCCACGCCTGGAGTGACGAGGGCAAGGAGGTCGTCGACGAGGTCGGCGAACTGGTCGTCACAAGCCCGTTCCCCTCGATGCCGATCTATTTCTGGAACGACGAAGACGGCAAGCGCTACCACGAATCCTACTTCGACACGTTCCGGGGCGTGTGGAGACACGGCGACTTCATCAAGGTCAACGAGCGTGGCGGCTGCTACATCTACGGCAGATCCGACTCGACTCTGAACCGGTTCGGTGTGCGCATCGGAACAGCCGAGATCTACCGCGCTGTCGAGCAGGAGCCGGAGGTCGCCGACAGCTTGATCGTCTGCTGCGAACTTCCGGGCGGCAACTTCTTCATGCCGCTGTTCCTGCGGATCAAGCCGGACTTCGCGCTTACCGACGAACTCGTCGGACGCATCGGCAAGCGTCTGCGGCAGGACTGCAGTCCCCGGCACGTTCCCGACAAGATCTATGTCGTCGATCAGATCCCCTACACCCTGACCGGCAAGAAGATGGAGGTGCCGGTCCGCAAGATCTTGATGGGCACGCCTATCGAGAAGGCCGTCAGTCGTGACGCCATGCAGAACCCGCAGGCGATCGATTACTTCATCGAATTCGCGGAAAATTCGACCGATTATTCACGTGAGCCCCGCTCTGCCCGCGCGGGAGGCGCGTAATGACGCGGGAGCAGGGTGCCGAGTTGGAGGCGGGCGTCAGCCAGGGATCGCGGGATCGGGCCGACGAGCGGCCCGTGCCGGGTCTGTCCGCGCCGGTATCGGAGCCGAAGGCGGCCGACGCGCGGCCTCGCGAGACGGTGATTGCGGGAACGTCCGGACAGCAGGCCCCGACAGCTGACAAGGGCGAGGTCGACAGGTCCGAGGCGGAAAGCGGGGCCAAATCCGACCAGCCGATGGCGCGACGCTCGCATGCCGAGAAGGAAGCTCCTTTGCCGCCCGAGGGCACATCAGAGCGATCCCCCCCCAGCGAGACAGCTTCCCAGAACCCGGCAAGACGGGCCAAGCAGCCCGCGGCCGCCTCCAAAGCGTCCTACGTCGGCACGGATATGGCCGACAAGGCGGCCCGTTCGGCCCGGAACGAAAGCGGGAGCGCCGACACGGCCGCGCAGAATGCCGATGAAGCCGACGTCGCACGGCGTGCGATGAACCATGCCAGCGGACAGAACCCGCTCGGCGGCATCCGCCTGTCCGATTTCGCCAAGACTGGGCGATCCCTGACGCGCCAGGCGGTCAAGCAGCCATTCGCGCTTCTCAGCACGAGCCTCGACTTTCTCGGTGCGCTCGGCAAGATCGCGACCAATCGCTCCGCGTACGAGCCGAAAGCAGATGATCGGCGCTTCGCCGATCCCGCCTGGCAAGAAAACCCCTATTTCGCAAACCTCAAACAGATCTATCTGGCGGCCTGCGAGTCCACGACGCGATACGCCGACAAGCTCGATCTGAGCCCCACTGAATACGATCGCCTGCAATTCTGGCTGTCGCAGTTCACAGACGCTCTTTCGCCGACTAATTTTCTATACGGCAATCCGTCCGCCTTGCGGCGCGCCCAGGAGACCAACGGCGCGAGCGTCGCGCGCGGCGCTCGAAATCTCGTCACGGACGTCCTCAATGGCCGCCCGATTCCCTCACAGGTCGACGAATCGGCATTCCAGGTCGGCGGAAATCTGGCGACGACGCCCGGATCAGTCGTCCTGCGCACCGAAATGTTCGAGCTCATCCAATACGCGCCGCAGACCGAAAAAGTCCACCAACGTCCGATCCTGGTCGTCCCCTCGATCGTCAATAAGTATTACATCCTCGATATTGCTCCCGGCAGAAGTATTCTGGAGCACTTCGTCAAAAATGAGCAGTCTGTCTTCGTCATCGCCTGGCGAAACCCGCAGCGTCGCCACGATCGCTGGGGCATGGACGACTATCAGGACGCGATCGAGGCGGCGATCGATGCGACACGGTCGATCACCAAGTCGCCCGACGTGAACCTCTGGGCGGTGTGCGGGGCCGGACCAGCGGCGGTATCGCTCGCGGGTTATTTCGCGGCGACTGGGCAGAGAAAGATCAACAGCCTGCTGCTTGTGGTTTCACCGCTCGATATGCGGTCCATGAAGAAAGCGCCGTCGATCGGAGCTTTCACCGAGCAGGAGAAAGATACCGCTGCAGCGCTCGTCAAGAAACGCATGGCGAAGAAACGCATAAGCTCGCGTGAATTCACGTTGCTGTTTGCAATGTTGCGCTCGAACGAATTGATCTGGAATTACTGGATCAATGACTACTTACTCGGTAACGATGCACCCAAATTCGATGTGCTTTACTGGAACGGTGACGGAACGGGCATGACCGCCCAATTCAATCAGGACTTTAGCGAATTCATCGAAGCCAATCCTTTTGTCACGCCCGGGGCCATGAAGGTTCGGGGCAAGCCGATCGCGGCGCTCGACGAACTCGACATCGATACCTTCGTACTCGGTGCGGCCAGCGATCATCTATGCGTTTGGCAAAGCGTTTTCCGAAGCTCGCAGATGTTCGGGCCGCGCAGCCGTTTCGTTCTCGGAAACAGCGGCCACATCCAGACCATCGTGTGTCCGCCGGGTAACCAGAAGGCCAATTTCTTCACGAACGATGAGCCGGTTAGCACTGCAGAGGAGTGGCTTTCCGGCGCGACCCGACACCCAGGAAGCTGGTGGGATTACGGCGTCGCCTGGACGGCGGAGCGCGCCGGCACCCTCGTTCCAGCGCCCGCCGCACAAGGCAACAAGGGCTACCCGGCAGTATGTCCCGCTCCGGGAACATACGTCCACGAGCGCGTCTAGGATTTCGCCGTGGACCAGGATTTCGCAGCTCCCGTCAAGAAGCTCTCGAACCGGCCGATGATCATTCGGCAGATCGAGGTCTTCGGAGTGAATATTCGCGTGGCGATCTGGCCGGGTAAGAATACCCAGCCGCCGCTGCTGCTGTTCAACGGTATCGGAGCCAGCCTCGAGTTGCTGGCCCCGTTCGCCGACGCCTTGCACGATGTCGAGACGATCGCTTTCGACGTCCCCGGCGTCGGGGAATCCGAGCCCGCGCCAGTGCCCTACCGGCTGTGGATGCTGTCGATGCTCGCATCCCGCCTCTTGAATACGCTCAATTACGGGCAGGTGGACGTGCTCGGCGTGTCCTGGGGAGGCGCTGCCGCGCAACAATTCGCGCTCCAGAATCCTCGACGCTGCCGCCGGCTCGTGCTGGCCGCTACGGCGCAGGGCTTTCTTTTGGTACCGGGCAAGCTTTCGGTGCTGGCGAAATTCCTGACACCGAAGCGCTTCAACGACCCGGAATATCGCAAAGCGATCGCCGGCGAGATCTACGGTGGCAAAGCCCGAACGCAGACAACGATTGTCGACGAATACCGCCGGACCAGCAAGCGCGGCTACATCATGCAACAGGTCGCGTTGCTCGGATGGACCAGCGTACCGTGGCTGCCGCTGTTGCAGCAACCGACTCTCATCATGGCCGGCGACGACGATCCAGTCATTCCGCTGATCAATGCAAAACTGATGTCCCACCTCATCCGTAACAGTCGATTACATGTCTTCCATGATGGGCACCTGTTTTTGATTTCTGAAGCGGAGGAGTCCGCAAGGCTCGTTCGAGACTTTCTTTCGAGTGATCTAGAGGCGAGAGACAATGAAGAAACTTGAAGGCTCCGTGGCTCTGATCACGGGTGCGGGCCGCGGCATCGGCCGTGAGATCGCGCTCAAGCTCGCCGCCGACGGCGCCCGGATCGTGGTCAACGATCTCGACCCGGCTCACGCCGAGGAGACCGTGGCGGCGATCCGGCAGCTCGGCTCGGACGCGGCGGCATGTGTCGGTTCCGTCACCGACCCGGAATTCGGTCCGCGCTTCGTCAAGACCGGTCTCGATGCGTTCGGCGGGTTGGACATCATCGTGAACAACGCCGGCTACACCTGGGACAACGTCATCCAGAAGATGTCGGATGAGCAATGGTACGCGATGATCGACGTCCACATGACGGCGCCGTTCCGGATTCTGCGGGCGGCAGCTGGGTTCATTCGGCAGGAAGCCAAGAAGGAAGCCGAAGAAGGCCGCGAGGTCATCCGCAAAGTCGTCAACATCTCATCGCTCGCCGGCGTCGGCGGCAATGCCGGTCAGCTCGCCTATGGCGCCGCAAAAGCGGGCGTCAACGGCATGACGCGCGTGATGGCGAAGGAATGGGGACGATCCAAGGTCAACGTCAACAGTGTCGCTTTCGGCCTGATCAAGACACGGCTGACGGAAGCTGCGGCCGGCGCCGGCGCGATCAATGTCGAGGGCCGCGAGATCAAGGTCGGCGTCAATCCTGATGTCATGAAATCGATGGAAGACGGAATCCCTCTAGGCCGCGCAGGGACACCCGAAGAGGCGGCGGGAGCCGTCTATTTGTTCTGCATCCCAGAATCTAACTACATAAGCGGCCAAGTTATCGTGTGCAGCGGCGGATTCATGTTCTGAATTCCGCTTCACAAATCCAGATCGAATTGATCAATCATTGGCCAAACGCCAAAACAATACGGCTATGGCTCAAGAACAACAATGAGCGACAATCGAATTCACCGTTAGAGACGAAAAGCAACGTTGGAGGAAGTAAACTATGAGCAATCGTTTTAGTCTGGCTGGACGCAAGGCGCTCGTCACGGGCGGCGCGCGCGGCATCGGGGCCGGCATCGCCGAGGCGCTCGCTGGAGCAGGCGCCGACGTCGTCATCGGCGACATCGCAGAAGATCTCGGGCGCGAGACCGCTGCGAAGTTGTCAAGCAACGGCGCGAAGGTCGAATTCGTCAAACTCGACGTGACCGACGAAGCCCAGTGGGAGAGCGCGGTGTCCAGCGCCATCTCGCTGATCGGCGGCTACGACATCCTGGTCAACAACGCTGGAGCCGAGGTCACCTCGCTGATCTCCGAGATCGAGGCTTCGGGCGTGCGCCGCATGCTGGAAATCAACAATCTCGGCATGCTGCTCGGCATCAAGCACGCCTTCCGCGCCATGCGCCCGGGCGGGGCCGCCGGCAAGGGCGGGGCGATCATCAACATTTCGTCGGTTTCGGCCAACATTGTCTTCCCCGGCATCGCGGCCTATTCGGGCACGAAGTCAGCGGTAGACCGGATCACGCGCGTGGCCGCCGCGGAGGCCGGAAGGCTCGGCTATGGCGTCCGTGTGAACTGCATCTATCCCGGATTGATCGCGACCGAAATGGGCGTGCAGCTCGCCCAGGACGTCGTCAAGCTCGGCTTGTTCCCCGATGTCGACGCCGCTCTCGGCGCGGTCGTCGGACTGACGCCGCTCGGCCGTCTCGCGGAGGTCGACGAAGTGGCGGATGCTGCGGTCTTCTTGGCGTCCGACGCGTCGAAATTCGTCACCGGAGTTGGCCTGCCCGTTGATGGCGGCATGGGCAGCTGAGCACCGAACGCGCCCCGATTTGGATCGAGGCCACCCCTAAAAACCCCCCAGATGTCGGAGACTGATTGAAATGACCGCTAAGAGACCCGTTATTGTGTATGGAGCGTCCGGATATACCGGTCGTCTCGTCTGTGAATTCTTGCGGGAATATAACATACCATTCATCGCAGCCGGTCGCGACAAGGCGCGAACGCAGTCTGTGGCGGAGAGAATTCCCGGCGCCGAAACCGCGGATTACGAGGCCGTCGGTGTCGAGCACAATGTCGATGCGCTGACGGAGCTGTTCAGCGGCGCCAGCGTCGTCCTGAACATGGTCGGTCCGTTCATCAACTATGGGCCGGACGTCGTTGAGGCCTGTCTGCGAGCGGGGTGTCACTACACGGACACGACCGGCGAGCAGGACTGGGTGCTCGACGCCAAGACGCGTTGGGGCGACAAATTTGCCGCGAAGGGCCTGCTACTCTCCCCCGGCATTGCCCAGATGTACACGACCGGCGAGATCGCCGCGCAGATCGCTCTCGAGAATGCTCCGGGCGCCGATACGCTCGACATCCTGACGCTCTGGAGCGGCTTTCCGACCACCGCTTCGGTCGCGACGATCTTCACGATTCTCAAGGCGAAATGGTATTACCTTGAGCAGAACCAGTACAAGGAGTGGCCGCTCGACACCAAGTTCGAGGTGGTCATTCCCGGCCAGCATTCGCTCGGCATCGCGCTGCCCTGGGGCGGCACCAGCCATCCGATCTGGTTCAAGGACGATCCGCGCGTCGCGAACGTGAAGGTCGCGGCCGGCGTGTTCGCTCGCGAAGTCATGCAGGGCGTCATCGCGACGGTGCAGATGTACGAGAAGGACATCAAGCCGTTGCCGATGCAGCAGCAGGAAGTCGAACTCGGCAAGATCGCGGCCGCTATGCAGAGCAGCATGCCCCCGCGCGAGAACCCTCGCCTCAACCGGTCGATCGACTCGGCCTACGCCTCGGGTCCGCTGTCTCGGGTGCATTGCGTGCTGCACGGCAACTCGAACTACAAGCAGACCGGCCTACTGCAGGCCTACTTCGCCCATTCGCTGTTGCAGACGGCGCCGCGCAAGGTGGGTTTCGCGTCCGCTTGCCAGGCGTTCGGCCATCAGGAGCTGCTCGGCGTGCTGCGCAGCTTCGGCTTCGCGATGAAGCCCGTCGTCACCAACCTGGATTGAGCCCGTGCGTCGGCGGCAGCGTCTCGTGCCTTCTGCAAGGCTTACGCGACGCTTCGCCGGCGGCACCATTCTCGTCGATCCGTCGACCAAGGAGCCGCCCTCGCCCAAGGGCGGCTCGAAGCGCGACCCGTCGTTCCATTGGGGAGGCGGCTGAGGCCGCGACTCGCAAAGGCCGGAAGTGCCGGACAGCGGAATCCGCGATGCCGACCGTCCGGCTTGGGGCCTCCGGCGGTGACGTACGCTCGCCGGTCAGGAAGCTCAACCGGTCTCGCCGACGCGCGCGGTGGGATCAGGCAGATCGCCGATGGCGCCCTACGCGCAGCGGGGAGCATCGCCGCAGGGGATAGCAGCATGACGCAGGCTTACATCGTCGACTATCTACGCTCGCCGTTCGCGCCCTCGCGCAAGGGCGCGCTCGTGGGGGTCCGACCGGACGACCTGGCCGCGGACGTCGTGCGATCGTTGGTAAGGCGGCGCAACATCGATCCGAACTCGATCGAAGACGTCATTCTGGGCTGCGCGTTTCCGGAAGGCGAGCAGGGGCTCAATCTCGGACGCTGCGTCGCGCTACTCGCCGGGCTGCCTCAGACCGTCGGCGGCGCCACCATCAATCGCTGGTGCGGCTCCTCCATGCAGGCCGTGCAGATGGCGGCCGGTGCAATCGCCATGGGGGCCGGCGACTGCTTCGTCGCCGGTGGCGTCGAGTCGATGTCGCGGGTTCCGATGATGGGCTTCGAGCCCTCACCGAACCCGAGCTGGAGCGCCGATCAGCAGGCTACTTTCCTGAACATGGGTCTCACTGCGGAGAACATCGTCTCGCGCTACGGCGTCACGCGCGAGGAGCAGGACGTCTACGCGATGGAAAGCCACCGGAAGGCCGCCGGGGCGCAAGCCGACGGCCGGCTGGCGGCCGAACTGACGCCCATCGATACCGGCGCCGGCAAGGTCGACAAGGACGGGTGCATCAGAGCCGACACGAGCCGCGAGAAGCTCGCGCAACTCAAGACGGTATTCAAGGAAGACGGCTCCGTCACCGCGGGCAACGCCTCGCCGTTCACCGACGGGGCCTCGGCGGTTCTCGTTTGCTCCGAACGCTTCGTGCGCTCCCACCGGCTCGAGCCGCTCGCGCGAATCGCCGCTTTCGCGATCTCTGGCTGTGCGCCGGACATCATGGGAATCGGGCCGGTCGCAGCGACGCGCAAGGCGCTCGCGCGCGCCGGCGTGTCGACCTTCCAGTTGGACGTCATCGAAATGAACGAGGCGTTCGCCTCCCAGGTGCTCGCTTGCTGCCGCGACCTCGGAATCGATCCGGCCGATCTCAACCGGGACGGCGGAGCCATCGCGATCGGGCACCCGCTCGGGGCGACAGGTGCTCGTCTCGTGGGCAAGGCGGCGATGCTGCTGAAGCGAGACGGCGGCCGCTACGGCCTTGCGACGCAATGCATCGGCGGCGGCCAAGGCATCGCCATGCTGCTCGAAGCGGCGTGAGGACTGCGCGCTCGCCCTGCGATCCCGGCACCATGAGTCCGGAGTGAAAGCCGATCGGGGGCTCCCCGCCTCGGAGACGTCCAGCTTTGGCCGGGCGAGGGAAGCCTGCATCCGAGCACCGAACTGAGAAAAGGACGCGCCCTATGGCGAATTACGCTCCCCCGACCGACGACATGGTCTTTCTGCTGCGCGACGTCTTCGATTTCGACGGGCAGATCGCGAGCTTGCCCGGCTACGAGGAGATCAACGCCGAGCTTGCCGCGACCGTCCTCGAAGAGGCCGGCCGATTTTGCGCGAGCGTCCTTGCGCCGTTGAACAGGAGCGGTGACGAGCAAGGGTGCCGGCTGGAGGATGGTGCGGTTTCGACGCCGAATGGCTTCGCCGCAGCCTATGCGTCTTTCGTCGCGAACGGGTGGGGCAGCCTGTCCGGCGATCCGGAGTTCGGTGGCCAGGGACTCCCGCATGTTCTTCAACTGCTGCTCGACGAGATGCTATCGTCGACCAATCTGTCCTTCGGACTGTTTCCTGGGCTGACGCGTGGCGCGGTCGAGGCGATTTCCCGGCACGCGGGCGACGACCTCAAGTCCGCCTATCTCCCCAAGATGATCTCGGGCGAATGGACGGGGGCGATGGCTCTGACCGAGCCTTCGGCCGGCAGCGATCTCGGCCTTCTGACGACGCGCGCCCGCCCTCGTGGGGACGGCTTGTACGAAATCACCGGCACCAAGATCTTCATATCGTCCGGTGACCACGATTTCGGCGGCAACGTCGTCCATCTCGTCCTGGCCCGCCTGCCGGATGCCCCGAAGGGCGTGAAGGGCATCAGCCTGTTCCTCGCTCCGAAATTTCTGCTCGATGAGGAAGGTGGCCTGGGCGAGCGCAATCGGCTGTCCGTCGGCTCGCTGGAGCACAAGATGGGCATTCATGCCCAGCCCACCTGCGTCATGAACTATGATGGCGCGACGGCGTGGCTCGTCGGCGAACCGGGCCGCGGCCTGAACGCCATGTTCACGATGATGAACGCCGAGCGGCTGTTCGTCGGTGTGCAAGGGCTCGGTGTTGCCGAGGCGGCCGTCCAGAGCGCCACCGCCTACGCCAAGGAACGGCTGCAAGGCCGGTCCGCCGCCGGATCGGCAGGGCCGGTGCCGATCATCGAGCATGCCGACGTCCGCAGAATGCTGCTGACAGGGCGCGCATTCACCGAAGCCGGTCGTGCGCTCGCGGTGTGGGCAGCCTTCCAACTGGACAGGGCGGATCGGCATCCGGATCAGGATGTTCGCAATCGTGCGGACGGATTGGTCGCGCTGCTCACCCCCGTCATCAAGGCAGCCTTCACGGATTTCGGATTCGAGACGGCTGTCGTCTCTCAACAGGTGTTCGGCGGACACGGCTATGTGCGCGAATGGGGCATGGAGCAGTTCGTCCGCGACGCTCGGATCACCCAGATCTACGAAGGTACGAATGGCATCCAGGCGCTCGATCTGGTGACGCGCAAGTTGCCGATGGAGAACGGCCAGCTGCCGCATCGCTTCTTCGCACTCGTCCGGCAGGAACTCGAGGCCTCGTCTGCGGCCCCGGAGCTAGTCGCTCCGGTCGTGGCAGCGCTCGAGCGGCTGGAGGATGTCACGCGGTACCTGCAGGATCACACCGACGACACAGGGGAAATGGGCGCCGCCGCGACCGATTACCTGAGGATGTTCGCGCTCGTCGTGTTCGGCTGGATGTGGATCCGATTGGCGTCCGCGAGGGATGGGGCGGAATCCGCGGATCTGCACCACCGCAAGGCGAAGATCGCTCGCTTCTTCATCGACCGGCTCTTGCCGCAGACCCTCGGACTGCAATCAGCGATCCGAAACGGCGCGATGTCGGTCATGTCGTTCGACGCAGGAGAGTTCTAGAACCCCCGATAGCGGATCGGGGAATTCCACGCCTCCAGGCGGCCAGGATGCGATGTTTCCAGCGCAGATTGTCTGGCTTGAGGCGTACAAGCCAGAGGCGCACAAGCCAGGGTGCGGTCGCGTCTCTGCCTGGATGAAGTGCGGAAGGAATCCGATTTCAGCCTCGCCATCACCACGGCCATAGCCGCAAGGTTGCAAAATCCCACCCGGACCAAGCACCGTTGCTGCGCGATTTTTGAGCCTCATGACATGCGGCCATGGTCATGCGTGCAGAGGCCATGGTCCGCCAAAGTCTCGATGACTCGGCAATCGCACATCCGGCCATGGCCGCATTCCTCGACCATGCGCTGCAACTCTGCACGCAAAGCCGTGAGTTGGCCGATCCGACGCTCGACGTCGACCATGTGGCGGCGGGCGATGGCATCGACCTCGGCGCAAGGGCGGTCAGGTTCTGCGGAGAGAACGAGAAGCTCGCGGATCGCCTCCACCTCGAACCCCAATTCGCGGGCATGGCGAATGAAGTTCAGCCTGGACACTTCGGCAGAGGTATAGCGGCGCTGCTTGCCCTCGCTGCGAACGGGCACGGGCATCAGGCCCACGCCCTCATAATAGCGGATGGTCGGCACCTTCACGCCGGTGCGGCGCGACAATTCCCCGATCGACAGGTCCATATTGGGCTTGCACCTCTAGTCGCTAGAGCTTGTAGATGTGTTTCCGACTCATGGAAAGGAATACCCATGGCGGATCGTTGCTGCGGCCCGGCTCACGACCATCATCATCCCAAGCCGGCAGCGCAGCCCCCGGAATCTGCCGCGAAACCCGCGCTCCATGCCGCGCATCACGAGCATGGCGAGGCTTCGTGCTGTTCCGGCAGCGCCACGACGGCGAGCGTGCTTCACTCGCATGGCGAAGCCTCATGCTGCTCCGGCGGCGCTGCGGCGGCGCACGACCATTCGGCCAGGCATCACCGGCATGATCATGAGCATGCCGAGGCCTCGTGCTGCTCTGGCGGCGTGCCGGTCTTCGACGGGATGGATCCTCGCTACAAGCGCATCCTCTGGACGGTGATCGGCATCAACGGGGCGATGTTCCTGACCGAGATGGTCGCGGGCGAACTCGCCGGCTCACAGGCCCTCAAGGCCGATGCGCTCGACTTCCTGGCCGATACCGTCACCTACGGCCTCAGCCTCGCCGTGATCGGCGCGAGCCTGCGCACGCGTGCGACGGCCGCCTTGTTCAAGGGCATGTCGCTCTTCCTGATGGCCCTGTGGGTGTTCGGCACGACGCTCTACCACACCCTGATTCTCGGCCTTCCCAAGGCGGAGGTGATGGGCGTCATCGGGGTGTTGGCCTTGGCCGCAAATCTCGCTTCCGTGGTGCTGCTGCGCCCCTACAAGGACGGCGACGCCAACGTGCGCTCGGTCTGGTTGTGTTCGCGCAACGATGCAATCGGCAACGTCATCGTCATGGTCGCGGCCTTGGCAGTCTGGGGCACGGCGACTGCTTGGCCGGATCTGATCGTGGCCGGCATCATGGCAGGAATTTTTCTCACCTCGTCGTTCCAGATCCTGAAACAGGCTCTGGCCGAGTACCGCGAGGGTGGCAGCCAAACCCAGCCCGCTCCGGCCGAGTAGCGCGGAGGGCATGAGGCCAGGCTCCGCAGCCATGTCGCTTGCCGATATGCCCTCCAAAGCCGGAACGGACTCCTTCTGGGACATCTGGGCGGCGCTCGAGGCGCGCCGCATGGGTCTTCCGCTGCGCAGAGCCATCCAATCGAGTTGCGATGATTCCATGGAAACCGAGGTGTTCTCTTCCGACGCCGATCGCGGCCCGCCGCGTTCGGAAGCGGCCGGCCTCACGGGAATTTCCCAGACCCTGCTCGTTCCGCTCTGGGCGCGCGCGGTCGAGACCGGCCGTGCGGACGGGATCATCCGCGATCCCCATGCCGTTCGTATCCTGCAGGAGCTGGCCTTCGATTTCGGCCGGTTCGACCGGGGCTGGCAATCGCAGCTCGGCATGTCGGTGCGGACCTGGCTGCTCGACCGCGAGGTGTCGCTTTATCTCGCGCGCCACCCGGCGGGCACCGTCGTCCTTCTCGGCTGCGGGCTCGATGCCCGCGCGCTGCGGCTCGACAACGGAACCGCCCGCTGGATCGAACTCGACCTTCCCGAGGTCATGACCTTGCGTGAGCGCCTGCTGCCGCCCTCGGCGCGCCGGAGATCGATCGCCGCCTCGGTGCTCGACACGGCTTGGCTGGACGCAGTGCCCGCCGACCCACCGCCGCTCTTCGTGGCGGAGGGGCTGTCCATGTACATCCCCGAGGCTGATCTGCGGGCGCTGCTTTCGCAAATCGCCGAGCGCTTCCCGGGCAGCACGATGCTGATCGAGGCCCTGTCGCGCCGGAAGGCCGGCATGACCACGCGGCACGATCTCGTCGCCAAGCTCGGCGCGCGCTTCGTCTTCGGCATCGATTCCGGGCGCGAATTCGAGGCGTGGCACGAGGCCATCGCCTTCGAGGCGGAATGGTCCTACCTCGCCTTCCAGCCGCAGCGCTGGCGCTACCTACGCTGGCTTCGTGCGCTTCCCTTTGCGCGGCGGGCGATCAAGATCATCCGGCTCCGTTTTGGCGTCCGGGCATGACGATCAGCTTTTCTCGGTCAGCCTGTCGAAGGTCTCCTCGTATTTGCGATGCACCGTCGACATCAGCCGGTCCCAGACGTTGAAATACAGCCCGTAATTTCCCTGGACGTAGCGGTGATGCATGTCGTGATGGGTCGCCGTGATCAGCCATTTGCTGGTCTTCTGGCCGAGGATGCGGGCCGGAAACAGTTCGTATCCGAGATGGATGACGACGTTCGTCACCATCATCACGGTGACGAAGGCCAGGATCGCGAGCTGATGGATCGGGATCAACATCGCGACGATCAGCACGATCGCTCCTTCGAGCACGGCCTCGAAGGGATGGAAGGCGAAAGCCGCCCAGGGTGTCGGGCTGGTCGAGACGTGATGGGCGTGATGCACGCGCTCGAAAACCGGCTTCCAATGCATGAAGCGATGGATCCAGTAAAAATAGGCGTCGTGCATCACGAGCGCGATCACGATCGACAGGATGAAGTAGCCGGTGCCCCATTCACCGTAGTCGACATAGATCCGCGTCCATCCGAGCATCGTCAGCCAGGTCAGGATCAGCCCGATCGCGGTGAAGATCAGGATCGTCGAGACCGATAGCCAGATCTCGCGCCGAATCTGGCCCTTGCGGATGCGATCCTCCGGCTGGATCCTCCGTGCCTTCCAGGTCTGTCGCCAGATGACGTGAGCGGCAAGGAACGCCGCGCCCGCGAACAGGAAATACCGCGCCGCCGATATCGCAGTGAAGATCGCGGCCAGCAGCGGCACGTCGGCCAGTGTCGGATTCGCAGGGTCGAAACTCACGCCAATTCTCCGCTTGATCCCACCTCGACGCGATCATCGGCGTGCGAATGAATGCACGCTGAGATTGCATTTTGGATATCGTTATTTCAGTACTCCAACAGTTGACGCTCTACAATGAGCAACATAAAAACCCTGCAAATGAATCATTGGCAGACTAGAATCGTTTCAAATTCATATATTTCCAATATGATTCTTCCGTAATTGTGTATTTTTTAGATTTTTTCCAAATTCAATACGTGAGCACAAACGACAACCTAGAATCAACATTGGGGGCCATGTGGTAAGCGAGGAGACAAACCGGGCGGTGGCGGCCGCCGGTTCGACATTGGTCGACGTTTTGGCGCGTGCCGCGGAGAAAGCGGGCGAGCGCGGCGTCGTGGCGTTCGTCGATCGGGCGCGCCGCAAGGGCGCGCCGCTCGATGCCAAAACGCTCACCTATGCCGAGCTCTGGCGGCGCTCGACGCATGTCGCGGCTGGGCTGCTCGCGCGCGGAATCGGCAAGGGGCAGCGCGCGCTCCTCACCGTCGACGATGCGGATCTGTTTCTCGTCGCGCTCTGGGCCTGCCTGCGCATCGGCGCCGTCGTCGCGCCGATGCCGAGCCTGCGCTCGGGCGGCGTGCGCGGCGATCGGGTCGAGGCCTGCACCCGCATTCTCGGCGCGCCGATCCTCTGCGCACGCTCGACGGATGCGGCGGCCTTGACCGCCCTGTTCGGAGAGGCGGATCGGCCGCGCATCCTCGCGATCGAGGATCTGCTGCTCGACGCGTCTGCGCTCAGTGCGGCGGAGGTGGCAATCGCCGAGGCCCCGAGGCCGCAGCCCGACGATCTGGCCGTGATTCAATTCTCGTCCGGCAGCACGGCCGAGCCCAAGGGCGTGATGATCACGCATGCGAAGGCGCTCGCCAACGTCGCCGCGAAGGTCGAGCGCGAGGGCACTACCTCCAGCGACCGCATCGGAAGCTGGTTTCCGTATTATCACGATTTCGGCTTGTTCGGTTCGCACCTCGCTGCGGTGTTTGCCGGGATCGACGAAGTGCGCCTGGCGCCGGAGGCTTTCGGACGACGGCCCTTATCTTTCCTCGACATGATCGAGGATTGCCGGATCACGCAGACCTACAGCACGAATACCGGTCTCGACCTCGTGCTTCGGGCGCTCGAAGGCCGGCCGGGACGCGAGGCCGGGAAATCGGAGAGCGCGCCCCCGCGCTACGATCTCTCCTCGGTCCGCCTTTTCGTGATCGGCGCGGAAATGATCGCGCCGGAGACGCTCGCGCGCTTTGCGGACAGCCTGTCGCCATACGGGCTCGACCGTATGAGCCTCACGCCCGGCTACGGGCTCGCCGAGACGGTCCTGATGGTCAGCGGCTCGCCGGGCGATGGGCCGCGCGCCACCGACTTCGAACGCGAGGCCTTGATCGGGCGTGGGCACGCCATCCCGCTATCGAGCGAAGCGACGCGCCAGGATCCCTCACGTGCGCTCACCCTCGTCTCTTGCGGCAAGCCGCTTGCCGATCTCGCCATCGAGATCCGCGAGAATGCAGGTGGGGCGGCGCTCCCCGCACACCGGGTCGGGCGGGTGATGATGCGGGGGGCAAGCGTCACCGCCGGCTATCTCGACAGGCCGGAGGAGACCGCGGCGGCTCTGTCGCCCGATGGCTGGTTCGATACCGGCGATCTCGGCTTTCGCGACGAAGAGGGGCGTCTCTACCTTACGGGACGGGCGAAGGAAGTCATCATCCGCAACGGGCAAAACGTCTACCCGCACGACGTCGAGCAGATCGCGGCCCGCCTCCTGTCCGACGTCGCCCGCACCGTCATCGTTTGCGCGGCGATCGATCCGGTTACGCGGCAGGATGAGGTCTTCGTCTTTCTGGTCCTCGCCGACAGGTCGACCGAGCCGAGCCCGGTCATGCTCGAACTCTGGCGCGCGGATGTCTCGGCCCTCGCCGGCCTTCCGATCGCCCGGCTCGCCCCGATCAAGGGCAGCGAGGTCTTGCGAACCTCGAGCGGCAAGGTCCGCCGCCAGGCGACCCTCGATGCCTGGCGCGCGCGCCAGGAGCCGACGAGCGGAGCCGCTCGCCTCCCATCCCCCGAGACCCACGCACGTTACGGAAAGCCGTCCACGATGACCTCCATGCCGGCCTCGCCCATCACTGCCGACACGCTCGCTGCGACGCTGACGGAGATCTGGCGCGACGTGCTCGGGCTGGGCGTGGCCGAGCCGCTCGCCGAGCAGTCCTTCTTCGCGCTCGGCGGCGATTCCCTGAAGGCGATGCGTCTCATTGCCCGTCTCGAAGATGGCTTGAGCCGCAAGCTGCCGGTCGATTTTCCGTTCCGCCTGCCGACCTTCGCGCAACAGCGCGACCATCTCGTCGGGCTGTTGCGGAACGGGGCCTGCGCGCAGCCGTCGAGCGATCTCGAAGTGCTGCTGCGCGACATGGCCGCTCATGCCTTCGCGATCGAGGATCGCGACAGCCTCGGCGTCACCGAGACCCTGATTGCGCGCGCCAGCGAATTCGGCTGCGCGATGCGTTTCGCGGAGGATCTGCGGGAGACGCTCGGCGATGCCGATCTCGCGCGCAAGGCGCTGGCCAAGCCGACCTTGCGCGAGATGGGGCGCGAGATCGCCGCGAAACAACGCAAGGAGGGAACGGGCACCTTCGCGCTGATGCCCTTCCAGGAGACCCTCTATTACCACCGCAACAGCGTGATGCGGAACGAGCCGACCGGCCTCAGCTGCTACATCGTCTATCGCTTCGATTTCGAGGGGGATTTGAAGCGCGAGGCGCTCGATGCCGCCTTCGACGAGCTGATCCGCCGCCACGATCTGTTGCGCGCCGAGATCGATGATAGCGGGGATGCACCGCGCCTGCGCATCCGCCGCTCCCTGCCGCCCTTCGCCGCGCGCTTCGAGGATATCGGCGGCCTATCGCCTGAGGATCGGCGCGCGCGTCTGGCGGCGATCGACGAGGAGGATCACGACCATCGCTGCGACCTTGGAACCGCACCGCTCTTCTATGCGCGGGCGATCCGGCTCGGGCCGGCGAGCAGCAGCGTGACGATCCATGTCGATCACATGCTGATCGACGGTTTCAGCTTCCTCGAACTCTCGCGCGAGTTGTTCCGCATCTACGATTGCATCGTGCTCGGCGAGCCTGATTCCGCCTATCCGGCCGCACCGAAGGCGCGGTTCTCAGATTACGTCGATCTCGCCGAGGCGCGGCGGCGCACCAAGGAATATGCCGCCAATCTCGAGATGCATCTCGGCCTCTACCGCGATCTCGCGCCAAAGCTTTCGCTGCCGATGCGCGCGAATCCGGCCATGCTCGGACAGGTTCGCTTTGCGACCCATCACGACTTCGCCGATCCCGAGGTGATGCGGGCGATAGATGCCTGGTGCCGATCGAAGTCCGACATCAGCCTGAATTCCCTGCTGCTCGCCGGCCTGTTCAAGCTGATCAATCTCTGGGGCAATCAGGACGACCTGATCGTCAACATGCCGATCTTCAACCGCGAGCATTACCTGCCCGCAGCGCGGACTGTGATCGGCAGCTTCATCGACATCATGCCGGTGCGGCTGAAGACGAATTCCTCGGAGCCACTCGCCGAGATGGCGCGGCGGATCGAGGCTTTCAATCGCCGCCTCCTATCCCACCCGGTCTCCTCGATCGAATTGTCGAGAAAGATCGCGCAGCGCGAGCGCATCCAGGGTGCGATGAGCTCGATCATCTTCAGCAATTCGATCAATCTCGTCGACGAGGACGATCTCGTCCTGCGCACCCTGAAGCATGCGGGCCCGCCGCGCGTTCATACCGGCGCGCCGGGGACCTGGATCGACCTCGTCCTCTACACTATCGGGCCGCAGACCTGGCATCTCGACTGGAACTACGTTCGCGACCTGTTCGACGAGCGCTTCATCGCGACCCTGGCGGAGCAGTATCGCGCGATCCTCGCCGATTTCGCCGCCGCGATCGCGGACGACGATACGGAGGCACGCCCCTTCAGTTCCGTCTCGGCGATGAGTGCGGCGCATCACGCCCTTCTCGCCGAGGTCAACGATACCGATCGCGCCTATCCGATCACCACCCTGCCGCGCTGGATCGCCGAAGCCGGCGCGGCGCGCCCCGACAAGATCGCGCTCACCTTTGCGGGCGAGGAACTCAGCTATCGCGGGCTCGAGGAGGCCAGCAACCGGATCGCGCAATTCCTGATCGGGCGAGGGGTCGGCACCGGCTCCTTCGTCGCGCTTGCGCTGCCACGCAGCATCGATCTCATCGTCGCGCAGCTCGGCGTGATGAAGGCGGGCGCCGCCTATGTGCCGGTCGATCCGACCTATCCGGCGGATCGTATCGCCTACATGGTCGCCGATTGCGAGGCGAGCGTACTCGTCCTCTCGCCAGGCGCCTTGGCGAGCCTTGCCAGCGACGAGCGCGGATTACCGGCCTGCGAGAAGCTGAAGCACCTGCTGCTGCTCGGCAATGAAGAGCCTTCCGTCGAGACGGGGGGCAGGAGCCTGTACCGGCGCTCCGATCTCTCGGCCTATCCGGCCAGCGCACCGGCCGAGGTGCCGAGCCCGGACGATCTCGCCTACATGATCTACACCTCCGGCTCGACGGGGAAGCCGAAGGGCGTGATGATCACGCACCGCGCCTTCGGCAACTTCATCGACTACGTCGTCAGGACTTTTGCGCGGGGGCCGGAAGAGCGTTTCGCGCTCGTCACCTCGCCCTCCTTCGACATGACGCTGGCGAGCAATTGGGGGCCGCTCATCACCGGCGCGAGCCTCGACATCCTGTCGGAAGACGAGACGCGCGAGGTGCCGAGCCTGCTCGCCTTCATCGCGCAGAAGCGGATCTCGCTCCTCAACGTCACGCCCTCGCATTTCGGCATTCTCGCAGCCTCGCTGCAATACCTGGCCGACAAGCCCGACTTCGTGCCGAACATGCGGATCCTGCTCGGCGGCGAGGTGATCAATCCCGCCGATATCGATCTGTGGCTGGCACATTATCCGACCCATGAGATCGTCAATGAGTACGGCCCGACCGAAACCTCGGTCGCCTCGACCTTCTTCCCGATCCCGACGCGTGACGGCCGCTGCGCGCTGACCATGGTGCCGATCGGCAAGCCGATTCAAAACACCCGGATGTATATCCTCAACGACGACCGGCAGCCTTGCATGATCGGTGTCGCTGGGCGGCTGTTCATCGGCGGCGACGGCGTCGCCAAGGGCTATTGGCGCAAGCCCGAGCAGACGGCGCGCGCCTTCGTGCCGGATATCTTCGACGGCGGGCCCGGCCGCGAGATCATGTACGACACCGGCGACATGGCCCGCTGGCTGGATGACGGCAACATCCAGTTCCTCGGGCGCAACGACCGGCAGGTCAACCTGCGCGGCTACCGCATCGAGCTCGGTGAGATCGAGGCGGCGATGCAGGCCCATCCCGGTGTCGCGTCGGCGGCCGCATTGCTCCGGCAGGACGAGCGCAGCGGCCAGTCCGCGCTCGCCGCCTTCTATGTGGAAGCCGAGGGTGACGGGGAATTGTCGGCCGCGGATCTGCGCGCGCATTGCGCGGAGCGGCTGCCGGAATACATGGTGCCCGGCGCCTTCCGCAGGCTCGATGCCATGCCGCTGACCCCGAGCGGCAAGCTCGATCTCAAGGCCCTGCCGGCCGGCGGCGAGGCCTCGCGGCCCGATCTCGACCGGGCCTTCATCGCCCCGCGCACCGGTCTCGAAATCCGCATCGCGGAGATCTGGCGCTCGGTGCTCGATCTCGACCGGGTTGGGGTCGAGGATTCCTTCTGGGATATCGGCGGCGATTCCATCCGCGCCATCCGGCTGATTGCCCGGCTCAACGAGAGCGGGCTGAAGGTCGGATTGCAGGACATGTTCCGCCACGGCACCGTCGCGGCGCTCGCAGAACGCCTCGCGGCCAGCGCGCCTCCGGCTTCGTTCGAGATGGTCGAGCTGCGCGGCGTGACGAGGCCGAGGCTGCGCCTTGTCTGCCTGCCCTATTCGGGCGGCAGCCCCTTCATGTTCCGCGATCTCGCGAGCCGGATGCCCGACGACGTCGCGGTGCTCGCGGCTCAGTATCCGGGCGTCGACGGGCGCAGCCCCCCGCTCGGAGCAATCGACACGCTGGCTGATGGGTTCATGGGTGCGCTCCGCGAGGCCGCCGACGTACCGACGATTCTGCTCGGCTATTGCTTCGGCGGCTATGTCGCCCATGCTTTGGCAAAGCGGGCCGAGCGGGAGAAGCTGCCGCTCGCCGGGCTCGTGCTGACCGGCGCGACACCTCCAGGCGCCAAGGAGATCGCCTATGGCCGCGACGCCTTGGCCGGTGGCCTCGACGATCCCGAGAACATGCGCCGGCTCAAGCGGATCTACGCACCGCTCCTCCAGCACATGACGGGCGAGGAACAGGACCGCTACTGGACCCTGTTCAAGGTCTCGGTCGAGGCCCTGCGCGACTACGAGTTCGGCAACCAACCGATCCTCGGACTGCCCAGCATCGTGCTGACCGGGCAGAACGAGGAATATGGCTATATCCACGAATTCAACGAATCCTGGCGGCGCTGCTTCCCGAGTTGCCGGTTCGTCACAATGCGAGAGGGCGGGCACCTCATGGTGCAGACCCACCCGCAAGCCTTCGCGGGCGCCTTGAACGAGGCGATCGACGCGATCCTCAACGAAGCCGACGCCGAGAGCGTCGCATGACCATCGCGGTCCAGGCCCCGGCTGCGATCCGAGTGTTGAGACCCGATTGGGAAACCTCCCGGATCGTGGTGATCGGCGGCGGCGGGGGAACCGGGCGCCTCGTCGTCGCGGCTTTGCGTCGGCTCATGCCGCTCGCAACAATCGTCGTGGCCTCGCGCAACGCCCCGGATGCGCTGCGCCCTCCCGGTGCGGATGGCGCGATCGCGGTGGATGCGGGACGAGCGAGCCCCGATCCGCTCTCGATCGCGGTGCTGCAGGGGTTCGATCTCGCGATTCTCGCGCTCGGCCCCTTCGACGAGATGCTCGACCGCGCCCATCGCCTCTGCATCGCGGCCGGGATCGACTGCATCGACGTGAACGACAGCCCGGCCGCGTCGCGGGCCATCCTCGCGCTCGATGAGCTTGCCGTACAGGCAGGCACCCGCGTTCTGACCGGCATGGGGCTCAATCCCGGCCTCAGCACGGTCCTGCTCGACGATGAGGTCCGGCTGTTTGCCGGCGGCAACGAGCCCTCGGGCGTCGCCGCGACGCGGACCATGATCGCCAATTTCGGCCCGAAGGTTTTCGAGGTTGCGAACGGCGAGGAGATAGCGGTTAGAGCCGACGATCGTTCCTCCGCGGCGCATTTCGCCTTCCCGACCCTGCCGGGGGAGTTGGCCGCGATCCATTGCTCCTCGGCCGAGTCTGCGCTGCTCGAAGCACGCGGCGCTTCGGCGCCACGCGGCGCGATCGATTACCGCATCCATTTCCAGGGCATGCCGACCGGAATGGTCGGTGTATTTCGGCGAAACGCGATCCTGCGCTCGGATCGCGTGGCACGCATTCTCGCACCCTTCTTCCACGCGATGCATGGCCGCTCGCGTTCTCGGCCCGGCAATCTCGATCGCTCGGTGATGGCCGTGCGCGCGCTGCCCGGTCAGGCTGGGGCCGGCCTCACCGTCTTCGCCACCGGCACGACCACCTTCGGCATGACGGCGGCCTTCGCGGCGGCGATGGCGAAGGCGCATCTCAGCCGGGGCCGCGAAACCGCTGCGGGGGTGCGCGCCATCGGGCTCGGCCTGCCGGTTGATCGGCGCGAACTCGACGTAGATCTTAAGGCAGCCGGAATCGAGATTCGGCATGCCGCTTGAGGTTCCGGCCAATTCGGAGCGGGCCGGCTCCTGGCCGCGCGTTGCGATCATCGGCGGGCGCGGGGCGATCGGTGCGCTGCTGCTGCCGATGCTCGCCGAACGCAGCTTCTGCCGGCTCGTCGTGGTCGGGCGCGATCTCGATGGTGCCCAGGCGATGGCGCGCGATCTCGCGCAACGATGGAGTTTTTCGGCCGATCGCCTGCCCGAGGCGCGCGCGCTCGACCTGTCGGATCCCGACATCTCCCAAGCCGTGCGCAACCTCGCCGATTGCGATGTCGTGCTGAACGCCGCTGCACCCTCCTGGATGACGAGCGAGCCAGCGGCGCGGATCGCCCGGATCGTCGGCGCCCATTTCGTCGATCTCGGCGGCTACGATGCGCTGCTCGCCTTGATCCGGCCCTGGAACGACGAACTCACCAAAGCGGGCAAAATCTTTGTCGGCTCGGCCGGCTGGATGCCGGGCCTCTCCGAGATTTTCACACGCCACGTCCTTGCCGAGGCCGAGCGCACGGGCCGGCGCGCGCGCGATGTCGAGCTCGGCTTCGGAGCGCGCGATGATTGGAGCGAGGGCTCGGTGTCGGACATGATCTGGCACCTCGAACATCATGGCGGCTCCGGCTGGTTCGAGAACGGCGCATGGAGAGAGGTTCCGAGTTGGGGGGCCGGGCGCCGCGTCGCCTTCCCCGAGCCGATCGGGCCGGAGCGGGCTTTCGGCGTCTATAACGGGCAATTTGCGCAGCTTTCCGCCGAGCGGCCGGATCTGCGCGTCGTCGCTGCACTCGGGCTGCTCAGCCTGCGCACGATGCTGACCGTGCTGGCGATCAAGGGCTTCTTCCTGCGCCGTCGCGAACGGGCCGTCGCGATGCTGAGGAACGCGATCGCGCGCGATGCCGGCCCGAGTGGGCCGATCGGCATGCTCTGCGTGAGCGTGCGCGATGAGGCGGGATCGGTTCTTGCGCGTGGCGAGCTGATTGAGCGCCGCAACCTCTGGATCACCGCTTTGGTCGCGGCGCGGACGGTCGAATTCCTCCTCCAAGGCCGCCTGAAACCGGGCGCGCATCCCCTCGGCGATGCTGTCGATCCGGCTGCCTTCCTGTCTTCGCTCAACGAGGCCGGCGTGAGTTTTTCCGTGGAGACGAACCCATGACGGGTGCTTCCCCAGCCGCTTCGGCGCTCGCGCGGCTCAATGCGCTCGGCCGCACCGCCTGGCTCGATGCAGGCTGCCGCGCGCTGGAGAGCGCCCGCCGCAATCCTCTATTCGTCGATGACTTCGCGACTTGGCTGATTGCGTCTCACGGCCACGCTCCCGGCTTTTCCGGCCTCGACCGCTCGCTCAAGCTCGGCATCGTCGCCCGGACCTGGCGTATCGACCTCGCCTTGCGCGCGCAGATCGAGCGCGCAAGACGGAGCGGCGAGAGGATCGAAATCTGGTCGCTCGGCGCCGGCTTCGATGCGCGTCGGCTGAGGCGCGCTGAGACCGCCTCGGATGCGGTCTCGCGCTTCGTCGAGTTCGACACGGCTGACGTGCTCGACGCGAAACGGCTCCTGCTCGCGCAATCCCCCTTCGCGGATCGCTATGGGAGAACCGATTTCCAGCCCGTCGCCGTGCGCGAAACCCTCTCGGAGATCCTTCCCATCACAGAAAACCGGGTCGTCATCATCGCCGAAGGCCTGGTCGACTTTCTTCCTGGCTCGGTGCGTGCCGATTTGCTTGAGGCCTTGAAGCGCAAGGCGCCGCGCTCCGTGCTCCTGCTCGATGCGCTCTCGCGGCGCGGCACGGATTACGACAACCGCAAACCGGAACGCTACACGGGCGATGCGACCTTGCGCATGACGGATGCGCCCGAAGATCCAGTCGCCTATCACGCAGCCTCCGGCTGGCTCGCGATCGATCGGCAATCGCTGTTTTCCGCGATGCGCGACGTGCTGGTGCATCGCCATCCGCGTCTGCTCGGGCGGCTCGGCGGCTTTCGCCTGCCGCAGGGCATGAGCCAGCTCTATCAGCTCCATACGCTCGAGCCTCAGGCACGCGCTGCAGGAGCCGTTCTGCCATGAGTGTCGAGACCGCTCCCTCGCCGCGCTCGCCGCCTACGCAACGGGCGCGTGGCTGGCCGGGCGGCGCCCGCCTTCGGGTTCGAATTCGCTGCCGGGCTATCTCTACATCTCGGGCATCCTCGCCTCCTTCGCCTGGTACGCGATGCCGTTCACGAGCCAGCCACGCATTCCGGGCTGGATCGATTGGCTGAGGGGCGAACCGACGAGCCCCGCCGGACTGCTCGTGACCGGATTCGGCCTGCTGCTCTTCCTCGTCTTCTTCGCCATCGGCAGCAGGATCGGGATGCGCAATCTCACGGTCACCGGCGAGAATTTCTTCGCTTCGTCCAGCCTGCTCACGGATGGGTTCTACGGGATCGTCCGGCACCCGATGCTGATGGCCGACGTGCTCGCGCATCTCGGCGCGGCGATGGCGCTCGGCGCGGTCCAGACGATTCTCCTGTTCCCGATCTATTACGCGATCAACGAGAGCTTCGCCTCGATCGATGAAGCGATCCTCCGGCGCCGCCATGCCGCCGCCTACGATGCCTACCGCGCGCGGACGCCGCGCATGATCGAATGGCGCGGTGCCCTGCTTCTCGCGGTGTCGGCCGGGCTGGTCGCCTGGGCGCTCGTCCAGGCCCGGAGTCTGTGAGGATGAGCCTCCCGATGAAATCCGCCGCTTCCGGCTTCTGGGGTGGAACCGCCTCGCTCTGCCTCGTTCTTGCAGGCCTCTACACCTCGCAAGGCATCACCCATGGCTTCTTCAACCGGACCTTTCCGGTGCTACTGCGCGAGTCGGGAATCTCGGTGGAGGCGATCGGCCTCGCGCATCTCCTGTTCCTGCCCTGGGTGCTCAACATCCTGTGGAGCCCGCTGGTCGATCGCTGGCATCTGCCGGGGCTCGGGCGGCGCAAGAGCTGGATCATCCCCTGCCAATGTCTGCTGGCTGCCGCGCTGCTCGCGGTCGGTTTCTGTACCGTGTCGGATATCGGATCGAGCACGAGCGCCCTCTATGCGCTTGGCGGACTCGCCCTGTTCGCCAGCGCGATGGCGGCGACCCAGGATACGGCGACGGACGGCTATGCGGTCGACGCCCTGCCGCCGGACAAGCATGGCTGGGGCAACGGCATCCAGATCGGCGCCTATTGGATCGGCCTGCTGATCGGCGGCGCCGGCATCCTCGCACTTCAGGCGCAACTCGGCCTGACACAGGCGCTCGGCTGCGTCGCGCTTCTCATCCTGGCCACCAGCCTGCTCGTCGCGATCCGGCCCGAACCCGAGCGCCATGCGACACAAGGCGCTCAGCACCCAAGCCTGCTGCGCGCGCTCGCCCGGCCCGAGATGCGGCTCATGCTGCTCTTCATCGTGCTCTACCGGATCGGCGACGGTTTCGGCGGCGCGATGATGCTGCCCTATTTCGTCGACCTAGGTTTCTCCGCTAGCGACATCGCCTGGCTTCTCGCTGCCGGAGGCATCCCCGCTGCCATTGCCGGGAGTGCCTGCGCGGCCTTCTCGCTGAAGGCGATCGGCAAACGCCGCGCGATCCTGTGGTTCGGTGCGGCGCAGGTTGCAGTGCTCGCTCTGCTCTGGGCCGTGGTCGCGACGCGCACGAATTCGCTGCCGCTGATTCTGATCACCGTCGCGCTGCAATTCTTCGTGGTCAGCCTCGTCTTCGTCGCGCTCTATTCGGTCTCGATGGAATTGTGCGATCCTGGGCAATCCTCGACCGATTTCACCCTGCAGGCTGCTACCGGCAATCTCGTCTCGATCGCCGGTTCGGCAGTGAGCGGATACAGCGTGGCCGCCTTCGGCTATTCGGGGCATTTCCTGCTCGCCTGCCTGCTCGCCGGCCTCGGCCTCGCCACGGCTGCCTTCATCCTGCGCGCCATTCCGATCGGCGAGCGTCAGGCGGAAGAGCCCGCTCTGCAGGCGATGGCCGATCGGCCCGCCCTTTCATGAGGATCGCGATGACCGCCACCCCTTCCGCGTCGGTCGCGGAACCCGACGACACGCCATCCGCGCCCGGCCTCAGCGGTGTCGAGGAAACCCTGCTGATCCCGCTCTGGGCACGCGCGCTAGAGACGCGCCGCCGGGATGGTATCCTGCGCGACCCCTATGCGATCCGCATCCTGCAGGCTCTGGCCTATGATTTCGGGCGCTTCGAGAAGGGCTGGAAATCGCAGCTCGGCATCGCCGTGCGGACCTGCATTCTCGACCGCGAGGTGGCGCGCTATCTCGACCAGCGGCCGAACGGCATCGTGGTCATTCTGGGCTGCGGCCTCGATGCGCGCTCGCGCCGTCTGGATAACGGCCTCGCCCGGTTCGTCGATCTCGACCTGCCGGACGTGATCCGCCTGCGCTCGGCCTTCTTCAGCGACGATGCTCGCCACCAGAGCATCGCCTCCTCCGTGCTCGACCTCGCCTGGCTCGACCGGATTCCGACGGGCGTGCCCCCGCTTTTCGTCGCCGAGGGGCTGTTCATGTATCTGCCGGAAGTCGAGTTGAAGCGGCTGATGTCCGCCCTGGCCGAGCGGTTCCCGGGCGGCGAGATCCTGATCGAAGCCCTGTCGCGGCGCCGGGCGGAGCTGACGCATCGCCACGACGTGGTCTCCAAGACGAGTGCTCAATTCGTCTGGGGTATCGATGACGGCCGCGAGATGGAAGCCTGGGACAGGCGGATCAAGTTCGTGGGGGAATGGTCCTATTTTGCCTTCGCCCGCCACCGTTGGCGCTGGCTCGCACTCGTCGGAAACCTTCCCGCCGCCAAGCGTGCGATCAAGATCATACGCCTCAATTTCGTGCAATGAATTCAAAATTTTGAGACGTATCTCAAGTTAAATCAACAATTTCCTCCGCTAATTTTGCTCGCTCAAGTTGTTTTTTAGTTTGTAATTATTACATATAGAACTCTTAATCGGCATTTATCAATAACATGAAAAGCACACATCAATAAAAACCAGCCGGATTCTGCTCTAGCTTGGTTGACCAGAATTTCCATGGACACGTATTCCAAACCGACCTTATCGAGCGGGCGGACCATCCATGCGTACCAGTTTCTTCCTATTCGCGACCACTGCCCTGGTGCTTCCCACCTACGCATTGGCCCAGGCGCAGCCCGATTCCAGCGCCGTCACGCTCGAAGAGATCGTGGTGACGGCGCAGAAACGCGCCGAGAATCCCAAGGACGTCCCGATCAGCATCACCGCGTTCAACGAAGAACAGATTCAGAAGCGCGAGATCCGCGACCTGTACGATGTCGCCAAGCAGACGCCGAACTTCTTCCAGTCCAAGACCGGCGGGCGCGGCGATGCCTCTACCCTGAACATGCGCGGTGTCAGTTCGGCTAATGCCGACTTCGCCAATCCAACGGTCGGCCTGTTCGTCGACGGTGTGAAGAGAAGCGGCGGCTACGACCTCGATTTCTTCGACACCGAGCGCGTCGAAGTCCTGCGCGGACCGCAAGGAACGCTCTATGGTGGCAACTCGCTCGGCGGCGCCATCAACATCATCAACAAACGCCCGAGCTTCAATTGGGAATCGGGCGCCGATTTCACGGTCGGCCGGTTCGCGACCTTCCAGGAGCGCGGCTATGTCAGCGGCCCGATCAGCGACACGCTCGCCTTCCGCCTGACGGGCTCGAAGCTCAATTCGGACGGGTTCATCACGAACACCTTCCTCAACCAGGCGGCCGAGACACGGAACGACTTTCTCGGCCGTGCCCAACTCCGTTGGACGCCGACGCCGGATTGGGACATCAATCTCAACATCAGCGGCTTCAATTACGACGGCCGGTTCGCGACCTATGCGCCGATTTCCTCATTGAAGGTCAATCCCTGGAAGTCGATGGCCGACTTGCCCGGCAGCGCCAAGCAATACGATTTCAGCCAGATCCTCGACGCCAATTACACTGGCGACGGCTATCGCCTCACCTCGATCTCCGCGCACCGCTTTTGGCGTTCGGTCGAGTTCCTCGATGTCGATTATACAGGCCTGCCGCTAGCGACCGATCGAGCGCAGAAGCGCAACGAGAGCTGGAGCCAGGAATTCCGCATCGCCTCCGACGGGCCGGAAAGCGACCGGTTCAAGTGGCTCCTCGGCACCTATGTGTCGCGCGAGAACCAATTCACAGGCGACAATTTCTACATCGTTCCGCCGCTCTTCGGCGTTCAGGAGCCAACCGCGTCGCTGAGCGCGGTCGGTATCGGCCAGAATAACGCGGCGGTCTTCGGGCAGGCGACCTACGGGTTGACCGACCAATTGTTCGCGACCGTCGGCCTGCGCTACGACTACGTCACCAAGGGCGTCAATTCCGGGGCCGCCTACGTCATGCCGTCGGGAACCTATCCGGGCGGCACCACGGAGGGTTCGCGCGACTTCAAGGCGCTACTGCCGAAATTCGCGCTCGAATACCGCTGGACACCCGAGATCTCGACCTACGCGACCATCTCACGCGGCTACAAGCCTGGTGGCTTCCAGACCTACAACGCGCCCAATGCCAACGTCTCCTACGATTCCCAATACATGTGGAATTACGAGGTCGGCGTGAAAGCGGCGATGTTCGAGAACCGCGTGGTCGCCAATCTGTCCGCCTTCTACATCGACCTTCAAGACGAGCAGTTCGCGTTGCTGGTTCGGCCGAACGTGGCCGTGCTGCAGAATATCGGCCGCTCGCACAGTCAGGGCTTCGAAGCCGACCTCAATTGGAGCGTCACGCCGGAATGGAGCCTGTTCGGCAGCGTCGGCTACGTCGAGGCGCAAGTGGACAAACTCGATCCGGGAGCGAGAGGAACCTTCGTCGGCGCACGCCCGGCTTATGTGCCGCAATATACCGCGACGATCGGCACCGATTACCGTTTCTCCAACGGCGTCTATATCCGCGTCGATAACCAGTTCATCGGCGAGTACTTCCTCGACTTCAGCAACCAGGTTCGGCAGGGGCCGTTCAGCCTGCTCAATGCCAAGGTTGGCTATGCCTGGGACAATTATGACGTGTCTGTCTTCGGCAGGAACCTGTTGAATCAAGCTTATCTTACCCGTGCGTTCGGTGGCACACTCGACGGGCAGGGCTACGTCGGAAGGCAGGGCGAACCCCTCTTCGTCGGCGCGGTGTTCCGGGTGAAGCTGTAGTTCTCATCCGCCGTCGCGCTGAAAGGCAGCACACTATAAAGTTTGACCTCGGGTGAGCAGGAAAAATCTGGTTCGGCACGCCATTTGCTGTGCGCGGCGTCTGTATTACGGCCACATGGATAGCTGTCAGTTCTACGGCAGAAATCCGTTGGCAGTGCCGCGCACATCTTCAGCCACTCGATTTGCCCGATCCCATGAACTCTACATGATCATGCGTGTTGATTGGCTCCGACCACGAGATCGACACTGGCGCTGCCGAGCCTCACCTCTTCCAGGTCGATGGATTGCAGCCGCCCGTTATACAAGCTGGCAGCTTCGGCCCGAGGCTGCCTTCCATCGGCCGCTCACGACACAGGCTGGCGTGGATTCAGGCTACGGCTCGAAGCCGGATCGATCCGCTGGACGGCGGACACGTTCATCTGATCATCCTGGCGTGTACGGCTCTCTCGTAAGGCTGCGCGATTTCACATCGCAGCTCTCGACACCGCCGCTTGGCGGCCTCGCCAAGTAACACATGTCTGTATTTCGTCGTCAGATCGGCTGATGTATCCGGTCTCAAAACCTTTGGTGGGCCCGCTTGCGAGTCTCTATTCAACTAACCTATCTTAGAGAAGCCGCAGACCGGTCGCCTAAGGTGTAAGATTTTCAATTTTCTATCGAGAATTCAGAATTTTCTATTTTGTGATGCACTCGAAAAGATTATATCGAATAATATTGCCAATATATCTATTTTTGCCCAGAAATTGCGAAGCGGTGTTGAAGTACAGAGAGAAATGATGCTCTCGACAAGGTCGAAAGACCGCGACTTCTTCGGATTTCGCGAAGATCGGTCTCGATAACGAGATTTTCGAAACCCGCATTTTCGAACAGGCGAACAACGTCGCCGGACCTGACACCTTCGCGGAAATGGACCTGCTCGACGATGCAGTGATGCGCCTGCCATTGCTCCGGGGTCAGCAGGCTATGCCCGTCGGTTCTCTTGCCCAGAACCCTGTCGAGAACCGGCATGAGCCGCTCGAGCCAGGTCCTGCGGACGAAATCGCCGTCGATGATCAGCAGGCGGCCGCCGGGCTTCAGAATCCGGAACCATTCCTTGAAAGCGGTCTCCGGCTCGACCAGCGTCCAGACGAGATGCCGCGCGATGATGACGTCGTAGCTCGCTTCGCGCTCGTAGGTCGCCTCTGCATCGCGGACCAGAAAGCCGATCGGTGCCTCCGCCTCTTCAGCCTTGCGTCGTGCCCGCGCCATCATCGGTTCCGTGAAATCGAGGCCCGTTACCGCAAAGCCGAGTTCGTGCATCAGCATGGTCATGACGCCGGTGCCGCAGGCGAGATCGAGCGCCGTGCGGCCCTGGCCCTCACCGAGATGCCGGACGATCAGGCCTCGCCAAGCCTCCATTTCCCTGAGCTTGGCGATGCCGTGGCCGGGGCTCAGATCGTAGGTTTCGGCGCGCTTGGTCCAGTATTCGCGGATGTCGTCCTTGACCGACCAGTTCTGCATGCTCAAGCCCTACATCAGGTATTGGATGTGCAGCCGCCCGTGATGCTGCGATGTGGAGACATGCGCGCGCACGCCGAAGACCTCGGCGATCAAGCCTTCGCTGAGGATGTCCGCCGGCGTGCCCGAAGCGACGAGGCGTCCCTCCGACAGCACGGCGATCGCATCGCAGAAGCGGGCTGCCAGGTTGAGGTCGTGAATGGCGATGATCGTCGTCAGCCGCAGGTCGGCGACCAGCCGCAGGATGTCGATCTGGTGCTGGATGTCGAGGTGGTTGGTCGGCTCGTCGAGGATGAGGAAGGACGGCGATTGCGCCAGCGCCCGCGCCAGCTGGACGCGCTGGCGCTCGCCGCCTGACAGTGTGTGCCAGGATTGATGGCGACGCTCTTCCAGTTCGACCTTGGCGAGAGCGTCGGCCACGATCCGATCGTCCTCTGCCGTCCAGGGCGACAGCGCGGAGAGATGCGGTGTCCGCCCGAGGCTGACCACATCGAGGACGCTGACATGCGCCTCGGTGACGGAATGCTGCTCGACTACGGCGACGCGGCGGGCGAGTTGGCGCCTCGACAAGCCCGCGATCGGCTTGTCGTCGAGCAGGATTTCGCCGGAAGCCGGCCGCCTGAGGCCGGCCAGCAGCCGGATCAGCGAGGATTTGCCGGAGCCGTTCGGGCCGATCAGTCCGAGAATCCGGCCCCTTTCGGCAGAGACGCTGACGCCATCGAGGATCACCTTACGGCCGGCGAGCCAGGACACGTCCTTCGCGGCAAGGCTCATGCGCCTCTCCTTGCCCGGTAGAGGATCACGGAGAAGAACGGCACCCCGACAAGCGCGGTGACGACGCCGATCGGAAGGACCTGCGGCGCGACGATGATCCGCGACACGATGTCGGCGAGCACCAGAAACAAGGCCCCGATGACCGCGCAGGCCGGCAGCAGCTGGATATGGCGGTGCCCGACCAGGAACCGCGCCGCATGCGGGATGACGAGGCCGACGAAGCCGATCGCGCCGACCATGCTGACCATGGTCGCGGTCATCAAGGCGGTGACGACGAGAAGCACGAGGCGGACGCGGCGAACCGCGATCCCAAGCGAGCGGGCCGCATCCTCGCCGAAGGTGAAGGCATCGAGCGCGCGCGCATGAAAAAGACAGATGCCGAGGCAGACGAAGACGATCGCGCCGGACAACATCACCTCGGGCCAGCGCACGCCGGAAAAACTGCCGAGCAGCCAGAACACGACGCTGCGGATCTGCTCCGCGCTGGCCGAGGTGGTCACGACATAGGAGGTCAGCGCGTGGAAGAGCTGCGAGGCGGCCACGCCCGCCAGGATCGTCCGGTCCGCCGTCTGCCGGCCGCTCGACAGCAGCACGACGAAACCGAAGGCAGCCAGCGCACCAGCGAAGGCTCCGGCTGACAGCGAGATCGCCCCTCCCCCGAGCCCAAGCAGCATGATTCCGACCGCGCCGGTCGAGGCCCCTGCGGAGATGCCGAGCACATAGGGTTCGGCCAGGGGATTGCGCAGCAGCGACTGCAGGATCGCCCCGGACAGGGCGAGGCCCGCGCCGCAGATGGCGGCGACCAGCGATCGCGCGAGACGGTAATCCCAGATCACCGCTTCCTGGATGCGCGGCCGGGCGATGGCGGTCAGCCCGAGCCGATTGGTCACCGTAGCGAAGATCGTCTCCATCGGGATGGGCATCTCGCCGATCGCCACGCCAGCAGTGATGGCAAGGGCGAGCGTGACCAGCGCCAGGAGGATTGCGGCGAGGCCAAAAACCCAGCCGGCCGCACGCGCTCCTCTCACTTGAGCAGCCCGAACCGTTCGAGCGCGTCAGCGACGACCTCGAGACCGAGGATGGTGCGCAAAGTCGGGTTCATCGCCTGCGCGTCCATCGGGACGATGTGTCCCTTCTCGACGGCGCTCATCTTGCCGACCACCGGATCCGTTTTCAGGAACCTCATCTTGATGGCGGGATCGTCGGCGGGTTGCGTGCGACGCTCCATCGTGCCGATCACCAGCACCGTGGGATCTGCGGCGGCGATCGTCTCCCAGCCGACCAGCGGCCAATCCTCGTCGGATTCGATGACGTTGCGCGCGCCCAGTACCTTGGCGATGTAGGCCGAGGCACCGTATCGGCCGGCGACCCAGGCATCGCCGACCACTTCGCTGGAAGAAAACCAGAAGACGAGGCTGACGTCCCTGGCCCTGTCGCCGACGCGCTGCCGGACGGCCTCTTCGCGCGCCCTGAACCGCGCGATCAGCGCCTGCCCGCGATCGCCGACGTCGAAGATGCGCGCAATCTCGTCGATCTCCCGGAAGAGCAGGTCGATCGGCAGGAGTTGGTCGCGCTTGCGGTTTCCATTGTTCGGGGTCGCTCCCGCACAATCGATCGGCGAGGCGTAGCTCACGATGCCGAGATCGGAAAATTGCCGGCGGGTCCCGACCCGTCCCTGAGGACCGATCGCCGAGGCAAACTGGACGGCGACGAAATCCGGCTCGCGTGAGACCACGGCCTCGAAGGTTGGCGTATTGTTGGTGATCCGCGGCACCTTGGCATTGTCGGCGGCAAGTTCCGGCAGAACCGGCGAGATCCAGCCGCTGCTGCCGACCATGCGGTCGGCAAGGCCGAGCATCAGCATGATCTCGGTGCTGTTCTGGCCGATGCCGACCGCGCGTTGCGGCGGCTTCTCGAAACGGATCTCGGTTCCGCAATTCTCGATCGTGAGCGGGTAGCGCGTCGGCTCGGCCACGGCAGCGGCAGCGGCAGGGACGATCACAAGGCTTGCTGCCAGGAGCGGGAGTTTCATGTCCTGCACTTTCGACGCCCGCGAACCTCGACAGTCCTCGTCCCGGTTCGTGACCGATCAGCTTTCAGAAGCGGGCGGCGACGCCGCCGAGGATCGTCAATGGCGTGCCGGGATAGGCGTAACGGTTGGAGAAGGTGCGATCCCAATAGACTTCGTCGGTCAAGTTCTCGACATTGAGATAGACCCGCACATCCTTGGTGATCTTGTAATACGAGATCAGGTTGTAGATCGTGTATTGTGGAACCTTGAAGATGGGCGCAGCGCTTCCCGACCAGCGCGAGCCAACGAATTTCACGCCACCGCCGAGGCCGAGTCCACGCAGCCAGCCATCCTGAAACTCATAGACGCTCTGCAGTGCGAAGGTATTTTCGGGGATGTTGGGCACCTGGCTGCCAGCGGGAACATTCTCGTTGCCGCGCGACACGATCGCGTCGACATAGGCGTAGGTTCCGAACACGCTCCAGCCCGGCGCGAGATAGCCGGCGAAGCTAAGGTCGAAGCCACGGCTGCGGATCTCGCCCGCGGCGACGTTGAAGTTCTGATTGGCGGTATCTGGGACCAGGACGTTGGTGCGGGCAATGTCGAACAGGGCGGCCGTCGCGCTCAGGCGCCCCTCGAGCAACTCGAATTTCGCGCCGAGTTCATAGCCCTCGCCCTTCTGGAAATCGAAGGGCCGGAAATTGCGATCCGTTCCGGTATTAGGCTTGAAGGAGCGCGCGTAGCTTCCATAGACCGACAGGAAGTCGAACAGGTCGTAGGTCAGGCCGAAACGAGGCGTCGCTGCGGTTTCATTCTTATTGGTGGTGACGCCGGCCGGGTTGAGCGTGCCTTCCTTCGTCGCATACGTCGTCGAGACGAGATCGATATTCTCGACGCGCACCCCCACCAGCGCATGGAGTCGCGGCGTGATGTCGATCTGGTCCTGGATGAATCCAGCGAAGCTTTCGGTGTTCTCCAGGAGATTGCTTCCGAGGAATGTCAGTGGTGGAAGCGGCTGGCCGTAGCGCGGGTTCAGGATGTCCAGCGCGAAGGGGTAGGTTCCTGGGACCGAGCGGTTGATCACTTCGCGATAGCGGTAGGTATCGTATTCGAGCCCCATCAGCAGGGTGTGGCGCAGGAATCCGGTCTCGAATTTGCCGGCGAGATTGATCTGAAGGTCGAGGTCCGACCAAGTCAGTTCGCGGTGATCGAAGGTGCGGTTGCGAATGGGGCCGGCGATCGGAAGGCCCTGCATCTGGATCGCATCGCCCGCGATGTTGCCGCCCAATAGCTGCGCGCCGGCATTCAGTACCCAGTCCTGATCGAATTTATGCTCGACACGCAACTGGCCGAGCGCGTTGTCGTTCCGGAACGGGGGCAGCCCTGGTTCGCCGATGTTCCGGTTGCGCGGCACCACGCGAAGGTCGCCATAGACCGGCACCACGCCGCGATCGAAGCTGGTGGACGTGCTGATGAATTCGGTATCGAGCGTGATCCTGGTATCCGGCGTCATCTGCCAGGCGATGGCGGGGGCGATATAGTAGCGATCGCCGCTCACGAAATCGCGGAAGCTGCCATTGTCCTCGACCGCGCCGGTGATGCGCGCCGTCACCGTCCCGTCCGCGTTGAGGGCGCCGGTCGCATCGAAGGTGCTGCGCTTCTGGTTGTAGCTGCCGTATTGCGTCCCGATGGCGAAGGATCGCTCGGCCATCGGCTGCTTCGAGACGATGTTGAAGGTGCCGCCGGGATCGCCGCGCCCATAGAGGAAGGCAGACGGCCCCTTCAGGACTTCGATGCGCTCAATCGAGACGATGTCGGGCGAGTTCGGATAGCCGCGATTGATCGGGAACCCGTTGCGATAATACTCTCCCGTCGCGAAGCCCCGGATCGTGAACTCGCTCAGGCCGAGCCCGGCGAAGTTGTTGGCGCGGCCGACGCCAGCAAGGTCGAGGGCCGTGTCGACGCGGGTCGCGCCAGCATCCTCCAGCACCTCGCGCGGAACTACCACGACGGACTGAGGCACCTCGCGCAACGGCGTGTCGGTACGAGTCGCGCTCACGCTTTGCTTGGCGAGATAGCCATCGGTCGGGAGGACATCGCCGGCTTTCCTGCCGCCTCCGCCCACGCCTCCAGTCCCATTCCCATGGACGGCAAGCTCTTCGAGCGTCACCTCGTTCGGCGTTTCGACCGGGCGCTGTGCCCAGGCGGGTATCGGAGCCAGGCCGAATCCGAGTGCTCCGACGCAGGCTAAGCCGTGGAGGAAGCCGGCGGGGGAGGACGGGCGCTCCACCACCCTCGTCTCATCGGCGGCGACGCCTCTCGAGGCGAGGGTCGCGACGATGTCGAACTCAGTGGTGACGAGGCGCGGCATTGGTGAAGCCCAGGGCTGGCCGGGAGGGCTTCGATGAGGAACGCGCGCGCGATACGCGCCAAGCGGGCGGAATCGCTCATGCGACCCACCGGGACACCCCGCCCGAGAGACGTTACGGCATCGAGGCAGGTCTCCTGGCTCACGGCTCCGCGTCCCTGCCTGGCCTTCCCGGTGCAGGGCACCAGTGACCGTTCTCGGCAGCAACTCACCGCTTACAGTTGCGGGGGCAGCTCCGGCATTGACCCTTGCGGGTGCACCGGATTCCCTCTTAGCTCGCGATCACGAAACCGCGAGACCTCGAATGCGGCTTGCATCGGGCTTGCGGCAAAGCTTGTCAACGCCGTGAATGTCAATCCCAACAAGTCTTGCCGATTTACGGAACGGTCGAAACGATCTGTGGGATTCATGCCGCAGAATTGCTTCCGTCCTAGAGGCAATTTCCTTGAATTCTGACATGGGCAGATGGCCTCTTACAGGAGCGGAGCTGTCTAGTTGCGCAGTGTCGGCGCGCCGATCCTCGGCGTGACCACAATACGATTTGGCCGTTGCTGCGAACGACTGCCGATGGGCTCGCGCAGGGCGACGGGCTCGTATCCGGGCAGGCCATCATATCGCCATACGGGCGAGGTGCGGGCCGCCGCTTGACCCGAACCAAACGGCCTCGGAAAAACACGGGGTGGTTCGATGCCGAGGACATCGCATGGGGACCGAATTGACAGCGCCCGAATCGTCCATCCGAGAGCTCCGCTGCGGGCGATGCGGCAGCGCTTTCACCTGCGGTTCGACCACAGACGAAGTGGATTCCCGCTGTTGGTGCCACGAGTTGCCGCCATTGGCGCTGGCGTTGCCTGAGAAGGACTGCCTCTGCCCGGCATGTCTGCGCCGAGCCATCGAGCGAAAGCGCCTGTTGGGCGGATAGGCGAGACCGATCCGCTTCCCAACATGAATGTCCAGTCGAATCCAAACGACTTCCGCACTCGCCGCGCCGTCGCGGGTGACGGCGATCTCGATGCAGCCAAATGGGACGCCATCGAAGTCAAGAAAGGACTGCCGCCATAGGCATCCTTTATCTGACCTTGCATCTCTGCTTGCCTTCGGTGTGAGGACAACCCAGGGGCAAGGCTACCCGCAAGGCATTCGCGTAACATCTGCCGGCGTGTCGTGCCTCGCACTTCCGACCGCCGGTGAGGCGCTGCCCCTCTATCCGAAGCGGCGTCGCCCGAGCACGAGCGTCACGAAGACCCCGCCAAGGAGCGATCCCATCAATCCGGCGGGGATCTGCCAGGGGTAGGCCGCCATTCGGCCGATCCAATCGGCGAACACCATGAGGGCCACACCGATCATCATCGCGCCGATCAGATGCAGTCGAGCAGTTGTGAGCCCGATCATCCGCGCGGCGTGCGGCGCGAGAATGCCGACGAAACTGAGCGGGCCTACGACGAGGGTGGCAATGGCCGTCGCCAAGGAGGCCAATGCCAGCAGAAGCACGCGTGCGATCGGCACGGACATCCCAAGGGACTGGGTGAAACCGGCGCCGAGGGGCAGGATCGTCAGGGGTCGCGCCAGCAGCGGCACTGTAACGAGCGCGATGCCTGCCATTGTCGATGCCCAAACGGCATCGTCAAAGGTCGCGCGATAGGTCGACCCGGCAAGCCATTGCAGCAGCATCCCCGCACGGGGATCGCCGCTCGCCAGGATGACCGAACTCACCGCCCCCAGCAGCGCGGTCAACATCACGCCCGCGAGCACCATGTGCTCCGGGGCGTAAGCAGATCGGCGGCCGAGCGTGAACAGAGCGCAGATCGCCGTACCGGCGCCGGCGATAGCGCCGGCCGCCACGGTCAGACGATCGAGTTCGGTCGCAAGCAGGGCGACGCCGACGAGCCCGAGCGCCGCGCCGGAGGACACGCCGAGCAGTTCCGGACTGGCCATCGCGTTCCCGGTCAATCGCTGCAACAAGACGCCGGCATAGGCGAGCAGGATGCCGGCGGCGGCCGAAACCGCTACGCGGGCACCGCGCCAGGGAAGGTACTCGCCGAGCGACCAGAACCATCCGTCCGGCGTCCGGCCGAGCGACAACCCGACGAAAACCGTCACGGTCAGCGCGACGAGCAGAGCGGCGATCACGGTGCGAGGACTTGCCTCGAACTGCCGAGGCACGCCTGCGACGAATGCCGCTTCGACCGGACGCATTCGCCTCAGCAAGAGGAGCGAAGCCGGTGCTCCGATCGCAGCGACGACGGCGCCGGTCGGAACGTCGGCGATGGGCCGGATCAAAGCCAGCGACTGGTCCGCGCAAGCGAGGAGACCGGACCCGATCGCCGCGCTCCAGAAAATCCTGGCGCCGGCGCGGCGGGCCCCGGCGGCTCGAGCCAGCATCGGCGAGAGAAGTCCGATGAACCCGATCGGGCCGGCGACGGAGGCGACGGTCGCGGTCATCGCGATCGCCAGCCCGAGGGATGTGCTCCTGATGGCCGCCAGTCGAACGCCGAGCCCACGCGCGCCTTCGTCGCCGAGTTCGAGAAGACCGAGAGGCCGAACGAGGAAACCTGAGACGAGACCTGCGAGCACGAGACTTGCGCTCGCCATCGCGGCGCCGCGCCAATCATTCTGAACGAGCGATCCGGCTTGCCAGATGTAGAGGTCCTCAAGCACCTGATGGTTGAACAGGCTGAGCATCGCGTTGGCCGCGCTCAGGTAGATGGAGGCGATCATGCCGGCGAGGATGACCGCGATCGGCGTGAATCCGCGACGGGCCGACATCCCGAAGACGAGGGCTGCCGCCAGAATAGAGCCGCAGAACGCCACTGCCGCGGAGCCGAACTGCGCCAATGCCGGCAACCAGAGCGCGGCCGCCGTCAAAGCCAGTTGAGCGCCGGCGAACACGCCAAGCGTTCCCGGCTCGGCAAGCGGGTTCCGCAACACCTGTTGAAACAGCGCTCCGGCCAAGCCGAGCGTGCCGCCGCAGAGCAGGCCCACGGCGAAGCGCGGCGCGATCCCGTACACCTTCACGGTCTCGGCCAGTAGGCCTGCGGGAACGAGCGACAGATTCAAAATGAAAAGGGCGACGGCCGACGCCACCAGCGCCGCCGCCAGCATGGCCGGACCTGCAACCTCGGCTCGAATGCCGACCTCCCGCCGACCCGCCATCGCTTCAATCCTGAAGCAGGGCGCCCACGACGGCCCGCCCGAGCCGAACGGCCGAGGGAAGACCTCCGGCCGGAAAGAATGGCGCGAGCGGGATGACCCGCCCGTCCTGGACGAACGGCAAGGCGCGCCAGAGCGGGTTCCGTGAAAGCGATTCGAGCGCAGCTTTGGGGTCGACGCCGGTTCGCGCGAAGCTCAGCACCACGGCGTCCGGCCGCTCCGCAAGCCGCTCCACGCCCACGAAGGCTCCGCCGAACGCATTGCTGGTGCCCCGCCATGCGTTCTCGACGCCGATCTCCGCGAAGGTTTCCTCCACGAGGGAGCCTCTGCCGAACACGGCGAGATGCCGACCATCATCGAGAAATCGAACGATGTAGACGGCCTTTCGCGGACCATCCGCCAAGTGCCGACGCGCCTGTTGAAATGCAGCCTTGGCATTCGAGACGATAGTTGCGGCCTGCTCGTCACGGCCGATTTCGGCGCCGATGCGCTCGGTAAGGCGAAAGGCGTTGGCCAAAGGCTTCCCGTCGAGTGCGAAAGTATCGAGCCATCGCACCGGCGCGATGCGTTCCAGCGCGCCCTGCGACACGCGCTGCCAGGAGGCGGCGAATATGAGATCGGGCTTCAGATATTGGAGCAGCTCGAGGTTCGGCTCGTTCAACGGGCCGAGATCGGCCGGGCCCGACGGCATGAGCGGTTCGTCGACGAGCCGCCGATAGAGCGGAACATTGCCTGCCGCGACAGGCGGAAGCCCCAGAGCGAGCGCCGTCTGGGTGAGTACCAGCTCGGTCGTGGCGATGCGCGGCGAGCCCGGTGCCCCAGCAGCGGAGCGCCCCGTCGGAAGTGCCGCCAGGCCGAGCAGAACGGATCGGCGAGACCACCGGCGCGCGCCGATCATGCCGGACTGCCTTGCGATCGCAAGGCGGGCCGATCGAACCTGGCGAGCCAGTCGGAGATATCCCGCTCTGGAAACATCCGCCTGTGCTGGCGCAGCGTGACGCGCAGCGACGCCAGGGAGTGTCGGTCGGGCGGCGGTTCGAAGCTGCCGGGACCTGTTCCTCTGGCCAGCTCGGCCTCGACGAACTTTTTCAGCGCGACCAGCTCCGGCGGACCGAACCGCGCGAAGAGGATCTGGAAACGCCGGTGCGCGCCCACATCGAACGGGAGTTCGATTTTGGTGCGCGCCGGGTTGAACGGAAAAACATATCCGCACGGCACGAAACCCGGCGGAATCGGCGTCGTGGCGGCATGTGTGCGCCCGCTTCCGATCAGCCGCGGATCGATGAACCGCCGACCAGGATCTCGCGTCTCGAGCCGGCCCAGCCCGGTCAGGAAGATGCATTCGAGATCGTCCCGGGCGACGAGATCGCACGCATCGACAGGCGTGAGCCGCTGGCCCGAAACCAGTCCTTCACACCGCGAGCCGGCGGTCCGAATGCAGATATCGGCAAAGCGCACCGCGAGCCCGAGATCGACGAGGTCTCGGCTGCGGTCCTGAACGCGAATGGCGTCCCGATCGGCTCCGAGGTTCGTGATGACGCTCCTCTCGCAGGACATGGCCTCGGCGGCCGGAAGACAGAGTGCGATTCCGTGGTTCCAACGGGTGGGATCCGAGCTGAGGATTTCGAAGGCCACCGGGTGAAAATTGGTTCGACGCTCGACACGAAGGCTCGTCGCAGACATGTCTGCGACGATACCCCGCTCGTCTGATGAGAGGCGTGGAGGCTCGCCATCGGGTCGAAACAGCCCGATGGCACCGAAGGCACCGAAGCTGAGTTCGTTGGTTGGATCGGCAATGGCGTCGCTCAGCCACGCGAAGGCAGCGTTGCTTCGCTCCCCGGACACCTCACCTCCTCTCGTCAGAACCTGTACCGCATGATGAGTTCCGCCGTTCTCGGCTGGCCGATGAAAGCCATGACGTCGTCGGTGAACGTGTCCGGACGCGTGCCCGGTCTCAGATGCGAGACATAGACCTTGTCGAAGACGTTCTTGACGCGGAAGTCGACACTGATGTCGGCGGTCGGACGCCAGTTCAGCCCCAGATTGACCAGCGCGTAAGGCTTCTGCTTCAGCGTGTTGGCGTAGTCCGAGAAGGTCTCGCCGACATATTGCACGCTGCCATTGACTTCCCAGCCCTGCGCGAAGTTCCAGCCCAGCCAGAGATTTCCGGTGATTTCGGGGACGAGAAGCGGCTGCTTACCCTTGTAGTTGACGACAGCAAACGTGTTGAAATCGATGTAGCTGAAGTCGTCGTAGCGGGCCCTGAGAATGGTGCCGTTGGCGCCGATCTTCCAGCCATGATCCAGCGCGAGCGAGACCGAAGCCTCGAACCCGCGCGAGGATTGCTGTCCAATCTGCCGGAGCGTGTAGGAGCCGGGCTCGATACCTAGGAGGTCCCTTTTGACGATCTCAAATGCCGAGAGGGTCCACTGAACGCGATCGTTCCACAGCGACTGCTTAACGCCGGCTTCGACCTCGCGTCCCGTCGCCAGCTTGAAGGCGTCGAAAGTATTGGCGTAGTCGAGCAGCGGGATGTTCAACGGATCCTTGCCGACCGCATATTGCGCGAAGAATGCGAGGTCCGGGATCGGTGTATAGACCGTTCCGGCGCGCCAGCCCAAAGAATGGAACGTCTTCTCATAAGTATCCTGTGCACCGGTCGGATCGCTGCGCGTGAGCTTTGGAACGTCATAGCGCAAGCCCCCCACGACGGTGAGCTGCTCGGTGAGCGAGAGGCGATCTTCGGCAAAGACAGAGGCCTGATCGATCTTCGAGCGGAAGCCCGGATTGAGCAGGCGCGGATTCGGGAAGAGATTGGGGTCGACGATGTCCGAATCCGACGGGAAGTAAGAATCGTAGCTGAAATGCGCGCGGTTCACGTCGAAGCCGACCACCGTCTCATTCTTCATCCCGAAGATGTCAGACCGCAGAAGGGCGTCGGTTCGGCTGCCGATCTGCCGCTGCTGCTGGCGGATGTGGGAATAGTCGCTGCGCCCGACATTGCCTGCGACGTCGAAGTAGAAGAAATCGGCGTTGCGGAACTCGCGATCACTGGTCAGCACGTAGCTGGTGTTGGTGATCTTCAGGGCGTCCGTCGGCGTCCATTCGGTCCGGAACTGCGTCCAGCTATCGCGGAAATGCAGGAGGCTGTTGTAGACGTTGTAGTTCTTGTCGAGAATCGACTTGTCGATGGACCCGTTCCTGAGCGGCGTGCCGGAATACCGTTGCGGCCGGCGATCACTGTAGTCGCTCGAGAGTGTGAAGGTCAGGTCCGGGTTCGCGTCCCATCGCAGCGCACCCGAGAAGGCGATGATCGAGGAGTTGCCGCGATCGACCCAGCCATCCGACATGTCACCCAAGGCCGTGAACCGGTAGGACACGTCTTGTGAGAGCGATCCGCCGCTGTCGATCGCGGCGCGGCGCTTCAGGTTGGAATCGAACCATAGCTCGGCTTCATTCTGAATCGGCCCTGAGAACGGCTTCTTCGGCACGACGTTGATCACGCCGCCGATCGCGCCTTCGCCGTAGAGGACGGAGGCCGGGCCATGCAGCACCTCGATGCGTTCGACCGACCAGACGTCTTGAGGAAAGGTGATGTTGCCGCGGCCCGGAAACAGGCGCGTGCCATCGTAGAGCTGCATCACGGAGCTGTTGCCCTGGAACCCGCGCATGGCGAAGGACGTCCCGAACTTTTCGGGCGAGATCGACGCCATGCCGGGCGCGTTCTGGGTGACCGCTTCGACGATCGAGTTCTGGCCGCGGCGGCGGGCGGTCTCGCCGCTGATGACGTCGACGCTGGCGGGCGTTTCGAGCGGCGTCAGCTCAAGCCGGCTTCCTGTCTGCGATTTCCGCTTCAGATTGAGGCCATCGGGCTCGCCGATGACGCTGAGCTCCTCGAGCTCGATGGCAGTGGTCGGACGCGTATCCGAGGCGGGGGCAGTTTGCGCGTAGGCCGTCGCGCAGGTGCAGAGCGTCGTCATGGACGTCGCGCAGGCGAGAAAGCGTGCACGCCGGCGCGTGGAATAAAGGGAAGACACGGCAAGACCTCGTTCGCGCGTTAATGCGTCACGGCGAATGAAGTCTCCCCGTCGCCCTGCTTTCGCCGAGCTTTGGTTCAGCCGCGACCGGACAACCCCGCCCAATCGAGCTCGCGCGTGACCACGGTGACGGCAGGTCTCCTGGCTCGCGGGTCGCAGCGCTCGCGTCGCCTTCCCGGAGCTTGACAACCCCAGTGGCGCGATGACGAAGCGCTATCCGCTTACAGTTGCGGGGGCAGCCACGGCATTGGGTAAACCCCTCACCGCGTTCCCGTTTTCATCCCCGAAGGGAACCGTCACCGCTACGCTTAGAAAAGCGCGTCTCCCATGGTCAAGGTGGAATCGAGATATATCCGACACCGTTACTTCGGAAGCACATGGCCGGAATGCTCATACGAACAGAACCCATGAAGCCGAAGAGCCGACTTTTGCTGGCGATGTCGCTTCTTTCGGCGTGATCTTGGACTGTTCGGTCTTCCTCGGCATCGCGGTAGCTGATGGACGCCAGGATGGTTGTGAGTTCCGGCCGGAGCGGCCAGGCGCCTGTGTTGGCAGGCCGTTCCGGGAAATCGACGGCGATTGAAATGACCGGATCGTTGGCGGGCCGGAGGAACGTTCGCAGGAGATCGGTTCTAGTAGACGATTAAATCCGGATATTATAATTCGGATTGCAGGTGAAGGAGCGACCCGCGCCGCTTCAGAAGCGGCACACCGGCCGAGTGAGGAATGTGCCTTTCAAGCAACCATGTGGCCATTCGGCCTCGCCGGCGATTGACGGTGCCTTTGCGTATGGCCTAGCTTGGCCGTGACGGTTCCCTTCGGGGATGAAAACGGGAATGCGGTGAGGGGCTTGCTCCAACTCCGCGGCTGCCCCCGCAACTGTGAGCGGAGAGCTCCTCATCACGACGTCACTGGGTGCCTCGCCCGGGAAGACGATGAGGGTGCTGCGACCCGCGAGCCAGGAGACCTGCCGTCGGACGTGGTCACACGCGAAGCACGCCGGGCGGGGTGTCCTGGTGGGTGCCGAAGCACGCATCCGCGTGAGCCGGCCTCGTTCGCGGTGACGTGCCACTGCCGTTGCCCGAGGCCAGCATCCCGTGACAGGCATTCAGCCGAGCATGAACCGGTACGCCGCGTCCGCTCGGCTTGCCGACACGCATCGTCTGCCGCCCTCATCGATGGCGTGCATATCGGCTCGGGCTGACGCCCTTGGCGGCGCGAAAAACCTTGCTGAAATGGCTGAGGTTGGTGAATCCGACGGCCAGAGCGGCATCGGTGACGCTCTTGCCGCCCGCAAGTTCCCGTCCGGCCGCCTCGAGCCGGACGGACGTCAAATGCGCATGAACCGGGCGCCCAACCACGGCGCGAAAGGCGTGCTTGAGCAGCTTCTCGCCAAGGCCGATCTCACGGGCGAGACGGGCGATCGTCCAGTCTTCGTTGTAGCGCTGCTCGATGAGGGTACGCGCCCGTTCGATCTTGATGCGGTCCTGCGGACGCAACCTCACAGATTCGGTGGTCCGGTCGAGCGCATCGAACGCCGCTCCGAGCACCGCGATGGCCTTCCCCTGCAGGACGAGGCGCTCGGCGAGCGTCGCGGACCCGGTCGCGTCCGCGATCTCGCCGGCCAGCCGGATCATCTCGCGGGAGGCCGAGAAGCCGGCGAGGAACACGCCACTCGAACCGACCTCGGCTGCCTGCATGAGGCTGGTTCCGGAGGGTCCGAGTTCGGCGCCAGCCGATCGAATCAGGAAACTCTCCTCGAACCGCATGTCCACGACCCGGAACTGGTGGCCGCCGCGCAGCGTGTTCACACCCGAGGAATGGCCGCCGCTCGCAAACAACACGGCCATTCCGGGCGAGATCTCGACGGGCGGCAGGCCGCGCACCGAGAGCGTGCCGCTGCCTTCGAGGAAGATGCTCAACGAGAACGTCGTCGGACCTTCGAGCTCGATCGTGACGTCGCGATCGAGCGGCGCATCGATGATCACGAGCGTCACGTCCGCCGCAGGACGATGGATCCGCGCGTGATCCGTCCAACCCAGGCGTTCCAAGCCCGCGGTCACGACGGCGCGCCATCCGTCATCCGTGGCGCCGTCCGATCCAGGGTCGTGTTGCCTCGCAGTCACGCCGCCCGTCTTCCATCAGCTCGGGTCGGAATCGAACCGATTCCGTCAATCGCCGCACCGGCCGCGTTAGACAAGATCAGCTCGATCTTGAAATGACAATCCAAAAATATTGAACCACCTGCAGGTAGATTAGAAATGCTCTCAACTACTCGACTCATGGTCGGGTCGGCGATCTTCGTTGCCGCCTATAGTGTCAACAGCACATCCGCGCAGGAGAACGCTGCGTCGACCACACTCGAAGAGATCGTGGTCACGGCAAACAAGCGAGAACAGAAACTCGACGAGGTCGATGGCGCGGTCAGCGCCGTGTCGGGCACCGAGATCCGCCAGCGCGAGGTGACGACCGTCACCGACCTGCAGAAGGTCCTGCCGAACACGGTCATCGCGAGCCGCGGCAATCAGGCCTATGCGAATTTCACGGTCCGCGGCATTGCCTCACCGGACTTCTACAATCCAGCCGTGCAGGTCTATGTCGACGGCGTGCCGCAGACCTCGGCCAATCTCGCGCAGGATCTCTTCGACGTCCGGCGCGTCGAGCTGCTGCGCGGACCGCAAGGCACGCTCTATGGGCTGAACGCCTTCGCGGGCGTCCTCAACATCTTCACGGAAAAGCCGCGCGAGAACCGGGTCGACGTGTTCGGAACGGCGTCCAACCGGCTGTTCGAGATCGGCACCTCGACGACGACCGTGCTCGTGCCGGACACGCTGTTCCTCGATCTGGGGATCAAGGACCGCTACTTCACCGGGCAGATCAAGGATATCGACCGGAACCGCGACGATATCGACGGGTCCAATTCGCTCACCGGCCGCGCTGCCTTGCGCTACGAGCCGACGGGAGGGGATTTCGACGCGACCCTGCTCGCCTCGCACACTTCCCTGCGCTCGCGTGAGGAGACCTACATCCTCGATTCAGACGTGAAGAGCCGGGTCTTCCGCTCCTCCGTCATACCCTTCCCCTACAGCTTCCTCGGCCGCGAAGCGACGAGCGCCGCGCTGAGCATGAACTACCGCCTGAACGACGTGACTTTGTCGAGCGTGACCTCGTTCCAGAACGTCGATCTGCAGCGGAAGATCTTCGGTTATTCCTTCCCGGAGACCTATCAGAACATCTACCAGGAATTCCGGGCGGCCTATGACGGCGGCGGCCCGTTCAAGGGGGTGGCTGGGCTCGTCTTCCTCGATAACCAGTTCACGCGGCAGGCGTTGGGATCGCGCAACGCTATCGGTGCAAGCAGCATCGCCGCCTTCGGAGAAGGCACCTACGCCCTGACGGACCGCCTCGACCTCACGGTTGGGGCACGCGTCTCCTATGACTGGTCGTCGATCCACTTCAACGGTGGGCCGCTCTACGGCTTCAACACCGACAACAATGCCAATTTCACCAACTTCCAGCCGAAGGTCTCGCTCGGCTATCAGGTCGATCCGACGACGCGCGTTTACGCGCTCGTGTCCCAGGGCTACAAGCCGGGCGGCTTCAATCACGCCGTTCAGAGCCCGCTCGACGGCGTTGCCTACAAGCCCGAGACGGCCTGGAATTACGAGGTCGGCGCCCGCACCGACATGTTGAACGGCATGGCGACCATCAGTGCCGCCTTTTACCGCATCGAGTCGACCAACCAGCAGATCTATGTCGGTCAGGTCCCCTACCAGGTCCTGCGCAATGCGGCGGAGGGCACCAGCACCGGCGCCGAAGTCGAGCTGACTCTGCGGCCGACCGACCGGCTCACCCTGATGGGGTCCGCCGCGCTCGGGCGCTCAGAATTCTCCGGCTACACCGACCCCGAAACAGGGAAATTCATCGCCGGCGGCCGCACGCCCTACGCGCCTGACCTGATCACCAACATCGCCTTCCGCTATGCCATCGACCAGAACTGGATCCCGGCCCAGATGGCCCTGACCGGTGCGGCGCGTACGGTCAGCCGCACCTATTTCGATCCGGCCAACACCTTCTCTCAGGGCTCGTTCACGACTTTCGATGCGGGGCTGGAATTCGCCTTCAGCCCGGAATCGACCTTCAAGGTCTTCGCCACCAATCTGACGGACCGCACCTACCGGACCTACAGTTTCGCCTACGGTCCGGCGACGTTGAGCACGATCGGTCAGCCGCGCATCGTCGGCGTGTCCTGGCGGTACCGATTCTGATGGACGGACCGTTCCGCATTCTCGCAGCGATCGGCGGCCTCTACGTCGCGCAGAGCATCGTCTCCGGCGTCACCTTCCTGGCGCTGCCATCGGTGATGCGCGAGAGCGGCCTGCCGCTCGACCAGATCGGGCTGACCTATCTCGCCCTGCTGCCATGGGTGCTGAAGTTCCTGTGGTCGCCGGCGCTCGAACGGTATCGGCTGCCGGCATCCGGCCTTCCGCGATCCCCCCGGATCGTGGCGCTCGGCATGGCGGGCTCGGCCGCGGCGCTCGCGGCAGCGGCCTTCAGCGGTCCCTCGACATTCTTGCCTCTGCTCGGATGCCTGCTGCTGGCGGCGCTGGCGACCGCAACGGTCGACATCGCCTGCGATGGTTTCGCCGTCGAGACGCTGTCCAAGGAGCAGCGCGGCTGGGGAAACACGGCTCAGGTCGGGGGCGCTTATATCGGCCTGGCGATCGGCAGCGGGCTGTTTCTGCTCATTGCTTCCCGGGCGGGTTGGACGGCGGCGGCCGGCACGATGGCGGCACTCCTCGTCATCCTCTCGCTCCCCTTCCTCACGGTCGCTCCGGCCATGGGCAGGGCGCTGAAACGCCCCCATCGGCCGAGTCTCAGGGCAGCCCTGGCCGATCCGCGAATCCGAACCGGCCTCGTACTCGTCGCCCTGTTCGGTATCGGGCAGCGGCTCGGACAAGGCATGCTCGCGCCCTATCTCATCGATGGCGGCCTCGACCTCCAGACCGTGGGGCTCGTCAATGGGTTCGGCGGCGCCGGGCTCGGAATTCTGGCGACGCTCGGCGGCGGCTATCTCGTGCGCCGGATCGGCAGCACCCATTCGGTCCTCCTCGCCATCCTCGCGCAAGCTGCCATTCTCGGCGCATTCGCGCTCGTGGCCGGCCTCGGCTTGAAGCTGCCCTGGCTCCTAGCCGGGCTCGCGTTAGCCCATACGGCGATCGGCGCCTTCGGGTTCGTGACCGTCTATGCCGAGTTGATGGGCTATGCCTCGCACAGGCAAGCCGGCGTAGATTTCACGCTGTTCCAATGCGCGGATGCCTTGGTCGCCCTTCTCGCAGGCACGGGCAGCGGCTTTCTTGCGGCGCGTTTCGGCTACGGCGCCTGCTTCCTGCTGGCGTTTCTCGCAGCGCTCGTGGCCGCCATTCTCGTTCCCCGCCTGACCGCTTCGGCCGCCCGGGCCGAGCGGGGCGCCCGAAACGAGCCCGTTCCCGCATAGGCGGCGCAGAGGCCAAGCCGGAGATCCGATGTCGAACCCTGCCAGCATATCCCCGTCCGGCGATTTCGATCTGTCCGGCTGGCCGATCGCCCGGTACCGGATGCCCGAGCATGTGCCCGATGGAGAAGCCGACGCGCGCGTGGCGGAATTCAACGCATTGATCGGCCGGGGGGAACGCTTCGTTCTGGTGTTCCACGGGCCGGAAATGCCGAAGAATTCCTCGCGCTTCATGAAGGCCTATCGCGCCTGGTTCAATGCGAACAAGGATGCGCAGAAACGCCTCTGTGCCGGCGCGGTGCGGGTCGAGCCCGATGCCGATCGCCGCAAATCGTTCACGGTCAAGGCCTTGTCCTTGATGAACAAGGTCTTCCTTCCCTATCCCTACAAGGTCGTCGCCGGCGATCAGGACGCGCTGGCGCAGGCCAGGCTCTGGCTGTCGTCATGAACGAGGACGTGGCCGACGCAGACGGTGAACCGCCTGCCTCCGCCTATGGCGTCGGCGCAACCTTGGCACGCCTCTTCGACCTGTTGCGTACGCATCCAGCCGCCATGGCCGGCTCGATAGCCTTGGGACTGCTTGCCGCGTTTCTCGGCCTGGCATGGCAGCTCGGCGTCTATCGCCTGATCGTCGAGGCGCTAGCACCGATCCCGGATGCCGGACGGATGGCCTGGACGGTCGGTCTCGTCGCGATGCTTCTCGTCATCGGCAGGCTGGCATTCCTCGGCTCGACGGCTCTCTCGCATCGCATCGCCTTCGACGTTCAGCGCGACCTGCGCCTGCGCATCGCCGAGCATCTCGCTCGGGTGCCGCTTGCGGTGACCGAACGCTACGGAGCCAAGGCCCTGCGCCGGCTGATCGTCGACGACGTCGAGCGCGTCGAGGACGGACTCGCCCATCTCGTGCCGGAGACGACCGCCAATTTCGCGGCGCCGCTCGTGCTGATCGTCGCGTTGTTTGCCATCGACTGGCGCCTCGCACTCGCGACCGCGCTCCCCGTGATCGTCGGCATGGTCGCGATCCGCGTGATGACGCGTGGTTCGGCAGATCTGACTCGGGACTATTACGAGAGCAGCGCCGCCATGTCCGCCCAGGCGGCGGAATACGTCGCGGGACTGCCGACCTTGCGGCTGTTCGACCATTCCGGCCGGATGCTCGAGCGCTTCCGTGAGGTGAGCGAGCGCTATCTCGGCGTGATCGCGACCTGGGTCCGGCGCGTGCTTCGCGCCAACGCGCTGCTTCAGGTCTTCGTGACCTCCGGCTTGCTCTTCGTTCTGCCGCTCGGCCTCTGGCTGCTGGCGCGCGGGACGCTGGATCTTGCCACCTTCGTCCTCTTCGTCGTGTTCGCGCCGAGCCTTGGTAGCCTGTTCACCAAGCTGCCGAACTTCGCGTTCCGCTTCGCCCAGCAGGGCGAAGTCCTTGCGCGTCTCGATGCGCTGCTTGCGGAACCGCCTCTGCCGCAGGGTTGCCGGCTTGATCCTCCGGGAGACCTCACTGTCCGCTTCGAGCGCGTGTCCTTTCGGCGCGGGGAGCGCCAGACGCTCCGAGACGTCGAACTCGTTCTCGAACCTGGGACGATCACGGCTCTGGTTGGAGCCAGCGGCGCCGGCAAGACCACGCTCGCGAACCTGCTGCTGCGCCATCACGATCCGCACGAAGGCCGCATCACCATCGGCGGCGTCGACCTCAAGGATATGGCGCCCGCATTGCTGAATCGGCTCGTCGGCACGGTTCCGCAACAGCCCTGGTTGTTCTCGGGAACCATCGCCGACAATCTGCGGCTGGCTGCACCGAACGCGCAGGATGGCGCACTGGAAGCAGCCTTGGCCTCAGCGAAGGCGGACGGTCTCGTCGGGTCCCTGCCGGGCGGACTGGCGCACCTCCTCGCCAGGGGCGGGGCCAACCTGTCTGGCGGGGAGCGCCAGAGGCTGGCCATCGCCCGCACCGTGCTGCGCGATCCGCCGATCCTGGTCCTCGACGAGGCGACGGCTGCCGCCGATCCGATCAACGAGCGCGAGATCCAGCGCGGCCTCGGTGCGCTCGCGAAAGGCCGTACCGTCCTGGTGATCGCGCATCGCCTGGCCTCGATCATGGATGCCGATCGTATCCTCGTCATGGAGCGCGGCGCGATCGTCGAGAGCGGCAATCATGCCCAGCTGATGCAGCTCGGCGGTCGATACGCGCGCTTCTGGCAGCTGCAGCACAGCGACACGCTACCGGCAGAGGAGGCCGAGGCCGATGTCGTCGCCGGCTGACATTCCGCTCTCCTGGTGGCGCGATCTGGCGCAGCGGACGGAGTTCCGCCTGCGGGCCCGCTATCGGATCGGCCTCGCCATCCTCGCGGCCGATGCAGCGCTTGCCGCGACCCCGCTCCTGACGGCGGCCTGGGTCGTGCACGGGCTCTCGTCCGGCACCTGGACGAGCGCGCACTCGTGGCTGGCGGTCGGCCTCGTGGCGAGCCCCTTCCTGCTGCGCATCCTGGTGATGCCGATCGGCTATGCGCGCGGATTCGAATCCGGCTATGCCGCCGTCGCGCATCTGAGGCTGGCATTGCTCGCCCATCTGCGGCGCCTCAGCCTCGGCACGCTCGAAACGCTCAATTCCGGCAGCCTGTCTGACCTCGTCACCAATCGCTTCCGCTGGATCGAAGAAGAAGCCGGCTACGGACTCGGCGGGCAGATCGGACAGGTCGCGATCGCCTTCATGCTCGTTCTCGGCCTGACCGCGATCCAGCCGGTGTTTCTCGTTGCCATCCTGGCGCTCGCCGCCGCGTTGGCGCTTGCCTTTCGCTCGATCGATCGCGCCTTTGCACGGCTGGCCGACGAGCAGGGCCAGCTTCTGGCGGAATCCGCCGATGGGATGGTGGAGTTTCTCTCCGGCCTGCCGGTTTTGCGGACCCTCGATCAGGTCGACGGCCAAGCGGGTGCCTATCGCGCTCAGGTCGATCGGCTGCACGCATTCTACGTTCGGACGATCCGCTCGGTCGCGCCGCTGGTGAGCGCGACGCGGATCCTGCTCGATCTCGCCGTGCTCGTCCTCGTCGGACTGGCCGTCCTGCTGTTCGCACAGGGCGTCCTGTCGGCTTCGGCGCTGGCCGTAGCGCTGATTCTCCTGCTTCTGCTTCTGGGTCCTCTCGAAGCATCGCTCGGCGAGATCTTCAGGCTTCGCCTCGTGGCGTCCGCGCATCGAAGCGCCCTCGTACACCTGCATCGCCCCGTCCTGCCGGACGGCAGCGAGCCGGTGCGTGGCAGCGGCGAGATCCGCTTCGAATCCGTTCGGTTCGGCTATGGCGTGCGGAGCGTCTTCGACGGTCTCAACCTCGTGATTCCCGAGGGCCGCACCACCGCGATCATCGGGCGCAGCGGCGCCGGCAAGTCGACCCTGTTGTCCCTGATCGCGCGCGCTTTCGACGTCGAAGGCGGCAGGATCAGCATTGGCGGCCAGGACATCCGCAGCCTGCCGCTCGACGGTCACCTCGCGCGTTTGGCGGTGGTGCCGCAGGAGGTCTTCCTGTTCGCCGATAGCGTCGCTGGAAATCTCCGACTGGCGCGCGCCGAGGCCTCTCAGGAGGCGATCCGGCAAGCGGCCGACTCGGCACAGTGCGACGCCATGATCGAGAGTCTTCCCGAGGGCTATGACACGCAGCTTGGCGCTCACGGCTTCGATCTCTCGGGTGGAGAGCGCCAGAGACTCGCCATCGCACGCGCCTTCCTGAAGGATGCTCCGATCATCCTGCTCGACGAAGCAACCTCGGCGCTGGATGCCGAGAACGAGCACGGCGTCGTCGAGGGGCTCGAAGCGCTTTTCGCAGGCCGTACCGTGGTCATGGTGTCTCACCGGCTGCGGACGATCGCACAGGCCGACCACGTCGTCGTGCTCGATCAGGGCCGCATCGTCGACAGTGGGCCACCGCGCGATCTGGACGCGCGCTGCCCGCTTTATCGCGAATTGTGGAATGCCTATCTCGCGACCGAGCGGTGGCGGTTCGGCTGATTCACGGGATCGGGGCCGTCATTCGATCCTCAAGCCGAATTCCAGATCCTGCCAGGCCCGATCCGCTTCAGACCGAGCCGCTGGACCGGTTCGTGCCATATGCGGCCTCACAATCGGACATTGGTTCCGAAGGCCGGCAGTCAGGGATGCGGCACGACCTCCAGACCGTGGCGATCATTCCGCTGCCGGCCGATATTGCGCAGGGTCGTAGTTCAAGATCGGCCCGAGCCAGCGCTCGATCTCGCGCACATCCATGCGCTTGCGCAGCGAATAATCCTCGACCTGGTCGCGCTCGACCTTGGCAACGCCGAAGTAATGCGCCTGCGGATGGGCGATGTAGATTCCGGAAACCGAGGAGCCCGGCCACATCGCATAGGATTCGGTCAGCTTCACGCCGATGCGGCGCTCGGCCTGGAGCAGGTCGAACAAAGTGACTTTTTCGGTATGGTCGGGCTGGGCCGGGTAGCCGGGCGCCGGGCGGATGCCGTCATATTCCTCCTTGTAGAGCTCTTCCGTAGGAATGGGTTCGCCTGCGGCATAGCCCCAGAATTCCTTGCGCACGCGCTGATGCATCCGCTCGGCGAAAGCCTCCGCGATGCGGTCGGCCAGCGCCTTGACCAGGATCGAGCGGTAATCGTCATTCGTCCGCTCGAATTTCTCGGCGATGCGGACCTCCTCGATGCCCGCGGTGACGACGAAGCCGCCGACATACTCGGCAAGCCCAGATTCCTTCGGGGCGACGAAGTCCGAAATGCAGGTATTCGACTTGCCGTCGCGCTTGGTCAGTTGCTGGCGCAGGCCATGGAACGCTGCCAGCAATTCGCTGCGACTCTCGCCAGTATAGAGATGAATGTCGTCGCCGACCGAATTGGCCGGCCAGAACCCGATAATCGCCTTCGGGTTGAACCAGCGCTCCTCGACGATCTGCTTGAGCATCTTCTGCGCATCGTCGAACAAGGCCTTGGCCGCGGGGCCTTGAACCGGATCCTCGAGGATCTGCGGAAAACGACCCTTGAACTCGTAGGTCTGCAGGAACGGCGTCCAGTCGATATAGGGAACGAGATCGGCAACCTCGTAGGAGCCGTAGACGCGCGTCCCGGTGAAGCTCGGCTTGGTCGGCTTGTAGGCCGTCCAGTCGATCGTGAAGGGGTTGGCGCGGGCCTTGGCGATCGGCAACCGCTTCTTGTCGGCCTCCGAGCGCACATGCGCCTCGGCGACCTTTTTGTACTCGGAGCGCACGGAATCGATCGTCGAGCCGCGCGTCGTCTGCGAGATCAGAGCCGAGACCACGCCGACGGCGCGGCTGGCATCGGTCACGTAGACCGCCTGCCCGCGCGCATAGGCCGGATGGATCTTCACGGCCGTATGCACGCGGCTGGTGGTGGCGCCGCCGATCAGCAGCGGCATGTCGAAGCCTTCGCGCTCCATCTCGGCCGCGACGTTGACCATCTCGTCGAGCGAGGGGGTGATCAGGCCGGACAGGCCGATGATGTCGACATTCTCCTTTTTGGCGGTCTCGAGGATCTTGGCGGCGGGCACCATCACGCCGAGATCGATGATCTCGTAATTGTTGCAGGCCAGCACGACGCCGACGATGTTCTTGCCGATGTCGTGGACATCGCCCTTGACCGTCGCCATCAGCACCTTGCCGGCGGATTGGCGCGTGGACACGCCGCCATTGGCCTTCTTCTCTTCCTCCATGAAGGGTTCGAGATGGGCGACCGCCTGCTTCATCACGCGGGCGGACTTGACTACCTGCGGCAGGAACATCTTGCCGGAGCCGAACAGGTCGCCGACCACGTTCATGCCGGCCATCAGCGGGCCCTCGATGACGTGGAGCGGCCGTTCCGCGTTGAGGCGGGCCTCTTCCGTATCCTCGATGATGTATTCGGTGATGCCGTTGACGAGCGCGTGCTCGATGCGCTTCTCGACGCTGGCCTCACGCCAGGACAGATCGGCGGTCTTGGCCTTGGCCTCGCCTCCGGTCTTGAAGCGTTCGGCGGCTTCCAGCAGGCGCTCGGTCGAGTCCGGCCGGCGGTTGAGAACGACGTCCTCGCTGAGGTCGCGCAATTCAGCCGGCAATTCGGCGTAGACGGCGAGCTGCGCCGCATTGACGATGCCCATATCCATGCCGAGCGGGATCGTCTGGTTGAGGAACACGGCGTGCATCGCCTCGCGCACCGGCTCGTTGCCGCGGAACGAGAACGACAGGTTCGAGACGCCGCCTGACACATGCGCATGGGGCAAGGTGTCGTGGATGGTGCGTGTCGCCTCGATGAAGGCGACGCCATAATCGTTGTGCTCTTCGATGCCAGTGGCGACCGCAAAGATGTTCGGGTCGAAGATGATGTCTTCAGGCGGAAAGTCGATCTCCTCGGTGAGGATCTTGTAGGCGCGTGTGCAGATCTCGACCTTGCGCTCGTAAGAATCGGCCTGGCCGACCTCGTCGAAAGCCATCACCACCACGGCGGCGCCGTAGGAGCGGCAGATCTTCGCTTCCTTGATGAATTTTTCCACGCCCTCCTTCATGGAGATCGAGTTCACGATCGGCTTGCCCTGCACGCATTTGAGGCCGGCTTCGATCACCTCGAATTTCGAGGAATCGACCATGACCGGCACGCGGGCAATGTCCGGCTCGGCCGCGACGAGATTGAGAAACTCGACCATTGCCTTCTGCGAATCGAGCAGACCCTCGTCCATGTTGATGTCGATCACCTGGGCGCCGGCGATGACCTGGTCGCGTGCCACGTCGAGCGCTGCGGCGTAGTCGCCGTTCTTGATCAGCTTGCGGAATCTCGCCGAACCGGTGACGTTCGTGCGCTCGCCGATATTCACGAAGGGGATTTCCTTCGTCAGCGTGAAGGGTTCGAGGCCCGACAGGCGCATCAGGCGCGGGATCTCGGGAATGACGCGCGGCTTCTTGTCAGCCACCGTCTCGGCGATGGCGCGGATATGGTCCGGCGTGGTGCCGCAGCAGCCGCCGACCATGTTGACGAGGCCCGACGTCGCGAATTCGCCGACGAGCTTGGCCATGGCCTCGGGGCTCTCGTCATAGAGACCGAATTCGTTGGGCAGGCCGGCATTCGGATAGGCGCAGACCAGCGTGTCGCTGATGCGCGAGAGATCGGCGATGTGCTCGCGCATCTCCTTGGCGCCGAGCGCGCAGTTGAGCCCGATGGTCAGCGGCGAAGCATGGCGCAGCGAGTTCCAGAAGGCGGCCGTCGTCTGGCCGGATAGGGTGCGGCCTGACAGATCCGTGATCGTTCCCGAGATCATGATCGGCAGCCGGATGCCGGTCTCGTCGAAGACCTGCCAGGCGGCAGCCACGGCGGCTTTGGCGTTCAGCGTGTCGAAGATCGTCTCGATCAGGATCAGCTCGGCGCCGCCGTCGATCAGGCCGCGCACCTGCTCGACATAGGCTTGGCGGACCTGGTCGAAGGTGACGGCGCGATAGCCGGGATTGTTGACGTCCGGCGAGATCGACAGGGTGCGGTTCGTCGGGCCGATCGCGCCGGCGACGAAGCGGCGGCGGCCGTCCTTCTCCTCGGCGAGCCTGGCAGCCTCGCGGGCGAGCCGCGCGCCTTCCTTGTTCAGTTCGTGGATGATCGATTCCATGCCGTAATCGGCCTGGGCGATCGTGGTGCCGGAAAAGGTGTTGGTCTCGCAGACATCGGCGCCGGCGAGGAAGTAATCGAGGTGGATCTGCCGGATCGCGTCTGCTTGCGTCAGGATCAGGAGATCGTTGTTACCCTTCTGATCATGGGCGTGGTCCATGAACCGGGCGCCACGAAAATCCGCCTCGCCGAACTCGTAGCTCTGGATGACGGTGCCCATCGCGCCGTCGAGCACGAGGATTTTCTCCGCCGCGCGCTGACGCAGAAGCTTGTCGATTTCGAATCCGTCGACCGGAGGCAGTTCGCTCATATCAGGTCTCGCCGCAAGTTGGAGAATTGACTTGAACCTCAATCCAGGATGAATCCAGATCCTGGTGTTTTCGGCGCAGCCTCTGCTTGCGTCGACTTAATCGGCTCTGGTGAGCGCAAATCGGATTGCGCAGACCTCTCCCGCAGCAGGGAAATTCAGTCAGCTTGAATCGGCCGCTTCAGGATCGTTGAGGAGGCAAGCGAGCACTGCAAAAACGATGGCGAGAGCCGGCGTCGGAAAGGCCTCTCCGACGTGCCGCTGGTAGGCGGAGCCTCCCCAGGAGCACCACACGGCTGCGCAGAAGCCATCTTCACGGCGACTCTCGGTATGCACCTGCCACGACCACCCTGGCAGCAGCCGTTTCAGCAAGGCACAAGCAGCGTCGAGGCTCGCCGTGACCGGAGGGCAGCTATCGATTCCGTGCCGAAGGACCTTCCCGTCCGGACCATGTCCCCAGAGCTTGCGAGCATTCTCGCGATAGGGGCGCCATTCGATACGGTTGAGGATCGTATCGATCTTGACGTCCAGGTCGCGATCCGGACCTTCGGCGCTGCGAATGCGTGCAATCAGCTCGCCCAGCTTGCGCGAGTTTGGCGCGATCGGCATCAAGCACCGCCTCGACAAGGCCACCGGATCGGTAAGGGGTCAGTCGAGGGGGCGGCTGGCGGGAACAGGCCGAAGCCATTGTTCGGTTGGGTTCGGGGCACAGAACGAAGACCTCGGGCAACGGCAGTGGCACGTCACCGCGAACGAGGCCTTAAGCACGCGAGAAGCGTGCCTCGGCACCCACCAGGACACCCCGCCCAGCGTGTTTCGCGTGTGACCACGTCCGACGGCAGGTCTCCTGGCTCGCGGGTCTCAGCGCCCTCATCGTCTTCCCGGGCGAGGCACCCAGTGACTTACGTGATGAGGAGCTATCCGCTCACAGTTGCGGGGGCAGCCGCGGCATCGGGGCTGCCCCCTCACCGCGTTCCCATTTTGATCCCTTCCGGGAACCGTCGTGACCACGCTAGGCAAACGCGGTTCAAAAGGTCAAGGCCGGATCGCGCTTCATGTCCGACGCCGATCCATCGGCATCCTGTTCGCCGCGGCGTCGGGAACGGTCGAACGGCAGAGGACCAGAAAGTTCGTCGTCCATGACGATGCCGTTTCTGACAGCTTGCCGTCGGCCATTGCTGATCGTGGAATTCGCTCGCGACCAGACATTGCTCAGCTGGGCGATGACGCGGCCGGGCTTTCGCGTCGGGCGTCGCGTCGCGTGGCTCGAGGTACGAAACGACGAGCTGCCGGCCTGGGTGGACCCTTTCGCATTCCTGGAGGAGCGCATGGAAGCGGCCGGCCTGCCCGATGCCATCGCGCTGATGACCTCCCGCGACATCCGTCGTCATCACCTCACGCAAAGCGTCGCGGACGGAGTCACGGCGACCTGCCTTGCCACTGTCGGCCTGTCGAACGCGGTTCATGTCGCCGCTCCCCGTCTCGTCCGGCCCGCTGCCACCGGGACCATCAATCTTCTCGTCCACGTCTCGCAACCGCTCTCAGAAGCGGCGATGATCGAAACGGTGTCGATCGCGAGCGAGGCTCGCACCGTGGCGCTTCTCGCCACGGATTATCGGCCGGGAGGTTCGCCGATCTCGGGGACGGGGACCGATTGCATCGTCGTGGCGGCGCCGGCCGAGGGCGCGGCAGCCCGGTTTGCCGGCCTGCACACGGCGATCGGACAGGCCGTCGGCAGCTGCGTCCATGCCGCCGTCACGGAGGGCGCTCAAGTGTGGCTGCTTGAGCGCAGCGCAAGCGCCTTTTCTCCGGAACCCTGAAAATCCACAGGCTCGCGCTACAGCATATTGCGTTTGACGCGCATTCGCATACCATTCCTAGCGTTCGAGGTTCTCGCAGCTCTCTGGCTGCGAGCTAAGAGGGAATCCGGTGGGCTCGCGAGAGCGATACCGGAGCTGCCCCCGCAACTGTGAGCGGTGAGTTCCTGCCGTAGACGGTCACTGGCGTTCGCGCCGGGAAGGCCAGGCAGGAGCGATGACCCGCGAGCCAGGAGACCTGCCTCGTAACATGGAACGTCTCTCGGGCGGGGTGTCCCGGTGGGTCGCATGATCGATGTGCGTCCGACCGGGCGCCACCTCGCGCACGCGCTCCTTCGGCACGAAGCCCCCAATGATTTGGGGATTGCGGGTGTCTTCTCTTCTCATCGAACCGACAACCGGTACGCAGCCGAGCATCGTGGCTACGAGCGCGGCCCGAGACATGGCGGCAGCGGAACCGGGCTTCCGGGTCATCCGGCGCAACGGAACCGTATCGGCCTTCGACCCAGCCAAGATCACGGTCGCCGTGACCAAGGCCTTCCTCGCGGTAGAAGGCGGCGCAGCCGCTGCCTCGCGCCGCGTGCACGACACTGTCGCCGGCTTGAGCGAATCGGTCGTCGCGACGCTGACCAGGCGCACGGAAGCCGAGCGGGCACTGCATATCGAGGACATCCAGGATGCGGTCGAGCTCGCGCTGATGCGCGAGGGCCATCACAAGGTGGCCCGCGCTTATGTGCTCTACCGCGAGGCCCGGGCACAGGCGCGTCGCGAGAGCGCTGCCGCATCGGCACCGCCCAAAGCGGACGGTCCCCGCGTCCGGCAGGCGGATGGCAGTCTCTCGCCGCTCGACGAAGGGCGGCTGGCCGCGCTGATGGCTGAGGCCTGCGCCGGGCTCGCCGATGTCGCGCCGGAACCGATCCTCGCCGAGATGCGGCGCAATCTGTACGATGGCATCAGCCACGACGAGGTGGCGCTGGCCGGCATCATGGCGGCGCGCGCGCTCGTCGAGCAGGAACCGAACTACACCAAGGTCAGCGCGCGGCTCCTGCTCGATCGCCTGCGCCGCGAGGCGCTGAGCTTCGTCGCGAACGCGCCCCGCGAGGCGACGGCCGCGGACATGGCCGAGACCTATGCCGAGTATTTCCCGGCCTATCTCGCACGGGGCGTCGAGGCCGGCCTGATCGATCCGGAGCTGCGCCGCTTCGATACCGGCCGGCTCGCGCAGGCGCTCAGAGCGGAGCGTGATGGCCAGTTCGATTTCCTGGGGCTCCAGACGCTCTACGACCGCTATTTCCTGCAGACCGGCGGCACCCGTTTCGAGCTGCCGCAGGCCTTCTTCATGCGTGTCGCCATGGGCCTTGCCCTGCGCGAAGTCGACCGCGAGGCGCGCGCGATCGAATTCTACGATCTGCTCTCTTCCTTCGATTTCATGGCCTCGACGCCGACCCTGTTCAATGCCGGCACGACGCGCCCGCAGCTGTCCTCCTGCTTCCTGACCACCGTGCCGGACGAACTCGACGGCATTTTCGGCGCCGTGCGCGACAATGCCTTGCTGGCAAAGTATTCGGGTGGTCTCGGCAACGACTGGACCCGGGTGCGGGGCCTCGGCGCCCACATCAAGGGTACCAACGGCGAGAGCCAGGGCGTCGTGCCCTTCCTCAAGGTCGCCAACGACACGGCGGTCGCGGTCAACCAGGGCGGCAAGCGGAAAGGCGCGGTCTGCGCCTATCTCGAAACCTGGCACATCGACATCGACGCCTTCCTCGACCTGCGCAAGAATACCGGCGACGACAGGCGACGCACCCACGACATGAACACGGCTCATTGGGTGCCGGATCTGTTCATGCAGCGCGTCGCAGAAGACGGGACCTGGACCCTGTTCTCGCCCGACGAGGTCCCCGACCTGCACGATCTCTACGGCCCCGCCTTCAAGGCGGCCTACGAGGCGCACGAGGCACGGGCTGCTTCAGGCGGCATCAAGGTGTTCCGCCAGGTCCGCGCGGTCGATCTGTGGCGGCGCATGCTGACCATGCTGTTCGAGACCGGCCATCCCTGGATCACCTTCAAGGACCCCTGCAACCTGCGCTCGCCGCAAGGCCATGCCGGTGTGGTGCATTCCTCGAACCTCTGCACCGAGATCACGCTGAACACCTCCGATTCCGAGGTGGCGGTGTGCAACCTCGGCTCGGTGAACCTTGCCGCCCATGTCAGTGCGGAGGGGCTCGACCATGTGCGGCTGGAGCGCACCGTTCGAACCGCGATGCGGATGCTCGACAACGTCATCGACATCAATTTCTACACGATCCCGCAGGCGCGCCGCTCGAACCTGCGCCACCGCCCGGTCGGGCTCGGACTGATGGGCTACCAGGATGCGCTGCACGCCATGCGGCTGCCCGTCGCCAGCCCGGAGGCGCTCGCCTTCGCCGATGCGAGCATGGAGGCACTGAGCTTCTACGCCATCGAGGCTTCCTGCGAACTCGCCGCCGAGCGCGGGCGCTATCCCTCCTTCGACGGTTCGCTCTGGAGCCGGGGCGTGCTGCCGATCGATTCCGTCGAGATCCTTGCCGAGGCACGCGGCGGTCTCGATCTCGACCGCAGCCGGATGCTCGACTGGGACGCCTTGCGCGCCCGCGTCGTCGGCACCGGCATGCGCAACTCGAACGTGATGGCGATCGCCCCGACCGCGACGATCTCGAACATCTGCGGCGTCGCCCAATCGATCGAGCCGGCCTACCAGAACCTCTACGTCAAATCGAACATGTCGGGCGATTTCACGGTCGTGAACGCCGCGCTCGTGCATGATCTCAAGGCGCGCGGCCTGTGGGATGCCGTCATGGTGTCCGACCTCAAGTATTTCGACGGCAGCCTCGGGCAGATCGACCGCGTGCCGGACGACCTCAAGGCGCTCTACGCCACCGCCTTCGAGATCGACGCCTCCTGGCTGATCGAGGCGGCAGCGCGGCGCCAGAAATGGATCGACCAGGCGCAGTCGCTCAACCTCTACATCGCCGAAGCCTCGGGCAAGAAACTCGACGCGCTCTACCGGCTCGCTTGGGAGCGGGGCCTCAAGACCACCTATTACCTGCGCTCGCGCGGCGCGACCTCGGTCGAGAAATCGACGCTGAAGGGCACGGACGGAAAGCTCAACGCCGTGTCTGTGGCACCCGTCCTCGCTGCGAGCGCCTGCAGCCTCGAGGATCCGACCTGCGAAGCCTGCCAGTAGGTCGCTGCTCTCAGCTCATCCGGCCAACGGCACCGCGCCGTCGGCCCCTGCCCTCTTCTCTCGAAAAGTTCTTGCGATGCTCGACTGGACCGAACCTGCCGCCACGCCCGCTCCGCTCTCGCGCCTGCCGGTCGAACCGGCCGACCCGACCGGTCTCGGCTCTATCGCCTCGGATGCGGCGCGCGTGCGCGTCGACGACAAGGCGATGATCAACGCCCGCGCCGACGTGAACCAGTTGCTGCCGCTCAAGTATCGCTGGGCCTGGGAGAAATACCTTTCCGCCTGCAACAACCATTGGATGCCGACCGAGGTCGGCATGCAGGCCGACATCGCCCTCTGGCACTCCCGCGACGGTCTCACCGAGGACGAGCGCCGCACGATCAAGCGCAATCTCGGCTTCTTCGCAGCCTCGGAGTCGCTCGTGGCGAACAACATCGTGCTCGCGATCTACCGCCACCTCACCAATCCCGAATGCCGGCAATACCTCTTGCGGCAGGCCTTCGAGGAGGCGGTCCACACCCATACCTTCCAGTACATCGTCGAGAGCCTCGGCCTCGACGAGGGCGAGTTGTTCAACATGTACCGCGAGGTGCCCTCGATCACGGCCAAGGCCGCCTGGGCCCTCAAGCACACACAGAGCCTCGACGATCCCGGCTTCAAGACCGGCACGCCCGCGGCCGACCAGGCCTTCCTGCGCGACCTCGTCGCCTTCTACGTCGTGTTCGAGGGGATGTGGTTCTATACCGGCTTCGCGCAGATCCTGTCGCTCGGCCGCCGCAACAAGATGGTCGGCATCGCCGAGCAATATCAGTACATCCTGCGCGACGAGAGCCTGCATCTGAATTTCGGCATCGACGTCATCAACCAGATCAAGGCCGAGAACCCGCATCTCTGGACAGGCACGTTCCAGGACGAGGTGCGCGGCATGCTCGCTGAGGGCGCCGAGTTGGAGGCAGCCTATGGTCGCGATACGATGCCGCGCGGCTTCCTCGGCCTCAACGCCGGCCTCTGCGAGCAATACATGCGCTTCATCGCCAACCGGCGCTGCGCGCAGCTCGGGCTCAAGCCGGTCTTCGCGGAAACCGACAATCCGTTCCCCTGGATGTCCGAAGCCATGGACCTGAAGAAGGAAAAGAACTTCTTCGAGACGCGGGTGATCGAGTACCAGTCCGGCGGAGCGCTGGCGTGGGATTGAGCGCGACCGCCATGGATGTGCAGCGCCCGTTTCAGCGGCTTCTCCGAGCCGTTTCGATCACGCGGGGCCTCGGGAGGCTTCGGTGACGGATCAAGGCGCGGATCTGACCGCGGCCGAGCACGCCGAATGGCAGGCGATGTTGGAGGAGTGCCAGCGGTCGATCCAAGCCGCGGGGCGCCATCACGGGCTCGTGTCCGCGGCGTCGGCGATGGTCATCGTCGCATTGGAAACGCTGCGGATGCAGGTTGGAAGCGACATGCTGGCGATGCTGCTCGATGGTCTCGCAGGCAAGGTGCGGGAGGGCGAATCGTTGACGCCGGAGGCCGTCGGCGAAGGACGGCCGCACTGAACGGCATCCCCTCGCCCCACCTCACGGCCGTCCCGGCCGCCCATCGCGGGTCGCGCCCATTCGGGCGCGGCACAGTCCAGCAACCAGACGACGACACACTCGATCGATGTCGATCACGTCGCATGGCTTGAACGTGGCCCTGCGCGAGATAGGTCGCCTCGGAATACCTTGCGGGTGCCCGATCCCACCGCTGCGAAACCGCCGACACTCAGGCCGCGGAAGCCGGACCACCCGCCAATCCATGGGCAGTACGGCCAATATCGGCGCTCGCCACCGGTCGATGTTTCAATCCGATCAGGTCCTTGCGGCCTTGGCTTCGCGGCGCCGGGCCGTGAGGACCCATTCCGTATAGCCGTTCGGCTGAGCGCGTCCCTTGAAGACGAGATCGCAGGCCGCCGCGAAAGCCGGGCCGTCGTAAGCCGGAGCCATCGGGCGGTATGCCGGATCGCTGGCATTCTGGCGGTCGACGACCTTCGCCATGCGCTTCATCGTGTCCATGACCTGCGTCTCGTCGACCACACCATGATGGAGCCAGTTGGCGATGTGCTGGGAGGAGATCCGCAAGGTCGCGCGGTCCTCCATCAATCCGACGTCGTTTATGTCCGGCACCTTGGAGCAGCCGACGCCCTGATCGACCCAGCGCACGACATAGCCCAGGATGCTCTGTGCGTTGTTCTCGATCTCCCGCTGCACGTCATCGGGCGCGAAGTTCGACCGGACGAGCGGAATCTGCAGGATCTCGTCGAGCGCCGAGCGGGGACGGCGTGCCAGCTCGGTCTGGCGGCCGCGCACATCGATCTCGTGGTAGTGCAGCGCATGCAACGTGGCAGCGGTCGGCGAAGGCACCCAGGCCGTGCTCGCCCCGGCCGCGGGATGGGCGACCTTCTGCAGCAGCATGTCGGCCATGGCATCGGGGGCCGCCCACATGCCTTTGCCGATCTGCGCATGGTCGAGCAGACCGCAGGCGAGACCGACATCGACATTGTTTTCCTCGTAGCCCTTGATCCAGGGCGTCCCCTTCATGTCGCTCTTGCGGATGACGGGTCCGGCCTCCATCGAGGTGTGGATCTCGTCGCCCGTCCGGTCCAGGAACCCCGTATTGACGAACACGATGCGCTCGGCAGCGGCTTCGATGCAGGCAGCGAGGTTCACCGTCGTGCGGCGCTCTTCGTCCATGATGCCCATCTTGAGCGTATTCGCCTCGAGGCCGAGCATCGCCTCGACGCGGCCGAACAGTTCGACCGTGAAGGCGACCTCTTCGGGCCCGTGCATTTTCGGCTTGACGATGTAGACCGAGCCTGTGCGGCTGTTGCGAATCCCCGACTCTCCCTTGAGATCGTGAATGGCGATCGCGGCCGTCACCGCGGCATCGAGTATCCCTTCGGGAGTCTCCCGGCCTTCGCCGTCGAGCACGGCGTCGGTATCCATGTGAAGCCCGACGTTGCGCACGAGCATCAAGGCGCGCCCGGGCAGCACGACCTCGCCGCCTGAGGGCGCGATGTAATGCCGATCGGCATTGAGGCGGCGTTGCAGGGTGCTGCCGTCCTTCGCGAAGGAAGCAGCGAGGGTGCCCTTCATCAGGCCGAGCCAGTTGCGGTAGCAGCCGACCTTCTCCTCGGCATCGACCGCTGCCACCGAATCCTCGAGATCCATGATGGTCGAGACTGCCGATTCGAGCAGGATGTCGGCCACGCCCGAAGCGTCGAACCGGCCGATACGGTGCGTGCGGTCGAGGGTGATCTCGATATGCAGGTTGTTGTGCCGCAGGAGCAGCGCGGTCGGCATGCTCGCCCGGCCGCGATAGCCCGCGAAGGCATCGGGCCGTGCCAGCGGCACCGTGTCACCGGTGTTCATGTTGCCGACGAGTTGCCCGTTCTCGACCGCATAGGTGACGACGTCGGCGTGCCGGCCTCCCGCCAGCGGCACGAAGCGGTCTAGATAGGCGCGGGCGCGCGTCACCACGCGAGCTCCGCGCGTCCGGTTGTATCCCTCGCCTCGGACGGCGCCGCCCTCGTCCGAGATCGCGTCGGTGCCGTAGAGGGCGTCGTAGAGCGAGCCCCAGCGCGCGTTGGCCGCGTTCAGCGCGTACCGGGCGTTCGAGATCGGCACCACGAGCTGCGGTCCGGCGATGTGCGCGATCTCGTCGTCGACGTTTTCGGTCGTGACCCGCACACGACGGGGATCGGGCTGCAGATAGCCGATCTCGCGCAAGAAAGTCGTGTAGGAATCCTGGTCGATGCGCTTGCCGATGTGCTCGCGATGCCAGACGTCGAGCCGTTCCTGGATCGCGTCGCGCTTGGCCAGAAGGGCCCGGGTCCTCGGTGCCAGATCCTGCACAATCGCGGCGAGCCCGCCCCAGAAGACCTCGGGTGAGATGCCCGTTCCCGGCAATGCCTCCTCGCTCACGAAGCGATGGAGCACTCCCGCCACTTTCAGGCCGCCCGCATTCACAAGATCCATTCCCGGCTCCAGAAAATTTCGTCGTCGCCAATCATCTTACGCATATATTGCGGTCACGGTTAGGTGACTTTGGACAGGTCTTGCAATCCTCATGATTTGCAAATTTTGCGAAGAAATCCTCAAATCTTGCGAAGAAGTTTTCTCGAGATCATTTGACATCATCGGCACGGAACGAGTGCGGAAGGCGATTTATCGGAGATGAAGGGGAGACGATTTGAACGGCCCGCACGCGAGCGACTCCGTTTTCGCACTATTTTGCAAGATGCTGATCCTGCGCGCCTTGACGTTTCCCACCCACGCTTTCTAACCTGCGCGCGTCGAGGTTCTCGGGTCGGCTTGCCGACCTGAGCTAAGAGGGAATCCGGTGAGCCCCTCGGCGATGCCGGAGCTGCCCCCGCAACTGTAAGCGGCGAGCCACCGTCCATCGAAAGGTCACTGGGCGCGTCAGCCCCGGGAAGGCCGGGCGGAGGCGCTAACCCGCGAGCCAGGAGACCTGCCCCGACGACATACGTCTCTCGGGCGGGGTGTTCCGGTAGGTCGCTGAAGGGAGGTCGACGCCGGGCTGCGCTCTGCGTCAGACGCCCGTGCGCCCACTTGTGCTTTCTGCCCCCAACGATCGGGTTGTGCAGAAATGGCCGTTTTCCAAGAAGCTTCGAGCGTAGGACGATCTCAGTCTCACGGCCTCGGTGGGGAGCGCTCGCCATGACGTCCGCGCTTCAGCCTGCTACGGCGACGGTCCTCGTCGACATCGTGTTCCCGGGAGACACGAACCATCACGGCACGCTGTTCGGCGGCGTCGGACTTTCCAACATGGATATGGTCGCCTTCATCGCGGCAGCCCGCCATGGCCGCTGCGACTTCGTCACGGCCTCCTGCGAGCGTGTCGATTTCGAGATGCCGGCGCGGCTCGGCGACATCATCGAGCATACGGGACGGGTCGTTCGGGTGGGGCGGCGCTCCCTTAGCGTGGAGGTCGAATTCATGGCTGAAACGCCGCTTACCGGAGAGCGGCGGCGTTGCGGGCGCAGCGTCTTCAACATGGTCGCGGTGGAATCTCTGGCTGAGCGCGGGGGCACTCTTCCGCCGCTGCCAGACACGGCTCCCGACGAGGCGGAGCCGCGCGAGTTGCGCATGGTCGAGATGGTCTTCCCCGAACAGACCAGCCATTACGGCAGCCTTTTCGGGGGGCGCGCTCTGGCGTCCATGGCCAAGGGGGCCTTCGTTGCGGCGTCGCGCCGGGCACGCGCCGCAGTGGTGTTGGCCGCTACCCTCCGCAGCGAGTTCGTTAGCCAGATCAAGACCGGCGAGGTGATGGAGATCATTCCGCGCGTCACGAAGGTCGGGCGTACCTCGATCACGGTCGAGGTCGAGCTCTGGGCCGAGAATCTTCTCACGAGCGAGCGCCGCGTCGCGGGCAACAGTACATTTGCCATGGTAGCGGTCGACGAAGCGCATCGCCCCATCGCAGTCCGAGCCTAGCCGACACCATGATTCTAGAGCAACGGCCCGGATATCGTATCCGGGCCGTTGCTCCAGCTTCTTGTGCTGCATCGGCTTTTCCCAAAGCCGGCGTCCACTTTTCGGGCCGATGCACTAAGCACGTTCGCGTTGGCGGGCCTCAGCTTCCAACCACACCATCACCGTCCCGGCCGCCGCCATCGCGATCGCACCCACTCGGGCGCCACGTGCACCTGCAGCCAAACCGCCAGGGATCGAACGGTCCGGGCGACGAAACGGCCATTGCTGTTGCAGGGCGTCGGAAAGCTCTCGGACGATCGGCGGAAGCTTTGTGGGCGCAGCACGCGCCAAGGCGATCGATCGGTGGGGTGAGGTCCGGATCGTCGACAGCCTGGCATGGCTCCAGCTTCGTGAACGCCGACCCCAAGCGACAGGCCGCGCTCGGCGTCAGCGCGGGTTGTAGGGAATGCGCCAGCGCGGCTCGAGTTCGGCCCAGGACCAGCGCGCGCCGTCCAGCATCGCCATCACGGCCTCGGGCTTCTCGGACACCGAATGGACAGTGCTCGTGACCATTCGGATCACCGCACCCGGACAGTCGATCTCGGCGTTTCGGCTGATCGATTCGATGGCGGCCGGGTTCAGGTAGAGGCTATGGCCGTCGGCCTTGTCCGTCAGCCGGATCATGCAGCCTGCACTTCGCGGGTGTTGGGCTGATCCGCATCCGGAAGTTCCTTCACGCGGACGAGCGGCACCATTTGGTCGCCCCAGTTTCCGCTGCCGTCATGGTGCCGCGAGCCACGGACCAACTCCACCGACAACCCGCTGTCGACGGCGCGCATGACAGCCAGATTCATCTGATGCACCGCGTCGGCCATGCGACGCAGCGCACGATCCTGCTCGGACTCGGAGGGTTTCGAAAGGCGAGAGAACTCGGATTTGGACATGGCGGGCCCCTGCTGGATCGAGGAAGAAGCGCCCGCCCGGCACGGAGACCGGGCGGGACGCGGCGCATTCATTCGGCGGCGACGGCCTTCGGACGCTCCGCGCCGGCCTCGAACTGGTCGGTCTCGGTCGAATGCTCCATCGCGGTGGTCGAGGCTGCCCCGCTCGTGATCGCCATCGAGACGGCGTCGAAGTAGCTGGTGCCGACCTCGCGCTGGTGACGGGTCGCCGTATAGCCATCGGCCTCGGAGGCGAATTCGGCCTGCTGCAGCACCGAATAGGCCGCCATCTGGCGGTCCTTGTAGCCTCGGGCCAGCTCGAACATGCCGTGGTTGAGCTGGTGGAAGCCGGCGAGCGTGATGAACTGGAAGCGATAGCCCATCGCCGCAAGCTCGCGCTGGTACTTGGCGATGGTCGCGTCGTCGAGGTTCTTCTTCCAGTTGAACGAAGGCGAGCAGTTATAGGCGAGCATCTTGCCGGGATGCACGCGATGGATGCCCTCGGCGAAGCGGCGGGCCTGGTCGAGATCGGGCTTCGAGGTCTCGCACCAGATCAGGTCGGTATAGGGCGCATAGGCAATGCCGCGGGCGATGCAGGGTTCGAGCCCGTTGCGCACCCGATAGAAACCTTCGGCCGTGCGGCCCGACTTGTAATCGACGAAGGGCTGGTCGCGCTCGTCGATATCCGATGTGAGCAGAAGTGCCGCTTCGGCGTCGGTGCGAGCGACGATCAGGGTCGGCGTGCCCATCACGTCGGCCGCGAGGCGCGCCGCGACGAGGTTGCGGATATGGGCAGCCGTCGGGATCAGCACCTTGCCGCCGAGATGGCCGCACTTCTTTTCAGCGGCGAGCTGGTCCTCGAAATGCACGCCCGCCGCGCCGGCCTCGATGAAGGCCTTCATGATCTCGAAGGAGTTGAGCGGGCCACCGAAGCCGGCCTCGGCATCGGCCACGATCGGGGCGAACCAGCTCTCGACGCTGCGCTTGCCTTCCATGTGCTCGATCTGGTCGGCACGCTGCAGAGTGCGGTTGATGCGGCGGGCGAGTTCGGGCGCCGCATTGGCCGGATAGAGGCTCTGGTCGGGATACATGGCGCTCGCCGTGTTGGCGTCGGCCGCGACCTGCCACCCCGAAAGATAGATCGCCTTCAGCCCGGCCCGGACCATCTGCATCGCCTGGTTGCCGGTCACGGCGCCGAGCGCGTTGATGAAGGACTCTTCGTGCAGGAGCTTCCAAAGCCGGTTCGCGCCTTCCTCGGCGAGCGTGTGCCGGATGCGCACGGAGCCGCGCAGACGCTCTACTTCGGCAGTGCCGTAAGGCCGCTCGATACCGTCGTAGCGACCCTCGGGGGCCGTCGGCACGAGTTCGTTGAAGGTCGACACGGACGATTTCTCCTCGATTTGCGAAGCCTCTTGCCAGAAGGGCTGCTCCGAGCAAAAATCACATATCGTGCAGTTACTTGAAGGGCTGAATTTGTGAAGATCGGCCACGATTGGGGCGCAGATTTGCGAATTTTGCGAAGGCTGGTATCGTGAAAAAAGCCTTCATCGGCGGCCGGCTGCGGCGCCTGCGGGAGGAGCGCGGCCTGACCCAAGCGGCGCTCGCGGCCTCGCTCGAATTGTCTCCGAGCTATCTCAACCAGATCGAGAAGAACCAGCGCCCGCTCACCGTGCCCGTGCTGCTGCGGATCAACGCCGTCTTCGGAATCGACGTCCAGCTCTTCTCCGAAACCGACGAGGCGCGCCTGCTCTCGGAGCTGCGCGAGATCCTATCCGATCCGCAGCTCGGCGAGAGCGTCAGCCAGACCGAGATCCGCGATCTCGTCTCGAACATGCCTGGCATCGCGCGAGGTATCGCGACACTCCATCACCGCTTGCGCGCCGAGACCGACCGCGCGGAGGCGCTGATCGCGCATCTCGGGCTCGACAAGGAGACAGGCGCCTCGGCCCAACCGGCCCCATTCGAGGAGGTGCGCGATTTCTTCTACACGCATCACAACTATTTCCATGAGCTCGACACCTATGCCGAGCGGCTGTCCGACGAGGCACGGCTCGCCATCGGCGAGCCGGCCGAGGGACTTGCCAGTCACCTCGAGCGGCGCCACGGCATCCGGGTGACACTCGTCGATGACGGTCCCTTACGAAAATGGGACGCCGCGAGCCGCACCCTCACCCTGCTCAGGCGCCTGTCGCCGAGCCAGCGCGCCTACCAGATGGCGACGCAGCTCGCGCTGATCGAGTTCGACCGCCCAATCGAGACGCTTGCCGAAAGCGCTGCCGCCGGGCGCGGCGAAACCCACCAGCTGACCCGCATCGGCCTCGCCAACTACGTCGCCGGCGCGCTGCTCATGCCCTATCGCACCTTCCTGTCGGCGGCGGAAAGCACCGGCTACGACATCGAGCGTCTATCCGAGCGCTTCGGCGTCGGCTTCGAATCGATCTGCCACCGGCTCAGCTCGCTCCAGCGTCCAGGATCGCCGGGCGTGCCGTTCTTCCTCGTCCGGGTCGACCGCGCCGGGAACATTTCGAAGCGGCAATCGGCGACGGATTTCCATTTCTCGCGGGCCGGCGGCACCTGCCCGCTCTGGAACGTCTACGAGGCCTTCGCGCAGCCGGGTCGTGTGCTCGTCCAGATCGCGCGGATGCCGGACGGACGAGCGTATCTCTGGATCGCGCGAACCGTCCAGCATGGACGGCCCGGTTACGGAGCGACTCGAAAATCCTTCTCGGTCGCGCTCGGCTGCGACCTGCGCCATGCCGGGCGGCTCGTCTATGCCAAGGGTCTCGATCTCGCCGACCCGCAAGCGGCGACGCCGATCGGCGCGGGTTGCAAGGTCTGCGAGCGCGAGACTTGCGTCCAGAGGGCCTTTCCCTTCGTGGGGCGGCCGCTGGTGGTCGATGAAACGCGCAGCATGCACGCGCCTTACGCTGCTTGGTGATGGCAGCGGGCTTCGACAACCAAGGGCAGCGGTAAATTCGCTTACGACCCGTTGCGATCGCAGGGCTTGCATCGCGCAACACGGTCGGCAATGATCGTATCCGGCTCGGCTCGCGGGAACTCCACCCGGCCCCGGACCCCATCGTACCCATCATGATCAAGATCAACCGGGTCTATACCCGCGCCGGCGACGACGGCCGCACGGTGCTGGGCGACGGCGCGCGCCGTCCGAAATTCGATCGCCGCGTCGCTGCAACCGGCAGCGTGGACGAGGCGAATGCCTTCATCGGGCTCGCCTGCCTGCACGTCGGCCCTCAGACACGAGCGATTCTCCAGCGCATCCAGAACGATCTCTTCGATATCGGGGCCGATCTCTGCCGGCCGGAACGCTCGGGGCTCACAATCGAGCCGCTGCGCCTTGCCGAGCAGCAGGTCACGTGGCTCGAAGAGGAACTCGATGCCGGAAATGCCGAGCTTGCGCCGCTGACCTCGTTCGTGTTGCCCGGCGGCTCGCAAGGCTCCGCGCTGCTCCATGTGGCTCGGGCCGTCGTGCGGCGCGCCGAGCGCGAGATCGTCGAGGTCGCGTTCGCGGAGCCCGTCACGCCCTCGATCATCCGCTACGTGAACCGCCTGTCCGATCTACTTTTCGTCCTGGCGCGGATCGAGAACGGGAGGGGTGAGGGTGATGTCCTGTGGCAGCCGGGGGCTCACGGGCAGGCTGGTTCACCCGACAGGTAAGCGGTCATCGGTCATTGCGCTCGGCGACAGGTTGGTCGCGCCGTGCCCGGTCAGCGTTCAGCGCGCCTTTTCCAAGCGCGAGATGCCAATGCAAGGCGACGCGGCCTGCCTCCTCCGCACTCCAGGCCGTGGCATAGGCAAAGCCGGGACAATCGATCGGCGTGCCGTTCGCGACGATCTGCCAGCGGAACAGTTCCGGATCGTGCGGGCAGGGCACGACCTCCACGCGATAGGTGGCGTTCATGTTCATCAGGTGCGTGCTCGAGAGACAATTGAAGGGGTCGACGCGGATCCTCGTCCGCGTCGACCCGCGCGGTCAGACCGCTTCGGTGCGCAGACGCCGGGCCGCTTCGACCATGTTGACGAGCGCCGGCTTCACCTCGGCCCAGCCGCGCGTCTTGAGCCCGCAATCCGGATTCACCCAGATCTGGTCGGGTTCGAGCCGCTCACGCGCCTTCCGAAGCAGATCGACCATCTCGGCAGTCTCCGGCACGCGCGGGGAGTGGATGTCGTAGACGCCCGGTCCGATCTCGTTGGGGTAGCGATAGCGGGTGAAGGCGTCGAGCAACTCCATGCGCGAGCGTGAGGTCTCGATCGTGATCACGTCGGCGTCCATGTCGCCAATCGCCTCGATGATGTCGTTGAACTCCGAGTAGCACATGTGGGTGTGGATCTGGGTCTCGTCCCCGACGCCGCTCGCGGTGATCCGGAAGCTTTCGACCGCCCAGGCGAGATAGGTTGCCCAATCGGCCTTTCGGAGCGGCAAGCCTTCGCGCAAGGCGGCCTCGTCGATCTGGATGATCTTGGCACCCGCCTTTTCGAGATCGACGACCTCGTCGCGGATCGCGAGCGCGATCTGGCGGCAGGCGGCCGAGCGCGGGATGTCGTCGCGCACGAATGACCAGTTCAGGATCGTCACCGGCCCGGTCAGCATGCCCTTCATCGGCCGCTGCGTGAGCGATTGCGCGTAAAGCCACCACGTCACCGTCATCGGGTCGGGCCGCGATACGTCGCCGAACAGGACCGGCGGACGCACGCAGCGCGAGCCGTAGGACTGGACCCAGCCATGCTTGGTGAAGGCGAAGCCCGAAAGGCGTTCACCGAAATACTGGACCATGTCGTTGCGCTCGAACTCGCCATGCACGAGCACGTCGAGGCCGACCTCCTCCTGCCAGCGCACGGCCTGCGCCGTCTCCTCCTGCAGGAAGGTTTGATAGGCGGCATCGTCGAGGCGGCCCTTGGCGTTGCCTGAGCGGGCCTTGCGCACCTCACCCGTCTGCGGGAACGACCCGATCGTCGTGGTCGGGTAGCTCGGTAGGCCCAAGCGCTCGCGCTGGCGCACGCGGCGATCCGGGAACGGGCTATGGCGGCGCGCCATATCCTCGCTCACGCTCGCCGCCCGCGCGGCGACGGTGGCATTGTGAATCTTCGCCGATTTCGCCCGGTCGGCCGCCGCATCCGCGGAGGCCGCGAGATCCTCGTGGACGGAACCGCGGCCGTCGATCAGCGCGCGGCGCAGGAGCGACAACTCCTCCATCTTCTGCGCGGCGAAGGACAGCCAGCGCTTGAGGTCCGGATCGAGATCCGTTTCCGCGTCACGGTCATAGGGGACGTGCAGGAGGGAGCAGGACGGCGCCAGGCCGATCCGATCCGCGCCGAACCGCTCGACGATCGGCTCGAGCCGGTCGAGCAGCGCCGGCAGGTTCGCCCGCCAGATGTTGCGTCCGTCGATGATCCCGAGGGACAAAGACAGATCCGGACGGGCCCGGGCGATCACGGGCTCGAGCTGTTCGGGCGCCCGCACGAGATCGATATGCAGACCGGCCACGGGAAGCGACAGGGCGGCGTCGATATTGTCGCCAAGCCCCCCGAAATAAGTCGTCAGCTGGATCGGCAGATCCGGCACCTCCCGCGCGAGCGTGCTGTAGGCCGTCTGCAAGGCCGTGTGCACCTTCGCGTCGAGATCGAGGACGAGGCAGGGCTCGTCGATCTGCACGCTCTGCGCGCCGGCCGCCGCGAGACGGCGCAGGACCTCGACATAAACCGGCAACAGCCCTGGCAGCAGCGAGAGCGGATCGAGCCCGTCCTGGCTCTTTCCGAGCAGGAGATAGGTGACGGGGCCGATCAGGACCGGCCGCGTCTCGTGTCCGAGCGCCTTGGCCTCCTCGTACTCGTCGATCGGCTTCGTCGAGGACAGCGCAAATGCCTGACCGCGCACGAATTGCGGCACCATGTAGTGGTAATTGGTATCGAACCACTTGGTCATTTCGAGCGCCGGCACGCCGGAATGGCCCTCGTCGAAATGCCAATGTCCGCAGGCCGCGTCGCCGGCTTCGGCCTGCGAACCGCGCGCCATCGCGAAATAGGTGTGAAGGCCGACCTTGCCGCGCTCGGCCTGATAGATCGACGGCACGGCGCCCACCAGGGCGGTCGTGTCGAGAACCTGATCGTAGAGCGAGAAATCGTTCGAGGGGATCGTGGTGATCCCGAGAGCCTTCTGCTTCGCCCAGGAGGCGGCGCGCAATTCGCACGCAGTTCCCAGGAGGGCATCGGCACTCGAGCGTTTCGCCCAATAGGCTTCGAGGGCGGTCTTGAGTTCGCGTCGCGGACCGATCCGCGGCACGCCGAGCGTCGAGATCGGCAGTTTGGTGGAGAAGAGTTTGGACATCGGCTGAACCCCAAATGATTGGGGGCAAAGGCCGAGCGGACGCGTGCATTCGAGTGCGGAGGCACCGCGTCGGTGCAACCGCTGCAAGCGATCCACCGGGGCACCCCGCCCGAGGACGTGTTTCGTCGAGGCAGGTCTCCTGGCTCACGGGTCGTCGCCGCTGTCTGGCCTTCCCGGCACGGTGAGGCGCCAGTGACCGAAGTTCGACAGAAGCTCGCCGCTTACAGTTGCGGGGGCAGCTCCGGCATAGCTGGGATCAGCGCACCGGATTCCCTCTTAGCCTCACCCTGGCAAGCCGGAACGAGGAACCACGACGCCGTGCTTAGATCGCATTCGCAGCCGGCCGTCAATGACATAAAGAGATCGTTATGTCTTTATGTCTCAGGTTGCTCGCCGGATCTCATGCTGCTTCGGCGAGCATGGCTCCAAGACGAAACATCAGGCGATGACGGTTCCGTCGCGGTGGTCGGAGTGGCTCTCGTTCGAGCTCCCGACATCGACTGCTAAACTTCGTAACGCGCAGTTCAAATATTCAAAAATCCAAATTATTTTAATGATCGAAATATTTCAACACGATTGGAAATATAGTGAAATGTAATTCAGTTATAGAAATTTGCAATCTCGGAGCGCAAGTTCACGCAGCGCGTGGTGTTTTGCTTCAACCGTCAGAACATTCATCGTCAATTTTCGGACAATCGCTTCGGTACGCATGCCCTCGAAGGGCCGCTTGGAGTGCCAGCGACGTTTTGTCAGGTCACGCATCGTCTCATTGGTCATCGGATTCTTGTCGGGCGTCAGCTCGCGACTTGCCGGCGTTGCCTTGGGATCGTGTTGCGGCTCCGGTCCAAGCGGCATTCCTTCGACCCGTTCACGGGCGATCGCCACGACGAGCCGTGCAAGCTTTTCCCCCAGACGCGTTTTTTCCTTACGCGGCGGTCTTGGCGACTTGCCGGCCTTGCGCTTGGTCCGCGGTCCCGGCGATCTCTTGCGACTCGTTGCCATCCTGCTCGCTCTGACCTGACAGGCGAAGGGTTCGAACTCGCCGCAAGGATACCACCCTGCGCATGATCCATTGCCGATGAGCTAAATGGAATGGCTTTTCGAACGGCAGATTTGTCAATTGTATTTTGTCTTATGATCGCTCATATTGGAGAATCGAGAATATTTCTAATATCTGCACGAATTTGAGATTGCATTTAATAGAAGTATAATATTTTGATTTATATAAGAGTGATTGCAACCATTTGACCCTGGAGGGATTCAGCGGCCCTTCGAGTGCAATTCTTGCGCCGAGCAAACGATGGCAGGAGTGCCGGCCGATTGCGGCACACCGTGTTGATCGCCGTTCGATTGCGTCCGGTCGACCTGCGTTCGGCAGACCGTCGCTCTTGCAACGGCCGTCCAGCCATAGGCCACGCATTCGGCCCTTGCCGACAAAGGCGTCCGGATGATCGTCGTCGCGATCCCGGCGACGACGGATCCGTCAGATTGCCTGCGAGAGGAGCTTTGCCGCCGTGCTTCGCCCAGCCAGGGGAACGAACGGCCGATTCTCCGGACCCACGTAGTTGGCGGAAGGCCGGATGATCTTCTTGTCCTCGCGCTGCTCGATGACATGCGCGCACCAGCCCGAGGTTCGCGCCATGACGAAGAGAGGCGTGAAGAGCGGCGTCGGGATTCCAAGCAGATGGTAGGCGACGGCGCTGTACCAGTCGATGTTGGCGAACATCTTCTTGGTCTCGCCCATGACGGACTCGATCCGTTCAGCGATCGCCAGCAGGCCCCAGATGCCCGATTCCCTCGCGAGATCACGGGCAACCTCCCTCACGATGGCGTTGCGCGGATCGGCGATGGTGTAGACGGGGTGGCCGAAGCCCATGACCACCTCCTTCGCCTCGACACGCCGGCGGATATCGGCCTCAGCCTCGTCGGGATCGGCATAGCGGCTGAGGATGTCGAGGGCGATCTCATTCGCTCCGCCGTGCTTGGGACCGCGCAGGGCGCCGATCGCCCCCGTGATGGCGGAATGGAGGTCTGCACCGGTCCCGGCGATCGAACGGGCCGTGAAGGTCGAGGCGTTGAACTCGTGCTCGGCGTAGAGAATGAGCGAGGTCTGCATCGCGTGGACCTCGATCGCCGTCGGCGCGCGTCCGTGCAGCAAACTCAGGAAATGGCTGCCGATCGAGTCGTCATCGGTCTCGACCTCGATACGCCGACCATGATGCGAATAGTGATACCAGTAGAGGAGCATCGACCCGAGCGAGGCGAGCAACCTGTCGGCGATCTCGCGGGCGGCCGCCGGCGTCTGGTCGAGCGGCTCGGGCAATGCACAGCCGAGCGCCGAAACGCCCGAGCGCAGCACGTCCATCGGATGGGCGGCTGCGGGCAGCGCTTCGAGCGTGGTGCGCACGACGCCCGGCAGACCACGAAGACGCTTGAGGCGACGCCGATAGGAAGCCAGTTGGACGACGTCGGGAAGGGTGCCGTGGACCAGGAGATACGCGACCTCCTCGAAGGTGCTCTCGCGCGCGAGATCGTGGATATCGTAACCGCGGTAATGCAGGTCGTTGCCGGAACGCCCGACCGTACAGAGGGCGGTATTGCCGGCGGCGACACCGGAGAGAGCAACCGATTTCTTCGGCGCCGGGCGAAGGGTGGTGACGGCTTGCATGGCTGCGCTCCTTCAGACGGCCGCGACGAGGCGAGGCCGGAAGCCGGTTGACGATTGGGTACGGGGGCAACCCTCCGCTCTCCAGTCGAACAGGCCGGACGTTTGGATCACCGGCAGGTTGCCCGGCGGGACCGAGACGGTCAGCCCGATGAGATCGTTGGCCGAGAGGCGCGGGAGCCTATCGATCGTGTGCAGGAACCGCTCCTGCTCGAAGCCCGGCACGATGCCGAGCGAAAGCTCGCGGAATTTCTGCAGGTAGTCGCGACGCCCGAACGGGCTGCGCCCCAGAGGATGCGCGTCGGCGACCGCCAGTTCGTCGACGAGGGTTCGACCATCGGCAAGATGCACCGTGACGCGCCCGCCGAAGGCCCGCATCCTCGTCTCGGAGGCGTGATAGCGCGCCGTCCATTCCGGCGATTCCACGGTCCGGATCTTGTGCCAGAGCGCGATCGTCGAGGGCCGGCGCGCGCGGCTGCGGGCATAGGAATGCTCGTGGTGCCAGCCGCCATCTTCCAGAGCGACCGCGAAGATGTAGGGGAGCGAATGGTCGAGCGTCTCCCGGCTGGCTTCCGGATCCATCTTCTGGGGATCGTTCGAGCCGGTGCCGATCACGCGATGCGTGTGGTGGCTGGTCTCGATGACGATCTCGCGCACCTCGTCGAAATCGCCGATGCGCGATCGCAAACGAAGGGCGAGGTCGATCATCGCCTGCGCCTGGTACTCGGCGGAATATTGCTTGGTATAGGTCTCCAGGATCGCCCGTTTCGGCTGGCCCGGCTCGGGCAGCGCGAGCGTGTATTCGGCCGTCAGGCCGCCGAGCATCCAGGCGATGAAGCCATCCTCGCCTTCATAGGCCGGCGAGGGAGAGCCCTCCCCGCGCATGGCCCTGTCGACGGCCTCGACCGCCATCTTGCCGGCAAAGGCGGGGGCGAAGGCCTTCCAGCTCGACACCTCGCCCTTCCGGGATTGCCGGGTGGTCGTGGTGACGTGAAGCACACCCTGGATGGCCTGATAGATCGTCGCGACCGGCAGGCGCAGCAGCGCACCGATGCCGGCGACGGCCGCGGGGGCGAGATGCGCGATGTGGTCGATGCGATGCTCGTGCAGGCAGATGCCTTTCACGAGTGCGACATGCACCTCGTAGGCCGCAGCGATGCCGCGAACGAGATCGGAACCGTTGCATCCGCAATGCTGCGCGACGGCGAGGATCGGCGGGATCGTGTCCGCGGGATGCGCATAATCCGCAGCCAGGTACGTATCGTGGAAATCGAGCTCGCGAACGGCGACGCCATTGGCCCAGGCCGCCCATTCCGGCGAGACACGCCGGTGCGGCGACAGGCCGAAGACGGTGGCCCCCGGCGCGAGGCGATGCAGGACGGCCTGGCTCCGCGCGGTCGAGACCGCATGCCGATGCAGGGCCGCGACGGCGACCGCCGCGTTGTCGATCAGCCGGCTGCCGATCATCGCGGCGACATCTGCCGGTACGGGTGCCTCGTCCGCCGCGATTTCGGCGAGTGCCCAGGCGAGCTGGCGCTCCCGCGGCAGATTCTGGGACGATCGATGGGTGCGAACTTGCATGAGCGCCATGGTAGCGATCCTCACGCGACTGCGAGCGCGGGATGATCGAGCGGCAGCGACACCAGCTGCCCGCTCGGATCGATCGCGCCGAGCAGGAAACTCCCGCTCATCGCGCAGCTCGAAGGCTCGTTCCGCGAGGGCCGCGTAACGCCCTCGATGCTCACGCGCAGATTTCCGTCCTCCGATCGCGTGAGCGAACCCTGGAATGCAATCGTCTGGCCGACGGGAACCGGGCGCTTGAAGGCGACGCGCTCGGTCGAGAGTGCGACGAGCCGTTCCCCGACGAGCCTGGCCGCGATCGCGACGGCAGCATGCCCCATGAAATGCAGGGCCGTCGTGCTGTGGAGATAGCCGCACCGATCCGTGTGTTCGTCCGCGACCGTGGCAAGATGGGCCATCGGCAAAGCAACGTTGCCGGGTTTTGTACTGGACATGGCAGCCCTTCGAAGAACAGCGTCGGGCCACGGCTAGCACCCGGTTCACTCCGCCGGGCAGTGCTGAAAAAGCGAAGACGGACGGGTTGCAGTACCGTCTCGTGCGAAGTTTGCGAATGTTATTGGCAAGAGCCTCCGTCGAGGGAGGCCCGCAACACTATAATCGGCGCAACAAAAACTGCCGCTGCCTCATGCGGCACTCATGAAAGGGCCTTTTACCTTTGCACCGGGAGCCGGAGATCTCCGGGCATCACGAACGAGGCCGCCTGCCACATCCATCGGGCGCGGGCCCCTCGGAATTACTCCACGGCCTGCTCGTCCTCGTCTTCGGGCGCGTCCTCGATGATCTCGCCGCGCAAATAGGCGGCCTGGGCTTGCGCCACGCGCCGTGCCGCTTGCGCATGCCGGCTTGAGATCACGCTGTCATCCGCATGGGGCGCGCCACGCTTGATCGCGACGAGTTCGGGATCCCCCCAGCGATCGAGCAGGGCCTGGAAGGCTTCGTATCGCGCCTGATCGAACGGGACACGCTGGCCGAGCTCGTTCTTGTAGGGATGGGCCGGGTGGATGCCGGCGCAAGGGACCCAGCCGGACGGGATCGGGGTCGTCGCCGCATGGGTGCGCCCGGCGCGCAAGAGCTTGGGCAGGACATGCGTGTGCGGCCCTTCCGGGCTGGTGCCGCCCGGCGCCGGAATACGAGAATAAACCTCGACCCGACCGATCCGTGAGAGGAACACCCGATGCGGGCTCAACGCGACAAGCCGCATCAGGATCGGGCTCGCATGATCGAACAGGGGCAGCCCGACACTGGCACGCAGGCAATCGACCGTCTCGGGATCGCTCGAGCGGACGCAGGCATCGACGGCCAGGAGGTCGAGGCCGAGATCGAACAGGATCGCCTCCCGATCCTCGGGCCGGGCAGCATCTCGATCCGGACCGAGTTCCGTGACGAGCTTCCGCCGGTTCATGGCGCAGGCCTCCTCCGGCAGGCAGAGCGCGATCGATTGGCTCCAGCCGGAATTGATCGGCGTCTCGTAAGCGAGCGGCCGCAATCCGGGGACCGGCGTGAAAGCGATCGCCCCGCGCGCCGTGAAGGCGCCAAGCCGGCCATCGTCGAGCCGTGTCGTGTCCTCGTCGAGATCACGCATGTATTCGGCGATCGCACCGAAGCTGCCGAGGCTCCAGGCCGTCAGCGGGTTGCCGAGCTGCTCACGCAGCAAGGCCTCGACGGCTACGGGTTCGCTTCCGGCGGACGTCGCTGCGATCGGCATGGCCTATCCCCTCACTGCTTTCGATCGTTCCAGGGCGCTGATGAACGGCATTCGGCCCGGCTCATCTCACATCCGAGTCCAGGGCAGGATGTAGGGCGTGCCCTCCGCGTGCACGCCCCGTTGCGCGCGGATCCCGAACACGTCGGACAGGAGAGCGTCCGTCAATGCCACTTCCGGCCCGCCATCCGCCGCCACCCGGCCCGCCTCGATCACCACGATCCGGTCGCAGAAGCGCGCGGCGAGGGTCAGGTCGTGCAGGACGGCAACGACACCGGTGCCGCGATGCGCCACCGCGCGCAGCAGCGCCATGGCGTCGAGCTGGTGCGAGGGATCGAGCGCGGTGATCGGCTCGTCCGCGAGCAGCATCTGCGCCTCCACGGCAAGGGCGCGGGCGAGCAGCACGCGCATGCGCTCGCCGGAGGAGAGGGTCGGCTCGGCGCGCTCGGACAGATGCGCGACCTCGGTCAGGTCCATCGCGCGTGCCACGGCCGCTCGGTCGGCCTCGCTCAGCCCCCCGAAGCTGCTGCGATGCGGCAGCCGGCCGAGTTCCACGACCTCGTGGACCCGCATCGGCCAGCCGATCCCCGCGCCCTGGAACAGGGCGGCGATACGGCGGGCCCTCTCGTCACGGCTCACCTCAGCAAGGGCGCGCCCGTCGAGGCTGACCCGGCCGGAGGACGGCGCCATCAGCCCGGCAAGCAGCCGCAGCAAGGTCGTCTTGCCCGCTCCGTTCGGCCCGACCAGCCCGACGAAGCTGCCCGGCTCGAAGCGCAGATCGATACGATGCAGGATGTCGCGTCCGCCGATGCGCACGCTCGCCGTCTCCGCTTCGAGCCGCATCAGCCCCGACCCCGGTGGTGGAACAGCAGGGCGATCAGGAAGGGCGCGCCGACGAGTGCGGTGACGACGCCGAGCTTCAATTCGGGCCGGGTCGGCAGCAGCCGCACCGCGATGTCGGCAGCAAGCACCAGGATGGCGCCCGCGAGCCCGCTCGGCAGGAGGCTCGCCGAGGGCCGCCCGCCCACGATCGGACGCACGAGATGGGGCACGACGAGCCCGACGAAGCCGATGGCGCCGCTCACCGCGACGCCGCTCCCGACGGCAAGGGCCGCGCCGGTGACGATGCGCAGGCGCACCGAGACGAGATCGAAGCCGAGGCTCGCGGCCGTGTCCTCACCGAGCGAGAGCGCGTCGAGCGCGCGGGCGCTCGAGAAGAGGAGCGCCCAGCCGAGTGCCATCAGCGGCAGGCACAGCCAGACCTGATCCATGCTGCGGTCGGCGAGCGAGCCCATCATCCAGAACACGATCTCGAGTGCCGCATAGGGGTTCGGGGCGAGGTTGAGCGCGAGCGCCGTCAGCGCTCCGGCAAGACTCGAGAGCGCGACGCCGGCAAGGATCAGCCCGAGCGTGCCCGCGCCGCGCATCGCGAGCAGGTTGATGGCAAGAGCCGCGGCGGCCGCGCCGGCAATGCCGCCGAGCGGCAGCGCAAGGCTCATGGTGCCGGCAAGCCCGCTATAGAACGCCACGACGGCACCGAAGGCCGCAGCCGAGGAGATGCCGAGGACGCCGGGATCGGCGAGCGGATTGCGCAGGTAACCCTGCATCACCGCTCCGGTCAGACCGAGGCTGAATCCGACCAGCGCGCCGAGCAGCGCGCGCGGGATGCGCAGATCGACGAGGACCAGGGCCGGCAGGCTTGCACGGCCGGCCAGCCAATCCCCGAAGGCGGCGGGCAGGTCGAGCCGGACATAGCCGAGCGTCACCGAAACGGCGGTCAGGACGAGAACGAGCAGGATGAGCGCGGGAACGAGCAGGCGGGATGCGAGGCTTTCGCGCGCAACGATGTGCTGCGGAGGGGCAGGCGCGTTCATGATTGTGTGCCGGTCGCTTCGCGCAAGCGGAGCGGCCCCCCCTCCCCCCCCAGCGGGGGAGGGTGCCCCGCGAAGCGGGGTGGGAGAGGGGCCAGCTCAGAATTGTCCGGATGCGGCGTTCCCCTCTCCCGACCTTCGCTGAAGCGAAGGCCACCCTCCCCCGCAAAGGGGGGAGGGAAAACCGCCGCGTGTTTCGCGACGATCCGCTCGGCTGCCTCCGCCAGCAGCCGGACCACCTCCGCCGCCTGGGGGCCGGGGCAGGTCCAGAGGCGGTTGGGGACGGCAATGACGCGGCCCTGCTCGGCGAGCCGGCGGAATATGGGATGATGCAGGATGGCCGTCGCCAGAGCCGGCGCGCCGCCGTCATCGGCATCGATCACGATCAGATCGGCATTGGCCAAGGCGGCGATCTCCAACGGAATCTGGCCCCCGCCTCCCCGTCCGAGCGCGCCGGCGAGGTTGACGAGCCCGGCTTCCCGGATGATCGCATCGCCGAAGCTGCCGGGCGACACGGTCATCGCATTCGGGCGCATCACCAGTACCTTGAGACCCGTCGCCCTTGCCGGCTTCGCGGCCGCGAGCTTCGCATCGATTTCGGCGATCAGCGCCGCCCCGCGTTCGGGCTCACCGATCGCGGCGGCGAGGCCGCGGATCTGGTCGGAAAGCGCATCGAAATCGCCGGGCGAACCGAGTTCGATCAGCGGCATGCCGATGCGCTTCAGCAGGGCGACGGCAACGCGTGTCGTGAACTGGCCGGCCACCACGAGGTCCGGGTCGAGGGCGGCAATCTCCTCCGCGAGGCCATGCACGACCGGCAGGCCGGCAGCCTCGGCCGTGACGGTGGAGCCGCGCGGATCCTTGGCGAGCCAGGTGACGGCGGCGACACGCTCGCGCTCTGCGAGCCGCAGCACGAGTTCGTCGGCGCACAGGTTCATCGAGACGATGCGCCGGGGAGCCGTCGGCGCGGCTGCCGGCGCCGCATGACCCGAGCCGAGGAGGCAGGCCGAAAGAAGGATGGCGGCGACGGGGCGCCCCGCCCCTGCCGTTCTCCCCTTCATGGCAAGCTGCCGGCGAATGCGGACGGTCCGGCTCAGGCGTGCCGGAGCCCGAGCGACGCGTCGATCCGCCGGCCGATCGCGGTGCGCAGGGCAAGTGCCCAGAAGGCGACGAAGACCGTGAAGGTGACGGCGTTGATCACGAAGATGCGCGAGACGATCGCAAAGGTGAAATGCGACACGTCGGTGCCGCTCGCGAGGCAGGTAGCATAGATGGCGCCTTCATAGACCGCGAAGGCAGCCACGAAGGCCAATCCGGCACCGGCAAGGCCGGGCAATTGGACGAAAACCGCACGGGCCATGCCCAGGGAGCCAACCGCGATCACGCCGAGCGCCAGGCCCCAGGCGAAGGTGCCCGGATCGGTTGGATAGTTCAGAAGCGTGAAGCCGATGATCTGGTTCGCGAGCCAGACCGACAGGACCGCGCCGAGAGCCGCGATGCGCGTGAACAGCATGGCCGAAATCGTCGCGAAGGCGGCAAATGGCACCGCGCAAGCGAAGCCGAGCGTCAAGGCCACGCTCGCGGCAACGAGCAGGACGATCGCGATGGCCTTCGGCGGAAACACGGACCACCGGGCGCTTTCGGTCATGGTGTCGTCTCCCCTGTCGATTGACGCGCTCGGCCGGACAGGACGATGGCGTCTGCAGATGGTGCGGATCGGCAGATGCGAGAAAGAACCAGACTCTTGCCGTCGGTTCGCAATCCCGCATCCTCTCCGTCGCCATGCCTATCAGAATGTGGCCAGGCGCACGCCGCCATAGACCGAGAGGCCTCGCCCGAGGAACCCGGTCGGGTTCTCGTAGCGCCGGTCGAACAGGTTATTGACCCGGCCGAACAGCGTGACCGCCTCCGACACCTGATACTCGGCCGCGAGATCGATGGTCGTGAAGCCGCAGCGTGCCGGAGAGGGTCAAGCCCGGCATCGGGGTCCAGAAGGCCGTAACGGTACCCTTGTGCCGGGGGCGGCGCAGGAGTTCTTGACGGTCGATCAGATCTTTGGTGACCGTGTTGGTGTAATCGCCGCGAACGGTCAATTCGTCGCTGAACTTCACCGAGATGAACGCTTCGGCCCCGTAAGACTCGGCTCTGTCGACGTTCACCCACCGATATTGGAAGCCGGGCAGGAATTCGGTGTTGATGAGGTTTTTGAAGTCGTTGTGGAAATAGGTTGCGCCGACGAGGACGCTGTCGCCGATCGGCTGTTCGAGGCCGGCATCGTAGCCCAGGCTCTCTTCCGGCTTCAGATTCGGATTGGCGAGTTGCCCGTAGGACGGGATGTTCACGTAGAGCTGATACAGCGTCGGGGTCTTGAAGCCGGATCCGACACTGCCTTTGATGCGCGTTTCCGAATAAGGCAGGATGTAGCTCGGTGCGACGCGGAAGGTGGTGGCAGGCCCGAAGGCGTCGTTCTCGTCGTGGCGAATATTCGCCACAAGGGAGGCGCGCTCGAAGGGCGTGAGCTGTGCCTCAGCGTAGCCCGCTGTGTTCCCGTTACGCGCCTTCAAATCGCCGGTCCCGAACGGATTCGGATCGCGACTAACCAGGCGCTCCTCGTCGCGCTGAGCTCCGAAGAGAATCAGATTGCCGGGCGAGAGCTCGTAATCGCCGCGATATTCATAGCGCAGCCGCTCACCGGTATAATCCGTCGGAAGCTGGTTGAACGGATTGTAGATGTCGCCCTCGTTCTGCCTGTAGAGGTTCGAATAATTGAAGGCGAAGATGTTGTGAAAACCGGCGAACGGCGTCCATTCCGCTTCGTTACGCGAGAAGATCTGCTCGACGTTCTGCAGGCCGCGCAGGGCGCCGAAATCCACTCTCGGATAATTTGCGTAACTGTCGGTGGAGAACAGCAGTTTCGATTCAGTATAGCGCGTCACCGAATTCCAGCGGAACGTATCGGTCGTGCCGATGATACGCGGGGTCACCGGTGTCTCGGCGGCGCGGAAATGCGCGACCGAAACCGAATAATCGAAGCCGTTCTCGGAGCCGCTGATCCGGCCGCTCTGGTTGAAGGTGCCGTAGGAGCCGCCTTCGACACGAACGCTTGCCTTGGCCGGTCCTTCGCCCCGCTTGGTCGTCAGGGAGATCACGCCGCCGACCGCATCGGCACCGTAGAGACCACTCTGTGGTCCGCGCAGAACCTCGATACGCTCGAGATCATCGGTGAGGAGATGGCCGAAATCGAAGGCACCGTTCGGGGTCGAGGGATCGCCGGCATCGATCCCGTCGATCAGCACCTTGGTGTGGTTGGAATTCGCGCCACGCATGAAGACCGAGGTCTGGCCGCCCGGGCCGCCGATCGGGACGACGTTGAGGCCGGGCACCAGCTGAAGAGCCTCGGGAACGGTGCGAAGCTGCTGCTTCTCCAGCTGATTGGCCGTGATAACAGTCACGCTCGAACCCGTCTGCTTGACCGGCGTCGGCACGCCGGTGGCGCTGACCGAAATTTCCTCGAGGGTTGTCGCCGTCACTGGCGGCGTCCCCGCGAACGGTGCAGCGGATTGCTGTGCGAGGGCCGCGGACGGCGCGATCGCGATCAGGCAGAGCGGCGCCACGGCGCTGAGGAGCGCGGTCGAGAGCTTGGGGGACACGGCGGACGGACCTCGGGTAACGGCAGTGGCACGTCACCGCGAACGAGGCCGCCTCACGCGGATGCGTGCTTCGGCACCCACCAGGACACCCCGCCCGGCGTGCTTCGCGTGTGACCACGTCCGACGGCAGGTCTCCTGGCTCGCGGGTCGCAGCACCCTCATCGTCTTCCCGGGCGAGGCACCCAGTGACGT
>JBGAFL010000085.1:0-14274 GCA_044227265.1 Methylobacterium sp.
ACCGCCTGAGGCGAGTATTCCCGGCCAGTGCGAGCCTCAATGTCGGCGGCGATCTCCCCTGTGCTGAGGCCGGCCTGCGTCCAGAGATGCGCAGCGCGATCGGAGAGGCCGGGGAGGGTCCAGAGGGAGGCGGTCATGCGGCCCTCGATCGCGCAGGGTGGATGTTTAGTTCGGCGAGGATGTGCGGCGGAACCTTGGTTCGCGGGTCGTCGGGCGGGGGTGATTTGCTTTGCAGGAAGGGGGGCCAGTCGCCACGACGATCCCGCCAACGCCTAACCTCATTCCGCCAGCGATCGTCCGAGAACGAGGCTAGCAACGGGTCCAGGGCTCCAGGATCAGCCTTCGGCATGACCTTTGGCGCAAACCCGTCGAACCTTCGGGTTTTCAAGAATCGCTCGAGGTGGACGACGCGGTAATTGTGCTGCGTCGCGATCCATGACTTGAACGATGGCACGCTGCGAAAAGCAGCAGCGCGATCATCGTCGTCGAGCCGAAGCCATTCCTTAAGCGCTTCGGATTTCGACATATTCGGATCGGTCGGGTAGGCTTTCCAGAGGGCTTCGAAAGCACCTGGGTAGGTGATCCGCTTTCGCGTCTGGCGCGGCGCCGGCTCTGCGGTGTTCTCCTTGTCGGGTTGCTCGAGCTTGGAAGCGTCCGAATTCTCGTTCGGACCAAAAGGATTTAATGTTTTAATGCTTTCTCGTTTGTCCCGCTGCTGTCCCAAGTCTGTCCCGGCGCCTGTCCCATCGCTGTCCCGCTCAGGCAGGGCTACTCGCTGAAATTCATCATAACGACAGACAGTTATGATCGCTGTAGCTGTCCCGCCCGTGCGAGAAATGGCGTCCCGCTTTTCCAATTTGCTCAAGAACCGATCGACCCGGGACTTCGACCATTGCCACGCCTCGGCCATGAACCGAACGGAGTGGCAGAGTTGCCCTCGAGCAAGTTCGACAGCCGCTGTGCCGGCCCGGACGCGGCGCGCCTTCCAGGCCGCCTCGGCGATCAACCAGAGCCACGCCTCCCGCTCCGTGAAGGCCTCATCGGCAAACAGGTCGTCGGTGAAGATGCCGCGGTCGACCGCGAAGACGCCACGGTCGCTCATGCGCCCTCTCCCCGAGCTTCCATGAGCGCCTTGACTTCAAGATACGTCGCCAGGATCTCCGCAATGCCGCTACCTGAATGCGCGTACTCGAAGAACTCTTCCCTCGAAAAACCAACCGCCTCCAGCAGCTCGCGATAGCAACCGAGGAGCGATTCCATTGCGTGGAATGGAGTAATGTCGAACCATTCACCAGACGTGCGACGGTCAGCGAAATCGGCATGCATCATCGACTCGATCGCTCGCGCCATCGCGCGGTCGTGCGCATAAACCTTGCACATGAGGACGAGCTTGTAGGGGCTGGCGGTCTGTAGGCCGCGCACGCGCTTCTCAGGGTCGTCGGAGATGCCGATCTTCACCGGCCCGGTGCCGTGCGTACCGCAATCCTTCGCGATGATGTAGACAAAGCACGGCTTACTCATCACGCCATCTCCGAAAGGACATTGCAGGCGATGTCGCAGAAGCAGGTGATGCGCGGGGTCGGGCCGCTGCGCTGCTTCAGGATCTCGATTTCCAGGGTGTCCTTGACGCGGACCAGTCGGTCGGCCTCCTCGACGGAGGGGTCAGGCTTGCGCTCGAGGTAGTAGCTTTCGCGGAACAGCCCGATCACCACGTCGGCATCTTGCTCGATCGAGCCGCTGTCACGGAGATCGGAGAGCACGGGCCGCTTGTCCTCTCGGGACTCGACCGAGCGGTTGAGTTGGGACAAGCCGATGACGGCGATGTTTAATTCTTTGGCGAGAGCCTTTAGTCCACTCGAAATCTCGCTGATCTCTTGCACGCGGTTCCCGGAATAGCGCTTGGAAGGCCGAACAAGGCCGATGTGATCAACGATCAGAACCGATAGGAACCGACCCGTTCGTTCAAGGCGCGTCCGGATCTGGCGCACCCGCGATGCGATCTGCGAAAGGGTGAGACCGGGCTGCTGTTCTATTTCGAGCGGAAGCGCCTCGCAGAACGTTCGTGCTCGTCGGAGGCGGTTGAGCGCCTCGTCCGAGATGTGTGTACCCTCGGCTATCGCTCGATAAGTGATGTAATCGGTTTCGCGCGGGTCGTAGGCGGCGGCCGCCAGTGCGCGCTCGGCGAGTTCTTCGGCGCTCATCTCAAGCGAGACGAACGCCACACCGAAACCGTGCCGAGCGGTCGACATCGCGAAATGCATCGCCGCTGTCGTCTTGCCCATTCCTGGGCGACCCGCGAGGATAACGAGTTGGTCGTCTCGCAATCCAAGCGTCGCTCGGTCGAGTGCGGGAATGCCATACGGCGCTCCTCGCCGGGCCTTGCCCGAACGGGTCTCGACAATGCGCTCAATGGCGCCCGCCGCGGCGCGGCCAAGCGTGACACGCTTCAGGCTGTCCGGGGCCGAGCTCGACGCGACTTCGTCGAGATCCTCAATCATTCGCGCCGCGAATTCGGCTGGGTCAAAAACCGAACCATCCGTCATGGTGGAGACGGCATGTTGTGCCGTCTCGAGCACCCGTCGCATCTGTGCGGCCGAGCGGACTAGGCGGGCATAGCTTGGGGCGCCCGAGATCGTTGTCGCAGAAGCGCCAAGCGCGGCGAGGTACTGCCCGACGGTCTGTCCGCCCAAATCGCCATTGCCGACCGTGAGGCGAACGAGCGTGATGTCGATGTGTTCGCCGGCGTCGCGTTTCGCGCACATGGCAGCGTACAGGGCGCCATTGACCGGCTCGCCGAAATCGCCCGGCTCCAATATGTGCCGGACTCCATCCAGAGCGGCAGGGTGATGGAGCACGGCGCCCAGAAGGGCCTGTTCCGCATCAAGCGCGTGCGGGATCGTCGTGTCGGGCTCGACGGCCGCCATCATGCCCGCCGCCCAAAGCTGTGAACCGTGGAGGCCATGAGCGCGGCATGCGCCGGCGTCTGGTACAGATCGAGGAAGGCGCACCACGCTCGTGCCGCGAGCCTCCCATCTTCGAGATTGTGCGTTTCGTCGGCTCGCGCCTTGGCGCGGACATAGGCCTCCCACGCCTCGCTTTCGCGACGCTCGCGCTCGATTGCGAGATCGACGATGCTCACATCGACCCTCCCCTCGCTCGCGCCAGATGAACTTCTGCCCTGAGACGGGCCAGTTCGCGCAGGGTGTCGGCGACCTCGCATTCCCGGTCGTTGAGGTACGAGCGTAGGAACAGGTCGTAGGCGCCGTCTGCCGCGCGCCGGTCTCCCGGATCGCCTGTCGCGTCGGCGCGATGCTTCCAGTCGAGGAAGACCTGAAACGCCTTGCGTTGGCGAGATTCGTCGGAATGCCGGCTCAAGCCGCCCTCCCCGTCTCACTCGAGAGTGCCCGCCGCTCACACGCCGCCCGGCATGCGCGATCAAAACAGGCGTGAAGCACACCCGGCCGACCATCGAGGAAGTCGCCGTAGCCGAAGGGCGCCGGGGAGGTTCCGCAGATGGAGCAGGCGTGCGCCACCGGCTGACGGGCCACGGCGGCCTGCAGCGTAAGTGCGTGCTCCCGGCGCTCGCGATCGGCTTTGATGAGAGAGGGGCGTGCTGTCATCGAGCTCACTCCGCAGCCACATTGGCGAACAGGCTCGCCTGCCGCGCGTCGATGCGATCGAGCATGCGCAGGACCGTCTCGCCGCGATGCCCCCTGTCCCAAACGAACCAAGCGTTGAGCATCGGAGGCGCGCCTTGGCCGGTGAAATCGATCTTCCAGCGCATGAGGTAGACGCGCGCGGGCGGATGCTTTGCCCAGAAGGCTCCGAGGCCGCCGGCGCCGGGAAAGCCCCAATTCATGAGCAGCGCCATGTATTCGACGCCGAGTGTATCGAGGGCGTGATAAAGCCAGCGCGCGCGGCCGTTCCCCCAGCCGCACTCGGCAAAGGGCGGGTTCGTCAGGATGGCCGGGGCCGGGGCCGACGGGAAATCGTAGAAAGATCGGATCGTCGCGCCACACCCGCGCTCCACAAGGTCGGACGCGACGACGCGGAGCCCGATCGCCTCCATCTCCCGAACCATCGCTCCGTCGCCGGCGGCGGGCTCCCAAATCACCCCGAACTCGCGTAAGCGATCGCTCTCGGCCGCCAGGATCGCGCGGGTAGGCTCCGGAGGAGTCGGATAAAACTCGTCCTTTTCGCGCGCGAGCGACTCGGCCAAGACAATCTCGCCGGTGACGAGATCGCGAACATGAACGGGCTTCGGTGCCTTGCCCGTTGCTCGGAAAAGGCCTCTGGCGGATGGCGCGCTCATCCCCTCACCCCGCCAGCATCAGAGACGAGCATGTCGCGGCACGGGATCGCGTGCCTGACGAGGAAGGCGCGGACATCGTCGATCGAGCGGACGACACCGACGAGCGCGCCGGCATCGGTCAGCGCGTCGTGGCAGTCGAGTTGGTCCTGAGAAGGAGTTCGCCCCCGATCCTTGACCTCGAGGAAGGCCGAGTAGGACCGCCCGTCCTCAAGCCGCCCGAGCCATTCGAGGTCGGGCCAGCCCTTGCGGGTGCCGAGCTGCGCCGCCTTGATGCGCTCAACCTCTCCCATCTCCTCGTTCGGGGAATGGTGAAGGGTGGCGGCCGCGCTATGGGGCAGGACCACGCGCAGGTAGTCGAGCGCGGCCTTGTGGATCGGGCCTTCTCGATCGGTTCGCTTGGGAGAGGATCGGGCGAGCGCCATGCTAGGCCATGCCCATGGCCTGCATGTAGAGCTCGAGGATCGCCTCCTCCTCCTGGCGCTCGGCATGGTCGCGCTTGCGGATCGCGATGACCTTGCGCAGGACCTTGACGTCGAAGCCGTTTGCCTTGGCTTCCGAGTAGACATCCTTGATGTCTCCGGCGATGCCGGCTTTCTCCTCCTCCAATCGTTCGATGCGCTCGATGATTGACTTGAGCTGATCGGCGGCGACAGAGGACGGATCGACAGTGGGTGCGGGGGCGGTTGAGGCTGACATCGATGCCTCCCGCTACTGCACAGTCGCGACGCCGCCGCGCCCGAGACCGACGGCCTTCGCGAGCTGGGATCGAACGGCCGAGTAAGCCGGCGAAACCATCGGGTAATCGACACCGAGGCCGAACGTGGCGCGGTAGGACTGAGGTGTGTGGCCGTGCGTCGCGAGGTGGCGCTTGAGCGTCTTGTAAGGCCGGCCGTCGATGAAGGAGATCAGCGCATCCGGCGTGATCGACTTGCGGATCTCGGAGGGCGTGGGCTTGGTGATCTCGGGCTCGGGCGCGGTCTCGGCCTCGAAGTCCAGCAACAAGAATCCGAGGATCGCGGCGTGGACGGCGCCGATGAGATTCAGCAGCTCGGAGGCCGGTAACGGGTTGTTGGAGACGAAGGCGCGAACGATGTCGGCCGTGAGCTTGGCCGCGCTGAGTTCGCGGTCTGCTTGGGCGGCAATGCTTTGCAAGTTCACGGATATTCTCCATGGCGGCAGACGGGCCGCCGACCGGATCGATCAAGTTTCGAGGGAGCGGCGCAGGATGTCGGCGCAGTGGTCGTCGACCGATCGGCCACGCGCCTTGCGGGCGAGGTCGCGGTAGAGATCGGGCGGCAGATCGATGGTGCCGGGCTCGATGACCTCGATGCAGCGCGCTCTGCGGGGCATGCGGCGGATCGAGCCGCGCTCTTCGAGTTGGTCGAGCATTCGATAAATGCCGCTCTTGTGTTTGAGGCCGAGCGCTCTGCGCATTTCCTCGAAGGTCGGCGCGAGCCCGGAATTGCAGGCCGCATGCGAGCGGATGAAGCCGAGAAGCTCGTCAGCGCGAGGCGTGGCCGGGTAGGTCATGCGCCGCCTCCCTTGAGGCGGGCGTGCAGTCCTTGGGCTTCGGCTAGGACTGCCTCGACCTTGCGAACCAGCGTCGGATCTTCCGCAGCGCCCAGGCGACGAGCGTGCGCCAGTTCGGAGTTGAGCTGTGCAATCTCATTCTCCAGGTCCCGGATGGCGTACTCGGCAAGCTGGTCGCGGAGGTCGCGGTCCAGTCGTTTCAGGCGGTCGCGAGCCAGATTGTAGAGCGTGCCCGGCGACCAGCCGAGCCGACGCGCGACGCGCTGTCTCGCCTCCTCCCGCGACCCGCCAAAACGGCGTTGGTCGCGACGTTCCAGCCCGTCCGCGAGACGGCGCGCGTCCTCGATGGCGAAGGTCGCGCTCATGCGCTTCGTCCTTGGATGCGATGTATCGGGTTGTTGGATGCGCGTGCCCATTCGTCGGTGCTTCCTTGTGAGCACCAACGACGGGGACCGAGATGAACGAGGAGGATCGAGAGGAACGCACGACGCACGGGGCCACGATCGGAACGGCTGGCGAGCAGATGCCGATCGCGGGAGAAGAAAGGGCCGGCACAGGCCGGCAGTCGCGGCGTCCCACTGCTTCGGACGATCCGCTGCTTGTTATCGAAGGAAAGACGGAAAACGGTCGGGACGAGCGCGTGGGGAAGCGCGCTCGCCAGGCCGTGCGCCGTTTGGCGCGGCTGCATGGCAACCGGGTCCAGGGCGGATGAGGGCGGCATCAGGAGCGCGCCTCCAGCCGCTTGAGCTTGCGCAGGCAGCTTGCGGCGATCTCCTCGCCGTTGGCGGCGGCGATGCGGCGGTAGCGGCCAGCATGCTCAGTCGGGACCCATGCCGGCACGATGACCGACCGGCCCTTATGGGGAGCGCCCTTTCGCGGGACGAAGAACGGACATTCCTTGAGGGAAGCCTGAACGCACGAACGGGACGACTTTTCCCGGTTTGCGATTTCGGCGATGGCGAAGCCGGCTTCGTAAAGGACGAGAAATCGATCTTGGCGGGCCGAGCGGAATTTGCGCTTGATGTTGCGCGTCACGCCGGAAGCGATCCGAATTTGAGTGACACGCGAGCGCGTCACGCCATGCAGGCGCGCGATCTCGGTATCGGTAAAGCCCTCGCCGGACAGGCGGACGATCTCGGCATCCCGCTCGCGGCGGGCGCGACCGGACAGAGATCGCTCTCCCGAAAATGCGGCGTCACCGGCCGGACGACCGGAACCAGCGACGCCGCAGTCAAGGGAGGAGACGTCCAGAAGGACGCGCCCACGAGGGGCCTCAGACACGCTTGCCGCGTGAAGCTCGGAATCGGAGAAACCCGCCATCACAGCCGACCCCCGATCAGGACCGCCGCGATCCACATCGCAAGCAGGACCACGGTCCAGATGGCGAACGCGGTCGCGTTGGCGTTGTCATTGGCCGCCTTGGCGAGGCGGTGCCGGAAAGTGCCGGGGGAAAGGATCATCGGCCCCACTCCCGATACGGCATCGGCGGGAGATCGATCCCAGCGGACAGGTATCCGCCGAGGACGGCGGCCATGACGAGCAGGAGCGCGAGGGCGATGAAGGGCGAGAGGGCGCGGATCATGCTGCCCTCGCGGATTCGGCGAGAGCGAGCTGCGCCAACTCGCCCATCTGCGGGGCCAGCTCGCGCGCGACGACCGGCGGGATCGCGACGGTGCTCCAGTAGCGCGAGCCGCGTGCCCGCACCGCGAGATGGATGCGGCCATGCACGAGGTTGAGCCGGTACGTGGCTCCGTCGTCCTCGACCGAGCGGGTGAAGGTGTCGGCGTGGGCGGTCATTGCGCCACTCCTGCGAGAGCGGGGCGACCGAGGCGCACAACCTTGCCGGAGGTCGGCGATGCAACCACAGTGTGAAGGTGGAGAGCGGGTGGTACGGCCCGCTCTCCGCGCCGACGATCGCCATGGCGGAGAACACGATGACCGACGACGACCAGTTGGCGCACAATGCGGCGGTCGAGGGCGCCATCAGCGCTCTGTCGACTTACCTGCGCGACACGATTCCCGATGCGCAGTTCCGAACAGTCGAAGCGAATGCCGTCGCCGCTGCGCGCGACCGTGTTCCCGAGCATTTGAGGGACAGGGCGGGGAACCTCGTCGTCCAACGCCTGTTCGTGAGGCCGCCGCCAGATCATTCGTAAACTCCATCGCGAAGATCACGAAGGTCTCTGGCTCTCTCGGCGTGGTGCTCTGGCTTTGCTTGGGCGAGCGTGGTCGCGCTGCCGAGTTCGACGCCTCGCCAGTACGGGGACAGGCCATCCCACCAACGCTTGAGGTCAGCGCGGCGCTTGCGCTCCGCTGCCTCGGAAATTCGCGCGTCAATCCGGCGGTCGAGCCATGCCAGAAGACCGGAAGCGAGTTTCGTCGTGAAGGAAGTCATCTCAGCGCTTCACGATCTGGTGGCGGCTGAACATGGGCGCCCCCGTTCCGATTCCGATGGGAAAGCCTCGCTCAGATGCAACCGCACCGTGATGGGCTTGCAGCCTTCTGCGTCCTCGATCCGCTTTTCGATCATGTCGATGTACGCGGCACACGCGGAAGCAAAGGAGTCCGCCTCCGCAACGAGGCTCACGTCAGTCGACGCGCGACATTTCTGGACGGCTCGCCAGGTTCCGTTGATCGCAATCGCGACGACGCCGCCTGCGCCGATCCATGCCGCTATGGCTGTGATCGCGCTCATGCCGCCTTCTCCTTGGTGGAGGGAGGAGCGTCAGGGGTGGAGGCTCCATGCGCTCGGCAACAGTCGCCGAACGTCCAATCGGGGTGTGCCTGCCAGATCGGCGTCACGGTCTCGAACGCGAGTCGCAGCACTTCGAGGTGCGCACGATCGTCTTCGACTTGCTTCTCGCGAATGGCGATCAGGCGCCGGAACTCGACTTCGGATAGGGAGGCAGTTTCCTTGACGACCTTCTCGTCCGTGCCGAGCGCGTATCCCTGCCGAAGATCTGGGAAGAGCGAAGCAATACCGCTCGGCCGCTCGGCGGCCTGCTTGACGGAGCGCTTGCCGCGCTCGGCAACGGCCTTGCAGCGGCGCGCCAGCGCCTCGTCAACCAGGATGAGGCGATCGTCGTCGTCCAGCCGGCCGCGCGCAACGTTCACCGCGTTCCAGACGACAGTCGTGCCGTCGGCATCGCGTGCTTCGGCGCACGCCTCGCTGATGACATCACTCAGCCGCGACATGCCTGATCCTTTCATGCTCGCGCCAAGCATCGGCGGCCCGCGCGAACCAGTCGGCGAGGTCATCGAAATCTGCGGCGGTGAAGCTGTGCCGGACGCGATCCGGGAACTCCGCGACAGCACGCTCGGGCTCGGGCAGCCGGCGCACCATGCGGCGCACGTCGGTCAGATCGTTGAAGATCGCCCCGTTGCCCTGCGTGTAGTACGCGGGCGGCGCGGCGTCCGGCTCGCGGCTCGGCTCCGAGAAGAATGCCGGCAGCGGACGTGGGGCGGGGTCGGCACGGCGACCGATGTTGCCCGTCGCCATCGCGTAGGTTGTTCCGCCGCGCTCGACTTTGCGCTCGGGTCTATCCACATGGACAGATGGCGCCGGCCGAAATTTGCCAACGAATGTCGGCGAGACCCGACACTGCCTAGCGACCTCCCGATCGGACCAAGCCGACCATTCGGGGTCGTCCAGCAAGCGCTTGACGGCCCGCTCTTTGTCTTCCCGCGTGCGCTGTATCCCGTGCGCATCGTTTGCGCCGACAGCGTGCAGAACCGCATCGCGCAAACCGCCTTGGCGCACATCGCAATCGAATTCTGCGAGCCCGAGGCCGCGGGCGGCATGGTAGCGATGGAAGCCGTCCGCCAGCCAGTAAACCGCTCCGTCGAAGAAGACGACGAGCGGCGGGAACACATCGCCACTCGTCATTGCCTCGCTGTAACGGGCGACCTCATCGGTCTGCATTGCAGCGCGGGGCTGCGCTTGGATTTCCGCCCGGATGCGGTCGAGAGAAACGGAGATGATCGCGGGGGCGTTCATAGGCTCGCCTCCGTGCGGGTAGCGACCGTCGCGCTCGGCGGCGGATACAGGTCGGGGCGCGGAACGTCGTCCGGCCAGATGGCGTTGGCGGGCCAATTGGCCGCGAACCAGCGCATGACCCGGTCGTAGGTTCGGACGGTGAAGCCCTGCCGCTCATCGACGGCGCGCCGAAAGAAGGTGTTGTCGCGCAAGATCGTCAGCCCAAGTGCGGGCTTCGAGACCCCTTTCTCCTCGCTGTACGCGGCGGCGCATCGAGCGAGATGCTGGCGAAGAAGCTCTTCCATGGATCCGCATATTGCGGGCATTTCCGCAAATTGCAAGCGGACACTTCCGTATCGCTTTCCGTATCCGTATTGCGGATAAATCCGCGCATGACTCCACAACAGGCAGACAACGCGCGTAAGGTCATTCCCGGGGCGATCGCTCGGAAGAAGACCAATGCGACCGCCCTCTCGCGAGAGATGGGGCGGGGCAAGGATTACATCCGGGATTTTCTGAGCGGTCGGAAGGAAAGCTTGGCAGCCGGAGATGTGATCGCGATCGAACGCATCCTTGGGATTGGTCGAGCCCGGCTATTGGGAGAGAAAAGCTTGGATGAGTTGCGGCGCGTACCATTCGGTCAGGAGTTCGATCCCGACCTTCCTTTAGAACACGATGAGAATTCGGTGGCCGCCGGCCGATGGGAGCGCAAGGAGTTGGGTCCCGGCGAGGTACCGGAGCGCAACGTCATCGCCGGTTTGGGCCAGGGCGGCGTCGCCGAAGGGGTGCTTGTCGATGGCCAGGTCCTCGACGGCGTGCGCGCCGTGTGGCGCCTGCCTCCGGACTTCATTCGGACGGAACTTCGCGCCCGAGAAGGCGAGGTCGATTTCATCGCCGTGGACGGCGATTCCATGATCCCGACGCTGCTTCCCGGCGATCGGGTCATGATCAATCGATCGCAGACCGCCCCCTCCCCCGACGGGCTTTACGCGATCTACGACGGGATCGGAATTTCGGTGAAGCGCCTGGAGATTGTGAAGGGCAGCAATCCGCTCAAGCTTCGCATCAAATCGGACAATCCGAACCATAGCAGCGACGAAATCCTGGCTGCCGATCTTCATGTGGTCGGCCGCGTCGTTTGCCGCGTGACACGGTGTTGAATGAAAGGATGTTTCAATGAAAGAGGGATTGTATAAAGTCGAATTTGCAACGCAAAGGGGCGCAGGCACTGGCGTTGCGCTGCTTTCCAACGGTCGCGTTCGTGGAGGTGACGCGGGACAATATTACGTCGGAACATACACGTTGTCCGGCAATACCTTGAGCGCCGAACTAACGACAGATCGGCACACTTCCGGACCGGGGCACGTCTCGGTATTCGGGGCCGATCGTGTGCATATTCATCTATCCGGCAAAATCGATAGGAGCCGGATCGTATCGACGGGGACATCTCCCCAGGCTCCTGGATTAGCCTTCCAGGCCATCCTTACGCACTTGGCTGACTGAAGCAGCGCCGCCCTTCGCTTCGAGCAGGGCACACAATCGCTCGATCGCAGCAATCAACCGATCAACCTTCGTTTCGGCAACCTCGCGCTGTTCACACATCTTGATTCCCCTTTGCCCCGCTCCGCGCGGGGTTTTTTCGTTGTCAGGACGACTTCCTGCCGGCGACAATAGCGTAATCTGTGGATAGCTGGAACAAGAAGCGAACGATTTCCGCACAACGCGTCCGCAGATTTTTCCGCATTTCCGCTTGACGTGCGGAACAATCCGTATTTTAGTCCCTCCATCGAAGCCACCCCGGCCGATGGAGCCACCGATGTCCAACAAGTCACCGATCGCATGGGGTGCCGCGCTCCGCGACCTGCGTGCCGACCGTGAGGCCCGTCCCGAGGTCCGTGAGGAGCGCCTCCAGACCACGGCGCACGTGCGGGGCGGGCAAGTTCTGAGCTGCTGGCGCGGCCGCTCGGGCAAGCGCTACGTCGTCGCCGTCAGCGACATCTCCGCATTCACTCCCGAGCCCGCAGGCGCCGCCTACCTCGCCGTGACCCGTGACGAGCGGGGCGAGGGCATTCTCCTGACGGCAGCGGCTTTCGAGGCCGGCGCATCGCTCTCGGCGTGGCTCGCTTCCGTGAAGCTGCGCGGCGCCGAGCGCCGTGCCGCCGTCGCCGATCTGGCGCCGGCCGTGTCGCGGGCCCGCGCCGCCTGATCCCTTCCGTTCCGATCGCAGCCGCTCCTTTGCGGAAAGGTGAGCCCGACATGCCGACCATCCCCTTCGACATCCGAAATCGCTGGACCGGTGAAGTTCAGTTGACCGCGCAAATCGCGTGCGACGAGAGCGCTCTCCCGTCCGTCAGGCTCGGGCTCGCCGTTCGTTGGGCGCGCACCAATGGTGCCGACCTGCGCGGTGCCGACCTGCGCGGTGCCGTCCTGAGCGGTGCCGTCCTGAGCGGTGCCGACCTGCGCGGTGCCGACCTGAGCGGTGCCGACCTGAGCGGTGCCGTCCTGAGCGGTGCCGACCTGAGCGGTGCCGACCTGAGCGGTGCCGACCTGCGCGATGCCGTCCTGAGCGATGCCGTCCTGAGCGATGCCGACCTGAGCGGTGCCGTCCTGAGCGGTGCCGTCCTGCGCTCGTTCAAGGCCGATCTCTGGCTGGTACTCTCATCGGCGCAACACGAGGTACACGGCCTCGTTTCGGCATTACGCGAGGGCCGCATCGACGGCTCGACCTATTCGGGGGATTGCGCCTGCCTCGTCGGCACGATCGCCAATGTGCGCGGTTGCCCGGTCTCGCGCCTGGAGCGCGATGCCGGCCGACCCGCCGAGCGCTGGTTCATGATGATCAAGCCCGGCGATAGGCCGGGAGACGACAGCGGCGGAGGCTTTGCGGCAAAACAGGCGCTCGATTGGACGCTAGAGTTCTGCCGCACATTCGGGATCGACCCAGACGGGCCGGCGGTCGCCTCCCTCGACGAAGAGGCAGCCTGAACTATGGCCGCCTCAACCCTCCTTCGTCTGACCGACGCCCTGCTCGATCTCATCCGGGCCGAGGCCGACCTCAACAGGCTCATCGGCACGCTGGGGCGTCGCGACGGCAATCTCGGAGCCGGCAAACCGGACGAGATCCTCAAGGCAGCAGTAGCCCGCGTCTTCGACGCCCGTGACGGCATCGACACGATGCGCTTCGCTGGGCTCGCCGTCGAAAGCCTCAATGGCCGCGAGCCCAACCCGAACGACCAGGACGACGTCCTCGATGCCTGCCTGACGCAGCTCGAACGCATCGAAACCGGCGTGTTCGACGACGAGGGCTCGGTGGATGCCGGCCTGATCCGGGCTCAGCACCGTCGCGGCGAGGCCGTGGCTGAGATCGTCGGGACGTTCGGAAGCGCCCTTTCCTTCACAGACACGGGGATCTGCAATGCCCGCCATCCATGAATCCAAGCGCCCGTTTGCCGGTCGATCGGTTCGGATCGCGTCCGGAGAATTCTCGGGGCAGATCTATCGCGTCGAAGACTGGTGGGATCGAGTTTCCGGCGGCTCCTGGAAATGGATGCGCGGCAATGCTGCTTGCCTGAACTACGCCGTGCGTGCCGTGGACTGCCTGCCGACCGATGACGAGGTCGTCTACGGCAAGATCAACAGCCTCGGCCATCTGATCCATGTCAGCGAGCTCGGCGAGCCGATCTCGGAGGCGGCGTGATGCCCTCCCGCCTCCCCGACCTCACCACGGCGGCCATCGCCCTACTCGCCACCACGCTCACGACCAGCATCCCGGCCGGGATGCTCCTCTGCCTTCAGCATCTCGGAGCCGTGTGATGCGGATCCCCGACTTCTCCGTTCCCCTGCCTCCACGCCCGGCCGCGATGATGCGGATCGAGCCGGCGAGCGCTTTGCAGGCAGCCCGCGCCGCCTATTGCGACCGTGTTGCCGAACTCAGCCTCCTCGCCGAGCGGATCGCTTCGGGCGATCTGAGCGAGATCTCCCCTCGCGACATTCTCGCGACCTGCGGTGATTTCGACCACGCCAAGCTGCAGTTCGAGATGGCGCTCGGGCGTGTCCTCGGCTGCGAGCATGACCGGCTTGTCGACCCCTACGACCGCCAGGGTGCGTTCCTCGAAGCCCTCGATGGCAGGCGGGCGCCCGCCAAGGAATTGGCCGCTCGTGCCGCCGGAGGTCGCCGGTGATCACCGCGCTCGTCGCCCTGCTCGCACTGTCGGTGGTCATCGGCATTCCCGCCGGCCTTGTGCTCGCGAGCATCCGCAACGCCTGCGTCCAGCAGGAAGCCGACGATCAAGCCCGGCCCTCCGCCGAGATCATCACCCTGTCCGAACACCGCGCCGGCCGGCGTGAGGCCGCGTGAGGGAAGCCATGAACGCTCAAGCACCACAGCAAGAGATCGTCGCAGAGGACGATCGCCCTCTTCCGCCCGCGACGACGGGAGGCGAGACGGGCGCGATCC
>JBGAFL010000009.1:0-104886 GCA_044227265.1 Methylobacterium sp.
TCGGGGTCGTCGACGACCTGATGAATCTCGCGCGGATCGAGGCCGGCGGCGCGAATTTGAGCTTCACCGAGGTTCCCCTCAACGCCGTCATCTCGGCCTGTATCGCACAGTTGCAGCCGCAGGCGGCCCGCGATCGCATCCTGCTCCGCACCAGCCTTTCGCCGGAGCTCAAGACCTTGTTCGCGGATGAGCCTGCAATACGGCAGGCCACGCTTAAGGTCATCGAGAACGCGCTGCGTCTCACGGGTGCCGGTGGCCAGGTGATCGTGTCCACGACCGTCGCCGAGCGTGGCGAGATCGCCATACGCGTCCGGGATACGGGAAGCGGGATGACGACCGAGGAACTCGACAGTGCCTTGCGGCCGTTCGATCGCAAGGCTGCTCTCGGCGCCGGCGGAAAGAACCAGCCCGGGCTCGCCCTTTCGCTGACCAAGGCGCTCGTCGAGGCCAATCGCGGCCTCTTCCGGATCACCAGCCGGAAGAACGAAGGGACCCTCGTCGAAATGGTATTTCCGGTCGCTCAGGCGATGAGCGCCTAATGCGCCGGGATCGGCCGTACGGGCTCCGCTCGGCGGCCGAAACATAGCCGGCCGATCGCTGCCGTTCTCGGCTCTTTCGGCGGGGAATTCACGGGCGATACTGGACTTTTTGGCGCTTGCCGCCCTTGTCCTGCAAGGATTAGAACGACTTCGGAAGCCCCGGCTGCGCGGACCTTGCGATACGATCGGGCACCTTTGAGGGATAGAAACGGCATGTCTGAGAAGGTCGTCGAAGTTCAGGATGCGTGGCGCGCGCACGCGTATGTGAACGATGCGCAGTACAAGGAAATGTACAAGGCGTCGATGGACAACCCGGACGCCTTCTGGGGCGAGTACGGCAAGATCATCGACTGGTTGACCCCCTACACCAAGGTCAAGAATACCAGCTTCGAGCCTGGCAATATTTCGATCAAGTGGTTCGAAGACGGCAAGACCAACGTCTCCCACAATTGCATCGACCGGCATCTCGCCAAGCGCGGCGATCAGGTGGCGATCATCTGGGAAGGCGACGACCCGAACGAATCCAAGCACATCACCTATAACGAGCTCGCCCGCGAAGTCGGCCGCATGGCCAACGTCCTGCGCAACCGAGGCGTCAGCAAGGGTGATCGCGTCACGCTTTACCTGCCGATGATCCCCGAAGCCGCCTATGCGATGCTCGCCTGCGCGCGGCTCGGAGCCATCCACGCCATCGTCTTCGGCGGCTTCTCGGCGGATGCCCTGGCGAGCCGCATCGAGGGCAGCCTGTCCAAGGTGGTCATCACCAGCGACGAGGGCCTGCGCGGCGGCCGCAAGGTGCCGTTGAAGGCTAACGTCGATGCGGCGATCGCGAAACTCGACAAGGATCTCGTCGAGCATGTCATCGTGGTGCGCCGTACCGGCGGCAACGTCGCGATGGAAGCCGGCCGCGACGTTTATTACGACGATGCCGCAAAGGAAGTGACGGACGAGTGCCCGGCGACCCCGGTCGAGGCAGAGCACCCGCTCTTCATCCTCTATACTTCGGGTTCGACCGGACAGCCGAAGGGCGTCGTTCACACCACCGGCGGCTACCTCGTCTACGCCGCGATGACGCACAAATACATTTTCGACTATCATGACGGCGACATCTACTGGTGCACCGCCGATGTGGGCTGGGTCACCGGTCACAGCTACATCGTCTACGGCCCGCTCGCGAACGGCGCCACGACGCTGATGTTCGAAGGCATCCCGACCTATCCGTCGAATTCCCGGTTCTGGGACGTCGTCGACAAGCACAAGGTCAACATCTTCTACACCGCACCGACCGCGATCCGCTCGCTGATGGGCAGCGGCGAGGGACCAGTGAAGAAGACCTCGCGCGAGACCCTGCGGGTGCTCGGGTCGGTCGGCGAGCCGATCAACCCGGAAGCCTGGGAATGGTACTACAATGTCGTCGGTGACGCGCGCTGCCCGATCGTCGACACCTGGTGGCAGACCGAGACGGGCGGTATCCTGATCACACCGCTCCCGGGCGCGACCGCCCTGAAGCCCGGCTCGGCGACGCGGCCGTTCTTCGGCGTCAAGCCGGTGATGGTCGATGCCGAGGGCAAGGTGCTTGAGGGCGCCTGCGAGGGCAATCTCTGCATCGCGGATGCGTGGCCGGGCATAATGCGCACGGTCTACGGAGATCACGAGCGCTTCGAGCAGACCTATTTCTCGACCTACAAGAACCTCTACTTCACCGGTGACGGCGCCCGCCGCGACTCGGATGGCTATTACTGGATCACCGGTCGCGTCGACGACGTCATCAATGTCTCCGGACACCGCATGGGTACGGCCGAGGTCGAATCTTCGCTCGTCGCCCATCCGAAGGTCGCCGAAGCCGCAGTCGTCGGGTACCCGCACAATCTGAAGGGTCAGGGCATCTATGCCTATGTGACCCTCAACGAGGGTGAGGAAGGCTCGGACGCTCTCCGCAAGGAGCTCGTGACCCATGTGCGCAAGGACATCGGCCCGATCGCCTCGCCCGACTTGATCCAGTTCGCACCGGGCCTGCCCAAGACTCGTTCGGGCAAGATCATGCGCCGCATCCTGCGCAAGATCGCCGAGGACGATTTCGGCTCACTCGGCGACACCTCGACTCTCGCCGAACCGGCGGTCGTCGATGACTTGATCGAGAACCGGCAGAACCGCGCGAAATAGGCTGCCGGTTCGGCCAGAAACTTCCAGCAGTACGGCGCCCCGCTCTGCGGGGGCCGCCTCGTTGAGACATCGGCCCGAGAGTGAGCACGAATCCTTATCTGGCGCAGCGCGGAAACGGTGGGCAAATCAGGAATCGTGCATGCACCGATATACGTGTTCGTTCGAATCTGATTAGACTATAATTCTTAATTCATAATCGAAGTCGGTCTCCGCAGAAGTGGCCGAACAATCGGAGGATGCGCCGTGGTGGATGCGAATTACGACTGGGTCATCCGCAATCCGCATTTTCAGGAGTTGGTCCGAGAGCGAACGCGATTCAGCTGGATCCTCTCGGGGATCATGCTGGTCGTCTATCTCGGCTTCATCCTGCTCGTCGCCTTTGACAAGTCGTTGATGGCCATGAAGGTCGGCACGACGACCTCGCTCGGTATCGTTCTTGGTCTCGGCGTGATCGTGTTGGCGTTTCTCCTGACCGGCATCTACGTGTTCCGAGCCAACGGCCGTTTCGATCGGCTGACCGAAGCCCTGATGAGGGATCTCGCCAAATGAATCGCCCCCTTTTCGCGGCGGCGATTGCTGCCCTCATCGGTCTCGGTCTGACCGTAGCCCATGCCGCCGGGCCGGATATCGGCGAGGTTCAGAAGCAGAGCCTGAACTATGTCGCTATCGGCATGTTCTTTCTCTTCGTGCTGTTCACCCTCGGCATCACCTATCGCGCCGCCCGCTCGACCAAATCCGCTACGGATTTCTATGCTGCGGGTGGCGGCATCTCGGCCGGCCAGAACGCGCTGGCGATCGCCGGCGACTTCATGTCCGCCGCTTCCTTCCTCGGGATTTCCGGCCTCGTCTATTCCTCGGGCTTCGACGGCCTGATCTATTCGATCGGGTTCCTGGTCGGTTGGCCGATCGTGCTGTTCCTGATCGCGGAACGCCTGCGCAATCTCGGCAAGTTCACCTTCGCCGACGTCGCCTCGTTCCGTCTCGACCAGACCTCGATCCGGCTGATCTCCGCGACCGGCACGCTCGTCGTGGTGGCCTTCTACCTGATCGCGCAGATGGTCGGCGCCGGTAAGCTGATCCAGCTCCTGTTCGGCATGGACTATCTCTACGCCGTGATGATCGTCGGCTTCCTGATGATCATCTACGTCGCCTTCGGCGGCATGAAGGCGACGACCTGGGTCCAGGTCATCAAGGCCTGCCTGCTGCTCGGTGGTGCCACCGTCATGGCTGTTGCCGTGCTGATGCGCTACGGTTTCAGCCCCGAGAACCTGTTCGCCGCCGCGGTCAAGGATCACCCCAAGGGCGATGCGATCATGGCGCCGGGCGGCCTCGTCACCGATCCGATCTCGGCGGTCTCGCTCGGTGTCGGCCTGATGTTCGGCACCGCCGGCCTGCCTCACATCCTGATGCGGTTCTTCACCGTCTCGGACGCTCAGGCGGCGCGCAAGTCGGTGTTCTATGCGACCGGCCTGATCGCCTATTTCTACATCCTGACCTTCATCATCGGCTTCGGCGCGATCACCTACCTCATGAACGACCCGACCTTCTTCAAGCTCGGGGAGGGGGGCTCCTACGACAAGATCAAGGACATGATCGGCGGCACCAACATGGCGGCGGTGCACCTGTCGAACGCGATCGGCGGTTCGCTCTTCCTCGGCTTCATCTCGGCGGTCGCATTCGCGACGATCCTCGCGGTGGTGGCCGGGTTGACGCTGGCCGGCGCATCGGCGGTCAGCCACGATCTCTATGCCAGCGTCTTCGCCCGCGGACGCACCACGGAAGCGCATGAGGTCGCGATCTCGAAGGGCGCGGCCGTCGTGATCGGCCTCGTGGCGATCTATCTCGGCTACATCTTCGAGAACCAGAACGTCGCCTTCATGGTCGGCCTTGCCTTCTCGGTCGCCGCGAGCTGCAACTTCCCTGTGCTGGTGATGTCGATCCTGTGGCGAGGGACGACGACGCTCGGTGCGCTGCTCGGCGGCCTCGTCGGTCTGGTCTCGGCCGTGACGATGGTCGTGCTCTCGAAAGCAGTCTGGGTCACGACCTTCCATCATCCGGAGGCGTTGTTCCCCTACGACAATCCGGCTCTGTTCTCGATGCCGCTCGCCTTCCTGGCGATCTACGTCTTCTCGAAGATCGACAACAGCGATCGCGCCAACCGCGAGCGGGCCGCGTTCGACGCCCAGTTCGTACGCTCGGAGACGGGCATCGGCGCCTCTTCCGCACACGCACACTGACCGCAGGGGTCTCGCCCGAATTCGGGCGAGACCCCTTTTTCTTGTTTCTATTGCGCTGCCATCGGCGATCGTCTTACCGCATGAACCGGGCGAAGCGCGGGTTCCGGTCCGCCATCCCGGCGAAGTGCGGATCGACCAGATAATCCAGCCGACGCGCGACGGTCGTGCCCTTGCGGGCGCGGCGAATGACGAGTTCGTCATCGCGCAATCGGAAGACGGCCTCGCCGCTGATGTCGCCGAGCTGTTCCGAGACCTCGCGGGCCGATGTCAGCGAGGTATGCCCGAAGGTCAGCACATTCGCGCAATTGTCGAGAATGGTCCGGTAGCTTCCGGGCCAGAGCTGGCTGAGCTGGGCGATCGATTGCAGGAATAGGGTCGTCTTGAGGCCGTAGCCGCGCAGCAGCGTCACGGCCTGCTGGATTGCCGGGATCGGCCCGAGATGGCCGAGTTCGTCGACGACGAAGAGTGTGTCCAGTTCCGGCCGCTCACGACGTTCGGCGATGATCCCGAGCAACACCGATAGCCACAATCGTAGCACTGCAGCGTGGCTCTCGAGCTTGCTCGGCGGCAGCACGAGATAGATCGTCATGCGGTCGCCCAGGCGAAATCGCTCGAGATCGAAGCTCGTCGCTGCGAGGCTCGCCTGGATGACGGGCGTTCCAAGGCAGCGAGCCAGTTGGCAAGCCGTGGAGAGGATTCCCGAGCGGGTCAGCTCGGCAGTCCCGAGGAATCCGGCGATCTGGCTGCGCGCATAGGCGGGCATTGTGTTCTCGCGCTCGTCGAGCAGCATCGCCATGGCCAAGACCGGGTCGTGATTGCCGAGAAAATGCCAGACCTGACCGAGCGTCCGGCGTGAAGGATCGGGGTCGCTGACCACGGCGGCGATCAGCCCGGCGATAAGGTCCTTGCCCTTCTCGGGCCAGAAGCGCTCGCGTGCCTGATCGCGTCCGGCCGAGATGCATTCGGCCATGGTCATCGCGTCGTCCGCCAGGCTTTCACTCTGCGGGTCGAGCAGATCGAGCGGGTTGAGGCTCGCCTTCGGGAGGCCGGAGACGCCGAAGGGATCGACGATCACGACCTCCTGGCCGAGTTCGCGGCGCCGCCGCGCCGTGACCTGCGCGGCCTCTCCCTTTACATCCACCACGACGGCGGAGCCCTCATAGGTCAGCATCGTCGGGATCAGCACGTTGCGCCCCTTTCCCTGGCCGGTCGGGGCGAGAACGAGCGTGTGACCCTCGCCGTCATCGGTGACGGGCTCACTCTGGAAATGAGGCTGGCGAGCGGGCACGAATCCGCAGGTGCTGGCACGCATGGGTTGCGTCCAGCCGAGCAATATCGGCGACATGGCAGGTCCTTCGAATGGGAGAGACCGTTCGGGATACGCCGCGCGAATCGGTCGCAAGTTAAAGACCACGGGGCATGGCGCCGCGGCAAGACTAAGAGGAAATTTCTAATACAATGACATTAATCTTAGATGGGTGTACATTTTATGTGGGTCGAAACAGCGACCCCATTGTCTTGGGCGCAGCAGGTGAAGTGGCCGAAATGATGGCTCTATATTCCTGTTTATCAGAGCTCGTCTGGTGCAGCACGGTTCGATGTCAATGCGAGGTCAGGTCACACGGTCTCACGGCTCGGGTCCGAGCCATGCATCCGGAGATGAGCAGCCGCATCAGTGGCGGAAGTGGCGGGTACCGGTGAACACCATCGCAAGACCCGCCTCGTCGGCAGCGCGGATCACCTCGTCGTCACGCATTGAACCGCCCGGCTGAATCACCGCCGTTGCGCCGGCTTCGGCGGCGGCCAGCAGGCCGTCGGCGAAGGGGAAGAACGCGTCCGAGGCGACCACCGAGCCCTTGGCGAAGCTGTCGGTCAGCCCGAGGCGACGGGCGCCTTCCGCAGCCTTCCAGGCCGCGATTCGTGAGGAATCGACGCGCGACATCTGCCCCGCGCCGATGCCGACCGTCGCGCCGTTCCGCGCATAGACGATCGCGTTCGACTTTACGTGCTTTGCGACCCGGAAGGCGAAGCGCAGATCGGAGAATTCGGCCTCGGTCGGCGCGCGCTGCGTGACGACGGTCAGCGTCATGTCGTCGACGACGGCGGTATCGCGGCCTTGTACCAGAAGCCCCCCCGACAGCGTGCGTACACAGTCACCCGGGGCGCGAGGGTCGGGCAGACCGCCGGTCAGCAGGAGACGCAGGTTCTTCTTCGCCCCGACGATCGCCTGTGCCTCCGGCGTCGCATCGGGCGCGATGATGACCTCGGTGAAAATCTCGACGATCTTCTCGGCCGCCGCGGCATCGAGCGTGCGGTTCACGGCGACGATCCCGCCGAAGGCCGAGACCGGATCGCAGGCCAAGGCCCGTTCGTAGGCGGCGAGCAGCGTATCGGCCTCGGCGACACCGCATGGATTGGCATGCTTGATGATCGCTACCGCCGCCCCTCGGGCCGGGGCGAATTCCGCCACGCATTCGAAGGCCGCGTCGGTGTCGTTGAGATTGTTGTAGGAGAGCGCCTTGCCCTGGACCTGGCGCGCCGTCGCAACGCCCGGCCTTGCGAATCCTGGTGTCCGGTAGAAAGCCGCGTTCTGGTGTGGGTTCTCGCCGTAGCGCAGGGACTGCGCCAGCGTGCCGCCGAATCCGCGGAAGGTCGGCGCCTCGGGCGTCCCGATCTCTTCTCCGAACCAGTTGGCGATTGCCGCATCATAGGTCGCAGTTCGCGCAAAGGCCTTCTGCGCGAGACGACGCCGGGTCCGCGCGCCGAGCGTGCCGTCATTCGCCTGCAGTTCCTCGATCACGGGGCCGTAATCGCCGATATCGACGATCACGGCGACGTCGGTATGGTTCTTGGCGGCTGCACGGATCATGGCGGGGCCGCCGACATCGATGTTCTCGATGCAATCCTCGAACGAGCGTCCGGAGGCGAGTGTTGCCTCGAACGGATAGAGATTGACGACGAGCAGATCGATCTCGGGAAGGCCATGCGCGGCGAGCGCGGCCTGATGCTCGGGATTGTCGCGGATCGCGAGCAGGCCGCCATGGACCGCCGGATGAAGCGTCTTGACCCGCCCGTCCATCATCTCCGGAAACCGGGTCAGCTCGGCGACTTCGACGACGGCAAGGCCCGCATCGCTGAGCGCGCGATGCGTGCCACCGGTCGAGACCAGTTCGATCCCGCTCTCCTTCAAGCGTCGTGCGAAATCGATCAGCCCGGTTTTGTCCGAAACGGACAGAAGGGCGCGGGCTACGCGGATCCGGTCTCGCGGCATCGGCAAAATCGTCCTGCGGTATTCGTCGGGTTTAAAAGGAGCACGGACCCCCGTGGCCTCCATCATTCATCCGACGACATCTTTGGAAGTGGTCACGATCCAGGGTCGTCGATCGATGCGAACCCGGATGATGGTTGTCTGCCGGCGCGGTAGCATGGAACGCGCCGAACCGGCCAGTCGGGTTCAGTCGTCTTCCCATCGAGAAAGGTCCGAATGGCCGAGATCGGTAGTCGGCGCGGCTGCCGCAATTCGATGACGGATATGTCCTAACGAGCCGTCACGCCGCCTCGGGATCGACCCGGGCCTCGCCGTGGCGTGTGAAGCGCCAGCGAAGACGGGTGCTCTCGGTCAGGCTCAAGTAGATCGCGATCTGCGACGTGCGGCGAGCTCCGGCAACGCCGGCAAGGAAGATGCTCTCCTCGACGGCCAGCTCCGCATCCTCGACCGAGAAGAGCCAGGTGCCGCCGAAGGCGCTGTTGAGCTGAAGCTGGGTGCTGCTCTCGCCGATCACCTGGATGGCAGGATGCAGATGGAAGCGGATGGCGACTTCGTGGGGGCGACCATGCGTGCGCCCTTCGATCAGGAAGGCGTCCTCGCCGTCCACCCAGCTGCCATCAGAGGCGATCCGCCATCGGCGCTCATGGATGACGCCGAACGGCTGCAAATAGCCATCGTGGCGCGCTGCGAGCATTGGATTGCCGTTCTCCGAGCGCCGCTCGATCGTGACGGGGCCGGGGCCACGCAGAACAATCGGTCCCCAGCGCCGCATCAGCCAGCGTGCCGCGATCCGGTGGCCCCACCAGCCGTTCCTGTCGTCGAGCAGCTTGCTGGAGGAGGTATCGTTGATCGTCGCGGTGGAATGGGCGGCGGTACTGCGAGCAAGCCGCTGCATCTCCGTCCCGCTCAGCGGAGCGCCGCAATTGACGACGATCCGCTGCAGCCCACTCGACATCTCGAAGGAGAGACAGCCGGCGCAGGCGCGCGCAGAATAGGAATGCCGCGGTGACGCACCGACATCCGCGACAAGGACGATCGAGCCGCCTTCGAGGCGCTCGTAGCCGGAATTCGGCGCGTGCTTCATCACCTCGATCGGGGCGCCGTCATAGATGAGCAGCGAGGTCAGATGATCGGCCTCGGTCGTTCCCATTCCGTTGAAATGGCTGAGCGACGCATCGCCCTGGCGCAGCAGCCGCAGGATAGGCAACATCCGGTCGATCGCGCGAAGGAGTGCTTCAGGCGGTTCGACGCTGCGACTGAGGAAGCTCTGCCTGAGCGGGAGCAGGTCGAGCAGCAATTCCATCGCAAAACGCGGATCGCGGCTGCGATGGCCGCCATCGGGCAGGACCTGCCGGTCGAGTTCGCGCGAGAGGATGCGCGTCGCCCGGCGAAGAACCGCTTCGATGCCGTCGCAGCATAATCCAGCATAGCAGAGCGCGACTGCGGCAAGCAGGCGCGAGGGGCGGGCCGTGCCTTGGCGCAACGAGCGCTCGAGATCGCGGGCGCCGCGCCCGATCGCGCGCATATAGGCCTGATAGAAGGCGTGATCGGCGCCCTCGAGCACGAGCGGCGATTGCGAGAGGAACGAGATCATCCGGCGCGCCGCGACTGGAACCGGTCTTGCCAGCGCCGGATCGCCGCGCCCCGACAGGAAGTCGGAGACGAAGGAGCGGGCATTGGCGCGCGCCAATGCCGTATCGGCTGCGCGCAGGTGCCTCAGCCAGCCAAAGCCATAGAGTTCCTCGGCCCATTCGGGCGAGGGCGGCGCATAGTCGAAGGGCGAGCGTCCGCTGACGACGAGTGAGCGACCCGCAAACACGAAGAGGCCGGAATAGATATCGTCGGCAAGACTCGCATCGCTCGTGCGCAGATCGTGGGGAGCGATGACAAGGGCCGAAACCTTGGCGCGCGTCAGGACTTCTGGCGGCGCAGCGAGGCGGATGACGGCGCCGCGCAACGTCCGCGCGGCCTCGCGGCCGACGAGCCGATACAACACCCAGCGCTCAGCCCCCCGAGCCACGCAGTCGTTACTCCCCAGGCATCCGAACCGTCCGTTCCGGACGCCGGAACTCCGCACCTTCGGGCGGAATACCGGCGGAATGCGGCGGTAGACCGATCACGGGATGTAAAGGCTTTGAGCGTGCGAAGGCGCCGTCTTCCAGGGCATTCGCCCCAAGGAGGCGCGCGGTCCGAAAATCTCTGTTCTCGTCATGCATCGGCGATATCCGAAAAACCGGCTCCTACCTCTTGGGGCGATGCTTCGGACGCCGACGCGATGTCATTTCGGGGCGCCGGCTCGCGACGGGGTTTTTCTGTCGCCTCACATGAGGCAATATTCGCGCGGCAAGCTGGGCCATATGCTTAAGCCCTGTTGCCGGTTGGACGCAACTCGGCGTCATGGCCGATCGCCGTGTGCGTCTCCTTGCCCGGCGCCGCTTACGCGGCTCGCTGCAGACGGCTCGCGAAGAAGCCGTCGAGACCGCCGACACCCTGCGGATCGCCGCCGCCGAGATGGCAGGGCAGGGTGCGCAGATCACCGGCGGAATCGACCATTTCAGCGTGTCCGGCCAGTTCGGCGGGGGAAACCGGCATCCTCGCGAAATGCGGGTTGCGCCCGAGAAAGGCGGCGATCTGCGCCTCGCCTTCCTCTGGTTCCAGCGAGCAGGTGCAATAGACAAGCCGGCCGCCCGGCCTGACGAGGCGGGCGGCCTTGTCGAGCAGCCGGCTCTGCAATTCCGCGAGACGGGCGATGTCTCCTTCCGATTTCGTCCAGGCCACGTCCGGATGGCGCCGGATCGTTCCGCTCGACGAGCAGGGCGCATCGAGGAGCACCGCGTCGAAGGCGTCCGTTTCCGGCAGGGCGAGCGCATCGCCGACATGGATCTGGGCTTCGAGGCCAAGCCGCGCGAGCGCTGTGAGCTGGGCGGTCTTTCCGCCTGGCGCGGCGCAGAGATCGGCGATGCGCTCTCCGGGGCGAGCCTGGATCAGCCGAGCGGGCAGGGCAGCCGCAGCGTCCTGAACCCACCAGGAACCCTCGCCGTAGCCGGGAAGCTCCGCGATCGGCGTATCGATGCCGGCGAGGCGGAGGCTGCCGAGGGGCAGCGCCAGCCCGCCGAGATGCGCCTGCCATTCCGCCGGATCGCCCTTGACGGTCAGGTCGACCGGCGCGCCGATGAGATGCGCGGCGGCGATCGATCTCGCGGTGGCTTCGCCGAAGGCCGCACGCCAGCGCGCCGCGAGCCATGCCGGCGTGTTGTGGTCGAGCGGGTCGCCTTGTGCGGCCAGGATCATGTCCCGCTCGCGAGCCAGCCGGCGCAGCACGGCATTGACCAGCCCGGACAGGTGACGCTGTTGCGGATCCGCCTTGGCGAGACGCACCGCAAGATCGACGGCGGCATGGTCGGCGACGGTGAGATCCAGGATCTGGGCGGCGCCCGTCGCGAGCAAGGCGAGCAGGCGCGGATCCGTCGGGAGCCCCTGGACCATCCGCTCCGCCAGGGCCTTTCGCAGGTAGCCGAAGCGGCGGAAGGTTGCGGTCGCGATGGCCTTCGCCAGGCCCGCGTCGTTCGGCGATAGAGCCTTATCGCGCCCAGCTTGGCGCAGAGCCTCTTCGAGGGAGCGCCCGCCGGCGCGTCCAAGCAAACTTGCCACGGCCTCGCAGGCAACCCGCCGTGCCAGCAACCCCGCGATCGGTTGCTCCGTCGCGCCATCGACGGGAGCGGCATTGCGGCTTGCCGGCATGAGTGCCAAGGTCCTTGGATCGGCGGCGCCTCGCGAGTTGCGCGCGCGGCCGCTGCCGTCTCATCCATGGCGAATGGACGCAAGCTTTTCCGATGCGTGAAGACCAGTTGGACGACAATTCCGCCGCGGGCGATCAAGACCGCCCGGCTCTTACCCCGGCAGCCCGCCGGGCTCTTGCGGAGGCGACCGAGCGCCGTGCCGCGATCGACGCGCGTGTCGCCGCGATCACGCAGGCGCCAGAAAACCGGGGCCGTGGCGGGCTCGAACCGGTGCGCTACGAGGACTGGGAAGTGAAGGGCATCGCCGTGGACTTCTGACGATGCCCCGTTTCGTTCAGCGCACCACGTAGACGGGCGTTCCTACGTAGACCCGCTCGTATAGGTCCGCGATGTCCCGGTTGAGCATGCGGATGCATCCATAGGACGCGAAAGTGCCGATCGAGCTCGGTCGGTTGGTGCCGTGGATCGCGTATTGGCCACCGCGCAGCGTCATCGCCGCCACGCCCATCGGGTTGCTCGCCGATCCGCCGCGGATCAGGTTCGGCAAGCGCGGATGATCGCGCTTGACATCAGCGGGCGGTGACCAGTCCGGCTGGAAGTATTTGCCGTCGATGATGGTCTGCCCGCTCCATTGCTTGCCAGGTTTGCCGACCGCGACCGGATATCGGATCGCAGTACCGTAGCCGGTCACCAGATAGAGCCGGCGCTCGGAGGTCTTGACCACCAGGCTCCCCGGCATCACCGAGTCGCCAAACGGCACCATCTCGCGTGCCTGGACAGATCCAGCTGACAATACAGCAACTACAAGTGAGCCCGAGAGGCTCATGCACCATGTTTTATGCCCGAACATTGCCTTCAACCCTCAAGCATCTTGTACCTGGGGACAAAATACGCGGCTCAAGCTTTGCAGTCGTTGACATCGCGCGGGTTATCCCACGCGAACATCGTGAATTGCGCGGATGATGAATCGGGTGATTGCTGAACCGGCCGGGTTCAGCAGGTCCCCGCAATACATCCGCAACGGCTCTTAACGTTCGAGAAGGTCACCAGGCTCCCTGATCCGATCCTGCCAGCCGTGACGGACGAGTTCGGGATCGCAATGCTCCTCGATCGGATATCCGACGCAGAGATAGGCGACGAGATGCCAGCCGGCAGGGACATCGAGAATGCGCGTGATCGCCTCCGGCTCGAGGATCGAAACCCATCCGACGCCAAGGCCATGCGCGCGTGCCGAGAGCCAGAAGGTGTGAATGGCGGTGACCACGGAATAGCGCAAGGTCTCGGGCATCGTGACCCGGCCCAAGCCGTGGCCGACGGCGGTCGTCTCGTCGCAGAAGGCGGCGAGGTGAATGGGGGCCTCCCTGAGGCCCTCGAGTTTCAGACCGTCGTATCGTCGCCGGCGTTCGTCCGCGTATCGCGCAGCAGCTTCGGCGTTGCACCTTGCGAAATTCGCAGCGACGGCCTCGCGCCGCGCCGGATCGGCGACGCGCACGAAACGCGCCGGCTGGCTGTTGCCGACGGAGGGTGCAAGGCTGGCATCGTCGAGGCACCTGAGAAGGATGCCGTCATTGACGGGATCCCGCCTGAAGCGCCGCACGTCGCGACGCCAGGCGAAAAGTGCCGAGAGGCTTTCGCGAAAGGCGTCGTCGAAAGACGGTGGGCGTTCTGGATGATGCATCGGTCTGCGGCTTCGGGCTTCCGTAGCCGAGGCGAGCGCCCAGAAAAAGGGCGGCGCTCCGAAGAGGCCGCCTGAAGTCCTTGGGTCTCGAAACCTCGGAGTGCCGACCATGCGCTGGTCCGCCTGGGCGGCCGAGGGCTGGGGAGCTGGGTTTTCGGACGCCAGAACGGACGCACGGCCAGCGAGGTTTCAAGACGCAGTCAAGAACAATAGGAAGGCTGCGGCGGGGCGAGATCGTGACGAATTCATGGCTGCGCGGGACGAGCCTCCGGCAGATTGACGCGTCGTTTGCGGTGAAGCATCGGCCAAGGTGCTTGCCGGCAAAGCGAGGGAGGCTCATCTTCGGGCGACGCCGCAAGACATCTGCCGCATCGGAAACATCCGAAAGTCGGCCCCTACCTTTTCGCGCAGATGCTTCGCGTCACGGGAACCAGGGAGAGACGATGAGCGAATGGACGAGCGCCGATCGCAATGCCGGCGAGCCCAACCCGCAGAACGTCTCGTCTCAGGTCATCCCCTTCCCCTCGGGGGCATCCACGCCGCAGGTCGCGTTCAACCGCGAGGAATTGCGCGTTCTGTTCAATCTCTACGGCCGGCGTGTCGCAGAGGGCGAGTGGCGCGATTACGCGCTGGATTTCCGCCGCGACAAGGCAGTGTTCTCGATCTACCGGCGCAGCTCCGAATACCCGCTCTACCGGGTCGAGAAGGATCCGAGCCTTGCGAGAAAACAGGGCGCCTACGCCGTCATCGCGTCCAGCGGCCTCGTGCTCAAACGCGGCAACGATCTCGCCCGCGTGATCGCAGTGCTCGAGAAGCCGCTGCGGGCGATCTGACCAAAAGAAAAGCCCCGGCGTTTTGCGCCGGGGCTGAACCGATCCGGTTCGTGTTCGAAGCTTAGCGGCGGTCGCCGATCAGCGAGAGCAGGAACTGGAACATGTTGATGAAGTCCAGATACAGCGACAGCGCGCCGTTGATCGAGAGCTTCGCAGCGCCCTCGGAATCGAGGCCGCTATAGAGATACATCTCCTTGAGCTTCTGCGTGTCGTAGGCGGTGAGGCCCGCGAAGATCAGCACGCCGATCAGCGAAATCGCGAATTGCAGCGCGCTCGAAGCCAGGAAGATGTTGACCAGCGAAGCGAGGATCAGACCGATCAGGCCCATGATCAGGAACGAGCCCATGCCCGACAGGCTGCGCTTCGTGGTGTAGCCCCACAGGCTGAGGCCCGCAAAAGCCGCCGCCGTGATGAAGAACACCCGGACCACGCTGGCACCCGTGAAGACGAGCAGCAGGACGGACATCGAGGCGCCCATCACCGCCGCAAAGGCCCAGAACATCGTCCTCGCCGAGGAGGCGGACATTCGGTCCATGCGGAAAGAGAAGATGAAGATGAAGGCCAGCGGGGCCAGCATCAGCACCCATTTGAACGGGCTCGCATAGAGGAACTGGCCGATCGGTGTCAGAGCGAGCCGGCCGGTCTCGGTCGTGGCGGTCGCCACCATGCTCAGGCCGAGCGCCACGAGGCCCGAGATCCCGAGGCCGACGACCATGTTGTTGTAGACGCCCAGCATGAAGGCTCGCAGGCCCTGATCGACCTCGACCTGGGTACCGGCGTAGCCCTGCGGCTGGGCGCCCGTACGGAACGGGCTGTTTTCGAATGCCATGAAAGTTTCCCTTGGAAGCTCTCTCAGCGTGTGTTGACGAGGCTCACGCACTACCCCTGGCGCCGCGAGGGCGCCTCATCGCGAAATATGTTCCGTCGCGCCGTCGCATACAAGTGCGTGCCGAGCCTGCCCCCGCGAAATTCAAGCATGTCTCAGCGCAAAGTTTTATCACCGTAACCGGGATTAAAACCAGTTCCGTCACGTCACCGATATAATCGGCAATATCGTACTCTTTCAGTGCTGTGCGAGGCGATATTTCAGAACTGCCGAAGATAAGGTGCCGGCTTCTGTCCGAGAATATGCCAGGTGCCGGCCAATCCAACCAGGATTGCGAACCCAACCGCAGCGGCCGCTGCGAACAGCGCGCCTGAAAGATCGAGCACGAAATCAAGACGCATGACGCGGGTGACGATGACCCATCCCGCGATCGAACCGGCGAGCAGGCCGAAACTCGCGGCAGCCACGCCGAGCGCCCCATATTCAAGGATATAGGACATCATCAACCGCAGACGGGTCGCACCCAGCACCTTGAGCACCACCGCATCGTAGAGCCGGGCGCGGTGGCCGGCGGCGATCGCACCCGCGAGCACGAACAGGCTCGCCAGGATCGCGATGCCGCTGGCGCCGCGTATCGCCAGCGTAAGCTTGCCCACGAGATCGTTCACCGCTTCCAGCGCGTCCTTCACCCGCACGCTCGTCACCGAGGGAAAGCGCTTGGCGACATCCCGCAGGACGCGATTCTCGAGGTCTGGATCGGCTCCGGGCGCGAGCGTCAGCGTCGCGAGATTCGCGTAAGGCGCTCCGCGAAATGTCCCGGGCGAGAACACCATCACGAAGTTGATGCCGAGATTGCGCCATTCCACCTTGCGAAAATTGGCGATCCGCGCCGTAAGGTTGCGGCCGAGCACGTTGACCGTGACGCTGCTGCCGATCTTGAGGCCGAGCGCCTTGCCGAGTTCGTCCTCGAAGGAGACCAGGGGCTGGCGGCCTTCCTCCTCGCTCCACCAGGTGCCTTCGACGAGCTTCGAGCCTTCCGGCACAGTGTCGGCGAAGGTGATGCCGCGGTCGCCGTCGAGCACCCAGGCTGCATCCTGCGGCGGGCGGATCGTCTCGGCAGGCTTGCCGTCGAGGGCGGTGATACGGCCGCGCAGCATCGGCACGCGCTCGATCTTGCCGTTCGGGGCCTCGCTACCGACGAAGGCACCGAAGGCATCGGCATCGCGCGAGGGAACATCGAGGAAGAACAGGTTCGGGGCGCGGTCGGGCAGGGACCGCGTCAGGGTGCGCGTGACATTGGCATCGATCAGGCTCAGCGCGACGAGCAGGGTCACGCCGAGGCCGAGCGAGAGCACGATGGCCGGGGTCGGCGCGCCCGGCCGGTGAAGGTTCGCGAGCGCCATGCGCGGCCCGAAGCCTTTCGGATGCGGGAGGCGCTTCGCTCCGGCCATCAGCCCGATCGCCACGAAACGCAGGATGGCGAAGGCGAGGGCGGCCGCGGCCATGAAGATCAGCGCGATCTTCTTGTCGAAGGCGGTCAGAAAGGCGAGCCCCGCCAACAGAGTGAGGGCGAGTGCCAGGATCGCCCGGTAGCGCCACCGCACACGCCGCGAGGACGGATCGACCGTATCGCGGAACAGGCCGGAAACCGGCACGTCATGCGCGCGCCCCAGCGGCAGGATGGCGAAGGCCAGGGCAGTCAGAAGACCATAGACCGCGGCCGACACGAGTTCGACGGGCGCTACGGTCGGCTGCAGGGGCAAAGGCAGCCGATCCCGGAACAGCGCATCGATCAGAAACGGCAGGGCGCTGCCGATCGCGAGGCCGATGGCGATGCTGAGCCCCGCGATCAGCATGACCTGCGTCAGATAGAGGCCGACCACCTGCGAGCCGGGGGCGCCGACGCTTTTCAGGGTCGCGATCGAGCTGCGCTTGCGCTCGACGAAGGCATGGACAGCGTTGGCGACACCGACCCCGCCGACGATCAGGGCCGTCAGGCCGACCAAGGTGAGAAACTGCGTGAATCGCTCGATGCTCTGGCTGAAGCGCGGATCCGCGTTGACCCGCGAGCGCATCTCCCAGCCGGCATCGGGCAGAGCCTTGGCGATAGCTTCGCTCGTGGTCTGGAGCTCCGCATCCGTGGCGTTCGGAAGCTGAAGCCGGTAGCTCCAGCGGTTGAGGCTGCCAGGGCCGACGAGACCCGTCGCCCGCAAGGCTTCCTGCGAGATCAGCAGGCGAGGGCCGAAACCGACCCCGCTGGCGAGTTTGTCGGGTTCAGAGACGAGGGCGGACCGGATTGCGATCGGCAGGCCGGCAACGGTGATCGTCTGCCCGACCTTCACGTCGAGACGCGCCAGCAGGGCAGGGTCGGCCACCGCGCCGAATTTGCCATCCCTTTGCCCAAGCAAGTCAGCAAGAGGCTCGAGCGGATCGGTGACGACTTGGCCGAAGGCGGGATAGTCGCCATCGACGGCCTTGAGTTCGACCAGCGCAGCCCCCTCGTCGCCGGCCACCGCCATGGCCCGCATGGTCGCGACGATGGCGACATGGCCGTGGCTGTCGAGGACAGCCCGTTCGCGCTCCGTCGCCTCACGGTTGATGAGGTTGTAGGCCAGATCGCCGCCGAGGATCCGGCGCCCCTCGCGGCCGAGTCCGTCGCTCAAGGAGCGCGAGACCGAGGTGATGCCGGCAATCGCGGCAACGCCGATGGCGATGCAGATGATGAAGACCGCAAAACCGGAGAGCCCGCCGCGCAATTCGCGCAATGCGAGGCGCAACGTCAGCGGCAGGCGAATCGCGGCGCGCGGACGGGCGGGAATGCTGCCGTGCATCAGACGGCGACCGGTTCTTCGATACGGCCCGAGCGAAGCCGCACTGTCCGGTCGCAGAGCCTTGCAAGACCTGGATCGTGAGTGACGAGCACCAGAGTCGCTCCGCGCTCGCGCTTGAGCGAAAACAAGAGGTCGACGATCTGACGGCCGGTGGCCTCGTCGAGATTTCCGGTCGGCTCGTCCGCGACGAGGATCGCGGGATCGGGCGCAAGTGCCCGCGCAACGGCGACCCGCTGCTGCTCGCCGCCCGAGAGCTGGGCCGGGTAGTGGTGGATGCGGGCGCCCAATCCCACCGCGCGAAGCTCGGCGGCGGCGCGCTCATGCGCATCCGGCACGTCGGCGAGTTCGAGGGGCAGCGCGACGTTTTCCAGCGCCGTCATGGTCGGGATGAGGTGGAAGGCCTGGAACACGATGCCGACATTGCGCCCGCGAAACCGGGCGAGACCGTCCTCGTCGAGCCGCGACAGGTCCGTCCCTGCGACGCTGATCCTGCCGGAATCGGGGCGCTCGAGCCCCGCCATCACCATGAGCAGAGTGGACTTGCCCGAGCCCGAAGGCCCGACGAGGCCGACCGCCTCGCCGCTTTCGACATCGAGCGAGATGCCCTGCAGCACATGGACGCGCGCGGCACCCTGGCCGAGGCTGAGATCGATGTCGGTCAGCGAGACGGCTTTGTCCGCGATCTTGCCGATGGAGGCGGAGAGTCCGATCTGAGCGCCGACGCGCTCCGCGTCATCGAGAGAGGTTGGCCGCATTGGATGCCGTTCGAGGTCCCTTCACGCGGCTTGGCCGGCGCCGAGCGCCACGCCGTCCTACGGCCAAGTCCGCGCCCGCCTATCTGGGGATGCAATTCGGCCAGCGCATGGCGTGCCTGATGCTTTTCTTTGCCGCACTCATGCCGCTGCTACCGGTCCGATCCGCGCAAGGTGCCGGAACGGTCAAGCTCGTCGCCCTCGGCGACAGCCTGACCGCCGGTTACCTCCTTCCGGCAGATGCCGCCTTTCCTGCCGTCCTTGAGCGTGCGCTCAAGGCCAAGGGCATCGATGTCGCGATCGAGAATGCCGGCGTCTCTGGCGATACCACGACCGGCGGGCTCGACCGGCTCGATTGGTCCGTGCCGGATGGAACCGACGGCGTCATCCTGGAACTTGGCGCCAACGACATGCTGCGCGGAACCGATCCGGCGGTGACACGCAAGGCGCTCGATGAGATCATCGGGCGGCTGAAACAGCGCGGCATCCCGGTGCTGCTTGCGGGCATGCGCGCATCGGTCAATCTCGGGCCGGATTACGGCGCGAAGTTCGATGCGATCTACCCCGAGCTCGCCCAAGGATACGGGCTGTCGCTGTATCCGTTCTTCCTTGATGGCGTCGTCGGGAAGCAGGGTTTCGTTCTTGCCGATGGACTTCATCCCAACCGGCAGGGGGTCGAGACAATCGTCGAGAAGATGCTGCCGACGGTCGAGACCTTCCTCGCCACTGTGAGCGCAGCCAAGCGCTGATCGACATGATGCGGCTGTTCACGGCACTCGAAATTCCCACCCCGATCGGCGAGCAGCTTCGGCTCTATCGTGGCGGGCTGCCCGGCGCGCGCTGGGTGGAGCCATCCGCCTTTCACATCACGCTTCGGTTCCTGGGCGATGTCGAGAACCGGCTGGCCGAGGCGTTTCACGAGTCGCTCGAAGACACGCGGCCGCGCGGTCCGGTTCCGATCACGCTCGACGGGCTGGCGAGTTTTGGGGGCGACCGGCCGCGCGCGGTCTATGCGTCGGTGGAGCCGAGCCGGGATCTGATGGAGCTGCAGGCCGACCACGAGCGCCTCGCCCGCCGGGCGGGGGCCGAGCCCGAGACCCGAAAGTTCACGCCGCACGTGACTCTTGCGCGGCTGGAGCGGCGCACGAGCCCCGAGGCGGTCGCGCATTACCTGACGCAAATGGGCATTTTTCCGCGGGTGAGTTTTTTCGCGAAGCGGGTCGTCTTGTTTTCGGCGCGCGAGTCCCGCGGAGGCGGGCCATATCGAATCGAGGCGGAATACGCGCTGGAAAATACAAGCGATTTTGAATGCGAATGATCTGATTGCTCTTCGCTAGAGCATGATGCGGTGAAGTGGAATCCGGTTCACCGAAAACATCATGCGACAACAATGACTTAGAGCGCGTTGTCGCTTCCGGCAAAACACAACGCGCTCTAATACGGCCGCACCCGGATCGGCCGGCCGAATGGGTCGTCGTGGCCGAGCGGCGGACGGAAGCCGTAATAGCTCGGCTTTCCAAGCCCGTAGGGTGAGCCGGCATAGCTCGGATCGTCGGGCGCGTCGGTCGGGACGAGCGAGAGATTCGAGGTGCAGCGCGTGAACGGGATCGGTGGAGCCGGCGGCCCGTTCGTGATCGAGTCGCCATCTGCGCGCGGAAAAAAGCGGGGGGCGGGAGGCCTCGCCGGTCGCGTGCAGTCGAATGCGTCGTCAGCATATCCCGCAAACGGCAGATCGGCCGCCGGCGCAGGCCCGGTGACCAGGATCGTGCCGGCGACCATCAGCGCCACGCCGCAGGGGCGCAACGCCCATCTCCAGCCCAGAACCATCGGCCGATCTCCGTGAATCGGCTGATGCTCGCCCGTTATGGTGAATGGGACGTTACCGCCGCCTCGTCCGCCGCATGGCGCGCCAGCACCTCGCGCACATGGGCGACCATTTCCGAGACTGGAACCGAGACCTGCGCCGGCCGCGCCGCCTTCCATTCGGCATTGCTGGCAATGGATTGCGCGGCCTTCGCGCCCTCGATCAGATCCTTGATCTGAACCTCGCCGGCCTCGCGCTCGTTCGAGCCTTGGATGATCGCGATCGGCGCGCGGCGGCGATCGGCATATTTCATCTGGGCCTTCATGCCGGAAGCGCCGAGATAGAGTTCCGAGCGGATGCCCGCCGTGCGCAAGGATGCGACCAGAGCCTGGTATTCGGCGATGTTCTCTCGGTCGAGCACGAGCACGACCACCGGGCCAGGCTTCGAGGCACCAGAGACGAGTGGACTCTTCACGAGTTGAAGGGCCGAGAACAGGCGCGAGACGCCGATCGAGAAGCCGGTCGCCGGAACCGGCTCGCTGCGGAAACGGCCGACGAGCCCGTCATAGCGCCCGCCGCCCGCCACCGAGCCGAAGCGCACGACCTGGCCGTCCTCGTTCGTTACCGGGAAGGTGAGCTCGGCCTCGTAGACCGGGCCGGTATAATATTCGAGGCCGCGCACCACGCTCGGATCGGCGCGCACGCGCTCATGCCCATAACCGGCGGCACTGCAGAGCCGCATGATCGCGTGGAGTTCGGCGATGCCCTCGCGCCCGATCTCGGAACCGCCGACGACGTCGTGCCAGGACCCGAAAAACTTCTCCCAGAAGGCCACCCGGTCGGCGCCGTCGAGCGGAGCCGCCTCGAACGAGACATAGGCGAGGATTCGCTCGATCGCGTCGGGGCTTATGCCCGCACCCTTGGTGAAATCGCCACTCTCGTCCTTGCGGCCCGCCCCCAGAAGCTGGCGCACGCCGTCCGGCCCGAGCCGGTCCAACTTGTCGATCGCCCGCAGCACCGTGAGGCGCTGGCCCGCCTTGTCGTCACCAGCGAGCCCGCAGGCTTCCATCACCCCGTCGAGCACTTTCCGGTTGTTGATCTTGACGACGTATTGGCCGGCAAGCCCGAGCTTCTCCAGCGTGTCGGCCATCAGCATGCAGATCTCGGCGTCGGCCGCGACCGAGCCCGCGCCGACGATATCGGCATCGAACTGCATGAATTGCCGGAAGCGGCCGGGGCCGGGCTTCTCGTTGCGAAAGACGTAGCCGGCGCGGAAGCTGCGATAGGGTTTTGGGATCGCGTCGAAATGCTCGGCGACGTGGCGGGCGAGCGGCGCGGTCAGGTCGTAGCGAAGCGACAGCCAGGATTCGTCGTCATCCTGGAAGGAGAACACGCCCTCATTCGGCCGGTCGAGATCGGGCAGGAACTTGCCGAGCGCCTCGGTGTATTCGACGAAGGGCGTCTCAAGAGCCTCGAAGCCGTAGAGCTCGAAGGAATCGCGGATCGTCTCCAGCATCCGCGCCTGGGCGACGATCTCGGCCTCGCCGCGATCGGGAAAACCGCGTGGAAGCCGCGCTTTGAGTGTTTCGGCCTTGGCCATGACGCTTCGTTCGAAAGGAGTCGGGGATCGCGGCCGGCTCTAACGCAGCCGTGCACGCGCCCGCAAGCAAGCCGCAGGCTCCTGGCCAGCTCCGCTCATCGCAACATGGCGAAGATCACGAAGCCGGAATAGGCGAGGGCGGCAGCCATGATGACCACGGGAACCGCTGCGGGAGGAACGATCTCCATGCTCGGAATCTCGCGCCCTGATCGCGCCCTGGCGAGGGGGCGTTCGGTCGCTGCGTCAATGCGTTTGCACGGCACAAAGGGGTCCATCCGCCAAGCGTCGGTCTCCCGGGAACCTAAGGACGCCAGGGATCGAAACGGTTAAGCTGCGGTTTACCCTGTCGATCGATCCTGCCGGTATCCGGCCATCCTTGAGAGGGCGCTGAATGCGCATACTGCTCGTCGCTTCGCTCGCCGGATCGCTTTGCGGAATGCCGCTGGCATTTTCGGCGGATGCAGAGGAAGCGCTGTTCCTGCGCATCCGGCCATTGAGCGCGCCGATCGATGATGAGGGGAGCGCCGGCTCCTCGTTTGATCGCGAAGAGGCGAGACAGGCCTTGGCGCGCCGCGAGGAGGTCTGGAATCGGGCGGAACGCCGGGCGCGCATCGCCATCGCGTCCGTATGCTCGGGCTGTCTCAAGGCGCCCGCCTCAAGGCCGCCGATGGGAGAAAGGGCTGGCATCGCCGAATCAGACGCGTCAAAGATCGTCGAATCCGAACCACCCGCGCCCTCTTCCTCGCCGAACCAGCTTCACGCCGACAACAGGTGACGCATGACCCAGGCCCATCCGACCACCGGTGCGACGGTTGATCCGGAATGCCCGGTTTCCCTCGAGCTGCTCGGACAGGTTTATCGCGCGGACGAGTATGATCTGCCGTTGATTCTCGAAGAGATCCCCGTCCTGACCCGCGCGCGCCTTGCCGCCTATCTCTACGGCAAGAGCCATATGCATCAGCTCGGCCTTAAGGTCGCCCGCGCCTGCGAGCGCGACGACCTGATCCGGGCTGTGGGCGAGATAGGCTCGGTGATCTACGGACAATCCCGCCTCAAGACCCCGGCTCCCGCTGCCGAACCAGCTGCGCCCGTGAAGACACGCAGGGCAGGGGCCGCAAATCCCGGAACCAAGAAGGTCAGCCTCGGCGGCTCGGCCGCGAAAGGCCGCAAGTTCGATTTCGACTGATCGGTGCTCACCGTTCGAGCATATCTCCCGATCCGCGAAGGCTGGTCCGCACCGCAACCTCGCGTTTAACCATCCGTTAACCATGCCGTCCCATCGTCCGCACAGGTCGGTCGATGGAGAGTGCTATGGAACTTTGCCACGAGCAGGTGCGCGAGCGCGCCTATTACATCTGGGAAGGCGAGGGCTATGCGGATGGCTGCGCCGATGCGCATTGGCTCCAGGCGGAAGCCGAATTGCGCGTCGCAGCGACAGCCAACCCGGCTGAGCACACGATTGCGTCCACGCCCGTGAAGACCGCTAAGCCGCGTGCCAGCCGCGCCAAGACCGCTGCCAAGGCGGAGACCCTTTCCGCGAAGCCGGCCGCGAAGTCGCGGAGCCGCCACCGCGCGGCTTCGGCGGTTGCACAGCTCTCCTAAGCCAGGCTCCGGTACACTCGACCGTAGGAACCCACGTCAAGGTTCCTCGAAACACGAGCTCTTCGCGGTGAGGGAACATGCGGAGAGCTTGGCCGTTTTATCGCGAGAGAGCGAAGCGTAGCGGTGGTGCCGGAGTGAGCGCGATGCGGATTTTGCTGCCTGCCCTGATGCTCGGCACCCTGCTTCTGTCCTTGCCCGCCTCGGCGGGTACGATTCGTGTCCCGCCCGCCCAGAGATACGACACTGTTGATCCGGCCAGCGGGCGCGCGCCCTGGAATTCGGATTGGGAATACGATTCGGGCAGCGGGAACGACCGTCGGCCGGAACTTCCCTACTACCAGCAGGGTCGCGGCCAGCAGACAGGCGGACCCGCCCGCAATCTGCTTCCGGATGACGGGCTGCACCTGTTTCCGAGATAGAGTGTGGCCGATCCGAGCAGAGAATCGGCAGCAACGCTCGGACGGGACGAGCGGTTCACCTTGATGTGACGCTCCGGTGACAAAACCGTGTGCGAAGCTCTCGGAGCCGGCAAACCTATGGCGCGACTCAATTTGAGGCGCTATGGGCACTCCGCGAGCCCGCCCCGAGGTACCCGATCATGGCGACGACGTTCGAGACGACTGCGATCAAACCCTTAAAGGAACAGATCGCCGACGCCGTTCAGAACACTGCCGTGCCGATCAGCCAGCTCTTGCGCCTGATGCGGGCGCTCGATTCCGAGCCCGAATCCTCGGCTGCGACGTTGAGGCACCAGCTGCGCGCCCGCATCGGCGCACCGATGCGGGTCTAAGTTGTTATTATTATTATTATAGAATTTGGCCAGCTGCCGAGTGTAAACCAGTCGCGAGCGAGCGACCTGATCGGGCGCCTTTCAAGACTTGAATGCGAGGACGGGGCGCTCTCGCTGCTCTCCGCCACTTACTCCACGAACCGTCCAAAGATGGAAGAGAGGCGCGCGTCCGCTACGGCGCCTTGCGTGATTCGGAATCGCTCTGCTTGCAGGCGACGTCCCCTAGCGGCGGCGGCGATGATGCCTCTTCCGCTTGGCTGATTTGCCCGACTTACCCATGCACGCCTGATAGATTCGGCGGCCGAGTTCCCGCAATCCGAGATTGTAAGGGTCTGGCGCCGAGAAGACCTGTGAGCGGGCCACGTCGCGACAGGCGGCGTCCCGCGCACTCGTGATCGGCGGCTCGGCGATTGCGCTCCAGGATATCGTGCATCCGACGATCAGGACGGCGGCGGCGAAAACGGGGCGGAGAGAATGGCTCCGTGTCGCCGGTCCGGCGGCAGAACGAATCATCGGATCGGGCCCTCCGTTCGAAAGATGCGCAACGCGAGGCTCGTCGCGCCATTGCTGATGCGGAAAACGTCGTCTCCCGTTTGGCCCGTTGCCCATCAATGAAGCAAGTGGGGTGGAAAACGGTATCCAACCTCGTGTGCGACCAATCCTCGGATTTCTTTGCCTTTGAGATCGACCTGTGCGGCCGTCTCCGTGAATGCCGGCCCGCATCGGATCTCGAACCTGTCGCCGCAACGGCCGTCAGCGCCGGCCGAATAGTCGTTCGATATCGGCGAGCTTGAGTTCCACGAAAGTCGGTCGGCCGTGATTGCACTGGCCCGATAGAGGCGTCGCTTCCATATCCCGGAGCAGCGCGTTCATCTCCTCCGGACGCAGCCGCCGCCCGGCCCGGATCGAGCCGTGGCAGCTCATGCGCGAGAGAATCGCGTCGAGGCGGCGCCCCAGCGGATCGCCGGGGCCGGGGCCGCCATCGTCGAGGCCGCCCACCTGCAACGCGTCGAGCACGTCCAGCACGAGTGCGCGGGTCGAGCTTCCCGCAAGTGCGGAGGGCACCGCGCGAACCAGCACCGCGCCTTGGCCGAACGGCTCAAGGACGAGGCCGAGGCTCTCGAGATCGGTCGCGGCCGCGAGTAGACGGTCCGCCTCCGCGACCGACATCTCGACGATATCGGGGATCAGCAGGCCCTGGCGGGCGATGCCCCCGCCGGCTCGCTCGCGCTTGAGCCGCTCATAGACGAGCCGCTCATGCGCAGCGTGCTGATCGACGAGCACGATGCCATCCGCGGTCTGGGCGACGATATAGGTTTCGTGAAGCTGGGCCCGCGCTGCGCCGAGCGGATGAAAAGCGGCGTCCGGCTCCCCAAGCTCGGACCGGATATCCGCGCCCGGCGGCGCGAAATCGTGATCGAACAGCGCCTGGGGCGCCTCGGCGAGACCGGATCCCGCGACCTCGCCCGAGGCGGTCTCGGCGAAGTGCCGAGCACCATGCCGGTAACCCGGCGGGGCGGCGACCGACGGCGCGAAGGCGGACCGTGCGCGCTGCAGACCTGCAGAATGCGATCCTGCCTGCGACACGCCGTAGCCGGCGAGGCGTCCAGCGCCGTTCGGCCGCAACGCGTCGAGCGTGCGCATCGCGCCGGTCGTCGCCGAGCGCGCGCCGGCCTGGCGCAGGGTTTCGTGGATGGCGCTGACGATCAGCGCGCGCACTAAACCAGGATCGCGGAAGCGGATCTCGGTCTTGGCCGGATGCACGTTGACGTCGACGAGGCCGGGATCGCAAGCGAGGTTCAGCGCCAGCACCGGATGCCGGTCGGCGCTCATCGTGTCGGCATAGGCGCCGCGCACCGCCCCGAGTAGGAGGCGGTCTCGGACCGGGCGGCCGTTGACGGTGAAATGGATATGCGTGCCTGCGCCGCGATGGAAGGTCGGCAGCCCGACATGTCCGGTCAGCATGAAGCCCTCGCGCGCCATCGATACGGGCAGCGCATTCGGCGCGAAATCCGCGCCGAGCACGGCCGTCACCCGGCGCAGGAACGCCGCAGGACCGGGCTCGGTCTCGGCCGGATAGAGGATCGGAGCGCCGCTTTCCGTGCGCAGGCTGAACCGGATTCCGGGCTGAGCCACGGCCAGCCTGCGCAAAGTATCGGAGATCGCCGCGGTTTCCGCGCGGTCGGATTTCAGGAATTTCAGACGGGCGGGCGTTGCCGAGAACAGATCGGTGATTTCGACGCGGGTGCCGCGCGCAGCCGGAGCCGGCCTCACCGGACCCTTGATCCCCGCCGCGACGACGAGCGCCGCGCCCTCCGCCGCCTCAGGCGTGCGCGTCGTGATCGAAAGCCGCGACACGGCCCCGATCGAGGGAAGCGCCTCCCCGCGAAACCCGAGCGATCCGATCCGGGTGAGATCGCCATCCGGCAGTTTCGAGGTGGCATGCCGCTCGACCGCGAGCGCCAGATCCTCCGGGCTCATGCCGGCGCCGTCATCGACCACGCGGATCAGCTTGCGCCCGCCCGCCTCGATCGTAACCTCGATGCTTTGGGCACCGGCATCGATCGCGTTCTCGACGAGTTCCTTGACGGCCGAGGCCGGCCGCTCGACCACCTCGCCCGCCGCGATTCTGTCGACGAGGATCGGATCGAGGCGGCAAATATGTGCGCGCAGGCGCGGCGGATCGAGGGTATCGGCCATCGGCCAGATCTTAATGCTCCGGCGCCGTGCTTGGTAGGCGTCGATCGGACCGAGCGGGCGCCGAAGCCATCAATGCCGGGATTTGCCTGCGGGGGCCGGCGATGCCTCGCTTGGCGGGGAGGGCGCCTTCTTCGCCGGGAGCACCGATCCGGCAACGGTCCAGTGACAGATGCTCGTCCCGCGCGAGACGAGGCATTCATAGGCCTTCTCGTTCAAGGAGAGGTGATCGGCGATGCCCGTCACGGAGGCCGGATCGAGCACGCTGCATCCGAGGTCCGATCGCGGATCGGTGATGATCGGGATGGCCGCTATGACGTCGTCGCCCGTCGTCTTCAACACCATGCGGAGATTGGCGAGCGATGGGCAGCCGATCACGGGCCGGGATCCGCTCGCGCTCCGTGTGTCCTGCGCTCCCGGTCCCTTGCCGGATTGCGCGAAGGCCGGATTTGCCTGGGCCACCAACATGATGGCGACGCAGACGCTTTTGAGCGGCATTGGCACGCTTTGGTCCCATCGGTTCATGGCACTCGATGCGTGTAGGCCGGCCTTCCGTCCGTTGCCAGCGTGTTGGCAAGCCTCACGCGGATGAACTCCGCTTCTTGGCATAGTGCTTGATCGCCCGTTCGCGCCGGAGCCTGCTGAGCCGATTGATCCAGAATACGCCATCGAGCTGATCGATCTCGTGCTGGAGACAGGCTGCCAGAAATCCTTCCGCCTCGACGTCTCGCTCGATGCCCGCGAGATCCGAATAACGGCAAGTGACACGGCTCGCGCGCTCCACGCGTTCGGTGATTCCCGGCATCGAGACGCTGCCCTCGATATGGAAATCCCGCTCCGTAGAGGCCGCGATGATCTGCGGGTTCACGTAGAGGATCGGTTCCGAATCGAGCGTCGGGCGGATCACGGTGACGCGCGAGAGCCGGCCGATATGCGCGCCGGTGAGCCCGATCGCCGGGACGGCGCGAAGCGTATCGACGAGGTCGCGAGCCAGGTCCTCGAGACCGGGGCCGAAATCCGCAACCGGCTCCGCCTTCGCACGGAGGCGTGGGTCCGGATAGAAGATCAGCTCACAAATTGCCATGATTCACCAAAGCGCGACGGCATTCACTAGATGATTCGATCTGCCGTGCCGATGGCAAAAAACATTTCGAGGCAATACGGCAATGTTCATCCTCTGTTCGATCTGATGCCGATCTTTCGTATTCATTTCTTCGCAGATTTTATTCGGAACGATCTCAGGATCGACGTGTTGGCCAGGAGAAGCGACATTGCGAAAGGAGGATTCATCGTGAAATCGCTAAAGTTCGCCCTCGCAGGTGCCGTGCTTGCGACAACGATGGGTATCGCTGTTCCCGCATCGGCGCAGAGGATCACCATCGGCCCGGATGGGCCCGGAATCGATCTGAGGACGCGTGATCAACGCATGCGCGACCGCGAAATGGCGCGCGAGGATCGCATGTACCGGCAACAGCGCTATCGCGACCGTGAGCGCGGCTATCGGCGTGGCTACGATTACTGAGCGCGACGGACCGACACAATTCGTGAGATCGGAGGGGGCCGGGAAACCGGCCCCTTTTTCGGGTTTGAGCCCAATCGCGCGGCAGCAATTTTGGCCTGCGTGAATGCATCACGCCGCGCCGAATAATCCCGAGCCTACCATTCCCACTCGGCGCCGACCCCGACCGCGGTGCGACCGTCGCTGCCGGCTTCGCCCTTCACCTTGATGCGGCGCGTGATGTCGTAATCGACCGTGGCGGCGGTATCGGCAGGCTTGGCGCCGGCCCGGACGCCGACGCTCAGCTTGTCGCTGATGTAACGCGAGCCGCCGACCGTCGGTGCGCCGGTCGACGAGGTCCCGACCTCGAGACTGTCGAGACCGAGGCTCTTGCGCGCCGAATCCATCACATCCGGGCCGGCCGAACCGCCCGAGAGCTGAGCGACGGCCTGTGCGAGCTGCAAGGCCTGGAATGGCGACAATCCGCCAGACGCCTTCTGGAACAGGATGCGCGACAGGATCTCGTCCTGCGCCATGCTCGGGTCGGAGGTCAGCGAGAAGGTCGGTTGATTGGCCGGGCCCATCACCCGCACGCGCGCGGTGATTTCCGCGGCCTTGGTCTCGGCCGCGAAATCGAGTTCCGGCATCGTCAGATCGCCTGCGAAATTCAGGTCGCCGCGGGTGAAGTCGAGGCGCTGGCCGACCAGCGTGAAGCGCCCGCGCCGCAGCTCGAACTTGCCGATCGCGCGCGGCGCGGCAGCGGCTCCGGTGAGCCGGAGCTCGCCGCCGAGTTCCGCATCGATGCCGCGTCCGCGCACGAAGATGCGGTTAGGGGCGGAGACCATGAGATCGAGCGTCGCGTTGAAGGACGGGGCCGCCTTGCCGCCCTTGCGGCCGGCATTGGCGACCTGAGCCTTCTTCGCGGCGCGCTTGTCGAGGCGTGCGCGCATGTCAGGCGGCGTGTTGACGTGGCGGATGCCGGGGAGGGGCTGCACGTTTGCCGGTAGGCGGTCCGGCACGGAGACATCGATCGAGACGACGTCGACCCGGCCGGTGATCTTCGGCGTACGGGCGAGCGGACCCGATAGAGTGAGATTGAGGCTCGATACCGCCGTCATCAGCGGGCTGGACATCAGTTCCGCCCGATCGGCCAGCACCCGGATGTTGCCGGGGAAGCCCGAAGCCGGATCGACCGAGACCTTGCCGTCGACGCTCAAGCTGCCACCGTTGCGCGTCGCGGCGGTGAGGCGCTCGATCGCGATGGTGTCGCCCTTGCCGGTGACACGGCCCTGGATATCCGTCAGGCGGATGCCGTTCAGTGGGTCGGTGAAGCTGCCGCCCGACAGGGTGGCGCTACCCTCGACGCGCGGCGCGGCGACGGTGCCGGTCACTCCGGCATCGAGCGCCACGCGGCCAGTGACGCGCTGGCCTCCGACGCTGAGCATCGAATTGGCCAGGGCCGCATCGAGATTGCCACGGGCGCGCACGTTGAGCGCGCCACCGGTCTCGATCGGCAGCGACCCGGTGATGGTGAGATCGGCGCCGCGCCCGGCCGAGACGCGTCCGTCGATGCTGGCATGACCGCCATCGAAGGTTCCGCTCGCCTTGGCATCGATCGGCGGCAGGCCGGCCTTGCGGGTCTCGGGCGCAACGAAGCGCGAGACGGTCAGCGCATAGTGGCCTTCGGGGCTTTGCGAGGGGCCATGCAGATTGGCTTCGCCGTCGACTGTTCCGGTCAGCGCGAGATTTGGCGCGGCGATCCGGGCCAACGCGAGCGGCAGGGCGCGGATGCCGACCTTGAGATCGAGCGATTGACCGGCTCGGCCCTGGACGCTGACGCGGCCGCCGCCCGCCGCGATCGTCAGCCCGTCGATCAGGGCGGATCCGTTCTCCAGCGTCACGGCGGCAGGACCCGCGAGCGCGAGCTTGTCGGCTCCGCGCGCGGCGCTGAAGCGCTGCAGCTCGATCCGTGTGGCTTCGCCCGGAATCAGGCGGGCGGCACCGTCGAGCGCGAAGCCCTTGGCCTGGGCCTTCAAGGCGATGTCGCTGGCGCTCGAAGTGCCCGTCGCGGTCAGGCGCACCGTGTCGATGGATTGGCCGGAAGCGACGATCCGGTCGGCATTCAGCCGCCCTTCGAGCACCGGTCGGGCATGGAGATCGTGGCCCTTGAGATCGGCATCGAGCTTGGCGAGACCGAACTGGTCATAACGCAGGGAAGTGCCCTGCGCACGGATCGCAACATCCTGGCGGCCGCCCTCGCGCGACAGGGTCACCGAGGCGTCGAGATTGCCGCCGAGAGGCGCGAGCGCGAGCGGCGAGAGATCGTCGAGATTGCCGGCGCGGATCGAGAGCTGGCCCTCGCTGAGCAGGCTCTGCGCATCGACGATGGCTCGTCCGTCGACCGCGACCGAGCCGAGTGCGAAGACCAGCTTGTCGATCGACCATTCGTTCGTTGCGAGCTTGGCGAGATGCGCGTCGCCCCGCAATCCCTTGCCGGCGACGTCCCCGGACAGGCGGACGGTCCCGTCGAGAGCGCCGGCGAGGTCGCTGGCATTCACGTCGAGACGAAGGTCGCGGATCGGGCGGCCATTCGCGGTCACGGACGGCGCACTGATCGAGGCGACGAGGTCGGGCCTTTCGAGTGAGCCGGTGAGATGCGCATCGATCGCGGCTTGGCCGCCAAGGCGCCGATCGAGCGCCGTCAGGCTCTTGAGGTCGATATGACCGCTCACGTCGGCCGTCGACGAAGTTGCCTGTCCCTGAAGCGTTGCGAGAAGCTGCGCACCTTCGAGGCGCAGATTCTCGAAACCGTAGCCGTCATAGGCCTGCGAGACCTTGCCCGTGAGCCTCGGTTTGCGGCCGAGCACCCCATCGGCGGCGTCCAGACCGAGCACCACCTCGCTGCCGTTGAGGTCGATATCGGCCGCGACCGACTTACGTGCGGGATCGCCGCTGAGTACGGCCTTGGCATCGACACGGCCTGCCAGCGCGCGCCCGGCGAGGCCGGAATAGACGCTGAGATCCGACAGGGCAGCTTCGAGCGTCCCGGACAGGAGATTCTGTCCGACGCGGCCGACATAGGTCGCGCGGGCCGCATCGGAATCGAGCGTCAGCTTGGAGATGTCGACGATACCCTCGCTCGTCGTGGTGGCGCGGAAGGCGAGGGCGGCGCGGCTGCCGATCGCGCGGCGCATCGCCGGATCGGGAAGCTTCAGGCCCTCGATCTTGGCGTCGGCCGACAGCGCGAAGCGCGTCGCCTTGGGGTCATCGCCGATCGGATCGGCATTGATCGCGGCCTCGATCCGGTCGAGCGCGGAATCCTTGGTGCGCAGGCCCGCGGCCTTGAGGATGCCGTTCACCTTTGGTGAGGCCAGCGGTCCTTTCAGGCTGCCGTCGAAGACCAGCGTTTCCAGCTCCGTCTCCGCCGCCTTGGTGACGCCGCCCTCGGTCGGGATCGCGCGCGCCTCGATCGTCAGGTCGGCGACCCGATCCGCGGTGATACTGCCGCCAATGCCGAGCCGCGCCGTGCGCGAGGTCAGATCGAGGCGATCGATCCGGAAGGCACCGCTATCGGAAAAGCTCATCCCGCCATCGAGCTTCGTCGTGCCCGAGAAGATCGCGGCGGCCGGGCCCGGAACCAGTCCCTCGATGCGCGAGGCGAGATCGAGGCTGAGGCGCCGGTCGGTGCCGACGCGCGAGATGCGTGCGCTGCCCTTGGCGCCGATATCCGGTCCGGCGTCGAAATCGAGCCGGGCATTCCAGGAATCGAGGCTGCCGCGTCCATCGAGGTTGAAATTGATCGCGGGCGTGCCGGGTAGATTGGCGGCTTTCGACAAGAGCCCGCCTTCGGGCTCGACCAGGTTCGCCTTGACCTCGAGCTTGCCGCCCTCCGGCACGAAGAGCAATCGAGCGATGAAGCGCCCCGGCTGATCGAGCCGGTTTGCATCGATGCTGACATCGAGCCCTTCGCTCGGGTTGCCGAGCTTCGCCTTGCCTTCCGCCATCAACCGGGCCGCTTGGCCGGCGATGGTCTCGCCGAGTTCCAGTTCCTTGAGCTTGAAAGCCTTGATCTCGACCTTGACCGGCAATTCGGGTAGCAGCTTGCCATCCGGCGGCTCGGCCTCGACCGGTGTCGGACCGGGCAGGGGCTTGCGCAGAATCTCGAGCTTGCCGACCTCGAGACTGTCGACCTCGAGCCGGCCCATGATGAGCGCGAGGCGCCGCCAGACGAGGCGGGCCTGGTCGAGCTTGAGCCAGGGGCCGTCCTTGTCGCTGATGACCACGTCGCGAATGGTCGCGTCCGAGGAGAGCGCGCCGTCGACAGCACCGATCGAGACCTGCGAGGAGGGCGTCGAGAGCGTCTTCGAGAGCAGGCCGCCGAGCACGGTCTTCTCGCCCTCGGTCGCGCGCAGGATGCCGACATAGCTGAAAGCGAAGATCAGCTCTGCGACGAGCGCGAAGGACAGCAGGGTGACCCGCGACGGGCGAAAGCCGCGTCTTTGAACACTCGCCGGACGCTTCATCAGAAGGATTGCCCCAGACTGATGTACAGAGCGACCGGACGTTCGTGATCACCTTTGATCCGGTCGAGCGGGAAGGCGACGTCGACCCGGACCGGACCGATGCCCGTGTAGTAGCGCAGGCCGAGACCGACCGCCTTGCGTATACGCTCATCGAAATCGGGCAGGGTGGAGGCGAAGGCCGTGCCCATGTCGAAGAAGGGCACCACGCCGATCGTCTCGGTGACCTTGATGCGTGCCTCGAGCGAGGCCTCGAGCAGCGAGCGGCCGCCGATCGGCAGGTTGAATGGGCCGCGTGGTCCGAGCGTGCGGTAGGAATATCCGCGCACCGACCCGCCGCCGCCGGCGAAGAAGCGGAAATTGTCGGGAATGTCGGCGAGGTCCGCACCGGAGACCGAGCCGAAGCCGACCCGCCCCGCGAGCACGTAATTGGCGTCTTCGTCGAGCGCGTAATAGGTCGAGCCCTGAGCCTTGGCGACGAAGATGCTGGGGTCCGAGCCCAGGAAGCTCGGATAAGGCGCCACCGAGGCCTGCAGCCGCACACCCTCTGTCGGATCGAGCAGGCTGTCGGTCGAATCGTAGGTCAGAGAGATCGGAACGCCGATCAAGCGGTAATCGACCCGGCCGAGTGCATCCTTCGAGCTGCCGAACTGGCCGTCGAGTCCGACCTGCATCGAGAAGGTGTCGGAGAAGCGATGGCGGATTCCGACCGATGCCCCGGCGGCATCGACGAAATAGCTCTGCTGCACCTCGCGGGTGATGAACAGGTTCGTGATCAGGTCGTTGCGGGTGCCGAACAGAGCCGGTTTGATGAAAGTCGCCGAAAGTCGGCCGCCGAGCCCTACGGTGTCGATTCCGGCGAGCTTGCGCTGCTCGGCGTAGGGGTCGTAACCGAGCCCGAGGTAATAGAGATCGGCATCGACGCGGAAGGTCTCGCCGCCGCCGAACAGGTTACGATTGGCGTAATAGGCCCGGATGCCCGGGCCATCGACGCTGGAATAGCGGGCCGAAAACCCGATCAGGTTGCGATCCCGTTCGCCGAGTTCGACGAAGATCGGAAGGTTGCCATAGGCGTCTAGCGCCTCCCCCTCGCGCACGCGGATCGAGCCGATGCCCTCGACGCGGGACAGCGAACGGCGAAGATCCGCGATGGCTTTCGGCGAATAGGGCTCGCCCGGCTCGGTATAGATGAAGGACCGGACGACGGCCGGGTCGATGCCCTCGGCGCCGCTCACCGCGATCTCGCCCATGCCCGCCTGCGGGCCAGGATCGATCGTGTAGGTTACGTCCATGACATGGGCAGTGTCGTCGACGACCGGATCGCGCGACACGGCTTTCGCGAAGGGATGGCCGAGCGCCCGGAAGCGATCGACGATCCGCGCCTCTTGCCCGAGAACCGTCGACGAACGCGCGGCGAGGTCGTCGCCCGTGCGGGTGAAGCGTTCGGGCAGGGTTTCGGCGGAGAAGGGTACGCCGCGCCTGTCGCGAACCGTGACCGAGCGGAGCGTGTAGAATGGGCCGAGATCGACGGCGATCTTGACCGGAACTTGCGTGCGCCCGCGCGAGCCCTCTGCGGCGCGGGCTGCCGCCGCGACGGAGGCCTCTCCGGAGACAAGAACGCCGTCGACCCGGATCGATACCGTGCCCTGGTAATAGCCGTAGCCGGCGAGCACGTCGTTCAGGCGCTGCAGGTCAGCCTCGGCCCGGCGTACCAGGCCCTCGCCATCGGGCGGCGATTCCTGGCGCAGGCGATAGAGCGTGGAGGTGTCCTGAAGCGCGGTCAGGATGTCGCTGTCGTCGGTGCCGGTGATCCGCACGGTATAGGGCAGGGCGGTCTGGCTCGGCGGCGGCGGCTCCTCCTCGGAGCCGAACAGGCCGAACAGATCGAAGGCCCGCGCGGGCTGCGGCGCCATCGCGGCGAGCAGGGCAGCAGTCAACAGCGCGAGAGCGCTCTTACGCCTGCCTACGCAACGCAACTCGGTGAAGCTTACGGCTTCGCTGGGACCCCGTTGCGGGGAAAACTCAATCACGCGTCTCGGCATGGTACGCGACCGAACACGGCCAGACCACGCCAGGATGGACGCAAAACTCAAACGAAGCGTTTACCGTCATCGCCGCCCCCGCAATGATGTGTCGCCCGGGTTACAGCGCGGTGCCGCATGCGTCCGCGGCAGCCTTGGCGACATCCGTTTCGCCGAGACCTAGCCGCTAGCGCGACGATTGGGCAACCTGCGAGAACGTGAGAGCGGCGGGGTGTTGCTTCGATGGGACTCCCTGGTGCGCAGCCGGTTTCGTCCGAATCCCGCTGGCGCATGGCACTGAAGCCATATCGGTCAGACGCCCAAACCCTTGCCGCTTTGGCGTGCACGACCTACTTCAATCCCGCCGGCCTTGCAGTCGTCTTCCTCGGGGAGAGCTGCACCTCCCACCGTCCGCCCGACGGTGGGCACCGACCAGGCGCCCTCAAGCGTATCGTAGGGACCAGCTTGGCCAATCGCCCTGGCGCGAGGCGCCCATTGCCGGCGTGGCGCAGGTACGAAGGAGTGGTTCATGACGACGGGCACCGTGAAATGGTTCGATGAAATCAAGGGCTACGGGTTCATCCAGCCCGATGACGGCGGGAAGGATGTTTTCGTGCACGTCTCCGCCGTGCAGCAAGCCGGCCTGCGTGGCTTGGCCGAGGGTCAGAAGGTGAGTTTCGAGGTGGAGAACGACCGCCGCAGCGGGAAACCCGCCGCGATCAACCTGCACGCAAGCTGATCGGCCGCAAAGATTGAAAAGTGGGCGCATCGCGAGGGCAACAGGCATAGAAAATTGCCCGGAAATGCCCGCAAAAAGCTCGCCTTCTGTTGCTTGTTTCGTTGCAGTGAGGCAATCGACGGCTGCTGCAACGCAGTAGGATCCGCTACGGGTCCCCTCTTCCGGATCGCCTTTCGCGAAGCCGGCAACATCCGAACAACGACATGAGAAAGGTCATATGAGCGCGTTCGACTACAGGAATTTCGACGACCGCCGCCAGAACTCGCAGAATGCCAAGGCGGCTCTACTTGAGAAGTTCAAGTCCCGGCCGCCAGCCGACGATCCGGATATGGTCGCCAAGGCGAAGGCCCGGCAGGAAATCGCCCGTGCCCGCGACGAGCGCGCCCGGGAGCGTGAGCGGGCCCGAGTCGAGGCCGAGCGCAAGGCAGCCGAAGAGAAGCGCCTTCGCGAGGAGGCTGAACTCGCCGCCCAGATCGCGCGTGAGGAGGCCGAGGCGGCCGCGCTCGCCGAACGCAAGGCAGCGGAAGCCGCCGACCGGAAGGCCCAGCGCGATGCGCGGTATGCCGCCCGCAAGGCCAAGGTGAAGATGAAGCGCTGACGCTGCGGCATTTCGAATGCCGGTCAACGATTCGTTCGAATCGGCTTTTCGTCAGGGATGAGCCCGACCGTTACGGTCGGGCCGATCCTGGCTTAACAGGACCCCGGCCCTCTAGAACTGCACCGTCAAGAACACCCGAACGTTGCGGCCCGGCAGGAGGATTTCATCCTTCTTGAACGAGGCCGAGTTGCGGATGTCGTCGTCGAGCAGGTTGCGGCCCTGGAGACCGAGCGTCACTGAGCCCAAGCCGTCGACTGGCTCCGTATAGCTCAGTTCTGCCCGTAGATCGTTGTAGCCCGGCGTCGGCGTTTCGAACGCGGCAATCTCGGTATGAGCGAAGGCGTGGAGCAGATTCACGCGAGCGAACCAGCCATCGGCGCGCAGGAACGCACCGCCACCGAGCCGATGCGGCGGGATACGCGGCAGATAGCTGCCGCTCTCGAATTGCGCCCGCACGAAATCGTATTGCGCCTCGATCCCGGCCCAGCCGTCACCCACGGGCCAGAGATCGAGCTGCGCGGCGATCTCCGCACCATAGAAGCGCGCATTGGCTTGCGAATAGACGATCTGGCGAAGCTCGTCCCCGCTCCCGCAGGAGGCGAAGTCATCGTCACAGCGGATGCCGGTATCGCGTTTGTAGATGAAATCGCCGTAGTGCGTGACGTAGCCAGTCGCGTCGAGCCGCAAGGGGCCCTCGGCACGGCGTAGGCTCAGTTCGATCGTGCGAGCGCGCTCCATCCGCAGGTTCGGATCACCGATCTCGAATGTCGCGGTCGCATCATGCGGGCCTTGCGAAAACAGTTCGTAGACGCTCGGCGCGCGCTCCGCATAGGTGGCGTTGAGACCTGCAACGAAGCCGTAGGGCAGGTCCTGCAAGGCACCGACGCTGACGCTTTTCGGAGCGAAGTTCCGGGTCAACGCAAAAGCGGGCGGCTCCTCGCCGGGGATCGGCAAGCCGCTCGCCGGGAAAAGGCGAGCGATGCCCGAGGCGCGATCGCCCTCGGCGCGCGCGGCGGCCTGGAGGCGGAGGCCGTGGCCCAGATCGAGCTCCTCGAACAGGAAAACCGCGCGCGAGCGGGAATCGGTCGGCGGAAGGAAGCTTTCGCCCTGCGAACTGATCACGCGGCGGCCGCTCTGCAGACCGAAAAATCCGGTCAGGCGGCCGATAAAGGTGTCGACCGGAACATGCTGGAATTCGATCCGGCCCTCGGCCTCACGATTCTTGAAGGTTGCCTGGATCCCGTCGCGGCCATTCTCGCCGAGGCCGATCTCGTCGTGGCGATAGACCGAGCCGCCGCCCCAGAACCGGATCACCTCGAACGGTCCTTCCAGGGGCCGGTATTCGGCGCGTGCGAGCACCCTGTCCTGCCGCGGATCGAGCCGGGTGCGCTGCTCCGCACTCTCGGTGCCGGGAATCTGGTAGAGGGCGTCGTAATGGCTGAAGGACAAGCCGACGAACCCGCGATCGCCGATGGCCGAGAGGCCGACCGACCCCCCTTGCGATTCCGCAGCGGAGTTGCGCTGAATGCCGTGCGGCGTCGCGTAGCTGTCGTTCGCCGTCGCGAAGCCGTCGGCATGGACCGCGATGCCGTCCGCCCCGGCATCGACGCTTGCCGCGCCGAGTCGGCCATTGTCCACGCTCGAGAAGCCGGATGTCACCCGACCGGAAATCCCGTTGGCCGGAATGGCGGTCGGCACGCGATTGTTCTCCGAAGAGACGACACCGCCGATCGCCTGGCCGCCATAGCGCAAAGTCGCCGGCCCGCGGATGACCTCGATCCTGTCCGAGACCAGCGGGTTGACCGGCACCGCATGGTCCTCACCGAGATCGGAGACGTCGCCGACCCCGATCCCGTTCTCCTGAATGCGGATCCGCGCATTGTCGAGGCCGCGAATGATCGGACGCGAGGCTGCGCCGGGCGCGTAGCTCGACGACGACAGGCCGGGCCGGTCGAACAGGGCATCGCCCAGGGTGGCGGGCTGATCGCGCAGGATCTGCTGCTGACTCACCTCGGTGATGGGCGAGAAGGATCGCGCGACGACCGTGGGGTCGGCCGTTTGGGGCGCCGCCGGACCGGGATTCGTCCGGCCGCCGGACGAGAGAGCCTCGGCGGTGACGCTGAGTTCCTCGAGCGTCGTCTCTGCCCGCTGAGCCTGCGCGGGCAACGGGCAGAGAAGGGCACAGGTCATGACGAACCCGCCAGCCTGCGCCAGCCGGGCAGCCGGGAGCGTCCTGTGTCGTTGCGATGGGGGCGGTCGATCGAGCGGCATCGGTCTCATGTAATGTTATAATGTTACATTCACTGTTTGCGATGCCGCCGCAAGGGGAGAAGCGCGCTGCCGCGCCGAAACGGAACGGGGGTTGCCGATCGGCATCACGTCCCGCGGTGATGAGGATGCGCCGGCCCCGGAGCGCAGGTGCCGGCCGCCTTAAATCGGCCCGGCATCCGCAGGACATCGAAATTCCGATGTCCGCTTCAGCGCTTCTCACGGTTCTCCGCGTGCTCGTCCTGGCTTTCGTCGCCGTCTTCCTGATTCCGCTCGTGACGCATGCCGTGTGGTGGCAGGCCAAAGGCGGCCATGCGGAAACCTGGGCGAGCGCGGATTGGTCCAGCGCCGGCATCCTGCCGCCCGCGCAGACGGTTCCGGCGGCGATGGTTCGCGTCTATGCGGCGAGGATCGGCCGCTGGCGCGGCATCTTCGCTCATCACAGCTGGATCGTGATCAAGCCCGCCAACGCGTCGCGCTACACGCGCTTCGATGTCGTCGGCTGGGGCGTGCCGGTGCGGACGGATGCCTATGCGCCCGACGGGCGGTGGTACGGCAACGACCCGGAGATCGTGTTCGCCTTGGACGGCAAGGAGGCCGAGCGTGCGATTCCGGCGATCCGCGAGGCGGTCGCGGATTATCCGTATCGGACCTTAGGCACCTACCAGGCTTGGCCCGGACCGAACTCGAACACCTTCGCAGCCCATGTCGTCGCGCGCATTCCCGGCAATGATGTCAGCCTGCCCTCGACCGCGCTCGGGAAGGATTGGACTCCGCCGGGCCGCAATGTCGAAATCACTCCGAGCGGTACAGGCTTTCGTCTTGGCTGGCGCGGCTATGCCAGCCTAACCGTCGGCTGGGTCGACGGCGTCGAACTCAACCTCTTCGGAGCCGTCGCAGGAGCGGACCTGCGCCGGCCGGCCTTGAAGCTACCGGGCTGGGGACGGATTCCGCTGATTCCACAACAGCAGGAGCCGGCGGTGACGACCAGAATGGTGCGTCAGCCGGTATCCGGATAGTGGTCCGACGCCGGGAGCGCTCCGTCAGGCTGGTCCGGTAGCAACCGGACGGGCCAAATCCGAGCCCCATTCTGCCCAAGAACCATCAAAAAGGGCGCGCGGTGGCCGGCCGAGCGTTTCGAGCGCGACGGCGATGATCGCCGCGGTCACGCCCGAACCGCAGGTCGTGATGATGGGCCGGTCGAGATCGACCCCGGCTTCCGTGAAGACCGCGCGCAAGGCGGCCTCGTCCTTGAGACGGCCATTCGCCTGCAGCGCAGAGTAATGCAGATTCTTGGCTCCAGGCATGTGCCCGGGCCGGACGCCGGGACGCGGCTCTTCCTCCTCACCCCTGAACCGTGGAGCTGAACGTGCGTCGACGACCTGGACGCTGCCCTTGCCCAGAGCGCGCTCGACATCGCCGGCATCGGCCACCGCGCCGCGATCGAGCCGAGCGGTGAAGTGCCGCCGGTCACGCTGGCGCGGCTCGCCTTCCTCGGTCGGATAATCCGCCGCGACCCAGGCCGGGAGGCCGCCCTCGAGGATCGAGACATGGCGCATGCCGAAGGTCCGCAGCATCCACCAGACCCGCGGTGAGGAGAACAGGCCGAGCCCGTCATAGACCACCACATGCGCGCCATCGCCGACGCCGAGCGCCCGCATGCGCGAGGAAAACACCTCTGAACGCGGCAGCATGTGAGGATAGGCCGACGTCTCGTCGCTCATCGCATCGAGATCGAAGCGGATGGCGTTGGGAATATGCGCGGCGCGATACTCGGCCTCCGCATCCCGGCCCTGCGCCGGGAGATACCACGATGCGTCGAGTACGACGATGTCCGGGGCCGAGAGGCGCTCCTTGAGCCACTCCGGAGTCACGAAAGGCGATGTCGTCATGGGTCCCGATATGAGCGTCCTCGAAGCTGCCATTGAACCATAACGCGTTGGAGCTTGCACGCCCGCTGAACCAAATTCGTCGTAGCCTCTCCGAGGCGTGGATCAAACGCGTCGTCGATGCGCTATTCGATCACCGAATCCTGAGCGGTCCCTTCGAGTCGATCGTAATGCCGAAAGCCGAAAGCCCTTCCGCACGTAAGAAGCAAAAGTCGTCGGTCGCCGCGAAATCGAATCGCGCCAAGAGGCCAAGTCCGAAGAAGCGCACCACTAGTCGCACCAAGGCGCAAAAGGTTGCGGTCGAGTCGGTGCAGGCAGCGCCGTTCCCCTCGCTCGCTGCCGATCATTCCGGGCCGGGCCCTGCCCCGAAGCGGTCGCCACCGAAATCGAAGCGCCTGCCTCCGCGCAAGACGTTCCTCATCGCGGCGACTTTCCCGGAAGGGGTCGAGCAGGCCGGATTGCACGTCTATGCCGTGGTCAAGCGCGGCCCGGCAGAGGCCCTTTCAGCCGTCCGGGATCACCTTGGCGACCTCGTGAAGGTCGAAATGACGGGCAAGCTTTCCGGCCGCATGTCGAAAATCCTCGGATTGAAGCCCGACGAGATTCGTCAAATCTGAGGTGACGAGGACACCCTCTGCGGCTGCCGGCCGTCTGCATTATGGGAACAGCGCGATCGTGAACATGCGAGAGACCTATCACATCGAGGTGATCGGCCCCGGCAGGGATGGGGCGTCGATCAGGCCGATGGACGTTCTCCAGCGCATCTCGGTGCGTACCGCGACGGTCGAGGGCGCGAAGGAGCGGGCTCTGCGCCTGTTCGAGCGGGCGCGCGTTCCGCAGCGGACAGGCAATGCGGCCGAGGCGGTGCGCGTCATCGATGGAGCCGGAACCGAAGTCTTTCGCTGGTCGCGATTCGACGGGCCAGGTGGTTGACCCCAGTTCCACGACCTGCCTTAGCCGCGCGCCCGCCTAGCCCGGCGTGCACGCCAATCGGCAACTCGTGCCCGGAGCGTTTCCAACCGGACGGCGAGCGGAAACAGCCGGTCGCCGCCCGTATCGATCAGGGCATGGGCGAGGGGCCGGCGATCGGCCCAGAACGTCGTGATCATCGGGAAATCCGGCGGCGCGCAGGAATCGGCCGAGGTGATGCCGTGATCCGCGAGGACGGATCGGGTCACCCGGTAAGCGAGCTGCGCGCCCGGCGAATTGCGTGACTCGGTCTCGTCGTGAGCGATCTTGAGGTACCAGAGCGTGCTGTCGGTCTCGAATGCGATCGACACGGCGAGACTTCGCTCGTTACGGCGCAGGCGGTCGATCCGGACGTTGCCGCGCGCTCCGCAATCCCGGATCAGCTTCTTCAGGAAAGCGACTTCGTGCGGCCGGTTCCCTGCGGCGGTTCCGATCCCGCCCTTCCATCCCGCTGCTTCGAGCGCGAGGTAATCGTCGAGCGCATCGGCGAGATCGGCGGGGTCTCGCACGATCTCGTGGATGACCGGCCCCTCGGCTTCGAGCCGCCGGAACAGGCGATGGAGCTGGCGTGCCTTGCTGGCCGACAGGCTGGCGGCGAGATACCCGCTCCGTTCGGCATGGCTCAGGCCGGCCAATGCGAGTGCGCCGCGCTCGTGAGCCCAGAAGTCCGCGCGATCGCCACCGCGCTTCGCGAGGGTGGATTTCAACAGCGCGTCCAATGGGCCATCGAGCGGGACATGGGTCATCATCACGCGCGGAGGCAGGCCAAGCCGGCGCGGCGCGTCGAGCAGAGCCGACAAAGCGCGCTCCGCATCGCTGCGATCGATCAGCGGTGCGCCGAAGACCGCATAATCATGCATCCAGCCCATCAGCACAGGGATGGGCAGGCCCCAGCGATACGCGACGCGGCAGGGCCATAGCGCCAGAAGCCGAGCAGCCGGCTCCTCAGGCGGCCGGTCGCACACCAAAAGCAGGCTGATCCCGCTTTCTAGCGTGGCGCCGGCTGCCAGCAGGAAGTCGGGCTCGAAGAAGAAGTTCTCCACGAGCGCGCGCCGGCTGAGCGAGCGCCAGGCGTCGATATCGAGCGTGTCGGTGGCGAGAGGGCGCAGCACGACGGTGAGGCCGTCGCTGGTCCGGGCCGTGCGGGACGTGCCGAGCATGGCCGGCATCAGGCAGCGCGCCGGCTCCAGCGGGTGAGCCCGTCAGCGATGCCGATGATGTTGAAATGCCAGGCGGCCGCGCCGGCTCCGATGCAGAGAATCGCGATCTGGCCGGCGATGGCAACGGGACTGTTGCTGCCGGGCAGCAAGTCGACCGTGGTTAGGATTGCGCCCGTGCCGAGCGCGCAGAGAACGATCTGCAGGATGTCGAGGATCGGCACCGGCATCCGGATTCGGCCCTTTGCGCCGATGATGAAGACGAGACAGGCGAGGCCCTGTCCGACGGCAACTGCTATGGCGGCGCCCTTCGTGCCGTATTCTGGGATGAGCATCGCGGTCAGGAAGGCCACGACGACGAGCAGCACCAGCGAGGCCATCGCATCGAGCCGGCTGGAGCCGGCGAAGTAGATGACTTGCCCGAAATAATAGGCGCGGAACAGCATGCAGATGCTGGCCACGATAAGGATTGGCGCCAGCGCGAGGGCCGGTCCACGGAAGGCCGGACCGAGTAGCACCGAGACGATGAGATCGTCGAAGGTCAGGAAGAAAACCGCACCGAACGCAGCGATGAACGTCAAGGCACGGGCGGCATCTTTGAGAACGGGGCGCGCTGCTTCCATGCCGCCGTCGCGGGCATCGCGTTTTGCGATCGAGATCATCGACAGCGCGATGCTTTCACCGAAGACGACGAAGCTCTGGCGCAGGAAATCGCCGATCGCACCGTAGGCGCCCAGCTCTTCCGTTCCGATCGTCTTGCCGATGATGAGGCGATCGACCGTCTGCGCGAGCGCTGCGATCCCGAAGGACAGCACGAGCGGCCAGCCATAGGCAAGCAGCCTCTGCGCTTCGAGTCGGCTGCCGTGACCGCCGGCAATTGCCGGCCATACGGCAAGGATCGCCGGAATCGCGGCCAGCATATTGGCAAGAGCGACCGCCAGGACGAGATCGACGGGGTCGCAAGTGGCGACCAGGGCAGTGCTGCCCAATCCGATCACGAGGACCGCCCGCGAAACGACCGAGAGTGCGACCGCCTCGGCCGCAAGCCGCGTCCGCGCGATCTCGTTCGCGCCTTCGTAGATGGTCATACCTGTCGCCGCCGCGACGATGGCGACCGCGACGCCTGGTACGACAAGACCGAGAGCCACCGCCGTCCCGGTCGCGATCGCGGCGAGGATCAAGCCTCCAAGAAGCAGACGGAGAAGGGTGCCGATCTGTCCGGCCGCGCGCTCGTCTTCATACAGCGCGAAGAACGCGAATTTCGGCCATTGGCAGGTCGCGCCGTAGAGGACGATCGCCCAGGACAGAATGAACAGATAGGTCCCGTAGATCTCGACCGGGGCGAGGCGCGTGAAGGCGGCCAGGGAGGCCATGTTGAGGGCCGCAGCAACCGCCCGTGAGCCGACATAGGTGATCGTGTGGCGAGCGATCATGGCCCGCCCCGACGAACCGAGCGGATTCTCCCTCGCGCGCCTGCGAGCGTGTCCGATCGGCGGACGTTCAACATAGGGACGAAAGCGTGCGCGCAGGGGCGTCGAAAAGCTTCGCCGCTCCGGCCTGCGCGCCGAAATCGTCCCGTTATGGAGCATTGGGTTCTCATCGAACCTCCTCGCGGAAGAAAACTGCACTCCCCATGCCGTAGCTCACGCGAGTTTCGAGGCTTCACAGCCCTTGGCGGCTCAGTTGACATTGCAGTGCGGCATGCGCATATCGCACCTGCAGCGTCGGCGACCTTAAGCGGTCCGCTTGAGAGGGCTGCGTGACGGATACCGGACTTCGCCCCGCGCGCACCGGAATTCGGCCCCTCTCTTCAAACGTGCATTGCACTCGATGGCCCCATCACGCGGGCTATCCCCATGCCAACGGATCGATGCCGCCTCGGCCAGCACAAGCGTGCGGGAGGCCCGATCCTGCTGCCTGAAAGTCCACATTTGACCCAGTTTTCCGATTTCGGCTTCGCCGCGCCCGTAATGCAGGCGCTGCAAGAGGCCGGTTATGTCCAGCCGACGCCGATCCAGGCGAAGGCCATTCCGCCGGCCATGGAAGGCCGCGACCTCTGCGGTATCGCCCAGACCGGCACCGGCAAGACGGCGGCCTTCGCGCTGCCGATCCTGCACCGGCTGTCCCTCGTCCGCCGCCAGGCGCCGCGTCGCGGCTGCCGCGTGCTCGTGCTCTCGCCGACCCGCGAGCTTGCGAGCCAGATCGCCGAGAGCTTCTCCGATTACGGTCGCCACCTGCGCTTCACCAACACCGTCGTGTTCGGCGGCGTCACCATCAGCCGCCAGGAGCGCGCGCTGGCACCCGGCGTCGACATCCTGGTCGCCACGCCGGGCCGTCTGATCGATCTCATCGATCGCCGTGCGCTGACCCTCGAAGGCGTCGAGATTCTCGTCCTCGACGAGGCCGACCAGATGCTCGATCTCGGCTTCATCCATGCGCTCAAGCGCATCGTGAAGCTGCTGCCGACCCAGCGCCAGAGCCTGTTCTTCTCGGCCACCATGCCCAAGAACATCGCGAGCCTCGCCGAGCAGTATCTGCGCGATCCCATCCAGGTCGCGGTCACGCCGGTCGCCACCACGGCCGAGCGTGTCGAGCAGAAAGTGATCTTCGCTCACACCGGCGCCAAGCAGGCGCTTCTCGGCCATATCCTGCGTGATCCGGGAATCGAGCGCGTGCTCGTCTTCACCCGCACCAAGCATGGGGCCGACCGTGTCGTGCGCGGGCTCGACAAGGTCGGGATCGCGGCTTCCGCGATCCACGGCAACAAATCTCAGCCGCAGCGCGAGCGCGCGCTTGCCGCCTTCAAGGACGGCTCTTGCCGGGTGCTGGTCGCGACGGATATCGCCGCGCGCGGCATCGATGTCGAGGCGGTCAGCCACGTCATCAATTACGACCTGCCGAACGTGCCCGAGAGCTACGTGCACCGCATCGGCCGCACCGCGCGAGCCGGCGCAGCCGGGCAGGCCATCTCCTTCTGCAACGACGAGGAGAGGGCTTACCTGCGCGATATCGAGCGGGTGACGCGCCAGAAGGTGCCCGTCGCTGCGCTCCCGGAAGGGTTCGCCGCCCCCTCGCGCCAGGAAGCGGCGGAAACCGCCGCCGAGGAAGCGCGCCGCCCGCCGCGCCAGCCTCAGGGGCGGCCGGGTCAACGTCCGGGTCGCGGCCACCAAAATGGACAGGGGCGGCCCGGACCGGGACGCGCTCATGGCCGGGGCACTGACGATCGCGGCGGACGGCCGGCTCGAAACGAGGCCAACCCGGCGCAGCCTCGCAACGACGAGCGGCGCGGCGATCATCGCCAGGCGCGCCCGGAGGGCGGCCACGAGGCGCGGCCGGCCCGGCCTTCCCAGAATCGTCCGCGCCGTCCTGCGGGAGAGCGCGGCGATGCCATCGGTTGGCTCGAACGCGGCGCACCGCGAACCTGAGACAGAAATTTCGAGCCGCCCCGGTTTCCTCCGGGGCGGTTCTTCTTTCTCGGCGACGAACCCCCCATCTGTGGCGCAGCCATCGAGCTATTGGCTGCGAACCGAGGGAGGTCCTTCTTGCGCTTCGAACTCTACCGGGATTCCGCGGGTGAATGGCGCTGGCGCTTGCGCGTGCAGAACGGAAACATCATCGCCGAATCCGGCGAGGGCTATGTCGAGCGGCGCGATTGCGAGCATGCGATCGACCTGGTGCGGCGCAGCGAGAAGGCCGCGCTCGTCGACATGACCACAATGATCGCCTGACTGGCGGTCCGCGCTCAAGGCTCCCCCTTATTGGTAGCCATCTCCCTGATTTGGATCGCCTGCAGCTTCGTGTAGACTCGCTTCCGTTCGGCCCGCGATAGTCAGGTCGACGGAGGAAGCCCATGAACGAGATCGTATCGCGCGAGCGATCCGCGGATTCGCGCTCGCGCGCAGATTCGCCCTCGCGGGAGTGGTGGCAATCGATCCCTCTCGATCTCGCAATGTCGGTCTTCGCGATCATCCTCGCGGCGGGTCTCAAGCTCGCAGGCGTCCTGCCCTGACATCGCTTCGATTTCGGATTTTCGAGGCCAACGCCGTTTCCGGGAAGGCCGATATAAGACAACAACCTCAAGCATTGTCCTCGAAGCCATATCCAGGATGATGTGTCAGCGGGAGAGGGGCGCGATGTCGGGCGAGCTGGATGAAGTGGGACCCAAGCCCGAGGGCGACCTGACGGTTCGCACCATGGCGATGCCGGCCGATACCAATGCGAATGGCGACATTTTTGGCGGCTGGGTCATGTCCCAGATGGACCAGGCCGGCGGCATTGCCGGCGTCGACCGGGCGCAGGGCCGCGTGGTGACGGTCGCCGTCGACGCGATGACCTTCATCCGCCCGGTCCGGGTCGGGGACGTGCTCTGTGTCCATACGTTGGTCACGCGGGTCGGGCGGACCTCGATGAAGATCGAGGTCGAAGCCTGGGCACGGCGCTTCTGCACGCAAATCCGCGAGAAGGTCACTCAGGCGACCTTCACCTTCGTCGCGATCGACGACGAGGGAAAGCCGCGGGTGATCCCGCCGGCCGCGTAGATTTCCGGGAGGCGGCGAAGGCGCTTCCTCCTCTCAGCGTCTCGGTGCGAAGGTACGGGGATCGTCTTCTCGTCCTCCGATCCGCCGCAGCATTCGCCAGAAAAAGACGATCACAGCGATGGCCGCCAGCGGCACGACGACGGCGATCACCATGGCCGCGATCGGATTGCTCAGGGCCAGGAGCAGCAGGCCTCCCGTGGTGACGTCTTCGCCGAGCGAGACGGCGACGTTGGAGAACGGCTCGGGGCTGGTGTTGATCGCGGCGCGCGCGCCGGCCTTCGCTCCGTGGGTGAGCAGAGCCGCGCCCCCGCCGAGGAGCAGCATCCCGATCTGCCAGGCGGGATCCTGAGGATCGACGATCGCCAAAGCCAGCAAGGCTCCGCCGACCGGGCGCACAAAGGTGTGGACCGCATCCCACAGCGAATCGAGCCAGGGAATCTTGTCGGCGAAGAACTCCGCGATCAGGCCGAAAGCGGAGATGCCCAGCACCCACGGATTGGCGAGCACGTCGAGCGCATGGAGATGCTGCGGTAGCTCGATCCAGCCCGCACGCATGGCGAGCCCGGTCGCGAAGGTGCACAGATAGATGCGCCAGCCGGAGAGCAGGCCGATGCTTCCGGCAAGCCCGATCAGCTCCGCAGCGCCCATTGCACCCACCCCATCGTCTTCGATCCGGGAATATGGTGGGGCAGGGCGGTCACTGCATCTGGCGCAGGCGAATTCCGATTGCGCACCAAGCCGGAGGCAGCTCAGACGAGAAGGTCGACGACCTGCCGTTCGGCCTTCATCGTCGAAGCGAGCACGGCGACGCTGATCGAGAACCCGGTCTTTGCGCCAAGCATGTCCACCGCGGCGCTCGACAGATCGACCTGAGCCGCGTCCGGCAAGGAACCCGCGCTAGCGCCGACATTCGCGAGCTGGATCGCCGCCGTATCGAGCCGCTCGGACGCGGCGATCATTCCCGCTGACGCAGTCTGCACGGGTGAAAGCATTACGAGACCTCCGCTTCGCCTATCCTCGCATGGAGAGACTGAAGGGGAGGTTGAGATTGGCGATCGGATCGATCGCATCGCGGTCCCTGGCAGGCAGGTTTGGTGGAATGCAGGAATCGAAACGACACGCGTTCCGCACTTGCGCCGCCAACCTTCGATGGAGTAGAGACCCGCCGTGGCCGCGTTGGGCGGTCACGCGATCCCCGATAGCTCAGCCGGTAGAGCAATCGACTGTTAATCGATTTGTCGCAGGTTCGAGTCCTGCTCGGGGAGCCAATTCCTTCTACCGCTGATCTTCGCACCGAGCCGCGCGGTGAGCGAAGCCTTGCCGACTTCGCGACGAGATCGAGCCCCTACCGCTTGGTATTCGAAGCGGTCTGCCCGAACATCACCTTCTTGGCTTCGTCCGACATCGGCTTGCCGTCGTCCGGGTTGATCTCTTTCGCCTTCGCATAGGCCGCCTTGGTGGCCGGACGCTCGCGAATCGTCTCGAACCATCGCTTGAGATGAGGGTGATCGTCGAGGCTCTGGCCCTGGCGCTCCCACGGCACGATCCAGGGATAGGAGGCCATGTCGGCGATCGTATAGGCGTCGCCCGCGACGAAGGCTCTGTCCGCCAGACGCCGGTCGAGCACGCCATAGAGCCGGTTGGTTTCCTTGACGTAACGCTCGATCGCGTAAGGGATCTTCTCGGGCGCGTATTGCGAGAAATGGTGGTTCTGGCCGGCCATCGGCCCAAGACCGCCCATCTGCCAGAACAGCCATTGCAAGGTTTCGGCGCGGCCGCGGATGTCTTCCGGAATGAAGCGCTTCGTCTTCTCAGCGAGGTAGAGAAGGATCGCGCCGGATTCGAACAGCGTGATCGGGGCGCCGCCATCAGCCGGCGCGTGGTCGACGATGGCCGGCATCCGGTTGTTTGGGGCGATCTTCAGGAAGTCGGGCGCGAATTGCTCACCCTTGCCGATATTCACCGGAACGATCCGATAGGGCAGGCCGCTTTCCTCGAGGAACAGCGTCACCTTGTGGCCGTTCGGCGTCGGCCAGTAGTGCAGATCGATCATCGACGCGTCTCCAAACGCATGGGCAGGCGCCTCCTGCCGGGCGCTGCGAAGCTCGTGCCGGTCGGGCGCCGTGGCTGAGATGCGGTTGCTTCCGCGCTAAGGCAAGTCGCCGCCCGCTTAACGCGCCCGAAACGCCGTCCCGGTTAGGGAGATGCTCCTGCGCGCCGCGCTTGGCTCGATCCGAGGGCGATTGCGCAGTCGCGAGGCCATGATGTCAGCCGGTCTTACCCTCGATGCCGCCGTCGGGCGGCTCAAGGCATTCCGCATCGGTGCGGGCGGTTCTGCCGTCAGTGTCTTCGCGGTTCGTATCGCGGCGGCGGGCTTTGCCTATATCGCGCAGGTCCTGATGGCCCGTCTGATGGGCGGTGCCGAGTACGGAATCTTCGCCGCTGTCTGGGTCTGGACCGTCATCCTCGGCCATACGGCGACGCTCGGCTTGTCCCAGGGAGCCTGCCGGTTCCTGCCGGCCGATGAGGCACGGGGACGCTTTGACGAGTTGCGCGGATATCTCCTCGGCGGGGCCGCCGCCAGCATGGCTGGTGGTCTGGTGGTCGCGCTGGCTGGCCTGCTGATCCTGCGGCTAGAGGGGACGTTGCTCGCGGGGCCCTACGGCGCGCCGATCGTCATCGCGGCTTTGGTTCTGCCGCTCTTCGCCTTCCAGGATTATCTGGAAGGGGTTGCTCGCAGCCAGAACTGGGCGGTGCTTGCGATCGCGCCGCCCTACCTGCTTCGCCAGGGGCTCGTCATGGCGGCGATGATCGCGGCCGTTTTGCTCGGCGCGCCGGCCAAGGCGTCGGTCGCGATTGCCTGCACATTGTTCGCGACCGCGATCGCCGTCTGCGTTCAGGCCGGCTACCTCATCCACCGGCTCCGCGCTCTGTTCGCGACCGGCGCCCGCCGCTACCGCTGGCGCGAATGGTTCCGTGCCTGCCTGCCGATTGCCGGAGCGGATCTCGGCGCATCCGCCTTCGGCTTCGTCGATGTCGTCGTACTCGGCTTCCTGATGCCGCCGGCCGCCATCGGGCTCTATTTCGCCGCGACCCGGATCCAGCAATTCGTCGCCTTCGTGCATTACGCGGCCTCGGCGGCGACCGCGCAGCGTTTCTCGGCGGCCAAGGCGCGAGGCGATGTCGCGGGTCTGGCCAAGCTCGTGCACGACCAGGCGATCTGGACCGCGCTCGCTACCGCGCTCGTCGCCCTGGCGATCCTCATTGCCGCGCCGCTGCTTCTCGGCCTGTTCGGGCCGGAATTTCGCGAAAGCCTGCCGGTGCTCGCTATCCTCGTCGCGGGAAGCGTCGGCGCCAGCCTTTTCGGACCGGGCGAGGATTTGCTCACCATGCTCGGAGGCGAACGCCTCTGTGCTGGGATCACCTTCGGCATGCTCGTCGTCGCGATCCTGCTCTGCCTCGCACTCGTGCCCCTTCTCGGGCTCGTCGGGGCGGCGCTCGCGATGTCGGCAGCCTCGATCTTGCGCGCGGCGGCGATGGCGGTGAGTGCGCGTGCCCTTCATGGCGTTGCAACGACCGCCTTCGCGCATCTCTCGTTCAAGGTGCTCGCGCGATGAGGAAGGCTTCGGCCCAGACGCCAGGGGTGCCGGCGTCGGGCAATTCCGTCCGCATTCTCGATCTGGCGACCCTGCAAGCGCAGGCCGCCGCTTGGGATGATCTCGTCGCGCGGGCCGTCGAACCGCATCCTCATTTCAGCCGCCATGTCATCGAGGCCCATCTTTCGGCGGGGCTCGCGCGCGCCGATTTGCGTTTCGTGACCGTCTGGGCCGGTCCGCGCCTCGATGCCGTGATGCCGTTCCGGACCTCTCTCGACATCACAGGGTTCGGCACGCCGATCGCACAACCGTTCCTGACTCCATTCATGTCCTCGAGCGCACCGCTCGTCGCAACTGAGGGCTTCCAAACGACGCTCGCTGGTCTCGTCTCGGGTCTCGCCGACGCTTCGGCGGGGCGTGCCTGGCGCTGGCCGCTTCTGTCGACGGAGCGCCGCGTCGGCGCCGCGATGCTCGGTGCGATGCGTGAGGCCGGGTGGGGAATTGCGCAGGTCGAGGCTTTCGAGCGCCCGGTGCTCGTTCGCCGCGCGACCTTCGACGCCTTCCAGAAGGATCACCCGAACAAGGGCCGGCTCAAGGATCTCCGCCGCCGGCAGAGGCGCCTTGCTGAAGCCGGCCATCTCGCTTTCGAAACCGCGAACGAGGGGGCGGCCCTCGGCAAGGCCGTCGACGCGTTTCTCGATCTCGAAGCCGCCGGGTGGAAAGGCGCGGCGGGCACTGCCCTCAAATGCCGCCCCCAGACCCTTGCGCTCGCTCACGAATTGTTCGCCGATCGCGCTGGTCCAGTGAAGGTGCGTGCCGACACGCTGAGCCTCGATGGACGGCCGCTCGCCATCAGTCTGGCCCTGATCGCCGGTGGAACCGCAGCGCTCCTGAAGACTGCTTACGACGAGCGCGAGCGCGCCCATGCGCCCGGGCTAGTCCTCGAAGCGGAGATCGTTCGAGCCTTTCACGAGACCGCCTTCGCGAACCGGCTCGATTCCGCAACGCTCGCCGGGTCGGCGCTCGAAAGTCTCTACCCGCAGCGGGAAACCGTTGCCGAGGTCATCGCCGTACCGGCCGGCGGGGAGGGGCTCTTGTCGCTCGAGCGTCGCGTAAGGCTCGCGAGGTTCGAACATCGGGCCCGTAGCGAAGCCAAGCGCGTGCTTCGGCGGCGCTGATCATCGACGTCGATGGGGGTCGACGTAGACCCGGGGCGTCTGGCTTCCCACGTCCAGAGGGCCGATCTTAAATCGAACACGGCGAGGGAAGCGGCGAAGGCTCCCTGCGCAAAGTGTCACGAACAAATTGTCGGTTTCGTCGAATTCGGCGCAGAAATCCCTGAACTCGCCCGCACAGGCAATGCTCGCGAACGTGATCTGAAGCGATCCCACGAATAGCGTCGATGCATCGCATTCCTTGAAACAGCGACTTTGATCGGGCACGTTCCGAGCAGCGTGGACCCGCAGACCGTTTCGGACGTCTGGCCCAAGGGCGGCGAAAGCTGAGCACGAGGCATCAGCGGGCCACGCACTCTCGTCTGCTCTTCCGCTCTATCGATCGGTCAGGACCCGCGAAGTCTGGTCGACGAGTCCTCCGGCATGGTGGAAGCAGAAGCGGCGTCATTCCGGGGCCACTCGGTGGAACCCGGGACCTGCCCGCGATGCGCGGCTGGCACATGGCGTTGAGCCCAGTCGTAGGTTCCGGGTTCGCCTGCGGCGAGCTGGAATGACGTAGAAGTTGAATTTCTTTCGGTAAGGCAAACTCTAAGATTGAGTTCATCAACCCGAGTTCGCTGCCAGGATCAATCGATCGCATCTGTTGCGCCTTCGCGGGGGGGCGCTCTATATCGCTGCCTGCTCGCAAGACAATCACGGCGGCGTCGAGGATCCGAGACGGAGGCCTCCGCTACGCCCTGGAGAAACGCTCACGATCATGGCCGGCCATTCCCAATTCAAGAACATCATGCACCGCAAGGGCCGCGTAGATGCGGTCCGCTCGAAGGTGTTCGGCAAACTCGCGCGCGAGATCACAGTCGCGGCAAAGCTCGGCACGCCCGATCCGACCATGAATCCGCGCCTGCGTGCCGCCATCATCGCCGCACGCGCCGAGAACATGCCCAAGGACAATATCGAGCGCGCGATCAAGAAGGCGGCCGGCGGCGAGGGCGAGAACTACGAAGAGATCCGCTATGAAGGCTACGGCCCGGGTGGGGCTGCGCTGATCGTCGAGGCGCAGACCGACAACCGCAACCGCACGGCCTCGGACGTGCGCTCGGCCTTCACGAAATCCGGTGGCAGCCTGGCGGAGACCGGCGCCGTCGCCTTCATGTTCGATCATGTCGGCTCCATCGCCTTCGCGCTGGAAACCGCCGATGCCGAGGCGATGCTGGAAGCGGCGATCGAAGCTGGTGCAGACGACGTCGTCTCGAACGAAAGCGGCCACGAGATCATCTGCAGTGCCAACGCCTTTGGCGAGGTCTCCAAGGTCTTGGAGGCGCGGTTTGGCGAACCGAAGCGTACGGCCCTGATCTGGCGGGCTCAGACGCCGATCGATGTCGACGATGAGACCGGAGAGAAGCTCGTGCGGCTCGTCGAGGTCATCGAGGACCAGGACGATGTGCAGAACGTATTTGTGAATTTCGTATTGTCGGAGGCGCTCATCGCACGCCTGTCAGATTGACCCTATTCCGTGCATCGCTGGTGATTGCACTGCATCGAGGTCTGTTCCATCATGTGGGAACCGTCTGGCAGGAACTACAGTTCGACATAGGCAAGCAGCGTTCTGGAGGTCGGCGAGCCCAATGACCAGCGCGAAAGCGAAGACAGCGAAAGATCGGCGTCACCGAGCCGTTCAGGAGATCGTCGACGCCGTCACACGCGGTTTGGGCCATCTCGGAGAGGTGCTGGGCCTGCAGCCCGAGCCACAACCCATTCCTGTTCGTGTCCGCCAGACTCGCAGGATCGATCGCTGACGCGAAACGCAAGTGAGGATTTGGCGCACGGCGAATCGTTCGATTCATCACGATATGGTATTGTAGGCAATTCGATTTGTTCTGAGTTCGTCGGCGACTTCCCGCGCCTGCATTGCACGCAGATTGAGCGGCCTGCGCCCGCTGCGGTAATCCTCGCGGCGCGTGCCGCGAACATTCCTAGTGGCTTTCGCGCTCTCCGTGATTTTCCGTGGTTGTCGCAGCGCAAAGTCCTAACGTAAGCTTACCATGGTTCGTCGCACTGCACTTCCAAACGAAGCGCATTTTTGCGGCTGCAGCCATCGCCGGCTGTCTGCTCGTTGGATTTTTTGCGGACCTATTGTGCAGGGATAATCGTCGATGGCGTTTGGTAAGCGCTCGCAGATCGTCCTCAAAGCGAGCGACACGGGCCGACGCGTCGTCAGTCCCCGACGCCAGATCGCCGGTACGGCACTCGCAGGTTTGATCCTCGGATTCGGGGGCGTGACAGCCGGTACGAGCTTCGTTCAAGCGTCGGAGCGGGCGGGCATTTTCGGCTTTCTGCAAGAGATTTTCGGTGCGCCGGCGCCGGTACGGCAACCGGTACGTGCCAGCAACACACGCAAACGCTACGCGGCCTTGCCGGATGTCGCGCGCCTGCCCGTCGCGAAGCCGAGGGCGTTCACGCCGCGGCCGATCGTTCTCGATACGCCGCACCCGACGCGTCGCGCCAAGCCGACGACGGCCGCAGTGGCACCTGCCGCGTCGGCGCCTTTCCGAGCGCCACCGGCGTCGACGGGGCTGCAAACGGTCTGCGTGCGAACCTGTGACGGCTATCTGTTCCCGCTCGGTCGCCTTTATTCCCGCAGTGACCTGCCGGTTCACGCCGCGGCCTGCGCTGCGGCCTGTCCGAATGCGCCGACCGCCCTGTTCACGCTGGCGAAGGGAGCCACCGAGCTCGATCGGGCGGTCAGTCTCAAAGGTCAGCCCTATCTCGCGAGCGCCTGGGCCAATGTCTACCGGCAGAAGCGTGTGCCGAATTGCAATTGCCAATCGCCGGGCGTTGCCACCACTCCGCTGCTGATCAACCAGGATTCGACGGCTCAGGTCGGCGATGTCGTCGCGACCGACGACAGCGCCATGGTGGTGACGAAGCTGGCCCAGGGTCAGGTCGTCGTGAACGACTACCGGGTCGCCGCGGGATTGACCCGAAGCAGGCGCCGCGACATCGACCGCAGGATCGGGGCGATGCAGCGCGATTCCAATCGATATGCCTTCGAGCGTTCGATGCGCCGCGAGGCGGCGCGCAACCAGCGTGTCCGCGTCGCGGAGGCGAGGTTCACGCGCATTCGGACAGGCAATGCCGTTCCCGGATTCACCACGGGTTCCGAGGTCGCTGCGGGAGCCCAGACATTTTCACCGGTCAGGGTCGTGACGCAGTCGCCCTACGAACCATAGGGCGAGCGATCCGGGAGAGCGCATCGCCTCCGCGATCCTGGAGCCACACGGGATCGCTCTCACGGGTGCGCCAGGTGATACAGCCCAACAAGGCCTGTATAGATCGCGTCCCGACTTGGTCTGATCGGCCAATCGCGCACATGCCGTGATGTCGGATTTGGCGATGGATGACAGGGCGAAATCAGATGGTCGCGGCACGTCGCCCGAGGAATTGCTGCTGGACGCGACCCTGCCCGTGAGCGGAGAATTCACCCGATTGACGCCGCTGGTTCGGCGCCGGATTTGTCCGAATGCCGGCCCGTTCACCGCGAGTGGCACATGCAGCTACATCGTCGGCAACGGACGTGTGGCGATCATCGATCCGGGGCCCGATCACCGCCCCCATATCGAAACGCTGCTCGCGGACACTGCAGGCGAGACGATCGTCGCGATCCTCGTCACGCATACCCATCGCGATCATTCCCCGGGCGCTCGCCTGCTCCAGGGGCTGACAGGCGCCCCCATCATTGGGTGCGGCCCGCATCGCGCCGCCCGTGAGATTGCCGAAGGGGAGATGCCGCATCTCGATGCCAGCGCCGATCGCGAGCATCGACCCGATCGCGAGATGCGCGACGGCGACGTCGTATCCGATGCCGGCTGGACGCTTACCGCTTTGGCGACGCCGGGGCACACCATGAACCATCTCGCCTTCGCCCTGGAGGAGGAGAACGCCCTGTTCTCCGGCGACCACGTGATGGCGTGGTCGACGACCGTGGTCGCGCCGCCGGACGGTTCGATGCGCGCCTACATGGCATCGCTCGACCGATTGCGGCATCGCCAGGAAGCGATCTTCTGGCCGGGTCACGGTGGCCCGGTGCGCGCGCCCCAGCGCTTCGTCCGCGGGCTAATCGGGCATCGTCGCCAGCGCGAGGCTGCGATCCGCGCGCGCTTGGCCTCCGGTGACCGTTCGATCGCCTCGATCGTCGAAGCGATCTACCAGGGGCTCAAACCGGAATTGCGTGGGGCGGCCGCCCTTTCGGTCTTCGCCCACCTCGAGGATCTCGTTGAACGCAATCTCGTCGAAACGGCTGGCCCACCGCGCCTCGACGGCAGCTTTGCTCTCGCGGAAGCGGGCGCAAACCTCCCTCGCTGAGCAAGAAACCTCGACGGCGCAGCTTCCCTCCGGGCGGAGCACGAGCTCATTTCAAGGCTATCGCGAGGTTCGCAACTTCGTCGAGATAGCCGCGAATGTGGTCGGCGTTGGCGCCGAAATCGCGCACTCCATTGCGCGTTGCAGATCGGACATCGATCCGCGCGCCATCGGCCCGCGGCCGGATGCGCACGGTGATGTCGGCGGGCAGATTGAGGAGGCGGCTATGGGCAATCGCCTCGATCCGTCCGTTGCCGACGCGGCCGCCCGGACGGATCGCTTCGATGATTTGCCACTTCCGGTTGATTGCGGCCTTTCTTGCCAATTCGAAGGCCTGTTCGGGTTCGATGTCGAGCGTCAGCGGAGCGATCTGCGAATAAGCTTCGCGCTGCGCATCGCGCATTGCCGGTCCAGGCTCGGGTGGAAAACGGCCGCCGCGCGCGGCATAGGCGATCTTCGACCGCGAGAAAGCCGGAGGTTGCTCGATATCGGTCGAAACATCGCTGACGGACGGCAAGCGCAGACCCTGCAAACCCGCATAGGCCGGATAGGCGAGCAGCAAGACCGACACGCCGACTCCCGCGACCGCCGAGCCGATCCCGCGTGCGCCATCGCGCCACACGCGCATGAAGGCGAACGCGGCCAATGCGAGAGCAAGCACCGCAAGCGCCATGCCGCTGACGAGGACCGCGAATGCCGGTCCCGTTTCAGCGTTCGGATTGCGCACGAGGACCAGCCCGATCGCGGTGACGACCACGGCAAAGATGGCCACGCTCCGGGCACCGATCCCGGCCCGGGTTACAGGCTCCTCCAACAGCAAGCGACGCATGATGCCGATCCTCGGCCCTTCACAGCCACATCGTATCGGGCAAAACCGCTCGCTTTGGAAAGGCTTTCGGCAAGTATGCCTTGCGTGAGTTGGCGGATCTACGGCTAGCCGCATTCCTGCGCGGCGTCAGACGACGAGCTGTTTCGGGGCGAGCTGTATCGGGGTTCGTATGGACGATTGCGGCAGCCGGCGACGCCAATGGTCGCTTCGGATGCCGGAAAGGGCACGCTGTTCGATCTCGCGAAGCGATGCCACTTAGTCATACAAAGACGGCCGGGCAGCGGCGAGTTGAGCACGCTCCGCCCAGAGCAGAAATTCTGCGCAGCCGGTCGATATTCCCCGACCTTACGGATCCCCGGCCTGCAGTCTCAATGCCGCCTGGAGATCCGCAAGCCCGGCGGCTTCATTCGCCGGTGCGGCCGGTCGACTGGCCGCCTTTGCGTCCTGCCGTCGAAGCCAATTCGCGATCCTGTGAGAACGACCGCTTCTCGGCCGGAACCGAGCGGCCACCCTTGCTGGCGATTTCGCGTTGCCTTTCAATGTTCATGGACGCGAAACCTCGCTTTGAGGTCGAATTTCCGGATGCCATCAGCGCCTCCTCGGCCTAATTTTTACATGCGGACAACCGGCAACGCTTTCGATGGTTCCTTGGCTGTATCGGCCTCTTTGCCTCAGAAAGCTTTTTTCAATCACATATCTGATCGCACCGTAGACAATTCAGGGGAGTTGACTTGGCTCTATAGGACCCTGAGGTAACCCCGAATCGGCTGAGAACTGCAGAATGGCGATGCATAGTGGACGGTGAGGTCAGGCCGCTTTGACAGCGAACTCGGTGACGTCTACGGCCACGCCGCCGGGTCTCACCGGGTTCGCGGCGCCATGGAGTCTTCCCGATGACGCTCGACACCGAAGTCATGTCGCTTCGCCAGGTTCCGCTCTTCCGCGAGGTCGAGCCTGCGCGGCTCAAGCTGCTCGCCTTCACGAGCGAACGTGTGCATTTCGAGGGAGGGCAAGTCTTCTTTGCGCGCGGTGATGCGTCGGATGCTGCCTATCTGATCTTGGAAGGCTCGGCCGCGGTTTCGATCGATGGACCGCACGGACCGGTGCGGCTCGCCCTTCTCGGAGCCAATGCGCTCGTCGGGGAAATGGGCATCCTGGCAGACCAGCCCCGCTCGGCGACGGTCACCGCCGAAGAACCCACCAATGCCCTGCGGATCGACCGAAGCGTCTTCCTCGAGCTTCTCGCCCAGTTTCCGCAGATCAGCATCGCCGTCATGCGCGTGCTGGCGCTACGGCTCGAACAGACCAATCGGCAGCTCGCGCGAAGCGGCTCGGCTCAATAGCGCGACTTCCAGCCCCAGGCGCCGTAGATCGGGTATCCCCGACGATAGGCCTCATATTCGGCGCCAGGATCGTTGCGCCGATAGCCGTTGCGATAGGCATAAGGGCTCGGCTCGATATAGCTCGGATTCTGCAATTCCTGACGCAGATACCCGTCGCCTTCGCCGGACGAGCCGCCGCCCGCACCGCCCATGGCCGCCGCCGCTTCCGTCGCTCCGATTAAAAGAACGGCTGCACCGACAGCAGCCCAATAGGCCTTCCGTGTCATCATCGTTCTCCCGTGCGCGGAGATAACGATGGCGGGACTGCCCGAGTTGCAGACGAGCTCGCAAAATCTCGGGTCGCGGAGCAGCTGGGCGGCGACATTGAAAATCGAATGGCTTCCCAACGCCCGCCGAAAACGGCCTTAGAACTCCGGGCAAAGCTGCCGTGAAGTGTAGGCCGGACGCTTCGTTCGCCCCTGCGACGTGAAAGTCACATCGCATCGCTCTACTGAAGGTTAAGATTCCCTACGACCCGCCGATGCACGAAACGTGGAGCCAACCATGCTCGCCCGCCGGATCCTGCTCGCCATCTGTGCGATCGCGCCGCTTGCTGGTTGCCAATCGCACGGGCCGCGCTTGGCGGCGTCAGATGACGAGGCCGCCTGGTATGTCGGCACCAAGCCCGACAAACCGTTCGACGTTCCGCTGGTGGATACCTCGCGTCTCGACCCGAAATATCGCCGGCAGGTCGTTCGCTACACCGGAGCGGAGCAGCCCGGAACCATCGTCGTCGATCTCGACAGGCGGCAGCTCGCGCTTGTCCAGGAGGATGGCAGCGCCATTCAATATGGCGTCGGGGTCGGCAAGCAGGGCTTCTCCTGGAAGGGCGAGGCGAGGATCGGGCGCAAGGGGGTCTGGCCGGATTGGTCGCCGACCTCGACCATGGTCTCGCTGCAGCCGGATCTGCCGCGTTCGCTCAAGGGCGGCATCGACAACCCGCTCGGGGCCCGCGCGCTCTACCTCTATCAGGGCAACCGCGACATCCTGTTCCGCATCCACGGCACCAACGAGCCTTGGAGCATCGGCGAGCAGATGTCGTCAGGCTGCGTGCGCATGCTCAACGAGGACATCGTCGACCTTTATGACCGGGTTCCGGTCGGAACGCGGGTTCTGATCAAGCGGAACGGCCAATACCGCGTCTGAGGTTTCGCGATCGAAAGGGGCTTGTTCGGCGGGAACCGGCGGCTTCGCCGTGCGTCATTTCTCTACGGACAAGCTTCATCGCCGGGATGCCTCATGACGATTACCGTTTCGCATTTGCAGCCGATCATCGCCATTCTTGCCGGGATCCTCATCCTGGTCATGCCGCGCCTGCTGAACTACATCGTCGCGATCTACCTCATCGCCGTCGGTTTGATCGGTCTCGGCCTTCTCAAGGGCCTGTCCTGACGCGTAAGCTCGCTTGCCGCTCGAGACATGCGGCGGGCGCAGATGCCCGGCCCGTCATTACTGACGGAAGGGCCGCATGACGTTCATCTTGCATCGTGTAACCGTATGGTTCACGCCGCGCTCCGAAGCAGGGCCGAAGGCGCCGGCGGCCACATTCCTGTGAGCGGACGGGTCAGATGACGAAATGGGTCTACTCATTCGGTGACGGTCGGGCCGAGGGCGAGGCCGCGATGCGCAATCTGCTGGGCGGCAAGGGCGCAAATCTCGCCGAAATGTCCAATCTCGGCCTGCCGGTGCCACCCGGTTTCACCATCACCACCGAGGTTTGTACCTACTATTACGAGCACGACAAATCCTATCCGCCCGAACTCAGAAGTGCGGTCGACGATGCGCTCGGTAAGATCGGCGAGCTGACCGGACGCCGCTTCGGCGATGCATCGAAGCCATTGCTCGTCTCGGTACGCTCGGGCGCGCGCGCCTCGATGCCGGGCATGATGGATACGGTGCTCAATCTCGGGCTCAACGATGAGACCGTCATTGCCCTCGCCAGAGACGCGAAGGACGAGCGGTTCGCCTACGATTCCTATCGCCGCTTCATCACGATGTATTCGAACGTCGTGCTCGGGGTGGATCATCATGCCTTCGAGGAAGCGCTCGAAAATCATAAGGACGCGAAGGGCCTCAACCTCGACACCGATCTCGGTGCGGCCGATTGGAAGGAGCTGATCGGCACCTACAAGATGATCGTGCGCGACGAGCACGGCTCGGACTTCCCGCAGGACGCTCAGGATCAGCTCTGGGGGGCGATCGGCGCCGTCTTCGATTCCTGGATGATCCCGCGCGCCATCAAATATCGCGAGCTCAACAACATCCCCGCCAATTGGGGCACGGCGGTCAACGTCCAGGCCATGGTCTTCGGCAACATGGGCGAGACCTCGGCGACCGGCGTCGCCTTCACCCGTAATCCCTCGACCGGTGAACGGGCGCTCTATGGCGAGTTCCTGATCAACGCTCAGGGCGAGGATGTCGTCGCCGGCATCCGCACGCCGCAGGACATCACCGAGAAGGCTCGGTTGGAGGCGAAATCGGACAAGCCCTCGATGGAAAAGGCGATGCCGGAGAGCTTCGCCGAGCTGACGCGGATCTACGGCATCCTCGAGAAGCATTATCGCGACATGCAGGACATGGAGTTCACCATCGAGAATGGGAAGCTCTGGATGCTGCAGACGCGCAACGGCAAGCGCACCGCCAAGGCCGCGTTGCGGATCGCGGTCGAACTCGTCGGCGAGGGACTGATTTCGCAGGAGGAGGCGATCCGGCGCGTCGAGCCGGGCGCGCTCGATCAGTTGCTGCATCCCATGATCGACCCGAATGCCGAGCGCACGATCCTCGCCTCCGGCCTGCCGGCTTCGCCCGGCGCAGCGGTCGGCGAGATCGTGTTCAGCTCCGAGGATGCCGAAGCGGCGAGGAAGGCGGAACGGCGCTGCATCCTGGTGCGCATCGAGACGAGCCCGGAGGACATCCATGGCATGCATGCCGCTGAGGGCATCCTGACGACGCGCGGCGGCATGACGAGCCATGCCGCCGTCGTCGCACGCGGCATGGGCAAACCCTGTGTCTCGGGCGTCGGCGCAATCCGGATCGACTACAAGGCCAAGACGCTCAGCATCGCCGGCAAGATCCTCAAGGCGGGCGATGTCATCACCATCGACGGCACCAAGGGGCAGGTGATCCAGGGCGAGGTGAAGATGCTGCAGCCCGAGCTTTCGGGCGATTTCGGAAAGCTGATGGAATGGGCCGATGCCATCAGGCAGATGAAGGTGCGCACGAACGCCGAGACACCCCACGATGCCAAGACGGCGCGAAATTTCGGCGCCGAGGGCATCGGCCTCTGCCGCACCGAGCACATGTTCTTCAACGAAGAGCGCATCCAGGCCGTGCGCGAAATGATCATTGCCGACGATGCCGAGGGCCGTCGTGCCGCGCTCGCCAAGCTGCTTCCCTTTCAGCGCGAGGATTTCGTCGAGCTGTTCACGATCATGTCGGGGCTCCCGGTCACGATCCGCCTGCTCGATCCGCCGCTGCACGAATTCCTGCCGAAAGCAGGGAAGGAGCTTCAGGAATTTGCCGCAACGAGCGGCCTGCCGGAGGACAAGCTCAAGCGGCGGCTGGCCGAGCTCGAGGAAACCAACCCCATGCTGGGCTTTCGCGGCTGCAGGCTCGCGATCGCCTATCCCGAAATCGCCGAGATGCAGGCGCGCGCCATTTTCGAGGCAGCCCTCGCCGCCGCCGACGCGACAGGCGCGCCGGTCACGCCCGAGGTGATGGTGCCGCTCGTCTTCACGCGCGCCGAGTTCGATCTGGTCAAGGGGCGGATCGACGCGATGGCGCAGGCCGTCGGCAAGGAGAAAGGCCGCAAGGTCGACTATCAGGTCGGCACGATGATCGAATTGCCACGCGCCGCTTTGCGCGCTGGCGAAATCGCCGAAACGGCGGAGTTCTTTTCATTCGGGACCAACGATCTGACCCAGACCGCGCTCGGCATCTCGCGCGATGATGCCGGCACCTTCCTCGGCGCCTATCAGAAGAAGGGCATCGTGACCGTTGACCCGTTCGTTTCCATCGATCGCGAGGGCGTTGGCGAATTGGTGAAGATCGCGGCGGAGCGAGGCCGTGCGACCCGCAAGGGAATCAAGCTCGGCATTTGCGGCGAGCATGGTGGCGATCCGGCCTCGATCGCCTTCTGCCAGGAGGTCGGCCTCGATTACATCTCCTGCTCGCCGTTCCGCGTGCCGATCGCCCGCTTGGCGGCCGCCCAGGCGGCTCTCGACGGAAAATAGGCGAGGGGAGCGAGGCGGCTCTGCGAAACCGAGATCCTCGTTTGCAATGCAAGCGATCGGAACTCGGACAAGCTCGACCGTTGCTTGTGCAGTCAAGCTTGAATACGGGCCATATGCTGCCGCTGAATTGCGCGGCCGACGAGACGGGGATGTTGCAATGCGCAGGCGCGGCCGGATCGTTACGCGCTGAACAGGCTCGCTAATCCACGCTCCAGGGCTATCCCGGCGGTGTGTCGCGGCATTGCAACACGCATTAAGGTTAATTTTTTTCTTAAACACGAACCACTGTCGACTCGGCACGTTGGCTGCTAGCCGAAGCAGCGCGTGAATGTGGCTGCCGGTATGCGGTTGGGGCATTCGCGGGGCTGCACATCATGACAGTTCCAAGTTTGTCATCCGCCATTCTCGTCGGACGCTCCGGCTTGCCCGGAAGCCGTGCCATGCAGAACGCGGCTTTCGGGATTTTAGCGAGCCTGATCACGGCAGGTGCGACCTTCGGGGTCGTCGTGACCGTTGCTGAGCAGAACGATCGCCAGGCGGCCAAGATGATCGTCGACGCTCAGAAAAGCAGCGACTACCTGTCGTCGGTGACGACGTGGATGGCGGTCAGCCAGGCTCGCCCGCGCGGGTTCTGACGTCGCGTCAACGGTCCAACGCGCCGCGTCGATTAACGGCATGGCAACCATGGCTGGCGATATCTCGGATATCGCCGGAGTCCTTGCGTCGTAGATTCCCTTGCGCATCGGCCTCGTGCGTCCTGAACCGGGTCGACGAGCGTGGGCACCAGGCGGCTTCGACGCAAGAAGGCGAGGACGTTGCGCTGGCTCGGCGCGGCGGTCGCTCCCTGGGCGGCGGGTATCGGCCTTCTGATCTCGTTCACGGCCAATGCGGGCACGGAAAGCGTGATCGGTTCGGGAATTCTCGCGAGTAACGACGTCCGGATCACGCCCTTCCTACCGGACGACGTGCCGCTCATCGGCGAGGTCGCCTATCAGGATGGCGAGGACGTGCGTGTCGGCGAGAGTTCCCTGCACGACACTCTGAAGGATGGCGCCCGGCTGTATCCGCTCGTCCAACGCGCGGCCAAACGCGATGCCGGGCGGGCGAACTGGCGCAGCTTCGAGCGCAGCGCCCAAACCTTGCGCGGCGCGGCCTCGATGCTCGCGCTCGACGCCGTGGGTTCCGTCACGGGCATCCTCTCTCCCGGCTCCGCGACCTGGAATCCGGAACTCGAGCCGGAAGGGTTCATCGCCGTTCCCGATCTCGGGCTGGGCCGTTCTTCCGGCGGGGAGGCCGATTCATTGGTCGACGCGGCCTCGGATGCCGAGGATCTCGAGCATTCCGATGGCACGACGCCGGCCGTGCCGAAAGCCGTGGCCCTGTCGTCGGTCACGCCGGCTCCGGCCGATGCGATACCGGTCGAGATCGTCGCTGCGAGTTTGGCACTTCCCGGCTTCTCGATGCGCCGCGATCGTGCTCCGGCTTCCCTCGCGCCTACGCCCGAACAACCGTCTGAATTGCTCACCAATCGCTTTGCAGATCTGATCGAGCCGGACAGCATGGAGAGTGAGCAGCGCTGTCTCGCCGAGGCCGTCTATTTCGAGGCGCGCAGCGAACCGGAGGAGGGGCAGGCTGCCGTCGCCCAGGTCGTGCTCAACCGCGTGAAAAGCGGTCTCTATCCTTCGAGTGTCTGCGGCGTGGTCTATCAAAACCGCCATCGCTTCATGGGCTGCCAGTTTTCCTTCGCCTGCGAGGGCAAGTCGCTACGCATCACGGATGCCGCGTCCTGGCGCGTGGCGACGCAGATCGCGAGCGCCGTGATCGAGGGCCGGACCTATCTCAGCGAGGTCGGCGATGCCACGCATTATCACGCGGCTTACGTGAGGCCCGGATGGTCACGCCGGTTGAAGAAAATGGACGTCATCGGACGGCATATCTTCTATCAGCTCAAACGCGGGCAGACCTGAAGTTCGCGTCGCGCAGCCGGCGTTTCGAGCGAGCATCGAGCCGTCAGCGACTGCTCTGTATTACATCGAAATTGTGCATACTTAAGTAATGTCCCGGTTACGCAGTTTCCGACGGGGTTAATTTTACCCTGTTTCGGGATAGAACTTGCAATAAAGCCAAGTTGACGGTGTCCTGTACCGCGAGGGGAGCGTGCTGATGGGCGGCACGGCTCCTGGTCTTGTTGCGTACAGGTTTGAGGAACCCGTCATGGCCGTGCCGATCGCTCGTCCGATCACCCTTCTCGCCGCTCTTGCCGGTGCCGTCTTCGTCGCAAGCCCGGCCGCTGCCGGCGGCTGTTTCTCGGCCGAATGTTATCGCCGTGTGACGACCCCGCCGGTTTTCGACACTGTCTCCGAGCAGCGCCTCGTGCGCGCTCCGCGCACCGTCTATCGCACGACCCCGCCCGTCTACGACACCGTGTCAGAGCGGGTGCTGGTTTCCCCCGGCGGCCGGTTTTGGCAGCAGAGCTACGATGCCTACGGCCAACTCGTCGGCTGCTGGGTCAACACGCCGCCGCGCTACGCGGTGCAGACCCGCCGCGTCCTGGTCCGCCCCGCCGAGGTCATCCCGGAGACGCTGCCGCCGGTCTATGCGAGCTTCCAGCGCCGGGTTCTCGTGCAGCCTGCCGGTTCGACCTGGGTTCCGGCCGGGCCGGGTCCGGTCGGCATCGGCTCGATCCCCGACGCATTGGGCATCACCGGCGCGTCCTCGGCCGATATCGGTGTCGGCCTCGGTCTTTCTTCGGGCAGTATCTACGACGGCTATTCCTACTGATCCCCGGCTGGCACCGGCGATTTGCAAAGGCCCCGGCGGCAAGTGCCGTCGAGGCTTCTTGATTCAGGAACAACGCGCCGTAACTCCCCCTCAGGTTTCCGAAAGAAGCGGGTGGGCGAAATGGCTACCTTCAAGGCCTGGGTCGTCGAGAAGCGGGAGGCCGGGCAGAGCCTGACTTTCAAGGAATTCGACGATGCGGACCTGATGGATGGCGACGTTACCGTGCGCGTCACCCATTCCGGGCTGAACTACAAGGATGGGCTCGCGATGACCGGCAGGATGCCGGTTGTGCGGCGTTTCCCGATGATCCCGGGGATCGATTTCGCCGGAATCGTCGAGACCTCCGAACATCCCGAATTCGCGCCCGGAGACGAAGTCGTCCTGACGGGGTGGGGCGTCGGCGAGACTCACCTCGGAGGCTATGCCGAGCGCGCAAGGGTCAAAGGCGATTGGCTCGTTCCGCTGCCGAAGGGCTTGTCGGCGGCAGAGGCCATGGCGATCGGAACCGCCGGATACACCGCCATGCTGTCGCTCCTTGCGCTCGAAAGGCAGGGGCTCACGCCCGAATCCGGGTCCATCGTCGTGACAGGCGCGGCGGGAGGTGTCGGCTCTGTCGCGGTTACGCTTCTTGCGCGTGCGGGATGGCGGGTGATCGCGGTCACCGGCCGCGAGGGTGAATCGGCCTATCTGAAATCTCTCGGCGCGGCGGAGATCCTCGACCGGGCTGAACTGGCTGGCGATCCGAAACCGCTCGCGAAGGAGCGCTGGGCCGCCGGTATCGATGTGGTCGGCTCACGAACGCTCGCCAACGTCCTCGCGATGACCAAGGCGGGCGGGGCCGTCGCGACCTGCGGAAATGCCGGCGGAATGGACCTGCCGTCCTCTGTCGCACCCTTCATTCTGCGCGGGATCGCACTGCTCGGCATCAACAGCGTCACGACGCCACAAAAGCCGCGGCGCGAGGCCTGGGCGCGATTGGCGAAAGAGATCGATCGCGATGCCTTGGCGGCAATGATCACCACGATCGGGCTCGGCGAGGTCGCTGGTCAGGCCGATGCGATCCTCGCGGGCCAAATCCGTGGACGGACAGTCGTAGAAGTCGAATAGCCGTCTCCGAAGAACAGGAACTGCGCAGCCTGTATGCGCATTGCATCTCACATGAGCATTGCATTCGTCCGCGAGAAAGAGGGTGGCGAGGCGTTCGAGGATCTCCCCGATCGTCCGCTCTCCCCGCACACGAATTTCGTGACCCGGCACGGCCTCGCGCTGATCGAGGCAGAGGTCTCACGTCTGGAATCCGAGAGTGCCGCGCTCGCCGATGACGACAAGGCCGGGCATGCGCGCGTATCGCGCGACCTTCGCTATTGGACCGCTCGCCGGAACTCGGCTCAGCTCGTCGACAAGGTCGCCGGCGACACCGTGCATTTCGGCTCGACCGTGACGGTGATCCGCGAGGACGATACCAAGCAGACGTTTCACATTGTCGGCGAGGACGAGGCCGATCCGACCAAGGGTTCGCTGTCCTATGTCTCGCCGCTCGCCCGGGCGCTGACCGGAAAGAATGTCGGCGATACGGTTGCCGTGAATGCGCACGAATTCGAGATCGCCGCGATCGCATAGAATACGGCTAGCTGTCGAACCGCCCCATCGGACGATCCGGCGATTGCGCGGCCGTCAGGCCTGCATCGCCACGAGGTCGACGACCGGTTTTGCCAGCTTGACGAGCTTCAACGGCGGAACGTGGACGACGGCGCTCTTGGGCAGCAATGCATTGAGCAGGTAGGGCCTGCGCATCTCGAGCACCTCGTGGAGTGCCACGTCGAGATCGAGCGCACTGAACGGCTTCTTCATGATCAGCGAAACGCCGCAATGGCGCGCGGTCTGGACGAGGCTTTGGGCATCGTGGCTCGCCATCAGCACGAGCCGGGTGCTGGCGGAGATCGCGCGCAGCTGACAGGCGGCCTCCAGCCCGTCCCGGCCGGCAAGATCGAAATCGATGAAGGCGATGTCGAAGGGGACGAGCTGCAACTGCTTGCAGGCATGCGCACTGGAATCGGCTTCCTCGATCTGGAAGGTGAAGCGACTGGTCTTGAGGGCTCTCCAGACGAATTGCCGTTCCTGTTTCGTCGAGACGACGAGCAGGCTCTGGATCGGCTTGAACCGCAGGGCGTTTTCGCGCAGGAGCCGCGAGATGTGCGCGGGATCGAGCGGCGTGCGGAGGAATTCGTAGGCCTCGAGTTCCTGGCATATCTCGACCCATCCCTCATGGACGCGCGGAGACATCAGGATCAATTCGCCAGCCTGGAGGCCGGCAGTTTTCGCCTTGGCGACCGCCTCGGCCCCTGACAGGTCGTCGAGCAGGACGTCGATGACGGCGATGGACGGGGGACGGCGCTTGAAAATCGCCAGAACTTCTTGGCCGGAGGCTGTCTCCTCGATGATCGCGGATGCGTCGTGCCGCAGGATCAGCTCGCGCAGCCGTTCCCGGATCGAGGCGATGCGGCTCGCCACGAGGACGGTGCCCCCTGTGGAATTCGCCGCTTGGACTACGGATTCGACGACGTTCGCCAGCATGACGCACCACAGACTCGTTCAATCATATTGCCCGCGAGACATTATCGCCGGATTAACTTTCCCAGTCGGCCTGGACAAAACAATCACTGGTGCTTCGCATGATCGATGACCTGAGCCGCCGGATCGATACTCTCGAAATCCGCTTCACGGAGCAGGAGGCTCTGATCGAAGACCTGAACGCGACCATCACTGCACAGTGGCGGATCATCGATGCCATGAAGCGAGACTTGGCGCGCCTTACCGAACTGGTCGAGACTGTCGGAGAAACCGCAGCGGGCGCCCAAGAGAAACCGCCACCGCATTATTGAGCGGGCGCCCTAAAAGCACTGCAAATGCGGATCGCGAGAATACTTAGGCAATATTTCCGCAGGTGCTGAACATTCGTCGAGATGACGATCGTCGATCAGACGTAACCGCCTGTGCACAGGGGGCGGAAAGCGCCTCGATAGCATTCGAATTGACGGGGCAGAGAGGCACATCCATCTATTCGGTATGTGCGGACGCTACTTGATCGAGCAGATTCCCGAGGTCTATCGCGCCTTCTACGGGTACGATGAGCGTCCGAATTTTCCGGCCCGCTACAATGTCGCACCGACGCAACCGGTGCCGATCGTGTTCGAAGAGCGGGGCCGGCGCCAGTTTCGCCTCGTACGCTGGGGTTTCTGGCCATCCTGGCTCAAGGATCCGTCCGATTTCCCCTTGATCATCAACGCCCGCGCCGAGACTCTGCTGGAGAAGCCGACCTTTCGCGGCGCGATCCGGCATCGCCGCTGCGTGTTTCTCGCCGACGGATTCTACGAATGGCGGCGGGAGGGGACTGGACGTGCCTCCCGGAAGACACCCTACCTGATCCGTCGTGCCGACGGGGCGCCGATGGTGCTCGCGGGCCTGTGGGAGGCATGGGGCGGCGCCGATGGCTCCGAGGTCGATACCGCTGCCATCGTGACCTGCGGGGCGAATGGAACGCTGAGCGCCATCCACGACCGGATGCCGGCGATCCTGGCGCCGGAGGCGATCAGCGTCTGGCTCGACATATTCGGGACTGGGCCTCGCGAAGCCACCGCCCTCTGCCGCCCCTGTCCGGATGAATGGCTGACGATGGTGGAGGTCAGCCCGCGCGTGAACAGCATTCGGAACGATGACGAAGGGCTGATCGAGCCTGTCGGCCAAGCCGTCTTGCCGCCACGAAAACTGCCAGACGACGATCGGAAATCCGACGCTCCCGACGAACAGGGACGGCTTCTCTGATCGGCCAGCGCGGCCCGGGTCAGGTTCGTCGGCGCTGCGGCGATTCCTTCCGGAACACGCCGACGAGTTCGACATGGCCGGAATATTTGAACTGGTCGATCGGCGTGACCCGCTCGGGCCCATAGCCGCGCGCCATGAGGATGGCGGCGTCCCGCGCGAAGCTCCCGGGATCGCAGGAGACGCTGACCACGCTCGCCACCTTCGATTCCGCGATTTTCTGCATCTGCGCCTGGGCGCCGGCACGCGGCGGATCGAGGACGATGACGTCGAACCGGTCGAGTTCCGGAGCGAGCAGGGGCCGCCGGAACAGGTCGCGCCGCTCGGTCGTGACGCGGCGAAGGCCTTGAGCCTGCCTCGCCGCGCGGTCGAGCGCCGCGAGCGCAGCTGCCTCTCCCTCGACGGCGTGAACCTCGAAATCTGCGGCGAGGGCGAGCGTAAACGGTCCAGAGCCGGCAAAGAGATCGGCGACGCGTTTCGTGCCTTTCGGGATCGCTTCCCGCACAAGTGCGGTCAGCGCGGCCTCTCCGGCCGCGGTCGCTTGCAGAAATCCGCCCGGCGGCGGCATCAGGCGATGGCCCGCAATCGTGAATGACGGCGCCTGCAACTCGACGATGCGCTCGCCATGGATCGACAGACGAGCGAGGCCGAGTTCCTGCGCGAGACGCGTCAGGACCGTGCGCGCTGCCTCGCCGACCGGTCCGTGGCCGCGTATGTCGACATCGAGGCCCGTATCGGTCGCGGTTGCGAGCACATCGAGCGGTTTCGCACCGCTCCCGAGCGGACCTGCGAGCCGCTCGGCGATCGCAGACACGCCTTGGAGTGCCGGCACCGTGATCGGGCATTGATCGATCGGCACCAACTCGTGACTGCGCGCCGCCATGAGGCCAGCACGCGGTCGCCCCTCGACCTGCCGGACATGCAGCGTGATGCGCCGCCGGCCGGGGGCATGGGCGTCGACGAGCGGGTCGATGGTTGTCGCGATCCCCGCCTGTTGCAGGGCCTGGACCGCGATCCCCCGCTTCCAGGCGGAGTAGGGCTCCGGCGCGAGATGCTGGACGGCACAGCCTCCGCAATGGCCGAAATACCGGCAGAACGGAGCAATTCGCTCGGGAGAAGCGACTTCAATGGCGACGACCCGCCCGATTTTCCCCTCGCGAATAATGGTAGCGCGCTCGCCGGCCAGGGCGCCAGGCACGATCAGGCCGTCCTCGGTCACGCCATCGCCGCGTGCACCGAAGCGTGCGATGCTGACGGTCTCGGCGGTCGCTTCGCTCACGCCACGTCGTCCGGCTGATCGGCTTTGCGCAGGCCGATCAGAAACTCGCGATTACCGTCGCCGCCCGCGACGGGGGAGGGCACCAGTCCAAGGACCGACAACCCGAGTTCCGTCGCGAAAGCTTCGATCTCCTGGCAGACAATCGTGTGAACGCCTGGATCACGCACGATTCCACCGCCGCCGATCCGCTCGCGGCCCGCCTCGAATTGCGGCTTGATGAGGGCGACGAGCGCTCCGCGGGGCGCCATCAACGCGATGGCCCCTGGCAGGACCAGACGCAGCGAGATGAAGCTCACATCGATCGCCGCCAGGTCGAACGTGCCAGGCAGGGCGCCGGGATCGAATTTGCGGATGTCGGTTTCCTCGAAGACCGTGACCCGAGGATTGGCCCGCAAGGAGCGATGAAGCTGGGCCCGCCCGACATCGACGGCGACGACATGCCGGGCGCCGCGGCGCAGCAACAGATCGGTGAACCCGCCCGTCGATGCGCCGATATCGAGGCAGGTCAGGCCGTTCGGATCGAGCCGGAAGGCATCGAGCGCGGCAGCGAGCTTGAGCGCGCCGCGCGAGACGTACGGATGAGCCGGCTCCGCCTCGATATCGGCATCCTGGGAGACCCTGTCCGACGGGTTGGCGAGAGTTCGCCCGTCCGCCTTGACGAGCCCGGCGCGGATCGCATCCTGGGCGCGGGTGCGGCTTTCGAAAAGGCCGCGTTCCACGAGCAGCCGGTCGGCGCGCAGACGCTCGCCCGTCATCGTGAACAATTCACCCCAACCACAGGAATTTCCTCAATGAGTGGTGATGGATGGACCACGCCCTGTCGGAATCTGCCGTCCATGCCTAACTAGCCCAGCGTGGAGAGGAGAGCCATCTCATGAAACCCAATCTGCCGGCTGCCTTCGCGCTTCTGTGCCTCGCTGCTCCCGCGCTCGCGCAGGACAAGAAGCCGGAATCGCCCGCTCCGCCGCAGCTCTATGAGAGCGCGATTATCAACAACAAGGGCGAATCGATCGGCAAGATCTTCATTCGCGACGGGGAAAACGCGCTCGTGATGCGGGTGACGATCCAGGCCGGCGGTCTGCCTCCCGGCTGGCACGGCATCCATTTCCACGCGGTCGGTGATTGCTCGGACCCCGAGAAATTCGAGAAGTCGAAGGCGCATGTGAACCACGACCAGAGCAAGCACGGCCTTCTCAATGCCGACGGCCCGGACGAGGGCGACCTGCCGAACGTCTATGCTTCGGCGGACGGATCCGTGAATGCCGAGGTGTCGACTGAAACCCCGCTGACGGGCGAGGGCGGCTTGAAGGATGGGGATGGTTCCTCGCTGGTGATCCACGCCAACGAGGACGACCACACCAGCCAGCCGATCGGCGGGGCCGGCGCCCGCATCGCCTGCGCGGTCATCAAGTGATGCGTCGCCTTCGCTGAACCGGCACTCCTCCTCGGTTCAGCGTTTGCGCCTTGCGACGCTGACGACGTTGCTGCGCCCGGGCTTGTCGCGGGCTGGCAACGTTTTCTGGATGGCCTGGACGATACCGTCGGCATCGAGGCCGGCATCGGCGTACATCTTCTCGGGCTTGTCGTGGTCCTGGTAGCGGTCGGGCAGGGTCAGGGTGCGGACCCGGACGCGACCGGAATCGAGCGCGCCTCGCTCGGACAGGAGATGCAGTACCATCGCCCCGAAGCCGCCGGTCGAGCCTTCCTCGACCGTGATCAGAACCTCGTGGCTCGAGGCGAGATCGAGGATGAAAGCCTCGTCGAGCGGCTTGGCGAAGCGGGCATCGGCCACCGTGACCGCAATGCCGGATTTCTCCAGAATCTCGGCGGCTTTCTGCGCCTCGGCGAGACGGGTGCCGAGCGAGAGGATCGCGACGCGCGCGCCTTCCGGCCGGCGGATTACCCGGCCCTTGCCGATCTCGAGCGGAACCCCGGTCTCGGGCATCTCGACGCCGACACCCTCGCCGCGCGGATAGCGCAGGGCGATCGGGCCGGAATCATGGGCATGGGCGGTCGCCACCATGTGCACGAGCTCGGCCTCGTCCGAGGCTGCCATCACCACCATGTTCGGCAGGCAGCAGAGATAGGCGAGGTCGAAGGCGCCGGCATGGGTCGCTCCGTCCGCGCCGACGAGACCGGCCCGATCCAGCATGAAGCGCACCGGCAGGTTCTGCAGCGCGATGTCGTGCACGACCTGATCGTAGGCCCGCTGCAGGAAGGTCGAGTAGATCGCGACGAACGGCTTGTAGCCCTCAGTGGCGAGGCCGCCCGCGAAGGTCACGGCATGCTGCTCGGCGATGCCGACATCGAAGGTCTTGTCGGGATGAGCCTTGCCGAACAGGTCGATCCCGGTGCCACCCGGCATCGCCGCGGTGATCGCCACCACCTTGTCGTCGGCATCGGCCGCCTTGATCAGGCTCTCGCCGAACACCCGCGTATAGGCCGGGGCATTCGGCTTGGCCTTGACCTGGACACCCGACAGCACGTCGAACTTGACGACGCCGTGATAGCGGTCGGCGCTCGCCTCGGCCGGAGCGTAGCCCTTGCCCTTCTGGGTCACGACATGCAGCAGGATCGGGCCCTGGTCCGAGTCGCGCACGTTCTTGAGCACGGGCAGCAACTGGTCGAGATTGTGCCCGTCCACGGGGCCGACATAGTAGAAGCCCATCTCCTCGAACATCGTGCCCGAGCCGATCACCAGCGAGCGGGCATATTCCTCGGCCCGCGCCGCGCGCTCGTAGATCACCTTGGGCAGGAGCTTGCCGAGCTGCTTAGCCGAGTTGCGGAGCGAGAGGTAATTCTCACCCGAGGCAAGCCGCGCCAGATAGGCCGACATCGCGCCGACGGGCGGCGCGATCGACATGTCGTTGTCGTTCAGGATCACGATCAGCCGCGAATGCAGAGCCCCGGCATTGTTCATCGCCTCATAGGCCATGCCCGCCGACATCGAGCCGTCGCCAATCACCGCAACCATGTTGCGGCGCTTAGGCAGCTCCTCGCCCTTCGCCTTGGCGGAAGCGACATCGAGATCGCGGCCCACCGCCATGCCGAGCGCGGCCGAGATCGAGGTCGAGGAATGGGCCGCCCCGAACGGATCGTATTCGCTCTCCGAGCGCTTGGTGAAGCCCGACAGGCCACCGCCCTGGCGCAGCGTCTTGATGCGGTCGCGCCGCCCGGTCAGGATCTTGTGCGGGTAGCATTGATGCCCGACATCCCAGACGATCCGGTCGGAAGGCGTGTCGAAGACGTGATGCAGAGCCACCGTCAGCTCGACCACGCCGAGACCCGACCCGAGATGCCCGCCCGTCACCGAGACCGCATCGATCATCTCGGCCCGAACCGCATCGGCAACCGCCTGAAGCTCCGATTCCGGAACCGCACGCAGCTCCGCAGGCGTCGGAATCCCATCCAATAGCGAGCGGTCGATCAGTGACACGGCTTTGGCCTCATGATCGGAAAAGTGGCCGCGCAACGGAATTTGCGCGGCGTCCTGTGTCGGGGAGAGTCGTGCGGATCGCCATGCGCCATCGCACCCGCTATTCGACGTCGAGGGGGATTGTTCCCGCCGCGCCGCCATCCGGCCCGAGGGTGATCTTCTGGATGCGGGCCTCGGCCTTCTTGAGCAGGCTCTCGCAATGCCGCTTCAAAGCCTCGCCGCGCTCGTAGATCGTGACTGAATCATCGAGCGAGACATTGCCCGCCTCGAGTTGGCGCACGATCTCTTCGAGCTGTTCAAGCGCTCGTTCGAACGGCAAATCCTCGGGCACGACGTTCGGCGCTGGTGCCGGCGCGGGGGATCGTGCTGCACTCATCCCTGGCTTCCCATGGCCGGGTTATGACGGTCGGGGGCGGTTCACACAAGCCCGGCCAATTGCGGGCAAATTACTATGCGCATGGCCCGACGGCATCACGTCAGATGAATGCAGAAGGGCTCGCCCTGGAAAGCCTCCGAGCCGCGTCCGATCTCGGCGATGGCAGCCACCATGCGCCCGTCTCGCCCCAGCAACCGGTCGGCGATCTCGACGAGCAATCGATTGGGCGTCGCGGTAACGGAAGCGGCGCGCAGGCTCTGCGCGATCTGCCGCTCGTCCCGATCCGGCAGCAAGGCACAGGCGGCGACATAAGCTGCGGCTGTCGAGCGGCTGATGCCGGCATAGCAATGGATGAGGAGCGGCTTCTTCCGATCCCATCGATGCACGAAATCCAGCAGGGATCGGACATGCATTTCGTCCGGCGGCACGTGCCCCTCCATCGGTACGGCGATGTCGCTGAGATGGAGGAGGAGGTGCCGGTCGGTGTCGATCGGTCCCGGTCGTTCGACTGGCGTGCTGGCATTGATCAGCGTGACGAGATGGCTCGCACCGGTCGCGTCGACCGTTTCCGACAGACGCGAAAGCGAACAGACATGCAGGGAGGGCATGGATCAATCCGTCATCCAGCGGCCGGGATTCGGGCCGAGAGCGTGTCGAAGCGTGCGCGGAATTGCGTCTCGGCATCCGTGGTCGGCAAGGGCGCCAAGAGCCGGTCGATCTCGCTCAGAAGACCAGCCGGCAGAGGCGGGGGCCGGCCGAAGTAGCGCTCGCCCTCAGCCATAGAGAACCCAGCCAGCCGCGTCGCCTCGAAATGGGCGGCGATCCGGTCCGATTGCTTGACCAATTGCGTGTCGGCCAGCGAAGGCGGAGCGAGGGAAAAGCGCCGTCGGATCGCACCGAGAAGCCGGCTCTCGACATGCTTGTAGGCATCGCCGATCACCGCCTTGAGCGGCGAGATGACGTCGCCGATCACGTATTCGGGCGCATCGTGGAGCAGCAATTCGAGCTGCAGGGCCGGTGTCGCGGTGGCTGCGAGATGGCTTCCGATCGCTTCCACCAGCAGCGAATGCTGCGCGACGGAGAAGACGTGCAATCCGTGCGTCTGCCCGTTCCAGCGCGCAACGCGCGCCAGTCCATGCGCAATATCGGCAATCTCGATATCGAGCGGGGATGGGTCGAGCAGGTCGAGGCGCCGGCCCGACAGCATGCGCTGCCAGGCACGCGGCGCCTTCTCGGCTTTCATGCCCGACTTGCCGGGGCGAGCGCCTCGCAGGCAGCATGGCGATGACAACCGACGAGGTGGTCGTTGACCATGCCGACCGCCTGCATGAAGGCATAGATGATCGTCGGGCCACAGAAATTGAAACCCTGTGCTTTCAAGGCTTTAGCCATGTTTCTTGAAATGTCGGTTTCGGTCGGAATCTCGGCGCGGCTTCCTGGCGCGTTCTGGATCGGGCGTCCATCGCAGAAATCCCAGAGAAACTGCGAAAAACCTGGCCCCCTTTCCTCGATCGCGAGCCAGGCCTGAGCGCTCGCAATCGCTCCCCGGATCTTGGCGCGGTTTCGAATGATGCCCGTATCCGTCATCAGCCGCTCGACATCGCTCTCCGTGAAGCGCGCCACCCGCTCCGGCTCGAATCCTTCGAAAGCGCGCCGAAATCCTTCCCGACGGCGGAGGATCGTGATCCAGGACAGGCCTGCCTGGAAGCCGTCGAGGATCAGCTTCTCATAGAGCGCCCGAGAATCGTATTCCGGCACGCCCCATTCGGTGTCGTGATAGGCGACGTAGATCGGGTCCGCTCCCGCCCACCAGCAGCGCGGGCAGCCATCGGGATGGGTAGTCAGCAAGGAGGGCGTCTCGGCGCTCATCCGGCGGCCACCGCATCGGACGGAAACGCGAAATTCGCGAAAGACGGCTTGGAAACACCTGCAATGAGACCACCCGCCCGCACCGATTCTCCGGCGGCGAGCGCATCGCCCAGGCGATCAAGGCGGATCGCGGCAAGGCCATGCTTGCCTGCGCCGCTGCCTGTAACGCCGAGACGCAGCGCGCCGGCAGTGACCTCGGCGCCGGGCTCGGGAGCATTTGCCTCGCGATAGGTCATCGGAACGATGCGTGTGCGCGCTGTGCCGCGATGCTGCATGCGCGAGACTACCTCCTGGCCGACATAGCACCCTTTCTTGAAATCGAGACCGCCGAGCTGATCCATCAGAGCCTCGTGCGGGAAGGCATCGCCGAACGCGAAATCGCGCCCGCCCTCGGGGATGCCGAGAGTGATGCGATGGGCGTGATAGTCCGCCTCGGTCGCATCCGCCGAAAACGCTCCGAGCGCGAAATACAGCCTGTCGCCGAGGGTATCGAGCCGGCCGTCGTGACGACAGGACAGGACGCCCGCGGTCTGCGCACCGTCCCAGGCGGCGGCAACGCCCTGGGTCGGATCGGCCGTGATCGTCACCTTGGCGCGCAAGCGGTAGAGATTCAGGCGCCTGAGGAGATCCGGCACGCGCTCGGCCGAAGCATCGAGCCGATATCCATCGCCGTCCCGTGACACCAGGAAATCGAACAGGATTTTGCCCTGCGGGCTCAACAGGGCGGCCAGCCGTGCTTCGCCCTCCGGCAAAGTCTCGACATTCGCCGTGAGAATGCCTTGCAGGAAGCTCGTCGCGTCAGGGCCGGAGACGGTGACGACGGCACGGTCGGGCAACAGGGCAATCGGCATTGCGGCTCCAAGATCGAGCACGTTTCGAGACGGGGCGCGACGTTGCACATCGCGAGAGCCTGACATAAGCCGCCGGTTCTCCCGCCTCAATGCGCACCGCCTTTCGGAGACACGCGATGGAAGCGCCCTTCGATCTCGTCCTGTCGGGCGGCACTCTGGTCAATCACGACGGCGAGCACTTGGCCGATCTCGGTATCCGTGCGGGCCGTGTCGCGCGGATCGGCGATCTGTCCCGCGTGGAAGCCGTGCAGCGGATCGATTGCGCAGGCTTACATCTGCTGCCAGGCGTGATCGACAGCCAGGTGCATTTTCGCGAGCCCGGGCTCGATCATAAGGAGGATCTGGAATCTGGCTCACGTGCGGCCGTGATGGGCGGCGTGACGGCGGTCTTCGAGATGCCGAACACCAATCCGCAGACGACCAGCGCCGAGGCGCTCGCCGACAAGGTGGCCCGCGCCCACCACCGCATGCATTGCGATTTCGCCTTCTGGGTCGGCGGTACTCACGAGAATGCCGTGGAGGTCGCCGAATTGGAGCGCCTGCCGGGCGCTGCCGGCATCAAGATCTTCATCGGCTCCTCGACGGGCTCGCTGCTCGTGGAGGACGATGCGGGCGTGCGCGAAATCCTGAGCCGCATCCGCCGCCGGGCCGCCTTCCATTCCGAGGACGAGCCGATGCTGCGCGAGCGCAAATCCTTGCGCGTCCCCGGCGATCCGTCCTCGCACCCGGTCTGGCGCTCGCCCGAGGTCGCCGTGAAGGCGACGAAGCGCCTGATCGCGCTCGCGCGGGAGACCGGCGCGCGCATCCACATCCTGCATATCTCGACCAAGGAAGAGATGCCGCTCCTGGCCGAAGCCAAGGATCTCGTCAGTGTCGAGGTGACGCCGCACCATCTCACGCTCGATGGCGGTGAGGCCTATCCGCGCCTCGGCACGCTCGTGCAGATGAACCCGCCGGTCCGTGATGCGGCTCAGCGCCACGGCATCTGGTGGGGTGTGAACCAGGGTATCGCCGACGTGCTCGGCTCCGACCATGCCCCGCATACCCTCGAGGAGAAGGCCAAGCCCTACCCGGATTCACCCTCCGGCATGACCGGGGTGCAGACTCTGGTGCCGATCATGCTCGACCATGTCGCGGCAGGCCGGCTCTCGCTCGCCCGCTTCGTCGATCTGACGAGTGCCGGGCCGAAACGCCTGTTCGGCATCGCCCGAAAGGGGCGCCTCGCGGTCGGTTATGATGCGGACGTGACGGTGGTCGACCTGAAGCGCCGGGAAACGATCCGCAACGACTGGATCGCCTCCAAATGCGGCTGGACGCCCTATGACGGCGTGAGCGTGACGGGCTGGCCCGTCGGCACGCTGGTACGCGGCAAGACGGTGATGTGGCAGGGCGAGTTGGTTGGGCCGTCGCAGGGCGAGGCGGTTTTGTTCGAGGAGGCGCTGTCCGCCAGCGCCGGATGAAGCATCGTCCCAGGTGTCGCAGCTACCAGATCGTCAGCCCAAGCCAACGCGAGTTCAATGCTGCAGCGTCGTGGTGAACCCGCCACCGCGGATGCGCTCGGGCAGGCCTTCGGCATACCGAGCCGTCGCCTCTTCGCCATAGGTGGCGACCAGTTCTTGGAAGGCCGCGAACAGGGCGGCCTGGGCCATGCAATCGCCGTCGAGCCCGTCGAGGCAGCCTTCGGCGAACGCTTCGGTGACGAGCCCCAGCGCAACGCGCTTTTCGTCCGAGCTGGCTTCGAAGGAAGCGTTCACAGATTCGTGGAGCATGGTCTCAGCCGTTCCGAGCGAAGAAAATCTCCGCATGACAACGGCACGATAGGGTGCAAATCCCCGGCGGGCCAGCCGGGAATTTCGGAGAGGTTAACGCGGACGCTCAATTCACGCCGATTTCTTGAACCCTTTGCCAATGTGGCCGCTGAGCAACATGATCAGCCCCCAAAACGGCCGGCAATCCCGTGCGACAGGCGCTGTCCTTCAGCGAGGTAGCGGCTGGTCGCCTCGTTGGCGGATGCCGTGCAGACGCGATAGGTCAAGGCATAGCCGCGATAGCCGCGGTTGAACGCGCCGGCGAGCCGGTCGCGGCGGTTGGGCGTCACGCCTTCGGAATCCATGAGCGCCTTCATCCGCGCCGGCCATTCCGCGGCATCGGGTGCAGCGCAGAGTTCGCGCAGAAAGGCGAGGGCGCCGATGATCTCCGACAAGCGCATGAGATCGCGGTCATAGGGCGCAGGCGCCGGCTCGGCGGGAGGCGGCGGTTCTTTCTCCTTCTCTTTCTCCGGAGGCTTCGTGTTCGGACGCGCGGTTGTCGCGCGCTGCTGAGCGAGCCCGGTCGCGACGGGCGCGATTGCGAGCGTCAGCGAGAGCAGGGCGATCGCCGCAGGCCGCATCATGCCGCCTCGTCCTCGCGGGCAGCGATGCGGGCGAAGGCTTCGCTCAGGGTCGCGGCCAATCCGGGCGTCGTTTCCAATCCGACGACTTCTTCCGGGCGAGCCCATCGCACCTCGAGAGCTTCCGGGCCGGATAGGCCCTCTCCGCGGCGCCAGAGAGCGGCGTGCGGATGGATCACGTAATGATGGCGCGCCCGTCCGTTCTCGTCGCGCAGGATGATCTCGGTCGGTGTCAGGCTCGGACCGACGACCTCGGCCTCGAGCCCGACCTCCTCCATCAGTTCGCGCAAGGCCGCCTGAGCGAGAGGCTCTCCGGCCTCGACCAAACCGCCCGGCAATGTCCAGACGCCGCGCATCGGTTCGTTCGCACGCGCTGCGAGCAGGACCCGGCCCTCACGGATCACCGCGATCGAAACCCCGACGAGGGGACGCGCCGGGAACAGCCGGCTCTCGCCGTCCCCCGCGCTCATGGTTGCGTGCCTCGCTGCAATGGAATGATCGCAATACGCCCGTCCGCCATCCCGACGAGCAGCCGCGCCTGAGAGCCGCGACCGAGCGCAGCGATGCCGAGGGCGGCCGGGGCCGGCAACACCGACCGGCTGCGTTCGCGAAAGCCGTCCTTCGGTGTCAGGATCGCTAGTGTGCCGCGATCGCCGACAGGCAAAGCGAGGTCCGGCGCCGCGCCCGTTTCGTTCGGAACTGCCGCCGCCAATTCGACATCGGCAGCGGGAGGTTCGGCAAACCCGGGCTTCTCTGCAACGAGCGCGAGGGCGCCATCGGAATAGGACCAGAGCTGGAGCTTTCCGGCTCCATCCGACGCCTGGACGAGCGCGACCTGCTGCTTCCCGGAGCCCATGAAATCGGCAACCGCCGCGACGGCGAGGGGGGCACCCTTGGCCGCCTCGCCGGCCTGAGTCGGCGCTCTCGCGCGGATTTGCCAGTGACCCTCACCATCCTTGTCGATGAGTACGAGCGATGATGCTGCGTCAGAGTTGGTGGTCACGGCGAGAACGACGCGCCTGCCGTCGATCGTTGCGATGCGCGGCGAGCGCCCCGCGAACATCGCCTCGTTTCCCGGAGTCACTGTGGTCGTCGTGATCGGGACGGGCTTGGGGTCCGCGCTCCGATCGACCTTTTGCCGCTCGCGGATGGTCAATCCAGCCGCGTGGCCGGCTTGCCCGTGTGGACCGCGCGTCGGCCCCGAAAGGTATGCGCTGAGCGGGCCGTCGAGAGCACGGCGGTAACCGGGAGCCGCGCCCCGCGCCAGTTCGGAGGCGGCAAGACCTTCGACGGCCTCGGCGCTGAGCAGCGTCGTTCGGAGCGCGCCGTCAGTGAGCCCGAGCACCGCACCGCCGCCTTCGCCCCAGACTACCACGATCTGGGCCGGCTCCGGCTCGTCTGACACGGACGCCTTGGGATCGGAGCTGACCGGCTTCGAGTGCGCGATCGGCAGAAGGCCGGAAGTTGCCACCGACAGAGCGACCTCGCTCCCAGGCCCACGCATCGCCGTGACCTTGAAGGGAAGTTCGACGATCGCAAAGGGGTCCGCCGGTCCCTCCGCGACGCTCTGCGCAGGCTGGAACAAGCCTGCCAGGATGGCGAGGCTCAACGCCGCTCGGCGGATCGCACTCATCTGCTCACGCCGCGTGGTCACTGACCGGACGATCCACCGCGCCGCCCTCAGACATGCTGGCCACCATTGATGTGCAGTTCCGCGCCATTCACGTAGGACGAGGCGTCGGTGCACAGAAAATAGATCGCCTTGGCAACTTCGTCCGGCGTGCCGAGCCGCCTTTGCGGAATCTGCTGAACGAGCTTGTCCGTACCCGGCGAGAGGATCGAGGTGTCGATCTCGCCCGGCGAGATCGCGTTCACGCGCACGCCGAGCGGACCGAAATCTGCGGCCATCTCGCGCGTCAGCCCAGCGAGCGCTGCCTTGGACGTCCCGTAGGCTGCTCCGGCAAACGGGTGAACGCGCGAGCCGGCGATCGAGGTCACGTTGACGATCGAGCCCCGTGCTCTCGTCAATTCCTCGCGCAGGCCTCCCGCAAGCAGGATCGGGCCGAAAAAGTTCACCTGAAACACCCGCGCCCAATCCGCATAGGACGTGGCGAGCGCGCTCAAACGTTCACCGTTCGGCCCTTTGGGAGAAATGCCTGCATTGTTGACGAGCGCGTGCAGAAGGCCGCCCTCTTCCTGAAGACGCTCGGCAACCTCGCGCACTGCGCGGATCGTGTCCTGGGCGTCTGCGAGGTCGACTTGAAGATGATCCTCAGGCCCCATCTCCCACGGACAATTCTCGGGGAAGGGATGGCGCGAACAGGTGATGACACGCCATCCTGCCGCAGAAAAACGCTTGACCGTCGCGTGGCCTATCCCACGGCTCGCGCCGGTCAGCAGCATCACGCGCCGGCGTTCATTGGGCTGCGCCACGACCTCTCCCCGCTTTCGATTGGCGCGCCGATTCGGATGGGCTGGCGGCACCCGTACCGGGCACCGACAGGTCTAGGATGCGCGATACCGGAAATCCAGCGCCCTCGCGGCGCCGCAGCAACCGGTATCGCTTGGTGCACATGGCTTCGCGAGATCCGCCAGGTACGATCGGCCCGAACGAATCAGTTGGGCTTTGGCGGTTGCACCGGGGCGGGCGAAGGCGTGGCCGGCGGAGGTGCCGGCGGGGTCGTCGCGCCCGGTGCGCCAGGAGCGGCGTTGCCGGCCGGTGGAGGTGCCGCGGGCGCCTTCGGTGCCGGTGGTGGGACCTCTGTTTTCGTTTCCGACTTCTTGTCGTCCTGACAGCCGGTCAGAACCATCAACCCTGCCAGGGGCACAAGGTAGCGAAACCTCATCTGCTTTCCTCCTCTTGGCCGGAGACGACTCCTTTGGAAGCCGCCGGTGGCTGAGGGGAACGCCTTTGCGAGACAAAGGGTTCACGGGCGGTCGAGGCGGCCCGTCAGGGATAAAGCCGCGCGCGGCCCCAGCACTCGCCCTCTTTGGTGAAGCGGACGCGATCGTGCAGCCGGAAATCGCCGTGCTGCCAGAATTCCATCTGGATCGGTGCGATCCGGAATCCTGTCCAGTTCTCCGGACGCGGAATCGGCTGGTTTTCGTATCGGGCGGTAAGGACATCAACCTCCGCCATCAGGGTCGCACGGTCGGCGAGCGGACTCGATTGCCGGCTCGCGATCGCGCCGATGCGGCTTTCGGGATGCCGGCTCGCGAAATAGGCGTCCGCTTCAGCTGCGGTGACCGGCGTGATCGGGCCGCGCGCCCGGATCTGGCGCCCGAGCGATTTCCAGTACAGCACGATCGCGGCCTGTGGATTGCGGGCAAGCTGAAGCCCCTTGGCCGAATTGACGTTCGTGTAGAAGACGAGCCCGCGCGGGTCGGCGCCCTTCAGGAGCACCATTCGCACATCGGGCAAGCCGTGCTCATCCGAGGTCGCAAGCGCCATTGCATTGGGATCCACCGGCTCGGCCGCCTCCGCCTCGGCCATCCACGATGTGAATAAGGCCCACGGATCGTCCGCGAGGGTGAAGTCGGCGTCTGTGCCGCCCATTGGCGCGTCATCCTCTCTTAACCGGTCCACGGTCTAGTTCCTTGGTGTGACATCCGGGTCGGGGGCACCGACGTGGAGTTGGACGCCTCGTCGGTCACCCCGTGTCGTGAGTTCAGGTGTAATGCGTCGATGCGACTGTAATGCCTCGTCGGTCTGGGCGGAACCGATCGGTCTTCCCGGAATGCTGCCTCGTCTCGGCACGTTCGTCGTCGTCCTGGTGATCTGGCTCGTCGGCGGCTGCAGTGGGCCGATCCTGTCTTTCCACCCCGACGCACCGGAGCCGCCTGGCGAGCCGGTCAGCACAGGAAGCATAAGCAAGCCCCCAGCGAATTTCGGCAAGGACCTGTCCGACGAGGATTGGCGCCGGGCGCAAGCGGCCTTGTCCGTCGCGCTCGATCCGCAGGGCAACGGCAAGCCAGTGAAATGGGACAACCCGGAGACGGGGATGCGTGGTTCGGTCAATCCGACGGGATTGCCCTATGTCGCGGGCGACGAGATCTGCCGCGATTTTCTCGCCACCGTCACGGGCTCCAGATCGACGCGCACGATGCGTGGCACGGGCTGCAAGTCGTCCGGTGGCATGTTCGAATTGACACGCCTGAAATCGGCCAAAAGCTGAACGGGAGCTCGAGCAATTGCCGAAAGAGGGCGTTGCAGGAACGCAACGCATCTCCCACCTTGAGGGGACGTTATCTTGGCCGCCTCGGCGCGGCCCGAATGGACACCATAAAAGCCACGATGCGAAATCCCTACGACATCCTGGGTGTGCCCAAAGGCGCGAGCGAAGCCGACGTGAAGAAGGCCTTTCGCAAACTCGCCAAGGAGTATCACCCAGATCGCAACAAGAGCGATGCCAAGGCCAAGGAGCGCTTCGCGGAGGCGAATACCGCCTACGAAATCCTCGGCGACAAGGAGAAGCGTGCGCAATTCGACCGAGGCGAGATCGACGCAGACGGCAAGCCGCGCGCGTCGGGCTTCGAGGGCTTTTCCGGCTTTGGCGGAGCACGCGGAGGCGGCTTCGATTTCGAGACGTTTTCGCGCGGCCGGCAGGGCGGCGCTGCCGGCGCCGGCGGCATCGGTGAGGACATTTTCTCGCATCTCTTCGGCGAAGCTTTTCGCGCAGGCGGAGCCGGACCTGGTCCCGGCGGCGCGCGCGGACGGGCTGGGCCGGCCCGGGGTGAAGACGTCGCGGCCGAACTCGCCGTCACCCTCGAAGAAGTCTCCAGCGAAGAGAAGCTGCGGATCAGCCTGCCGAGCGGCCGCGATGTCGACGTGATGGTTCCCAAAGGCGTCGTCGATGGCCAGACCATCCGCCTTCGGGGCCTCGGCCATGCCGGCGGGCCGCGCTCCGAACCGGGCGACGCGCTTCTGACGATCCGGATCCGACCGCACGCGCGGTTCAAGCAGGAGGGAGCGGATCTGCGCGTTACCGTCGATATCCCGCTCGAAGATGCCGTACTTGGCGGCGCGCTGCGTGTGCCGACGTTGACCGGCGTGGTCGAGATGAAGATTCCGGCGATGACCAGTTCCGGCCGATCCTTCCGTCTGCGCGGCAAAGGCCTGCCGAAAAAGGATGGAAGTCGGGGCGACCTTTTCGCGACGACGGCCGTGATCCTGCCTTCGGGCGAGGATGCTGCGCTTGCCGAATATGCACGGCGTCGGCGCGACGCGAAGGCGGGAACGGCATAGTCCGACACGAGTCCGCCACAAAGGCTTTCCCGACAGGCGCCCCTCCGCTAAGAGCCTCCGGCATCATGTCTCTGGCGCTGAAAGCACAAGTCTTCGTGGCGCGGGTGAACGTTCGGTTGCCGGTTTAGGCGCGTTTGGGGTCCGTCGGATCGCGGCGCAGAATTCAAGGTGGGTCATGTCGGACAGGGTCTTGGGACGCGATGAAGCCGGCCTACACGCTGGAACCGGACTTCTCGCCGGCAAGACCGGTCTCATTCTCGGTGTCGCCAACAACCGCTCAATCGCCTGGGGCATCGCCAAGAGCGCGGCGGCACACGGAGCCAAGCTGGCCTTCAGCTACCAGGGTGAAGCCCTGCGCAAGCGCGTCGAGCCGCTGGCGAAGGAACTCGGGGCGCAGGTCGTCGGCCATTGCGACGTAACCGATGCGGCGAGCATCGATGCGATCTTCGCCGCGACGGCCGAGGCCTTCCCGCAAGGCCTCGATTTCGTCGTTCATTGCATCGCGTTTTCCGACAAGGACGAGCTCACCGGCCGCTATGTCGAGACGTCCGAAGCAAACTTCACCAAGTCCCTTCTGATCTCGTGCTATTCGTTCACGGCGGTCGCGCAGCGCGCCGAGAAGCTGATGGTCAATGGCGGCTCGCTGCTCACGCTGACCTATTACGGTGCCGAGAAATGGATGCCGCATTACAACGTGATGGGTGTCGCCAAGGCCGCGCTCGAGGCCTCTGTGCGCTATCTTTCCGCTGATCTCGGCCCCTCGAAGATCCGCGTCAACGCGATTTCGGCCGGCCCTATCAAGACGCTCGCGGCCTCAGGCATCGGCGATTTTCGCTACATCCTGAAGTGGAACGAATACAACGCTCCACTGCGCCGGAGCGTGACGATCGATGAGGTCGGCGAAACCGCGACCTATCTCGTCTCCGACATGTCGCGCGGCATGACCGGCGAGATCCTGCATGTCGATGCCGGCTACCACGTCGTCGGTATGAAGAACCCGGAAGCGCCGGATATGTCGATCGACAGGGATTGAGAGCGTCTAGCCTTCGAGGCGGGGAGCCCAGTCCTCCACCGCCTCTCGCTCTAGGCGGCGCGCGGCGAGTTGGCGCCAGGAGTCCGTCAGCAAGTTCAGCCGCGCGATCCCCGCTAGGGCCTCCCTGTCGAGCCGATCGACGTAGAAGACGCGCAGGAGGCGGGCGAGGGGCCAGTCGGGGCAGGGCCTGTCGACCAGCACCAGCGCATCCCCCGGCTCGACCGTTCCAGGCTCCAGCACTCGATAGTACCAGCCGGTACGCCCGGTCGTCTGAACCCGACGTGCCATGTCCGGCACGCCGAAGCGTTCGTTGAGCTTCCAACAGGGCTGGCGCGCCTGGCTGACCTGGAGCAGAGCAGTGCCCGCGCGCCAGACGTCGCCGACATGGGTCTCCGCCTCGGTGATCCCCCGCGACGAAAAATTTTCGCCAAAGGCACCAGCTCGCCCGATCAGGTCGGGCGGTGAGGGCAAGTCGGATCGCCAGGTCTCGGCATGGTCGAGAGCATAATGATGGATCGCTTTCTCGACTCCGCCGTGATGGCGTCGATCGGCCTGCTCGTCTCCATCGAGGCCCGTCGGCCCGATGGCGATCCGCCCGGTGACCGGCATTTTGGCGATGGCGCTGAGAGCGCCCTTTCGCCCGAGCGGCGCGACCCGCCCGACCAGAACCGAAGAGATCTCGACGACCATCCCTGCCTCCAGGAGGCAGCGATAATTTTAAGACAACAGGTTGTCCATTGAAGTTTTGTTCCTCCACAAGAGCGCCGTTGCCAAGCGGCTTCGGATACGGCCTTCTCGGCGAATGTCCGCATCCGCCCCCTCCGTTGCCGGCCGCATCCGTGCCCTCCGTCGCCGCCGCGGCCTGACCCTCGACGTGCTGGCCGAGACGGTCGGAGTCCACAAGGGACACCTTTCGCGGATCGAGCGGGGCGAGAAGGCGCCGTCTCTCGCCACGCTGGAGGCGATCGGCAAGGCACTCGACGCGGATATGGCCGCCTTGTTCGGCGAGCGGATCGAGCCCGACGAAATCCTCATCGTACGCGCTCCGCGATCGACTGGCGCGGCGGATCCCGACTACGCCGTCCACGCCCTCGTGCCGCAGGCCCAGGGCCGGGCGGCTGCGCTTTACCTCGTCGAGCCGGGCGAGATTTTCTTGACCGCGGACCGGCCGAGCCACGGTGGGCACGAGATCGCCTATGTCCTACGCGGCGCGGTCGAACTCGCACTGGCCGATCGCCGCATTGCACTGAACGCCGGCGACTGCGCGGCCTTTGACGGAGCCTTGCCCCATCGGCTGCGCCGGACCAGCGCGGAGCCGGCAGCCGTGCTCGTGATGATCGCGGCGGCCTGACGAAACGAACTACCGCTCAATCCTCGTCGTCCTCGTCACTCGAAAAGTCCCCTGCGAGGCGAAGGCCTTCGATCCAGGTCTCGCCCTTGCGCTTGACGACGACGTGCGGGTTGATGCCGCCCTGTTCGACGATCGCGTCGGCCAGCCGTTCCGAATGGGTGACGAGCCAGATCTGGCTGCGTTTCGAGGCTTGGACGATCATGCATGCGAGCGCTTCCATCAGGTCGGGATGGAGGCTCGATTCCGGCTCGTTCAGCGCGAGGAAGGGCGGAAGCCGGTAGGCGAGCAGGGCTCCAGCCAAAGCCAGGTAGCGCAGGGTCCCATCCGAGAGTTCCGAAGCCTCGAAAATGCGTTTCGGATAGTCGGGAAAGAGCATGCCGAATTGCGCGGCGCGGTCCGGGGCCGGCACGATAAGCCGCGCGCCCGGAAAGGCGCCGTCAATCGCAGCGCGGAGATCCACGGTGTCCTGGCGGATATGCGTGAGCGTCGCGAAGACCGCGGCAAGGTCCGCACCGTCGGAGGCCAGTGTCGGCGTCGTCACGGCAAGGCACGGGCGGCGCAAGGGCGAGGCGGCATCCGTCCGGAAATCGTGATGGAAGCGCCATGTGCCCAAGGCTTGGCGCAGAAGCTGGATTTCCGGAAACTGCACGGCATCCTGGATGGACCCGAGGGCCGTCTCGGTCGCCAAAAGGTTAGTTCCCAGCGGGCGCTTGCGACCCTCGCCATCACGCAGGAAGCCGGCTGGGCCGTCGCGGTCGAGCAGTGTGACAGGTCGGCGCCCGGATACCATCGATAGGCGTTCGATCTTGACTTGGGGCTCTTTCAGGAAGGCCGCCCCAAATGCGACCCCATCCTTTTGCGGCACGAGGCCGATTTCGACCTCATAGCGAAAGGCGAGGGCGGTCTCGTCATCGACGAGTTCGGCCGCGAGCCGCACGCGCGCTGGTTCGGATTTGCGTCTCGTGCCGGCCCACAATGCCGAATCCATCCCGCCTTCGGCCGCGATCGCACGCGTCAGAGTGCCGTCGGCCGCCGCCTGGATCAGCTCCAGAGATCGATAAAGGTTGGTCTTGCCGCTACCGTTGCCGCCGACGAAAACCGAGAGTTGCCCGACCGGAAATCGGATGCGCCGCAGCGAACGATAACCGGCGATCTCGATCTCGCGAACCGTAAGCAAGCAGGCCTCCGACAGGTAGCCGACTTCTTCAATCCGGGACCGTGAGTTTCGCAATGCCCTCAGCGGCTTCCGGATAATGCGGGTCCATCGCCTCCAGCGTGTCGGCGATGGTGCGCGCAACGGCGAGATTCCGGTACCATTTCCGGTTGGCCGGCACGACATGCCAGGGTGCGTAGGGGGTCGAGCAGCGCGACAACGCATCGCCGAAGGCCAATTGATAGGCGTCCCAGGATTTGCGCTCGATCAGATCGCCCGGATCGAATTTCCAATGCTTTTCGGGGTCGACGATACGCTCTTCGAGGCGCCTCTTTTGCTCGTCCTTCGAGATGTGGAGGAAAAATTTAAGGACGACCGTGCCCGATTCGGTCAGCAGACGCTCGAAATCGTTGATCAGTCCGTAGCGTTGCTGCCAGATTGCCTCCGGGACGAGGTCCTTGACCCGGACTACCAGCACATCCTCGTAATGGCTGCGGTTGAACACGCCGATCATGCCGCGTCGCGGCGTGCGCAAATGGTAGCGCCACAGGAAATCGTGATCGAGTTCCTCAATGCTCGGCACCTTGAATGACGAGACTTGGCAACCCTGAGGGTTCACGCCGTCGAAAACGCCGCGGATCGTGCCGTCCTTGCCGCCGGTATCGATCGCCTGGAAAACGACGAGCAGGCTACGGCGGTGTTCGGCGTACAGCCGCTCCTGCACCTTCCTGATGCGGTCCCGTTCGATATCGAGGGCCTCTTTCGAGGCGTCCTTCTCGAATCCTCCCGTGGCATCGGGGTCGATGTCGGCCAGCGAGATGGTCGTTCCTGGCTCGACGGTCACGATCCCCGGCGCGGCTTGGGGCGATGCCGTCCTCGAGGGTTCTTTTGGACGTGACATTTCCTCGATAGGCGCGCCGGCAGGGATATTGGGTTGATTCTTCGATATCGCTTGCGCCGACTTTCGCTCATTAGAGTCGTCGTCTTGCTTGCCTTGTTTCTTTGACATCTGGAAAAATGGGCTCCTCGTGGGAACAAGCCATGCAGTCTGGCGAAGCTAACGGAGGCTGGCGTTGACGTGCAAATGGCCCCAACGCGTTCGTGACTTTTCTTCAGCGGCGGCGCGCTGTCGCGGATGCGCGTGATGGCGGGTTGGCCCATCTGGTTCATCCGGCATGGTCAGACCGACTGGAATGCCGAGGGCCGGTTGCAGGGCCAGCGCGATACGGAGCTCAATGCCAAGGGCCTCGCCCAAGCCGCACGGGTAGCCGGTCGTCTGAAGAATGCGGCTGGCGGCCATCTCGAAGCGGCGCACTTCGTCGCCAGTCCGCTGCGACGCGCCAGCCGGACTATGGAGATCGTGCGTGCGACCCTCGGCCTGCCGGAAGCCGACTATCGCGTCGACCAGCGACTGATGGAGATCAATTTCGGATCCTGGGAAGGCTCGACCTGGGCGCAAGTCCGGCGCCGGGACCCGGCCGGGGCGGCCGCGCGCGACCGCGACCGGTGGCACTTTCGCCCCGACGGTCCGGCGGCCGAGAGCTACGCCATGCTGACCGAGCGCATCGCCGGATTGCGTGCCGAACTCGATCGCCCGACCGTGATGGTCGCCCATGGCGGCGTCGCGCGCGCCCTCCTGGTGACGCTCGGCCATCTCGATATCCGCGCCGCGCCGCGTATCGGCATCCGTCAGGGCGAGGTTCTGGTCCTCGACGGCGATGGCTGGCGCTGGGCCTGAACCGGCCCTGTCCGTCAGCGCTTCGCGCCGGCCGGGCCGAGGCGCTTGTCGAGATAGGTATCGACAGTCTGGGTCAATTCCTCGACCTTGCCGTCGAAGAAGTGGTTCGCACCCTCGACCATCTGGTGCTCGATGATGACGCCCTTCTGCGTCTTCACCTTTTCGATCACCGGCATCACTTCGCGGGCCGGCGCCACGCGATCCTCGGAGCCGTGCACGAACAGGCCCGAAGACGGGCAGGGTGCCAGGAAGGTGAAGTCGTAGCGGTTCGCCATGGCGGCGATCGAGATGAAGCCCTCGATCTCAGGCCGGCGCATCAGGAGCTGCATGCCGATCCAGGCACCGAAGGAGACGCCGGCGATCCAGCAGGACTTCGCCTCGGGATTGACCGACTGCACCCAGTCGAGCGCAGCCGCGGCGTCGGAGAGTTCACCCGAGCCGTGATCGAACGCTCCCTGGCTGCGCCCGACCCCGCGGAAATTGAAACGCAGCGATGCGAAACCGCGGTTGGCGAAGGTGTAAAAAAGATTGTACACGATTTGATTGTTCATCGTGCCCCCAAATTGGGGGTGCGGGTGCAGCACGATGGCGATCGGCGCTCCCTTCCGCTTGGGAGCCTGGTATCGACCTTCGAGACGTCCGGCGGGGCCGGTGAAAATGACTTCGGGCATGGCGTCCTCATGCCGCTCCGATCGCCGTCCCACTAGCCTGCCAGGCGTTTTCCGGGTGGTTCTGGAACGTGCCGGACGAGGGTGCGAAGAGCGCGAGCCAAGCCTTGACTCGCACGTCCAGCCACCTAAAAGCAGGCTTAGAATAATTCTAGGCGATTAGAACGGTTCTAAACAAGAGTTTCGATCAAGCGGTTGATCAGCGGATTGCGTTGCTTGGCAGCGCCTTACCACGACGACCGGGGTCGAAAGCAAGGAAATCGAACAGTGCGGCGCTCGAAACCTATCGATCGCCACCGGAATGACCTCGGGATGAATCGACCGGCACGCAGCTATCTCGACCACAACGCCACCTCCCCGGTGCGGCCGGAGGTGGCGGCGATGGTCGCGCAAGCGTTGTCGCTCCCTGGCAATCCGTCATCGATTCACGCAGAGGGTCGCGCCGCGCGTGCCGTGATCGAGAGCGCGCGCGAGCAAATCGCTGCGCTGGTCGGCGCCAAGGCCGGACAGGTCACGTTCACGAGCGGCGGCACAGAGGCGGCGAATGCCCTTCTCTCGGGCGCGCTTTCACGCTCGGGGCAGCCGGCTCCGACCCGGTTGCTGATCTCGGCGACCGAACACCCTTGCGTCGCGGCCGGGCATCGCTTCGCTCCGGACCATGTCGAGATCCTGCCCGTCGACGAAGCCGGCATGGTCGATCTCGAAGCTTTGCGCAGGCAGCTTGCGGCCTTCGCCGACGAGTGCGTGCTGATTTCGATTCACGCCGCGAACAACGAAACGGGCGTCGTTCAACCGCTGGCGGAGATCGTCGGAATCGCGCGCGAGCATGGCCAGGCCCTCGTGCATAGCGACGCCGTGCAGGCCGTCGGCAAAATTCCGCTGAACTTCAAGGAGCTTGGGCTCGATGCATTGAGCTTGTCGGGCCACAAATTTGCGAGCCCGAAGGGCGTCGGCGCGTTCGTCCTGGCCGACGGCGTCTCGTTGGACTCTGCCTTCATACGCGGCGGCGGCCAGGAGACGAAACGGCGCTGCGGAACTGAGAATCTCGTCGGAATCGTTGGAATGGGCGAGGCGGCCCGGTTGGCTTTGGCCACGCTGGAGGCTGAGCAATCCCGTCTCGCCGACCTGCGCGACGGGCTCGAGGCTCGGCTGAGTTCGCTCGCTGCCGATATCGTGTTCTTCGGCCGCGGCGCCGCACGCCTCCCCAATACTGCGAGCTTTGCGGTCCCCGGTCTCGATGCCGCCTCCACACTCATCACTTTGGATCTCGCTGGCATCGCGCTCTCGTCCGGATCGGCCTGTTCCTCCGGCAAGGTGGCACGCTCACCGGTGCTCGCCGCGATGCAGGTCAGCCCTGCATTGGCTGCAGGGGCGCTCCGCGTCAGTCTTGGGTGGAATACCTCCGAGGAAGACGTAGCGCGCTTCATGACGGCCTTCGAAGGCGTACTGTCGTCACTATATCAACGGCGAGGGCAGGCGGCATGATGTTCGCCCCCCGCCATCCTCAAACGGTTCGCCGGCGCCGCTCGGCCGGCCCCCTCGGGAGATGCTGAATGCCTGCTGTGCAGGAAACCATTGATCGCGTCCGCTCGATCGACCTCGACCAGTACAAGTACGGTTTCGAGACCACGATCGAGATGGAGAAGTCGGAGAAGGGCCTCTCCGAGGACGTCATCCGATTCATCTCGGCCAAGAAGGACGAGCCGGAATGGATGCTCGAATGGCGCCTCGACGCCTATCGGCGCTGGCTCACCATGAAGGAGCCGACCTGGGCGCGGGTCGAGTACGACAAGATCGACTACGACAACCTCTACTATTACGCCGCGCCCAAGCGGAAGGCGGCGCAGTCGCTCGACGAGATCGACCCCGAGATCCTCAAGACCTACGAGAAGCTCGGCATCCCGCTGCGCGAGGTCGAAGTTCTGGAGGGCATCGAGCCGAAGAACCGCGTCGCGGTCGATGCCGTGTTCGATTCCGTGTCGGTGGCGACCACCTTCAAGAAGGAACTCGCCAAGGCCGGCGTGATCTTCATGCCGATTTCCGAGGCGCTCCGCGAATACCCGGACCTCGTGAAGCAATATCTCGGCTCGGTCGTGCCGGTGACCGACAACTTCTTCGCGACGCTGAACTCGGCGGTCTTCTCCGATGGCTCGTTCGTCTACATCCCGCCGGGCGTGCGCTGCCCGATGGAATTGTCGACCTACTTCCGCATCAACGAGCGCGATACCGGCCAGTTCGAGCGCACGCTGATCATTGCCGACAAGGGTTCGTACGTTTCGTATCTCGAGGGCTGCACCGCGCCCAAGCGCGACGAAAACCAGCTGCACGCGGCGGTTGTCGAGCTGGTTGCGCTGGAAGATGCCGAGATCAAGTACTCGACCGTCCAGAACTGGTACCCGGGCGATAACGAGGGCAAGGGTGGCATCTACAATTTCGTGACCAAGCGCGGCGATTGCCGTGGCGCGCGCTCGAAGATTTCCTGGACTCAGGTCGAGACCGGCTCTGCGATCACCTGGAAATACCCGTCCTGCATCCTGCGCGGCGAAGGCTCACGCGGCGAGTTTTACTCGATCGCCGTCTCGAACGGCATGCAGCAGGTCGATTCCGGAACCAAGATGATCCATCTCGGCAAGGACACGACCAGCCGGATCATCTCGAAGGGCATCTCGGCCGGCCACTCGCAGAACACCTATCGCGGCCTCGTCTCGGCCCACAAGAAGGCCAAGGGCGCGCGGAACTTCACCAACTGCGACAGCCTGCTGATCGGCGATCAGTGCGGCGCGCACACCGTGCCGTATATCGAGTCGAAGAATGCGTCCGCGGTCTTCGAACACGAGGCGACGACCTCGAAAATCTCCGAGGACCAGATGTTCTACTGCCAGAGCCGCGGGCTCTCGGACGAGGAGGCGACGGCGCTCATCGTCAACGGGTTCGTGCGGGACGTGCTGCAGCAACTCCCGATGGAGTTCGCGGTCGAGGCCCAGAAGCTGATTTCGATCAGCCTTGAAGGGAGTGTCGGGTGAGCCGATCCTCCATGATTTTCGACAATGATGCCTTGGACACGAGTGCGGCGGGCGCGACCTGTGTTATGTTGGCTTGGCAGTTTGGCCAGGGGAGAGAGGGTATGCCGCAGCCGGGCCGGTCCCTGGAGGATGCGACCCTCGATGCCGAACTGTCCTGGGGTGAGGCGAATACCGCCGACCCCTCCGGATTTGACACGGCGCTCGGTGATCTCGCCGCAGCCGAGCGGCGGGCCGAGGCCGAGCGGCGCATGCGGCACCGGGCGGCCAGCGACTTCCTGGCGGCGTTTTATCGCAGCGATGTCGAAAACGCGAAGGCGCTCAAGGATCAGGGCGTGTTGACGGGGTTTTCGAACGGCCAGATCGCCTTCGCCAAGGCCCGCCGGCCCGCCGAAGTCGCGATCGTGGTGACATCGAATGGCAATCTCTCGGTGCTCTACGCTCCGGGCGGCAAGCGTGCGCTTGTGCAGCGCACTGATGTCGGCGAGTTCGATCCTCTGATCAAGACAGCCTTGCGCAAGCAGATGATCCGCCTGGTGATCGGCTATCTCGGCATCGGGCACTAGCGGGCAGTCCCGCTCGACATGTGAATGAAATTCGAAGTTCCGTGGTGAGAGTGGCGCATGCGCATTCCTCGAACCATGGCGATGAGGTGAGACGCAGCCGGTTATACGGTTGCTTCTATTGCCTCGAAATCATTGCGCCGGACGAAATCCGGGATTGGCTCCTTCCTGAGGAGACAGCCCTGTGTCCGCGCTGCGGCATCGACTCCGTGGTCGGCGATGCGTCTGGATATCCGGTCCAGTCCGAGCCGTTCCTGAAGGCGATGCGGGACTATTGGTTCAAAGGAACGTACTGACATGCTCGAAATCAAAAACCTCGTCGTCCAGATCGAGGACAATCGCATCCTCAACGGGCTCGACCTGACGGTGAAGGACAACGAGGTCGCCGCGATCATGGGGCCGAACGGCTCGGGCAAGTCGACCCTGTCTTACGTCATCGCCGGCAAGGAGGATTACGAGGTTCTCGACGGCGAGATCCTGCTCGACGGCCAGAACATCCTCGAGCTGGCACCGGACGAGCGCGCGGCCGCCGGCCTGTTCCTGGCGTTCCAATACCCGATGGAGATTCCGGGCGTCGGCACCATGACCTTCCTCAAGGCGGCGATGAATGCGCAGCGCAAGGCGCGCGGCGAGGCGGAAATCTCGACGCCGGACTTCATCCGCGCCGTGAATGGGGCTGCCGACAAGCTCGAGATCAACAAGGAGATGCTCAAGCGCGCGCTCAACGTCGGCTTCTCGGGCGGCGAGAAGAAGCGCATGGAGATCCTGCAGATGGCGTTGCTGCAGCCGAAATTCTGCGTGCTCGACGAGACCGATTCCGGCCTCGACATCGATGCCCTGCGCATCGTCGCCGAGGGCGTGAACGCCCTGCGCCAGAAGGGCCGCTCCTTCCTCGTCATCACGCACTACCAGCGGCTCCTGAACCACATCGTGCCGGACAGCGTGCATGTCATGTCGAAGGGCCGCATCGTGAAGTCAGGCGGCAAGGAATTGGCGCTCGAGCTCGAAGCGGGCGGCTATGCCGAATACCGCAGCAGCGAGGCCGCGTGATGGCCGACATCAAGAACCTGCGCACGCCGGCCGAGAACGGCCTGTCGAACCTGTTCGAGGCCGCCCGCAAGAGCTTCGCGACTGAAGAGCAGATCAGCCGGGAGGAGGCCTTCCGCTTCTTCGAGGCGACCGGTCTGCCGAGCCGGCGGGTCGAGGCCTTCAAGTACACGGACCTGCGTGCCGCGATGAAGGAGGCAGCGCCGCCGGCCGAGGTGCCATCGCCCGAATCCGCCAAGGCGGCCATCGCCGATGCCAAGGGATTTGCGAAAATCGAGGCCGTTCGGCTGACGTTCGTCAACGGCCATCTGGTCGAGGCCCTGTCCGATCTCGCCAAATTGCCGACCGGCGTTCGCGTCACGCCGCTCATTGCGGCCTTGACCAAGGGCGATCCGCTGCTGAAGCAACTCGCCCCCGTCTCACAGAGCCGCGAGAACCCGATCTACCAGCTCAACACGGCCTTCATGGCCGATGGAGCGCTGATCTCGGTTGAAGCCGGTGTGAGCGTCGAGACGCCGATCCACCTGCGCTTTGTCAGTGCGGCCGATGTTGCGTTTTCGACGGCGACCCGCATTCTGGTCTCACTGGGCGAGTGCGCGGAACTGACCGTCTTCGAGAGCCACGAAGGACCGGACGTGCTCGCCTATCAGGCCAATGACGTCGTCGATGCCGTGATCGCCGACAAGGCGTTCCTGCGCCATGCACGGCTGAACCGGGAGGGCAGCGAGGCCATCGCCCTCTCGACCATCGCCGCGCGGCTCGGCGCGGAATCGAAGCTCGAATCCGTCAATCTCGCCTTCGGCGCGACGCTCTCCCGTCACCAGATCTACCTGCTGTTCGCGGGCGAGAACGCCGTTGCAAACGTCAACGGCGCGGCGATGCTGGGCTCGGGCCAATTGGCTGACTCGACGCTCCTCGCCGACCACGCTGCCGTCGGCGGGTTGGGCCGCCAGCTCTTCAAGACCGTGATCGATGGCGAATCCACCGGCGTGTTCCAGGGCAAGATCATCGTCCAACAGATTGCCCAGAAGACCGACGGCAAAATGAAATCGGACTGCCTGCTCCTCTCTGAGGACGGCCAGATGATGAACAAGCCGGAACTCGAGATCTTCGCTGACGACGTTCTCTGCGGCCACGGCGCCACCTGCGGCCAACCGGACGAGGAATTGCTGTTCTATCTGATGGCGCGTGGCCTGCCGAAGTCAGTGGCGGAGAGCCTGCTGGTCCAGGCTTTCGTCGGCGAGGCGATCGAGGCGGTGAGCCACGAGGGCGCGCGCGAGGTGCTGATCGGCGAAGTCGAGGCCTGGCTGAAAGCGAGGGGTTGAGCGGCTTCCCTCCCCCCAATGCGGGGGAGGGTGGCCCTCGCGGCAGCGAGGGTCGGGAGAGGGGATGACCTTCTCCAGATGCGGCGCTCCCCTCTCCCGACCCGCTTTGCGGGCCACCCTCTCCCGCAGAGGGGAGAGGGATGATGGATGAGCTTGGAATATGAACGCACCCGTCCTGCAGACACCTTACGACGTCGCGGCGATCCGGAAGGAATTCCCGATCCTGTCGAAGACGGTCTACGGTAAGCCGCTGGTATATCTCGACAATGCTGCCTCCGCGCAGAAGCCGCGCGCAGTGATCGACGCCATGACCGGCAGTATGGAAGGCGCCTACGCGAACGTCCATCGCGGCCTGCATTTCATGGCCAATGCCGCGACAGAGGGGTTCGAGGGTGCGCGCGAGACTACGCGGCAATTCCTGAATGCCGGCTCGACCGACGAGATCATCTTCACCCGGAACGCCACTGAAGCCTACAACCTCGTCGCCTCGTCGATGGGCTGGGCCGGGCTGATCGGGGAGGGTGACGAGATCATCCTCTCGATCATGGAGCACCATTCCAACATCGTGCCCTGGCACTTTCTGCGGGAGCGGCGCGGTGCGGTGATCAAATGGGCGCCGATCGACGATGACGGAAATTTCCTCATCGACGAGTACGAGAAACTGTTCTCACCGCGCACCAAGATGGTCGCGATCACGCACATGTCGAACGTGCTCGGCACGGTGACGCCGGCGCAGGAGATCGTGCGCATCGCCCATGAGCATGGCGTGCCGGTGCTGCTCGATGGGGCGCAGAGTGCGGTGCATCGCCCGATCGACGTGAAGGCGCTCGATTGCGACTTCTTCGTCTTCACCGGGCACAAGGTCTACGGGCCGACTGGAATCGGCGTGCTCTACGGCAAGAAGGAATGGCTGGAGAAGCTTCCGCCCTATCAGGGCGGCGGCGAGATGATCGAGACCGTCACGCAGGAGACGGTGACCTACAATCATCCGCCGCACAAATTCGAGGCCGGCACGCCTGCGATCGTCGAGTCGGTCGGCTTAGGCGCCGCGCTCGAATTCATGATGAACCTCGGGCGCGAACGCATCGAGGCGCATGAGGCCGCACTGACTGCCTATGCGCAGGAGCGGCTCGGAGCGATGAATTCCATTCGGCTGATCGGCACGGCACGGGACAAGAGCGGCGTCGTCTCCTTCGAGATGAAGGGTGCGCATGCGCATGACGTCGCGACGGTGATCGACCGCCAGGGCGTGGCGGTACGCGCCGGAACGCATTGCGCGATGCCGCTGCTGGCCCGGTTCGGCGTGACCTCGACCTGTCGCGCCTCGTTCGGGCTGTATAATACGAAGGATGAAATCGATGCCCTGGCCGACGCGCTCGCTCGGGCCGAGCGGATGTTCGCGTGAGTGTTCGCCGGTTCGGCCGGACCTCGCGCCGCATCGAAGGAGAATGATGCGATGAGTCTCGACGCAACCCTCACCGAAGGCATGAATGTACCCAAGGTCGCCGGCGCCTCGGCGATCCCTCCCGAGGAACTCGACCGGCTGACAGACGATATCGTCGCCGCGCTGAAGACCGTCTACGATCCCGAGATCCCGGCCGACATCTACGAACTCGGGCTGATCTACAAGGTCGATATCGCCGACGACCGCACGGTTGCGATCGACATGACCCTGACGGCGCCGGGCTGTCCTGTCGCCGGTGAGATGCCGGGTTGGGTCGAGAACGCGGTCGTAGCCGTTCCAGGCGTCCAATCCTGCCAGGTCACGATGGTGTTCGATCCGCCCTGGGATCAGAGCCGGATGTCGGACGAGGCGCGGGTTGCGCTCGATATGTGGTGAGACGCGTTCTCTCTAATTCGGCATAGGCCTTGCCGATTGTATCGCCCCACCCTCGCGCTGCATCTCCGCCACAGCCTCGTGCTGTACGAGCTTGGTATTCCAAGCGGAATCGTTGCAACACGAAGCTTGCCCGCGGTGATCGTGCCGCGCTGGACCGCGTGCGGTGGGATGACTATCTTGAGAAACAAGAAAATCTCACCTGACCGGGCCTTGAATCCGGCCTCTGGAGAGCGACGAGAATGGCAGGTTTCAAGGTGATTTCGCTGACCGACAGGGCGGCGGATCGGATCAAGGCGATCATGGCGGACGCCGACGGGTCGATCGCGGGGCTTCGCGTCGGCGTGAAGAATGGCGGCTGCGCCGGCATGTCCTACACCATGGAATATGCGGAGGCGGGCAAGCCCGGCGAGGACCGGATCGAGGATCGCGGCGTCACGGTCTTCATCGACCCCAAGGCGGTGTTGTTCCTGCTGGGCACCGAGATGGACTACAAGACCGACAAGCTGTCGGCGCAGTTCGTGTTCAACAATCCGAACCAGACCTCGGCCTGCGGCTGCGGCGAGTCCGTGGCGATCACGCCGGCGACGCCCGATCGGCTCGTTTCGGCCTGATCGGAGTTTCGGTCAGGCGACTTCCGGCAAAGTGCCGTGCTGCTGATCGTCGACGCAGCGATTGCGGCCGGCACGTTTGGCCACGAACAGGCAATTGTCAGCGCGCTCCAGTAGCGAGACCGCGCTATCAGAGAACCGCTGTTCGGCAATACCCAGCGAGATCGTGACTTTGCCGAGCGACTCGCCCGTCGAGCGCTTGACGAGTTCGCGCCCCATCACGCTGACTCGAATTTTCTCCGCGATCTCCACCGCAGTGGCCCGATCGGTCTGTGGGAGTAGCACGCCGAATTCTTCCCCACCGAACCGCGCGAGCGTGGCAGGCAATGTCACGCATTCGCGCATGACGATCGCGACGAGCCGCAGGACCTGGTCGCCGGTGAGGTGGCCGTATAGGTCATTGAATCGCTTGAACGAATCGATGTCGATCACGATCAGGCAGGCGGGCCGCATGTCGGCGCGCCGCGTTTCGGCCTGCCGGTGGAGCATGTCCTCGAAATGCTTGCGGTTCGATAGCCCGGTCAAAGCATCCGTCAGGCTTTCGAGGCGGGTCGCTTCGAGCGTCTCGCGCAGCGACTCGATCTCGGTAAGGCTCTCCCGCATCCGCGCTTCAAGCGTGCGGTTGTTCGCCGCGACATCGCGCGTGTTGGAAATGAGCGCGGATACGAGGTCCCGCAGGCGATTGGCCGTCAACGTCGGCACGGTGAGGTCTTTGGAGAAGGCCTGCAGCGATTGGCCGTATTGTGCGGTCGCGCCCAGCGAGAGGTCGATCATTTCCATGATCACTTCGACTTCGCTGAGAAGGCTGGTGTTCATCCTCTCCGCTTGATCAGACAGCCGCCGCCCATTGATATGAGCCTCGTAGAGCTCGTCGACGTCGCTATCGCACAGCTTGCCGTTCTGCCCGGTGAGCCGCTTGATGGCGTCGTTCAGATGCGGATTGGTGCCGGCGACGTAGGTGTACCAGATCGCATAGGATCTCGGTGACGCGGACTGTGCAAAGTCGCGCATGAGATCGTTGGCCCGTTTTGCCAGGCCGAATGTCCGCTCGCGATCACCGTGATTGCCCTCGGTCATCCGCTCAACCTGTCTGGACACGTTTTGCCAGCCGACGTGTCGAAGTCGGATTAGGAGACTGCCTGAAAGACCTGGATGGTTCGTTAAAGCAGGGCCTGCGTTTCCTCATAACGCGCGAATTAGCGGTCCATGTCGATCATGCCGCAGCAATTGGTCAAACATAGTGCCACTTTTCGAGGATGCCGAAACAAACACACTCTTTGACCGCGAATTATCAATCATATCAAAATCTTCTGGTAAAAATGCGATTCTGCCACAATCTATCTTGCGGGATTACTTATAATAGACCAATTATTTAATCGATTACATTGCAATTGTTACGTAATAATTCTGCATAAACAGTCCATCGGTTATGATTTCTTTTGCGGCGTAGGCCGCAGCAAGAATGCGGGTATGTGTTCCCCGTGCCCGAAAGGTGTCCCTTCGTCGCCTGAATCGCGAATACGCGCTGAACTGTCACTGTCCCGCCTTGCGCGCGCCGTCGGCTTCCCTGTCGAGGCTCTTTCCGGCCGGGCTTTGCGCCGCTCCGGATTGGACCTTTCCTCGCCTCTCGAATCGGCTCTCTCGGCCCGTTCACCCTGCCGCTTGCGATTTTCGCCCGAGCGTCCACCGCGGCTACGCGTGCGCGGCTCCGCCTCGGGCGCCTCATCGTCAGCCAGTGAGGTGAGATCCCCTTCGAGCCACGCGATCGGCTGACCGATCAAGGTCTCGATCGCCGAGAGCGAGCGCTCGTCGCCACGCCCGATCAACGTGTAGGCATGGCCGTTGCGCCCGGCTCGTCCGGTTCTGCCGATGCGATGAACATAGTCTTCGGCGTGATGCGGAACGTCGAAATTGAAGACATGGCTGACAGCGGGAATGTCGAGCCCGCGTGCGGCGACGTCCGACGCGACCAAGAGCGGCGTCTCGCCGGTTCGGAACCCGTCGAGCGCCGCCATGCGCGCCCGCTGGTCCATGTCGCCATGTAGGGAGGCAACGTTGAAGCCATGCCGGGCAAGCGAGCGCTGCAGAAGGGCGACGTCGCGCTTGCGATTGCAGAAGATGAGGCCGTTGTTCAGGTTCTGAGCGGACCGGATCAAATGGCGAAGCGTCTTGCGCTTTTCCGCAGGCTGCGAACCCGTGGCGACCAGAAATTGCTCGATCGTCGTCGCGGCGGAAGCGGGGCGGCTGACTTCGACGCGTTGCGGATTGTGCAGGAACATATCGGCGAGGCGTTCGATTTCCGGCGGCATCGTCGCCGAAAAGAACAAGGTCTGCCGCGTGAACGGCACCATCTTTGCGATGCGTTCGATATCCGGGATGAAGCCCATGTCGAGCATCCGGTCAGCCTCGTCGATCACGAGGAGCTCGACGCCGGTCAGCAGCAGCTTTCCGCGCTCGAAATGGTCGAGCAGACGCCCCGGCGTCGCGATGAGCACGTCGGTGCCGCGCGTGAGCTTGGCGTCCTGGTCGGCAAAGGACACGCCGCCGATGATCAGAGCGACGTTAAGCTTGTGGTTCGTCCCGTAGCGTTCGAAATTCTCCTCGACCTGCGCGGCGAGCTCGCGCGTCGGCTCCAGGATCAGCGTACGCGGCATCCGCGCCCGGGCGCGGCCGGTTTCCAGCATCGTCAGCATCGGCAAGGTGAAGGCCGCGGTCTTGCCGGTTCCGGTCTGCGCGATTCCAAGCACGTCGCGCCGCGCCAGAACATGCGGAATGGCCTGGCGCTGGATCGGGGTCGGCTCGGTGTATCCTGCGGCGGCGACGGCCTTGAGGACCTTGTCGCTCAGTCCGAGATCGGCAAATGACATGACGGAAGGGGACCGTTACGCTCGGGGATCAATGCCGGCAGAATTCACATCACGGTCACGGCGTCAGATCGAGCGCCGCCCGGTCCCGCCGAGCGTACGAGCGCTGGCGACACTTAGATGCTTGTCCGAGCTTGTCAATCAGCGATCGGCGCGGTGGATGAACGCGTGCGCATTCACACTGTGATCGTGGCCCCCAAGAGCCCAGCCCATCAGCCGATCAAGGCGTGCGCTCTGTATTCCGGCTGAGCACAGAGCAGGGATTGAGCCAGACGCCGCGCGCATTCCCACCGATCGATCCCGTTGTCTCCGGATCCATCGCACCGGCATTGCCGGCAACCAACGAATTCGGGAGCGGCTTTTCGACAACGCGGGCGAGATAATGGGTGAAGACCAGCGCCATCAGGCCGACTCCTAGGGTGACCTGTGCCGCGAACGTGAGGGCGCGACGGCCATGATGCGGGTCCGGGGATTCGGGAATCATAGCTGAGATTCTTCGCGGGCAGGGCCGGCCGGACCGGCGTCCCGTGACGATCGCGCAACTTGGTTAATGCGCGATGATCGACCGCCCGGCGGCTACAACAGAACCGAAAGACGGCCGCCTGGCCCTGGCAGACCGCTCCACCAAGCAGGCGGCCGCGAAAACGCGACGCGTTCCGATGCCCGTCAAAAGCCCCCGCGGCGCCCAATAGTTCTTTCGAGGAGCAAACCCAAGGCGAGGGTGCAGCCACACCAGATGAAGATGTAGAGATAGTCGATCGTCACCGGCATAAGCGGTTCATAGCCGAGCCGCACCCATTCAACGATTTGAAGCAATGGATTCCATTTCATAATATCATAGATCTTGCCTGGAAGAAGATGCGGAAGAAACATCACGCCGCTGATCAGATAAAGCACAACAGAAAGCAATAGGTATCCAATCATCCAACCAGGAAATATCTGAACAATTGTAGCATTAATCGAACCAAAGCCGATACCGAGTACAAGTGCGCACAGATAGCCCGTCATTGCAGGCCAGAGATCGACCGGAATTGCGTCGATATTTAAACAAGCAAGAATCACAACAACCAATACTGTGCCAATGACACTGCTGACAAACTCAACCATCGCGCGCGAGTACATAACGTCAAGCGTGTTGACTTGTGGATAGTAAGTCAGAGGCTTGTTCGCTAGAACTCCCCTCATCATCTCGCGGGACATGTAGCGGAAGCCGAGCGCCGGCACCGCGCCGGTGGCCACAAACAACAAAGTGTTCTCACAGATCGGCGCTTTAAGGCCGCGAAGCGTCATGCCGCCCCCGATGATGAACATGTGGGCGACCGGCCAGAGAGTATGGATCAGGAAGCCCCAGTAAGAGCCCATGAACCGCGTGCGCATGTCGCGCAGCATCAGCGCATGAAGAACCCGCAGATAGGAATCGATCCGATCCGCGCGGGTAATGCCGGTCCTTATCTGACCAGGTAGCGCGTCGGCACGCATTGGCGGAGCACTCGGAAGCTGCATTCCGGCCCACCTATCGGGAACAAACGCGACGAAATTGCGCCTTCTACCAGTGGCGGCAATCGGCGGCACGTTTACTCGATCACGCGTTGCGGTAATCCGGAAAGTGCCGATCGTCCCGATCGGAAAAAATGCCACGTATCACAACAAGCATCGGCGATCGGCTCACTGATGCCGCCCGAGATTATCGGACAGCCGTTGTTTGCGCAGACACTGCCTATTGTTGTCGGCCGGATTGAGTTTGTGCGCCTGGGCCAGCGGGATCAAGATCGAGACATTGCAAGTAGATCGATTCCAACAGGTGGTACCCAGCAGTCGGAGGAAAATCGGTCCACCAGCGCGACGAGGTCACCTCCGCCGTGTCATCCTGCTCGGTCCATGACCAGCGCGGCACGAGCCTCGGCAGCGACCACACAGGCGGTCGCGGCCAAAAAGGTCTGAAGCTCGTGATATTTGCCCGCCGCCGTATGCCAAGCGCCGGCGCGCCGCTGGCCGTTGGAGGATGACACCGAACTTGCGTGAGCAATTGAGGCCCAACCAAGCGGCCCCGGTAGGGCATCATTCGCTACGCTTAAGAAGAACTCCGGTTCGGGGTTGGCTCTCGCAACCCGACCCTACCCGGCAACCGCCGATGACCACCCCGCGAGGAACCCCGCCCGCTACAGCGCTGTGGAAGGCGCGCGGACGGGCTTCCTCGCTACCGCCGAGCTACACCACTGAATGGGACACGACCCATTGAATTCAATCGTCTTTCCCGAAACGTTGTAACAACAAGCCTGAATCGCATTTTGTCGCTTGGTCTCCGCGCAATGTTCTTTGACTGATAGAGAATAGTCCGGGTAAGTTTCAAGATGATAATATTTTGTCGTCCGTGAAGAACGCGGCTCAAGCGGCCTGACGGCGCTGGTTTGACTGGCTGGCGGAGGCAAGGGCGGCCCAGATGAGGGCACACAAGAACTTGAGCCAGGCGAGGAGGCGTCTGAAGTTGTAGCCGACGGCGG
>JBGAFL010000086.1:0-13327 GCA_044227265.1 Methylobacterium sp.
GTGAGGCGGGAGCGCATCAGCGGCACACGGCGCGATAGCGGGCGTTGTGAGCGCGCACTTGTTGCTGCGTCTCGGCCGTGTCGTGGCGAGACATCAGAATCGGCCGGGCCGTCTTGCAGAAGCGCGCGGCCGATACTGGCGAAACGCTCGGCCCCGTGCATGTGAGCACGAAGAAGCCGACCGCGCAGGCGAAGGTCGCTGGCATGGTTCAATCCCTGTAATCCCGCCGGTCCGGCTCGATCGCTGACGCCGCGACCTCTCCGGCTGCTCGCGCGATTTCTTCTTCGTGCTCGGCCTCGCGCAGGCTTTCCGCAGCCTGTGTCGCCGCGCCGAGATCGCGCATGGCCTGTTCCGCCCGGAGGCTGGCGAGCCAGCGATCGAGGATGCTGGCGAGCCAACGGCCGAGCCAGGTGGGCCAGAACGGCATCAGTTGGCCTGGACCTTGGTGCTCGGGACGGCTTCGGCCATCTCGATATCCGTGACGACCCTTCGGACCTCGGGCAGCTTCGCGGCGTCGGCGACGATGCCGGCCGGGCGGCGCTTCCAAATGCCGTAGCCGGCCGAGCCGATCGCCATCAGCGCGCCGATGATCGTGGTGAGCATCGCGCTGTCGCTGACGTAGGCGAGCTGCTCTTGCGACAGGACGCCCTTCGACACGAGGATGCCGCCGATCAGCACGACGAGATAGCGAAGGGCGGATGCGATTTGTGGGGCGATCATTGGGGTTCCTTTCGTTCAGGCGAGTGCTGTCGAGCGCTCGGGGGCGTTGATTGAGAGTCTTCAGGCGCTGATTGGCGGCCGGAATGCACCCGCGCGGCATCCGCCGGCACGGGGTCGGATCACACCGTGCGCTTCAGCAGGTCGACGACGAGGCTCCACCAGCTCTGATCCGCCGGATGGACCGCCGTTGCTGGAGCCTTCGACGTCTCGATCGTATCGATCGCCTCGGCGACGGCGTTGGGTGCCGGCAGCGGCGCCACGTCGACCTGCGGCACCGGTACGGCCTTGGTCACGGCACCCGGTTTGTAGCCACCAGCGCTCAGGGCTGCCGCGAAGGCCTTGCCATAGGTCGCGATCGTCGCGGCCTTGTCGAGGCCGTTGATGATGCGCCGGGCATTCGACCAATCGGCCTTGCCAGCGCTGAAATAGTCCGCGAGCTTCTTGCCCGTGAACCAGCCCTCGGTGCACCCGACGAACAGGATCACCGCTGCGATGCCAGGCTCGAGCGCGAGACGCGGCGTCGCCTCGAGATCGAGCGAAGCGTCGAGATAGCCGAGTTCGTGCAGCCGTTTCGTTGCCTTGGCGTAGTTCCTTCGGCCCGTCAGCTGGACGAAGCCGCGCCCGCAGAACAAGGCGCCATCGCCGGCCTTGGTGTTGCCGAGCGTCTTGGCGAGAGACGGGTTCGCGCCCTTCGGGTCATACCGTTTCGTGAAATAGGCGTCCGAGCCGTATTCCTTGATCGGCAGCATGGTCGCGGCCGTCTCGTGGAAGGTCGTGCCGAGGCAATAGGCGAGGTGATCGGTCGGGAAATCGACCGGACAGGCATCGAGGATTGCCTCCATCCCTGAGACCTGCGGAGCGGTCAGGCGCTTCGGGAAGGGCTTTGCGCGAACAGCGTCGAAGAACGCCTCGCGATCGAGCGATGCGGCCATGATGTACCTCTGCGGAGAACCGTCGCCCTCAAGCGACAAGGGATTGCGGCTGTGCTGAGGTCAGGCGGCGGGAGCGACGCTCGCGGCCCAGGTGGCGACGCCCTTGGCGGTATCGCCGGCATAGCTCGACGTGCCGGAATCGTTGATCAGGTAGAGCCGGACATCCGCCCCGCTCGCGGCCACCGTTGCGGTCAGCGTGAGCAGGTAGACATCGGTCGCCACGCGTAGGATCGACGCGACCGGGTTGGTCACGACCGAGCCGGATGTGGCCTGCGTCGTGATCGTGCCTTCAGCGATATTGAAATTCACTGAGGCGTAGGAGGACGCGGCGGCATCGTAGATGTAGAGCCGCACCCGCGTGCGACCGGCTGCTTTGACGCCTTGCGCGTAGCGGATGCGTTGGCTCGTCGTGCCGGAGGGGAAAGTGATCACCTGGCCTACCCGGTGCGAGCCGGTGGTGGCCGTTTCCGACAGCAGCGTCATCGCCACGCCGTCGGGACCGGCGCTCGACGCGGCTGCGGTGACCATCAGCTTGGCCCAGGCCGAGTTGGTCATGTCGTCGGGCGCAGCGAGCAGGTTGCCCGGCTGGCGCGCCTGCAGGACTGAGCGTGGCCCAACCTCGGTTGAACCGAGGCCAGAGACGTTCAGAGCCCTCAGCCAGTATTGGAAGAGCCCGAGATCGACGCTGTCGGTGCAGGTGTCGGTCTGGTTGGGCGCCTCCGCCACGGTCGCGATGGAGGATGCATCAGCGAACACCTTGCCATAGCCATCGGCACGGTAGAGCCGGACGCGGTTGGCATTGCCCGAGGGCGATTGCCGGAAACTATGGGTGACGATGCCGGTGCTCGTTGCCAGCGCCGCTGACGTGTAGGTCGGCGGGTTTGGCGCGACGCCATCGGCTGTAGCGAGAATCGGGCTGCCGGCAGCTGTGACGTAGTCGCTGCGATCGGCGCCCGAGGCGGTCGAATTCGCGCCCTCGACCACGAAGGCATCGCCGTCGTTCAACGCATCTGAGGTCAGCGAGAAGGCGTTCGTCGTGTCCTGGCGCAGCGAGATCAGCGTGGTGGTGCCGTCCTTCCGGTAGCGGCCGACGAGCTTCAGATCCGTGCGGGTCGTGGGATCCGCGGTGAGGCGTAGGAACGCGGCAGGGTTCCCTCCGCTGACGGTGCGGCGCTCGATCGCCACCACGAGATTGGTCGGGACCGGCGCATCGGTCGCGGCGACGATGTGCGTGACGGTCGCGCCCCACGCGCTTCGCTTGTCGTTGATCGACACCGCGCGCGGCTGAAGCTCGACAATGTCCGCCTTCGCATAACCCGGCACCAGCACGGTTTCGGCCGCAGCCGGCGCCGAGGCCTGATACCATGTGCTTGTGCCCTGCTTCCGGTGTCGGACCTCGAACGCTCCGAGCGGAATGGTGTCGGCCGGATCGGCCTGCAGCAGCACGACCACAGGATAGGGCACGGCATCTGTCGCGGCCCCTTCGGCGAGGTGGCCCGACATGACATCGGTGACGATCGGCACGAGCGGGGTTCCGGTCGGCTCCTGTGTGACGCCGCCGGCCCGCCCGAACCAAGCCGGGACGACCTCGGCCGCGACGAGGTCCTCGATCTGCGGAGCATGCGCGACGAGGGTCAGACGCGCCGTGATGTGATCCATCGACTCGATGGATTGGACCGTGCAGGCCATCGAGACACGCGCGGCCGGACCGAAATGGATCAGGGTATCCCAGGCGGGCAATGGCCCGGCGCTGGTGACGCGCAGGACCTTGGTGTCGCCGACCACGGTGTCGACGCTGTGGAGCACGCTCGTGCCGTCCGGCTGTTGATACCAGAACGCGTAGGTCTGGCCCGTCTCCATGGTCACGACATCGTCGAGCGTGACGGTGCCGCTCGCTGCGGCTGCGACGCGCGCGGATTTCTGAGCGCGATCGATGACATCGTGGCTGAATTGGACCCGGTCGCCGCGCTCGATGACGAGATGCTCGAAATCCTGGTTGACGACGAAGGTGTCGGGCCGGTTGATGATCTCGTATTGTCGGCGGCGTGCCTCCCGATAGACCATATCCGGGTTGGTCACGCCCGGCATCTTGATCTCTTCGATGACCTTGGGATCGCCGGTAAAGCCGGGCCAGGGCACGATCCGCTCGGCTGGCAGATAGTCGTTGGTCTCGTCGAGGAACGGCACCCGAAATGCGTCGGGATAGATCGTGTAATCCCGCGACTGCTCAAAACCCCACGAATTGCGCGGGCTGATATGGGCGGCTATGGTGTCGAGCGCCCGATCGATCACCGCGCCCCAGGTCGTGCCGCCATTGCGCGGTGTCGCGCGTCCTGCCGCACAGATGTCGAGCAGCACGTCGAGGACCGAGGCCTCGTAGTCGTGAACACGATTGTAGGTCAGCCCCCGCAAAACGCAGAAGGTGTGCCAGTCGCCGAGCGCCTCGACCTCGCTCGTCGTGAGCGGATAGGTGATCGCCGGCCCGGTCAGGACATAGCGAAACAGGCTGGCAGGGTTATTGGTCTCGCGGGTGATCCAGGTTTGCGAGACCCGGTCCCAATCCGGGCACATCGACGAGAATTCGGCGCTCAGTTCATCCGGTGCGCCGTTGAGCTGACCTGAGGCCTGGATGCGGACCGCGGCGAGCCCGATCGGGAACTCGACATTGATCGGATATTCCGGCCAGATCGAACGCAAAGCCGTCCAGAAGGTGCGGCCGCTGCGCTTGGTGTCGCGCTTCGACTGATCGGCCTCATCCCAATCGGTCGTGATGCGTGTGAGCTTGATCTCGTAGCGACCGCGCTGCGGGAAGTCGAGCCGGACTGTCCGCACGATCGGCCGGGTCAATCGTGAGGTGATCGAGATCTGCGGGGCCGTGATCCAGATGGTCGTGCCGGCGAGCCGGTAGTGGAACAGGATGTCGATGGTCCACGCTTCCATCTCGCCATCCTCATTGGTGGCGAAGATTCCTCCGGGCGCGGTGATGTCGAACGAGCAGGACGTGCAGTCGGCGAGCGTCGTGCGGATTTGCGGGCCGCCGGTCGGCACCACGCTCGTCTGCAGTTCGATGGAGAGCGACTCTTCCGCGATGCCCTTTGGCGTCAGCGTGAGCGGGCTGGTGTCCGGGGTGTCGCCCGGATTTGCGCGAAGGTTGCGGGTCTCGAGAGTGACGTTCTTGTAGCGCTCGATCGGCGTCTTGCCGATGCGCCAGTCGCGGGCGACGAGACCCGCATAGCCGCAGCAATAGGCTGCCGTAGCGTAGCGCTTGTTGCCGACGGCTTCCGTGACGGGCTTCGTCGCGTAGGGTGGCGCGTAGCGGACCTTGCCGAGGATGAGCGGGATGACCCCGCCGGGTGTGAGCTGATTTCGGGTGCCCTGGACCGAATAGACGGGGCGGTTGGTCGGATCGCTGCGCGGCGGGACGAGCGCATTGACGAGCAGCGCCCCGGCAACCTGCACCGAGGTGGTGATGGCTACTGCAGCGATAGCCTGACTGACGCCGAGAGTGCTCGAGAGACCCGCCGCCCAGAACTGCCCCGCGGCAAGGGCGGCGACCGTCACGACCACCATCAGGAGGGTTCGCAGGCCATCATTGCCCGGCACGACCTGGATCAGCACCTGCGTGCCGACCTTCGGGCGCACCCGGTCGTAGTGCTCGGGCAGGACCTCTTCGCCCGAGATGAAAACGCGGATGTCGAACTCGTCCCGGTTCAGGGACGCCGGAACCGCGTGCGCGATCATCTCCCCGATCGAGGAGCCGAGCGGGGCCGCATAGCGCAGGTCCCGGCCCGGATCGAAAGCCGAGCGCCGGGCGAGAACCGGGATGTCAGGCTGCAACGGTGCCGCCCAACAGCGCGTGGTGGCGATAGACGCCGGACAGGCGACCCGCCCAGCCAGGCCGTCGCTGGTCGGCGAGATGCGAATCCTCTCCCTCGGTGATGTGCAGCATCTTGTCCGGCTCGACGAAGATGCCGACGTGCGCGTCGAGCCCGTCGCGCCGGAACACCAGGATGTCGAAGGGCCGGGCCGTCGTCGGATCGACTGCGATCCAGGGGTGGTTGCTCTTCGCGCGCGCATAGACCGAGGCAACGGCGGCGCCGTCCTCGACGTCGGGGACCTCGCTCGCGTAATCCGGCAAGACGAGCCCGTGCTGCTCGGCATAGACGAGCCGCGCCAAGCCCCAGCACGCGATGCCGGCGCGTGTGAGCCCGCGGTCCTGCCAGGGCAGGCCGATATAGGCGTTCGACCACGCCTCAACCGGCGGGTGATCCAGGCGAATGCGTATCCCGGGCGCGACCGTCAGCGTCTCGAAATCGTCGCTCGACCTTCGATCATATGTGTCCATCTGGACCTCTACACGAACAGGGTCGGAAAGCGTTGCTTCGTCATCCGCCCGGCCGGGCACGGCTCGGACGTGAAGGGCTCGCGGCTGATTTCGAGCGAGACCTGGGCGGCATTGGAGGAGCCACGTCGTCCACGCAGGCCCGTGTACTGTTCCAGGATGTCGTCGGGCGCCGAGGCGAGCACGACGGTGAGATCGACCCAGCACGGTGAGGTGATCGAGCGAAGCGATGCCGAAAGGCCGGAATCGATGTTGGCGAGGGCCAGCGTGGTCTGCGGCGACGTGTTCGGCATGTCGTCCGGCAGGATCGCCGAGAGCAGGACGAACAGGTATTGGTTCCCGCCGCTGCGCGTGCCGTAGACCAGAGGCTCGACCGAGAAGCGCTCGGTCGGGTCTGTTGACAGCCGGATCGGCGCCGTGAGGCTCGGATGCGTGATCGTCACCAGCAGGATGGGCACGGCTGAAGAGCGCCCCGCCTGGAGTTCGGCGCGCGCGTTGAGCGAGATGACGCGAGGCATGGCTCAGGGCAGCAGCATCAGGGCGAAGGAAGCGCGGTAGTTGGTGCCGCCGACGGCGCCGATTTGCGGTGGGCTGTCGCCGAACATCGCGAGCCACCAGCCCACGGTGCCGATGGCCGATGTCGTCGGAATCGTCGGGACCGGGCCGGCCGAGAGCAGCGTCTGATCAGGCATCAGAAAGGGCAGCGTGCCGCCCTTGGTATCGTCGCTCCAAAACTGCTCGAGCCGCGTCATGTCGGCGAGCGGGCCCTCGTATTGCGCGGCAACGAGCCGGACGGCCGCCGAGAACCGGCGCCGCATCTTCGGCGGCCCAGCATCTATCGCGGTCTTGAGCCGCCCTTCCGCGAACGTGTAGGTGAAGCCGTTCTGCGACACGCGTCGCGTGAACGGCCACTGGGGAAGCGCCATGCGAACGCTCGTTCAGATTGTCGGGATGGGGCTGGTCGGGACGCTGCTCGGCGGCTGTCCGGCGACCGTTCAAGACGTTCGGACGAAGTCGACGAACAGACGCGAGTTCACGTCGTTGAAGTCGCCGGAAAACTTATCGGGCTGTATTTTTGAAGCCTGGAACAATGAGGCGACTGGCGTGACTACGTCGCCGAAAGCAAATGGATGGATTGTTCTATTGAAGGGCGGAGATTGGGTTATCGGTGTTGCCGATATTAATAAGTCCGCGACTGGCTCGCGCGTATCATTCAATTCCGACTTCGAGCCGCCGCTCGATACTGCGGTGCGAAAGACCTACCTGCCCGCGCTCCAGCGTTGTCTTTGAGATGCGAGCGTATCTGACCCGCTTCGCGCTCGTCTCTCCCTGCAAAGCTGCCACGAGTTCGCCGGAAGGGGGGCTGGATAGCGGTTGGCGTGCGTCCGGTGTGCGGCGGTAGAATTCAGTCTTTCGATCGATAAGCGGGGCGAGTGAGGTCAGGCATGCGGTGGCTTCTTGTCTTGTTGGCGATGTCGAGTCCTGTAGCGGCCGACTGGCAATACACGCGTTGGGGGATGTCGCCGGACGAAGTCGTGACCGCGAGCGCCGGAAAAAAATTGAGAAACGCATTCGCCTTAAAGTGAGTAAGGATCAACCGACCTTGTTCGACGCGACGGAATCAGCCGATGCCCGCGATGACTGACCCTCTCATTCTCAGCGTTATCGCAGTGGTGTTCATTTTGGCGTTCGGCTCGATGGCCGTCGACGCGCGTCGAACTATGCACGCCGTACGCGAGATCGAGCTTCAGGAGGCGATCAATCTGTTGCGCCTGCACTGCGAGAGCCTGGAAGCCCTCGATGACGAGGCGACGCCGCTCGGCTTGTTGGAATTTGCGCTGGAACTTAACCAGACCTTGCACGACCTTCCGAGCCGCCCTTTGGCAATTGCTGCGGCCAAACGGCAGCGCGCGCGGAATCAAAAAATGCCCTCGGAGGCGGAACAGCAACATGCCGATAGGATCTTCGAAGAATACAAGGCGCTACTAAAGGTAAGGCCCGATTTGGCGACTGCCTTCATACGGTGCCTCGTGTCGGGCGTCCTCTCCTTCGAAATACGGTGGCCGGAATGCGCGATCATGCTCGATCGACACCTATCGCGGATCGTCGCCTCGCCCGTCGATGAAGCCCGGCGCTGTATCGAAGTAGCACAGGGGCGGCGGAAAGGGTTCAGCACTCCAGTCCCGTTCAATGCAGCAGTCGCTTGACCCCATGATTTCCGGCAGCACCTACATTCTGTTCGTCGCGCCGATCCTGCTCGGCCTCGGTGGCCTTGCGGTCTATCTCGTAACTGAACGGCTTACCCGCCCCAGCAAGGCTTCGTCGAAGCCATGACGGACATTCAGATCGTCGCCTTCGTCACCGTGCCTCTGGTCGCCGTCGCCGTTGGCTGGGGTGCCGCCTATTGGGCCGGTCACGCCGGTTAGCGGCGATGATGGAATTCACGTGATCGGCGATGGCTCGCAAGACTTCCGTGTTCTACGGCGACGACGCCCCCAAGCTCACGAAAGAGCAACTCGCTGAGTTTCGGCCGGCTCGAGAAGTGCTGCCGCCCGCGCTCTATTCCCTCCTGACTGGCGGCAGTCCCTCGCACAGCCGGGTCGCCTCAGCGAAGCCGACCAGACGCCCGGCCAAAAAACAGGCGTGAGGTGGCGTCGGGCTATCTCACCGCCGGACCACGGGCGACCTGGAAAAAGCCGATCGAACCTGCGGATCGCTGGCGGTTCCGGCCACCATCTCTTTTATCAAGACCTGCTGCTTGCGCCCGCCGCGCCCATCGGGAACCTCGCGCTTTTCCATTTTGACGCCGACCTGGTCGATCAGTTCGACGTTGACCGTCGTCTGGCTCGGCGCTGCGGCTCGTTGCGGCACCTGTGGCGGCGTCCAGATCGGCATCGAGCGCGGGCGATCCGGCACACGGCCTTCGGCATAGCGGGGCAGCGCGGTCTCACGGATCGAGGATGCGCGATCGACGATCAATTCGCGATCGAGCCGGCGCTCGTTGATCGCCTTGATGACCGAGGACCCGTAATGCTGGACCGCATCGGCCCGGATGATGGCTTCCTCGTTCGATATGCGGATCGGGCCACGGCGATCCATGTAGGCGAGGATGGAATCCGAGGTTCCGGTGCCGGGGCCACGGATGATCCCGGAAGCGTCGACCGAGGCGCGTGTCGTGAGCGGCGTTCCGGCGTAGCGAAGGGCTCCGCGGGATGAGGCATCGGGCCGGCCGGCAGCATAGCTCGGCAGGTAGCCGAGGGCGTGGCTGGATACGATGCCGCCCGGCCATGCGGGTGCGCCGCGCGATGGCCGCACAGCGCCTCCGAGCGCCGGCCGCACGGGATTGCCGGGCGCGGCTGTGACGATCCGCTCGCTTCCAGCGGCGCCAACTCTCCCGACGGCGTAGCGGGGCAGGAAGCCGTCCGCATAACCCTGAGCCGTGCGGGTCGGCCTGTCCTGTCCCGAACGATCGGTGGCGCCGAGAGACGGCCGCGAGAAGCTGCCCGGCGCCACGTCTCGGATACGGTCGACGAGCGGACGGCCCCCGAGTGGCGAGCGCTGATCGGTCAGGATGCCTGGGCTTCCGGCGACCGGGTGGGTCACGACGCGTTCGGTGAACATGGCGCGCGGGCGGCCCGAGGACACGCCCCTCGCCTCCTCCGGGCGATACAGAGCGGGCCGATCGACTGCGCCCTGGACGGCGCGGCGAAGGCCTGGCGCCTCGCTGCCGGCAGAGAGCATCAGAGCGGGGCGACGGGGAATGGAGCGATCCACGACAGTAGCGGGAGCGCGGAGCGACAAGGAGCCTCGATCATCCTCGATCAGTCCGCGAGGTGTCGCCGCACGGCCCCGCACAGCCCCACGGTTGGTAGAACCCGACAGGTCGAGCGTGCGCTCGTTGATCCCGCGAATGACGTCGGTGCCGTAATACTTGACGGCGGACTCGCGAATGATCGCCTCGCGGTTCGAGAGGCGGATCGGATGTGCCTGGACCACGGATCACGCCGGACGCGTCCACACGTGCACGGGCCGAGAGACTGGGGCGCCCATCGAACGCGGCGTCGATGCTGGTCCTGCCGGATGCGTAGCACGGAATGTGACCCAGCGCGTAGGCGGGGATGTAGCCGACGGCGGCGGCGGCCGGCGCGGCGGATGACGAGAATGCGCTGGTGACGGCGCTCGCCAGCGCTTGCAGTAGCCCACCGCCCTGCGTTCCGACTGAGGTCCCGAGCTTGGTCAAGCCATCGCTCGCCAGTCCGAGCGGGCCGGGCAACTGGATCAGGTCCGACTTGAGGCCCCCGACCCCCTGCGCCGCCCGCGCCGCAGCGTCGTCGATCTGTTTGATGCTCTCACTGAGCGGCTTGATCTCGACAGGCTGCGTTGTGAGCTTCGGGACAGAGGAGTCGCTACCGCGATTGACGCCGTCCCAACGGCCGATGCCGGCCTTCGTTGCCGCCGACCAAGGCCCCCAGCCGCCAGACTTCACCTTGTCGGCAGCAAAGTCGATCTGTTCTCTCCAGGTGCTCGGATCGCGGACGTTAATGCCTTTGGCAAGAGCCTCGACACCGAGCCCTCGGCGGGCGTTTAATTGGAAAACGCCGTAGCTTTCCTCGATGTTGTCGACCTTCGCGGCGTTCCGATTGAACGAACTCTCGCCGCTGGCGACACGCACTCCATAACTGGGATCCATACCCCGCTCGGTCCAAGCCTTGCGGATATAGTTCACGGTTTCGGCCTTCTCACCAGTAAAGCCCGCGACGATGGCATTGGCCTTCGCAGCGCTTGCGGCGTCTCCGACCAGATTGCCGACGACCGTCTTGCCGCCCAGGTCCAGAATACTGGTGCTGCCGGATGTGCCCGTTCCAACCAGCGCGCGCACGGCGGTCCCGCCTACGCCGGTCACACCGGTTCCGGCTACTCCGGCCGCGCCCGCTACGCCGGAGCCACTCGTGCCTGTCGATCCGCCGACAAGGGAGGGCAATGCTGCTCCGCCGAGGCCAATTGGGCCGGTCAACGTCACGCTCGACGCGACCACGCTCATTGACGACACATTGGACTTGCCGCCGCCGAGGAAGCTCGTGAACAAATCGCCGAACCAGCCGCCGCCGGGCTTGCCGTCCGGTCCAAGAGCGCCCGCGACCAAGGGCGCGGTGATCTGCCGGTCGACCATCCGAGTGGTCATGTCCTGCACGGAACTGAGCAGGCCCCGACCGGGATCCCTGCCCTTCATGACATCGGACAGGACGCCCGAGATGGCGCTGCGCGAGCCGCCACGGATGTCGTCGAGGCTACCGAGCGCGCTCGCTCTGCGCCGTGCCCAATCCTCATCTGCCGCAGCGGCCTTGCCGGCAGCCGTGGCGTAGGCGTCGATCTTGTCGTTGACGCCCGATAAGTCGGTGATGCCTTGTCTTGCGTACTGATTCACGAGCTGCTGCTGAGCAGCCATCTTCGCCGCCGCTTCCGTGGACAGCCCGAACGAGTCCTGTTGCAGCTTCAGAGCCGCGACCTGCTCGTCGAGCGCCTTGTTGGCATCCCGCAGCGGCCGGTTATACGCCTCGGCAGTGATGGCGCCGCGCTCGGTTTGGTAGGCTTGCTGATTGAGCGCGAGCGTTCTCGTAGGAGCTCCCTTATCCTCCTCCATCCGCTGACGATGACGCTGGTCGAGTTCGGCGATCTGGCGCTGGTAGGGAGAGAGGCCTGACAGTGCCGCGCTGTCCCTTGCGGCCTGCAGGCGCTTCTCGGCCTCCACGTTGCTCTCGCGGCCGAGGGTGTCGAGATTGACGTCTCGCTCGCGCCGAAGGCCTTCCGCCTGGCGAGCGACACGCATACGTTCGGGCAGTGCCTCCTCGAGCTTGTAGCGATCGAACAGGTTGAGCGACCCGATCCGTTTATCGAAATCTGCCTGCACCTGCGCAGGAGTCGGCGCATCGAGCGGAATGTTCTCGTCCCGCATCCGACCGCGGAACTGCTGCCCGATCTGTACGGACGAGCGTTGATAACCGGAAAGTCCGGTCAATGCGGCTCGGTCGTCAGCGGCCCGGTTGAGCGCTGCAACCGACGCTGAGCCGAACCTTTCGATGTCCAAGCGCATGGCGCGGACCTTCTCGCTGATCCGGCCGAACGCGGTTTCAGCATCGGCAAGGCCGCGACCCTCGAGTTTGACCTCCATCGGGTCTTCGATGGCCTTGCGCAGCTTGGTCGCCTGATCCTCAAGGTCGTGAAACTGAGTCATCTCGGGCAGTAGCGAACGCACGGTGACGCCGATCTCGAGCGAGCGCTGGTTGCGCTGCGTATCGAGGATCCTGCCGTCGATGTCGGCTTTCTCCTTGAGGAGCTTGTCAACGTTGGCCTGAAGTTCCTTGGCCGAGAAAGTGCTTTCGGGCGCGTACCCGCCCTCTACGCCGGCCCTGCGGACAGCATCGATATCGGTCTGAGAGTAAGCGTTGCCCTTCGCTGCGGCCAATCGATCGCGCGCTGCCGCAATTCTTGTGTCGATATCCCCGCCGCCGAATTGCCGGTCTAGGAATTTGCCGATCGCACCGTACTCGTTGCTGGTCGTGGTCCAGAAATCATTCCAAGACCGCGAGAAGAACCCGAGTTGATCCTTTGCGCCCTTGGTCTCGTTCGCCAGGCCCTGCATCAAAATACTTTGCGCCCGGACCCGGTCGCCTTGCGCATCAAAGCGACGGATCATTTCCATCGCCGAGTCGTCGAGGAAGCCGAACTGCCTGTTCAGTTCCTGCGCGCCCTTGGTCGGATCGGCGAAGGAGCTTGCGAGCGCCTTGTTGGCCTCGGCTGCGTCCTGTCCGGTGCGCAGCGCGTAATCGCGCGAGACGCCGAGCAGGCCTGCGTTCAGGCTCGCATCGATCCGGCCCGTCGCGGCATAGTCGCCCTGGAACCGGCGCGCCTCGGACACAGACAGTCCGGCGCCAGCCGCCGACGATTGCGCGATCGCGTTGATCCGGCCCATGGTGGCGCCAGACGCCCGGCCGATGCCGTCCAGCTGGCGCTCGACGTCGCGCTGCTCCGATCGGTAGGACAGCCAGGCCGCCGCTCCGACGCCGACCGCCGCCGTCAGCCCGCCGAGCGCACCACCAACGAGACCAATTCTCGCGACGAGCGAACCAGCCGCCTCGCCGGCCTGCGTGAACATGCCTTTGAGGTTCGCCTTGCCCTCGCCCATGAACATCGGCGCGATCTGGCCGCCTTGCTGAAGGGCGACCATGGCCGGATTCATGCCGCCCGCGAGCGACGTGACAATGTCCGTGCCCTGATAGAGCAGGTTCTGTGTCTGCCACGGGGCTAACCGGCCATTCTGATTGGCCGCCGTCCG
>JBGAFL010000087.1:0-12652 GCA_044227265.1 Methylobacterium sp.
GGCGCCTTGCTTCCAGGCCTTGTAGGCGAGCCCGGCCTTGACCGCGGCCTCGCGCTTCGCGCCCGAGAGGTTGCGGTAGAACACATGCGGCTCGAACAACATCTTGGGCCGCTTCTTCGTGTCGAAGCCGCCGCCTGCGGCCTCGACATCGATGACAGCGTGGATCTCGTCCTCGCCGACACCAATCCGGTGGCCGATGCGCGGCAGATCGAGATCGTCGAGCCTGACGGCCTTGCCGACGAACCCAGCCGCGCGCAGGCGCGCGAAAGCGTCCGCGATTGATGCGGTCGTGGTCATGATGGTCTCCGAAGAATGTCGAGGGGGAGCCCCGAGAGGATCGAGGCGCAGGCTCGCGTTCGCGGCGATGTGCGAAGGGAGGCGAGATTTTGGGGCTTTGCCGGACGCGCAACCGCGATCCGGATCGGTCAATGTCTCACGGAAGCCTGCTCGGCAGGCCGGACCTGTGACGGCCGCTCAGCCCCGGCAGAGAATCCAGACTTCGCCGCGGCTGCCCTGGCCGCCCGCGCCTGATGCCGCGCCGTTGGTGGAGGCACCGCCCCCACCGCCCCCGCCGCCGGGTATGCCGCCGGACCCTCCGATTCCACCGGGAGTGGAACCGGCCGAATCGCCAGCACCTCCGCCACCCCCGCCGGCCCCGGCGCCACGCGACCAGGCCTTGTCGGCTCCGGTACCACCGGCACTGCCTACGGCACCGGCCGTGCCACGGGCCGAGCGCCGCGACGTGAAGCCGAGCATGTAGCCGTAACCGCCGAGGCCGCCGGCCGAGGCCACGTTGGCCGTGGTCAGGCCGCCGCCACCCTCACCGCCGCCCGCTCCCTTGTTTCCCGCACCGGCCGACCCGCCGACGGTGCCGGTCGAGGACGACACTCCGCCGACACCGACCGGCTCGACCGAGAAGGCGTTGCCGGCCGTGCCCGCCGCACCCGCCGCCGTGGAGCCGGCTCCGCCACCGCCGCCGCCATAGGCATAGACGAGGTAGTTCGCTCCATCGCGCACGAAGGAAGCGACTCCGTCCGAACCGACGGCGCCATTGGTGTCGTTCGTAGTCTGGGCGCTTCCGCCGCTTCCGCCCGTGCCGATGGTGATGGTGAGGGTATCCCCGATCTCGCTTGCCGGAAGCGTCTCGCTGACGAGCGCTCCGGCCCCGCCTCCGCCTCCGCCCGAGCGCACCGATCCAGCCGCCCCGCGCCTGCCTGAGCCGCCCCCCGCGCCTCCGCCCATCACGACGATCGTGATGCTGCGCGCCCAGGCAGGCTTGGCCCAGTTGCCGGAGGCGGTCAGCACCGTGAGTTCTTCGCGCAGGACGCCGCGATCGAAAGAGACCGACCCGGTCGCCCGCGCAACGGAGAACGCCGTATTCCAGGCGGACCCGTCGGCACTGACCTTCAGGGAGAGGTCGTCGCTGCCGACGAGCCCGAACTCGGCTCTGCCGGAATAGCCCGATTGCCAAATGAGCGAGAGCACGTTGGCCGCGCCCTCCTTGTTCAGCGTATAGCGCAGATCGCCGCTGCCACCCTCGCCGGTGCCGAGTGCCGTCCAGAGCGCGGCATTGAGCTTGGCTGCGAAGGGATTGGTCGCATCCGCGCTGGTGCCGAGCCCAAGCCTTTGAAGATTCTGCAGAGCAAGCAGCGTCGCGCGATAGGGCAGCCAGCTCGTGCCGGTGAAGATGTAGAGTTCGCCCTCATCCTCGAGATAGGCCTGCCAGCCGGCCTGCGGCGCGAGGCCGACCCAGACACCGCCCTCGCGCAGGGCGATCTTTTCGGAGAATCCGCTCCAGGCTCCGGTCGGGGTGCCGGAGAGGACGAGGTAGCGGTCGCCCTCTTCCGGGTCGGGCGGCGGAGCGGACAGATTCTTGGCGAGGCAGGAGAGCTGGACCAGGGCGTCGAGCCGGTCGAGCGCTTCATTGTGAGTGACGTGCTTCTGGGCTTGAGCGGCGGCAAGCAGCTTCAGGCCGAGATTGCGGGTCTCCGCCATCGGTCACGGCTCCATTCGATTTTGGGGGATGAGACTTTTGGTTGATCGCCGTAGGAGTGATCAGGCGGCGCGGATCGGCACCTGCGTCTGCAGGGAGGCACCGCGCCCCGCAACCGTGCTGAGTTGCGCCACCGATGCGGAGATCTCGGCCTGCGGGCCGCCGAAATCGGCGCTCTCGTCGATGGCGGCGTAAAGCAGGTTCGGCGACGTGGCGCTCAAGGAGCGCAGTAGGCTGCCATCTTCGGCGAGGATGTCGAGGATGTAGGATTCGCTCGGCTCGTCGAGCGGGATGTCGATGGGCTCCCAGGCATCGGCGTCACGCCGCGCCCGGCGGATCCAGGAGAAGCGCACGCCGCCCACTTCACGCCGGGCCTGCAGATGGACCGGCGCCAGAGGCCGGTAGGCGAAGAGACCCGCCGTGGCGGAGAAGCCGATCGCAGCTGGATCGGCCGGATCGCGGCTTGCCGGGCCGAGACGATAGGCGAAGCTGCGGCCGGCTTCGTCGAACCGTGTCGCCAGCGGCGCCACGGCGCCGTCATCGAGACGCACGATCAGGCTGCCGGCCGGCAATGTGCGGGCGGCTGCCGCCTCGCTTCCCCCAAGTCCGCGCAGCATTTGCGTGAGGCGAAACGTGCCTGCTCCGATCAGTTCGATTCCCGCAGCCGAGAGAATCTCCACGGTGCCATCGGCATCGATCAGCGCGAACAGGTTCGCGCCGGCGAGTGCCGAGGTTTCGGGAACCGCACCGAGCCCATCGGCATGGCGCAATTCGACATCGAGGGCGGTACCCCGATCGAAGCGCCAGAGCCGGCCGGGCGGGAGACCGTTCAGTGTGCGGCCGAGGCAGGCGGGATGGTCGATCAGCCGCTGCAGGCTCAGCGGCGACCCGCTCTCATCCGCGCGCCACACAGCGAGCGGACCGGGCCAGGGCTCGGCCGCAGCCGCGAGATATTGAAGCGGCACAGGATCGCCGCGTGTGACAGGCAAATCGAGCACGATCGCGAAGGCGGGGCCCGGCAAGGCCGGCAGCGTCCGGCGCGGCCGCGGGCGGCTTGCACCCGAGCCTCCAAGCTCAGGATTCGACGTCGGCACGCCGGCCGTCTCGATATTGCGCCCGCCCGGTCCGTCGGCGATCCGCACGATCCGGTGCAGGGCGCCATCGGGCAGCAACAGACGATCGCCCGGCTCCAGTGCGATCGCACGGGGGCTCATGCTGAAGGCGGCCGTGTCGCGCGCGGCGAGGCTCGCCTCCAAAGCGGCTTCGGCCAGCATCTCGGCCTGGCCGCGCCGCGTGACCACGGCTGCCTCGATCCGCGTCTCGCGCCGCCGCGCACCGGCCGGGCGCAGGGCCGACACGCTGGCATGGCGGTAATCGTCGCTCTCGCCGTCGCTGAAACCGAGTTCGAGGCTGCGCGGCAGGGCGCTGTCCTCGATGCGCACGCGGCGCAGGGGCGCGGCCTCCTCCGAGCGAAGAACGAATTCTTCCGTGTCCACGACGATCGGCTCCGGCCCGCGCGGGCCGGTGATCCGCAAGGTTCCGCCTGAGACCACGACGTCGAGGCCGAACAGCTCTGCGAGCGGCTCCAGGACGGCGCGAGCCGAGAGAGGCCGGTCGATGACGCTGCCATCGAGAAAGCCGGTGATGTCGATGTCGAGCGGCTCGTCGATGCCGAAATCGGCGAGAATGGCGGCAAGCAGCCGGTCGAGCTCCTGGCCCTCCGCGCGGCCGTTGAGCCAATGGCCGAGTGACCAATTGCCGGCATCCGACCAGACCGTGTCGAAATCCGGAAAGGCGGGAAAGGGCCGCGCATCCCAGCACCAGACGGCAATGTTCTTGGGGTCGACCATGCGCTGGCCGGTCAGGCTCGAGACCGGGTTTTGAGCGGAGACGAAGCCGGGCAGGGCGGGATCGAACCGGCTCAGGATCGCCTCTAGCCCGCGCGCCTGGATCAGGTCGTCGCGGTTGCCGTTCGAGAAGGGCGGGGCGGCGTTCTCCGAGGATTTTGGATCGGGGAAAACGTTCGGCGCATTGGTGCCGCGATCGACTGCCGGAATGCCGATCTCGGTCAGCCAGATCGGTTTTCCCTGCGGCACCCAGGCGGTCGCCACGGTCTCGATGCCGCCATCGCGCTCGACATGCGGGTTCGACCACCAGGAGACCAGATCCTTGGCCCGGTAGATCCAGGGCTTTCCGTAGGCTCCATCGGTGATCGGGCTGCGCGTCTGCGCGGCACGGGCATCCGCATCCGCATAATACCAGTCGAAGGCTTCGCCCGCTCCGAGGCGGCTCTTGAGATAGGACCGGTCGTAGATCTCGGGTGCCACTTCCACATCGGCATGGCTCGATCCGTCGCGCCAATCCGAGAGCGGCGGGTAGTAATCGATGCCCACGGCGTCGATCGCAGGATCGGCAAAGAGCGGATCGAGCGGGAAGCGGACATACCCGCCCTCGCGCACATGCGCGCCGTATTCGGTCCAGTCCGCCGCATAGACGAGCGCGACATCCGGCCCGAGTATTGTGCGGACGTCCTGCGCGAGTTCTTGGAAGGCAACCACCGCCGGATATCCGGTGGCATCGCGTACCCGAGTCAGCGCGACGAATTCGCTGCCGATGATGAAGCCGGACAGGCCGGCATCCTCGCAGAGCTCCGCGTAATGCAGGATGAGCCGGCGATAGCCCTCGGGCCCCTCGAAGAAGGCGGCGATCTGCGTGGCGGCGACGGGTGTTCCATCCGGGCTGCCGGGCAGATCGGGCGCCGGAGCGCAGGTGATCCGCCCGCGCCAGGGATAGGGGGCTTGCGTCTCTCCCGGCCGGCGCGGATCGGGCAGAGTGTTGCCGGCCGGTATGTCCATCATCAGGAAGGGATAGAGCACCACCTCCAGGCCGCGCCGCTTCAGTTCGGCGATCAGTCGCAGGAGCCCGGCATCGGAGGGCGTGCCGCCATAGGCGGCGCTGCCTCCATTCTGCGAGACGACCTCGACATCCGCTCGGCGCAGGCCTGCGACACGCCAGACATCGCCTTTCGTATTCTTGGAGGCCAGATCGACGCGTGGAGCGATGCGGCACTCCCCGGCGCGCAGATCGCTGCCGAACCAGCTCACCACCACCGAGACGCGCTTGAGCAGCGGGCACAAAGCCTGCAGCGCATCGAGCGAGGCGAGCACGTCGGTTCCGGCCTGGAGCTGGAAGCGGTTGGCCGGGCGCGTGGTGCCGAGATCCGCATCCTCGATCACGGGCGCCGGATCGAGCCCGAATTCGGTCGAGCCGGGGATCAGGCAGACGGCCCGAATTTTTTCCGCGATGCCGCCGACCGGGCGGATCACCTCGAAAGCGAGCTGCGGGATGCGATTGCCGAAATCCGCAAGCGCCAGGCGTTCGAACACGACATAGGCGAGGCCGCGATAGGCCGGGGCGTTCTCCGCGCCTTCCTTGGCGACGATGAGCGGATCGGGCTGCTGATCCGGCCCGCCGCGATGGACGCGCATCGTCAAAGTGGTGAGGTCGATCTCGGTCCCATCCGCCCAGACCCGGCGGATGCCGGCGATCTCGCCCGCGCAGAGCCCGACGGCGATGTTCGCGTAATAGCTATAGGCGGTGCGCACGGTCTTCTGGCCGCCGCCACCCTTGGCACCGGATGAGGAGCGCTCGACCGTGGTGTTGGCGACTTCCAGCGGTCGGCTCGCCCAGATCAGCGTGCCGCCGAGCCGAGCGCGGCCATAGAGGCGCGGGATCGGCTCGCCCTCGCTCGATGTCAGCCCGGCGATCTCGGCAAGGCGCGGCCCCTCGATGAAGCGCGGCTTGGTGCTGCCGCCGAACAGCGCACCATCGATCGCCCGTCCGCCCGCTGCACCGAGTACGCGCCCAATGGTCGAGCCGATCGGGCCGCCGAGCGCCTGGCCGATTGTGGAACCGACCGTCTCCAGGATCAGGGTTGCCATGGATCGGTCTCCGGGAACCGGAAGGCATAAGCGAGATGGCGCCGCCACCAGGGCGTGATCGCCACCTCGCTCACCACGGCGCCGTCATGGGCATGGACCATGGCCTCGGGCGCGGTCGCGATGGCGCAGTGCTTGGCCGGCAGATGCACGCGGAAGGCGAAAAGCAGCACGTCGCCGGCAAGCGGGCGGTAGGAGGGGAGCGGTTCGGAAACTGGCAAAAGATGGCGCCGGGCGGCCGCAACGAGCGGATCCTCGCCCGCAGCGGTTTCGGCCCAACCCGGCGGATAGGGCGGCGGCGCCTCCGGCTCGCTGCCGAGCACCGCCCGCCAGACCCCGCGCAAAAGCCCGAGGCAATCGCAGCCGATGCCTTTCAGAGAGGCTTGATGGCGGTAGGGCGTGCCGATCCAGGCGCGGGCTTCCGCGACGATTTTTTGCGCCTGATTGCCGCGGATGTGCGCATCGAGCATCGCTGCATCCTCGTCCTGTCAGGTTTGCACGAATCCCCTCTCCCCATTGCGGGAGAGGGTGGCCCACGAAGTGGGTCGGGAGAGGGGAGCACCGCCCTCTCCGGATAGACCTGAGCCGCCCCCTCTCCCGCCTGCTCCGCAGGCACCCTCCCCCGCAGAGGGGGGAGGGGATTGGCGCCTCACCGGAACAGACTGCCGCCATCAAGCACGACGCCCGAACCGGGCACCTGGCGCAGGACGAAATCGTTGCCCGGCATGTGCGGAAAGCCCTGGAAGTTCAGGACGTTCGCAAACTTCTCGCGGCATGTGCCAAAGCTCTTGTCGCAGCCGGCCGTGAGGCCAAAGGCGTCGCCGATCGCGACGAGGCGCGGCGGGGCTTGCCAGAGATCGAGCCGGATTCCCTCCGCCTCGATCCGATGTGCCCGCACATCCGCGACGAACCCGTCATTCTCACCGCCAACCCAGGCCAGTTGCCCGCCTGCGAACCAATGTTCGTCGAAGGTGCCATCGAGCGCCACGATCAGCCGCGCCGGTTCGGGAATGGCGAGGACGCTACCAGCCGTGCGATAGGCGGCCTCCGTCAGATCGACCTTACATCGCGCGTCGCCGAGTTCGGCATCGCATGAAGCGCGGTAAGTCCGGCCCTGCTCGACATCGAGCCGGTGCATCAGGCCGCGCAACTCGGCGACGAAGGCGGTACCGGATTGCCGGATCTCACCGATCGTCGCGACATCGAGCAGGAAGCGCGCCTCCGGCTCGCTCCAATCGACCAGCCAGGTTTCGACGTTGGCGCCGTCATAGAGTCCGGCCGCGATGTCTTCCGGCGTGATCCCGGCCGCGCTCAAGGCCCCCGCGACATCGCCGCCGCCCACCGCGAAGCCGAGCTCGGCTGTGGCCTCGGCCGCTTCCAGGCCAGAGCGGGCGGTATGGGTGAGGCCGTTGAAGGTCAGATCGCGGTCATGGTCGGTGAAGCCGAGTGCAAAGCCGTCGGTCCTCGTCAGCGACCAGCAATGGCAGAGGGTTGTTGCCCCGTCCTGCAGGCGCGCGGCGAGGGCTTCGGGGATGGGACGCATGGCATGAGTTCCGGTTCCGGTAGCCGGCAAAAATGTTGAGCAGTACTGACGTCACGACTCCGCCTGTCCCACCCGCACCCTCATCCTGAGGTGCCCGCGCCAGCGGGCCTCGAAGGAGGGTTCCAGAGATCGCGCGGCTGGCTGGAGGGCTCCTTCGAGGCTCGGCTTTGCCTCGCGCCTCAGGATGAGGTGGAGGATGGGATCGATCGGATGGCTACGGCACGATCTCGATCAGCGGCACATGCGGGATCTCGCCAGCCGTGAAGGCGGCGAGATCGATGGAGAGGTCATCGGTATCGAAGCGCACCGGCACGTCGAAGGAGAAACCGGCCGTGACCGCCGCGCCCGGTCCAGGCACGGCGCCCGGCGAAAAAGTCACCTGCCCGGTCGTCGCATCGCAGGTGAACGCGCTCTCCGGCGCCGTGATCCCGTTCACCGCGATCGAGATGGTTCCGGCCACCGGCTTGGCGATGGCGCGGCGATAGGGCAGGGGGCCATCGCCATAGGTCTTGGCGAGCTGGAACACGCTCGTCGTGCCGTCCCCGGTGCCGATCGGCTGGTCGGTCGGCGTAGGTGCCAGGCTCGGAGGGCCGGAGCGGTGGTCAATGCGGTCGTGATGACGAAAGCCGTAGAGGCGTCCGCGCCGCGCCTCGAAGAAGCTCAGCACGGCATGCAGGGCATCGATGTCGCGGATGCCGAAGCCGGCGTCATAGCGCCTTCGCGAATTCGCCCAGCGGCTGTTGCGGTGCTCGCGGCCGGAAGCCAGCGTGACGATCTCGGTCAGCCGGCTCGGGCCGCCGCTGCCGCGCAGGGCAACGTCGAGCGGGAAGCGGACTTCGTGGAAGTCGGTCGGCATGGAGCGCCCTCACAGAGCCCGCCGCCCGCGCGCCACGGCGCGGGCCAGGCTGGCGGCGACTTGCGCTTCGGACTTGCAAAAACTGTTCGCATCGGGCGTCGCGATGTTGACGGTCACCGCGACGGCGCGCTCTGCGCCCGAAGCGACGCCGAGGCGGCCGTCACTGCCGCGCTTCAGCGGAAGGATCGCTTCCGGGCCGGCCTCGCCGAGCAACCCGGTGCCGCCGGACATCGGAAAATAGGTCGGCGCCGCGACGATGCCCCCAGCCGCGAAGGGCCGCACCCGGCCCTTGTCGAGCACGCCGCCACGGGCGAAGGGGGAGGTTTCGGTCTCGCTGCCGGCCGAGAGCAGGCTCTTGACGAGGCTGCTGATTCCGGCGCGCACCGGCGTCAGTGCCGTCTTCACCGCGAGACTGGCGAGCTTGGTCGCGAGCGTGCCGAGCACCCCGTCGAGCTGGCGCCCGGCATTGATGTTGCCGGTGAGCGCGGAGGTCAGGCTCTGCCCGAATTTTTTGGCGAGCGCATCGAGGGTCTGGAGTTGCTTGGCCCGCTCGGCATTGCTGCGCTCGAAGGCACGTTCCGAGTTGGGATCGGTAGTAGTGGCCATAGGCAGCCTCATGTGGCTATCGCGCGAATACACATTCGAATTCTCTCGCACCCACGCCCTCATCCTGAGGTGCGAGGCGGAGCCGAGCCTCGAAGGAGACCTCCAGCTGGCCGCCCGATCCCTGGAGGTCTCCTTCGAGGCCGCTGACGCGGCACCTCAGGATGAGGGTGTGGGTTGGAAGAAGGAGAGAACCGGAAGCACGATCAGGTGTCGGGATAAGCGGCGATCAGGCGGTCGAGATCGGCGCGCCGCACCTCCGGTCGGGCGGGGGGCAGAGCCGCGAAAAATTTGCGCGGACTCGCGGTCCAGAAATCGCGCGGGCTCCAGCGCAAAATGCCGAGCCCGAAGCTGAGCGCTGCATCCCACGGAAAGGCGAGAGCCTGCGCTCCCGGCGCCGATCCTCCCGTGGGTCTCAAGGGCTTTCGCTGGTCTCTGCCTCGCCGAAAGCCGCGATCAGCACCGCGCCGAGCGCTTCGGTGATCGCCAGAAAATCCCCGGCGATCGGCAGGCGGGCGATTTCCGCATCATCGAGATCATGCCCGCCGCCGCGCAAGGCCGCGCCGAGCAGAGCGACACAGTCGCGGGCAGCGAGCCGCCCGCTCGCGAAACGTTCGGCGAGGCCGTTGAGACTGTCGGCCTCGATCGCCGCTTCCAGTTCGGCGAGCGCGCCGAGCGTCAGGCAGAGCGTGTAGCGCTTGCCCGCGAGGGTCAGCGGCACCTCGCCGCGTCTGCGGTTGACCATCACGCGGCCGTGAAGCTCAAGGGGCCGGCCGAATCCAGCGCCATGTCGAAAGTGACCTCGCCGGCATGGTCGCCGCGATATTCGAGGCTGGAGATCTGAAAAGGCCCCTCGATTGTGCCGAAATCTGGCACCACGATCTGGTAGTTCTCGATCACCCCGTCGAAGAAGCTTTGGCGCAAACGTGCGTCCGAGGCTTCGTCGCGGAACACGCCTGAGCCTGATACCGAAGCGCGGCGCACCCCGGCTCCGGCGAGCAATTCGCGCCAGCGCCCGGCCGAATCCGCATTGGTGACGTCGACCGTCTCGGCATTGAAGGCGATCTGCCGGGCGCGCAGGCCCGCCACCGCCGTGAAACCGCCCGCGCCGTTGCCGGCCCGGATCAGCAGGTCCTTGCCTTTCTGGGCACTCATCCTTCGCTCCTTGCAGATTCGATGAATGGCGTTTGGCCGGTCGAAGGCGTCCGCCGCATCGGCGGCGGCGCGCCTTCGCGCTTGCCACGGCTACAGCCCTCGGTTTCAGGGCTGCGCCACTTCGCTGATGGCTTCGATGGTCAGAACGGCGCGGGTCGCCCCGGTGGCGTCATCCCGGATTGCCGCGATCTCGGCGACGCGCAGGGTGACGAGCCGATGGCCATCGAGCTCCGGATCGATGTCGACGAGCAGAGCGGCGATGCGCTCGGCCGCCTCGCAGGCGCTTCGGGCCGAGCCCGGTTTTCCGTGCACGATCAGCGCAAGGCGGTGAGTGTGACGCTGCGCATCGTCGACGGAATCGTCGCGCACGAGACCATCCCCGAACACGGCGTAGACCGGGGCGGCACCGCGCGGCGGTTCGTCGTAGAGGCGCAGCACACCGCCCATCAGAGCGGCGAGCGCCGCATCGCCGGCCAGATGCGCCAGGATCGCAGCGCGTAGAGCGAGGAGCGGGCTCGTCAGGATCGCCGACGGTGCGGATCGCGAAATGGCGCAGGCCGGCGGCGAGGCGCATCGGCGGGGCGAGGCCGGGCCGGTAGCGCAGGGTAACGCGATGCGTCACGAGGCGGTCGCCGCGTCCGCCCTCGATGCGGTTCTCGCTGCCGATTCGCTCGATCGAGCCCCAGAGGACCGGGCCGGCCTCGTAGTGGGGCAGGCTGCCGCCGAACCCGTCCGGCGTCTCGACCGGCTGTTCGAGCACGAAGCGGCATCTCCGCGCTCCGATCGGCACGCGGGCGGTGGAGGAAAGGGCCATTGCGGGCTTCTCCCGAAGCGAGTGGATCAGAGATGCATCCGCCGATGCGGCGCGATCAGGCCGGCCACGTCCAGCGGCGGCGCCAGCGTTCCGGTGGACGGGCCATCGCCCCGGTTCTCGAACCAGGAAGCCACGCTCAGGCGGATCGCCTGGAGCAAAGGTTCCGGCGCAGGCGGGCCATCGCCACCGCAACCGGCCGTGACCTCGATCAAGGCGGATCTGCCCAAGAGCAGCGGCGCCTCGGGCGAAACGATCAGGCAGGGGGCTTCCCAAAAGTCGGGACCGAGCCGGAACAGGGCAGGGTCGAGGTCTTCGATCTCACCATCGGCATCGACCAGGCTGGTCTCGGCCAGAGCGACGAGCGGGCTGAGGCCGAGCGGCAGGATGCCGTCGAGCGGCCAGGCATTCAGCACCACCCGAAACCGGGTCGTCCGCGTCGAGGCGGAGATGGGTACGCATTTCGGCAAGGCTCACCGGCTCGACGCCGAGTTCGGCCAAGCGTATCGGAGTCGAGCGTATCGGGATCATGCCGTTCTCCGAGCTTCGTGAACTGCGCCAGGGACCGAAAAGCTTGCCGAGACACGCGAGCGACCGCGCTTCATCCCACCCTGCCCCTCATCCTGAGGTGCCCGCGTCAGCGGGCCTCGAAGGAGGGCTCCAGGGATCGCGCGGCTGGCTGGAGGCCTCCTTCGAGGCTCGGCTTCGCCTCGCACCTCAGGATGAGGGTGAGGGTTGGAATGACGGAAAGGGCCGCAGGAGCCGAACGGTCGGCCGGTTCGTCTTCGCCCTCTGCCTCCTGACCATCTCTCTCGGCCCGGCCTCGGCGATCGTCGGCGGGCGCGAGGCGCCGGATGCGCCGGAAGCTGCCTCATCCGTCATGGTGCTGACCTCGAATGGCGGCGTCTGCACGGGCGTGGTCGTCGCGCGCGATGCGGTGCTCACCGCCGGCCATTGCGTGTCGGGCGCCGGCGAGAACCGCATCCATTTTCGTGATGCGGCCGGACAGCCGGTGCTGATCGAAACGAGGGAGCGCGTCGTGCATCCGGGCTATGCCGCAGATGCGATCCGTGCCCGCACGCGCTCGATCGACCTGGCTTTGCTGCGCGCCCGCGAACCATTGCCGGCGCGCTTCGCCACGGCAGGCTTGAGCACCGAGATGCCCGAGGCCGGGGCCCTGCTCAGTCTCGGCGGCTATGGTGCCACGCGGCAAAAAGATCCGCGCTCGCTCGGGCGTTTTCGCACGGTCGATCTCACTGTGGTCGAGCCGCATGGCCCGAGCCGCATCCTGGTCTGGCTGCAGGCCGGCAGGGCCGGCGGCTGCAACGGCGATTCCGGTGGCCCGATCGGGCAGGGCGGCCGCGTCCTCGCGCTTGCGGCCTGGGTGAAGGATGGCTGCGGCGGCCTCACACAGGGCATCCTGCTCGGGCCGCAGCGCGACTGGATCGATCGGACCTTGGCCGGCTGGGGCCTCGCTGCGCGCTGGGCTCCCTGACGGGTGTTGCGCTGCAGCATCAGACTGCGGGCGAATGCTCAGACATTTACAATATTGCAACAGTCCGCGCTCCGCCGCGGAACCGGAGCTTGGCCGGTGCATTGCCTTTCAATACGCTCGCACAGCATTGATTCGAGACGCGCCGAGCGCGGGAGACCTGACGATGTTCGCTAGGCCGGTTCGCACTGTGTTTCTCGGTGCCCTGCTTGCGGCGGTTCCGCTTTCCGCACAGGCCATCGTCCAGGGTCAGGTCAGCCG